>NZ_JBFAPZ010000001.1:0-629030 GCF_040676935.1 Saccharopolyspora sp. NPDC049426 | reverse complement strand
AGTTCTTTCGTCACACATTGATCTTGAACACCCTCCTCCCATAACTACGGGCGCACCCCGCCTCACGTGATCTTCACGGAATCAACCATCTAGAGCTGCTTCGAACCCTCCCGGATCCCTGATCGGATGCGGGACAATTCCGGGCATGACCTCGCCGCAGCCGCCCTACGGCCAGCCGCAACAGCCCGGCCAACAACCAGGATATCCCCAGCAGGGTTATCCACAGCCGCAGGGCCACCCGCAGCAGCAGCCCGGATACCCCCAACAGCCTGCATATTCACATCCCCATGCAGGTTATCCACAACAGCTGCACCCACTAGCGGGGCAGCCCCACGCGCAGTCGAACGTGGGGGCCGGTCGCAACGTCGGGATCATCATCGGCGCGATTGCGATCATCACTGGGCTCTACATCTTCATCAGCATCGTCACCAGCATGGTGCGCAACTTCAGCGTCGACGCACTGCCCTTCGATCTGGTGGCACTTCCGGCTGGTCTGTTGTTGATTCTTGGTGGAGTACTGTTCCTCCTCCGCCGTTGGATCGCTCCACTCGTGCTGGTCGGCGGCAGCACTTTGGTGCTGGTCAACCTCATCGAAGTCTTCGTGATGGGCGCGATGGCAGGCGCTAACCCAGTCGAAGTCTTCCCGCCGATCCAATTCACGGTCTTCCTCGTCTGCGCTCTCGTTGCCGGGATTGCTTTCCTTCCGTCGGTTCGCAAGGCCCTCAAGCCCAGGTCGATCAATCCTGCAGCCGCGCGCCCGATGCAACCCTTCGGTGGCCAGCCCCAGCAGCAAGCTGGCTATCAACAACCGGGATATCCGCAGCAGCCGCGCGGATACCTGCAGCAATAAGATCTCGCTCGCGGAGCCAGCGACTTAGGCTCGAGCACAATCAACGCGGAATCCGCGTAACGGCGCGGTGCTGCACTTCCCCTCCACAACAGCAACCGGATGCGGGATAATTGGTTCCCATGACGCCCCCGCAGCCGCCGTACGGCCAGCCCCAACAGTCTGGTCAGCAGCCGGGTTATTACCAGCAGGGCTATCCGCAGCAACAACCCGGATACCCCCAACAGCCTGCGTACTCGCAGCCCCAGGCAGGTTTCCCACAGCAGCCGCACACCCCGCCGGGCTACCCGCAGATCGTTGAGCCGCGTCCCAAGGCTGCCTACGCCGCAGCCGCTGTCAGCGCTGTCGCAGCACTGATCTCGTTGATATTCGCGATCGGATACATCGACGACGCGATCGGCATGATGGGTGGCATCACCGGCGAGACCAATGCTGGTGTCGGCGATGCGCTGTTCTGGGTAACGAGCGCGACCGGCCTGCTGACAGCACTGGGGATCGCGGCAACTGCCGTGTTGCTCTTCCTCCGCCAACCATTCGCACCACTGCTAGGGATGGTCAGCGGTGGACTAGGCGTGATCATGATGGGCTTCCGTGTCGCGACGGCGTTTCACGCAGATGCCAACCGCGGTTCGAGCATCGAAGCCGCTGACGTCGAGTACATCACCGTGCTCGCGCTGGCCATCGTCGTTCTCGTTGTCACAGCGCTACCACCTGTCAAAGCAGCGCTGAACCCAAAACCCGCCAAAGCCGGCCACCCCGGGGGCCCTCCCATGCAGTTCCCCGCGCAGGGCTACCCGCCGCAGGTCGGTTACCCGCAACAGGGTTTCCAAAAGCAACAAGGCAACCCGCAGCAGCCAGGTGGCTTCTATCCCCAGCAATGAGTTTTCGGGCCGTGATCGCTGGATCACGGCCCGAAAAATGTTCAACGCAACCAACTCTGGTTCTCGTAGTCGTCGTCATCATCGAACGTCGGCTTTTGCCGACGAGGGGCCGGCTTGGGCGGTGCCGGTGGCTTTGGCGTGGCAGGCGGCGGCGCGGGCTGCTCGTTTCGACGACCGAACCGGCCAGCCTGCACGTTCCAAGCGCTCTCCGGTGCCTGGGGCTGCGGAGCGGGGCGGGCGTCGCTCTCGGGCTGGTCGGATGGTTGTGCGGACTGCGCGGTCGTCGCGGCGGCTTCCTCGGCCTTGCTCTTCTGCACCGCGTAGAGCTGCTGCGAGAACCGCTCGACCTCGGGATCCAGGTCCTCCACCTCGGGCTCTTCGCCGACGGAGATCTCCTGAACTCCTGACTTCTCGTCTGCGCGACGGAGGTACTCGGCACGTTCTCGGACCCGGGCCAGGAGCTTCTGTCCCTTCTCCGTCGTCTCCTGCGCGGACTTATCGGCAGCCTTCGCGGATTCAGCCCAGCTCTGCTCAACGGACCGGACGCTGGCCGCGTTCGTCCTGGCCAGACCTTCCATCGAGTTCCGGAAAGCCTTGGCGCTCTCGCTGATTTCGGTCATTGCTCCCTGTCCTCGCCGAGCACCGAGCGGAAGCGCACGTTCGAGGCATCCACGCCATCATCGAAGAGCTGCCCCTGGGTGCGCCACGGGCTCTCATTGGTGCGCTCTTGATCGCCGCCTTGTTGACCGCCCTGCGCACCGCCCATCATGCCGCCCATCATGCCGCCGCCCATCGCTGCTGAGCCCTGCCCGCTCTGAGATCCACCGGGCTGTCCACCGCCGGCGGGGTCACCGCCGAGGGAAGACAGGCCGGTCGAACCCGCACCCTGCGCGTGCCCGCCCGCCGGGTCTCCGCCCAGCGAAGAGAGACCGGCAGACCCTCCAGGCGCAGGGTTTGGCTGGTCCTGGCCGCCGAACAAATCTCCGGACATGCTGCTGAACGAGTTCTGCACTCCGTCGCCACCGGGTGCGGACGACCCGACGCCCGCGGCCTGTGGAGCCGTCGACGCCGGAGCTCCCGGAACCGGACCGCCGCTCTGGTCTGCCGCAGGCATGGTCGTGAAACCACTCGTCTCAGGTGCGGGCATCGTCGTGAAGCCGCTGCCCGCACCTGCGCCCGCGAAGCCAGGCGAAGACCCGGCAGGAGCGACGGGCTCGGCCGGAGGCGGCGGGAAGCCGCCCGGCACGGGTCCAGCTGCCGGAGGCGGGAAACCGCCCTGCGGAGGTTCCGCGGGATAGGGGCCGCCAACGATCCCACCGCCAACCGCCGCACCTTCGGAATCACCGAGAGTCGGCGGCTTCGGCGGCTCATCACCGAAGTCGATCGTCTGGTTCAGCGGAGGCTGGCCACCGCCGTTGTCGACGTTGACCTTCATCTCACCGCCGGGGCCTTGCTCCAGCGTGATGGTGCGGTCACCTTCATGGATGACCGCGCGCCCGTCCGGCCCGGCTTGCACCGGAATCGAGTGGGGACCGCCCGGAACACCGGGGCCTTGCCCTGGTGCGGGCATGGTCTGCATGCCGCCGAGAACCCCACCAGCGGCGGGTTGTCCGGGCATTTGGCCAGGTGCTCCCTGGCCGAAGTCGACCGCATAGGTTTTAGGCTGGCCGTCCGGCCCGGTCAGCTGCACCTGGGTCTTGCCGTCAGTGCCGGGTTCCTGAACGGTCACAGCGTTCGGGCCCTGACCAAGGGTCACCTTCTCGCCCTCGCTACCTGGCATGCCGGGAGCGCCTGGAGCGCCCTGTCCCGGCATACCAGGAACTTCTGGCTTTTCCGGGGGCTTCGGCATTTCCGGAGTGGGCGGCATCCCGCCGCCACCGGCTCCGGCTCCAGCACCCGCTCCGGCGCCACTTCCAGCACCAGCAGCACCGCCATCACCAGCGCCGCCACCACCAGCGCCGCCGGCGCCTTGCTGGCCGCCGGGCTGCTGCTGGCCGCCGGGCTTCTGGTCACCACCCTTGTCAGCAGGGCCCGGGTTCTTGAATGGGTTCTCCTCGACCTTGCCCAGCTCGTCGTTGAGCTTCTTCCAAGCCTCGTTGATGTGCTTCTTGGTGTCGTCACACATCTGCACGAATTTGGAAGTGGTGTCCTCGACGGTTTTCGCGAAGTTCTCGCGGACGACCTTTCGGCACTCGTCCTCGATCTTGCGCTTCACTTCCTCGTCGAGGTCACCGTCGCACCCCTGCTCAACCTCCACGCCCCAGATCGAGCACGCCTTGCGCAGTGTGGTGTCGTCGTCAGTTCCGTTGGCCACGGAGATGGTGGTGTCCCAGTCCTGGTCGGCCTTTTCCCCGATCCGCTCGGAGTACTTGTCGAGTTCCAATGCCGCAGTGGCCTTCTCACGAATCATCGACGACACGGACTTCACGGTGTCTTGAGTCATCGATGCGGCGTCGCTGACCTTCTGGATCACACGTTCCTGCGCGGTCGGCGTGAACTTCGACGAGAAGAAGTCCTGGGAAGCGTCCGAAGCACCACCGGTCCAGCCCTTCCACAAGCCGCCGAGCTTGTCGGACATGGTCTGCACAGACTCGCGCATGCCCTTCTCGGCATTCTTCAGGTCTTCGATGTTCTTGGCGAACTTGTCGAAGTTGAGCTGGCGCTGCTCGTTGTAGTGCTCACGGATCTTGTCGACCTTGAGCACTTTGCTCTTGTCGTTGTAGTCGTTCTGGATCTTCTCGTAGAGCGGCACCCACCGTTCGAAGAACCTCAGCCCCGGCTTGCCGGCGTCGAGCAGCTCATCACCCGACTTGGCGCCCGCACCCCCGTTTTCGCCGTTCTCGGACTTGCGCTTGACGTCCTCGAGCTTGCCTTTGCCGTCCTTGACGGCCTGATCGTGCTGCTGCTCCTTCTTCGAAGCAGCGTCCGCGTCCTTCTTGGCATCGTTGTAGACGTCCTGGAGTTCCTTGTCGGGATCGCCAACCCACCAGTCACCCTGAGTCGACCAGTACCCGTCGTCATACTTCGCAAGATAAGGCTCGACCTCGTCACGGATCCCGAACAAGGCTGCGTCGTCTTCAGCTGCATAGGTACTGGCGAGTTCGCGCTTCTTGTCATCAGAAACGTTGGGGTCGTCAAGGACCTTCTTGATTTCTTCCCAGCTCGGGTTCTTGGAGTCGTCGCCCATCAGTTACCCCCGGACTTTCCGACGGTGCTGGCCGCGTCGGCGTCGGACCAGGTGTAGCCGGAGCCGGTCTTCTCCAGCTTTCCGGCGAAGTCGTCCATGCCGTCGGCGAGACTCGCGACGCACTTGGAGATCTTCTTCATCGCCTGGTCGTAGGGCTGGAAGTTCTCGCCATGGGCCTTGCCGAAGTCGGCCTGCCCCATCCCCATGTCGGCGATGTTCTTGCTGTGCTGATCGCGGACTGGATCCGCCGCCGCACGAATGCTTCCACCTGCCGATGAGAACTCACCGGCATTTGCCCCGAACCCGGTCACCCTTCCCCCTCCATCAAAGGAACCCGCCGTCGCCATGCGGCGCTCAAGCACAGGTTCCGACGCGAACCAAGACTGTCTGGTTCCTCATCTTCGCAGGATTGCGCCGTTGAGAGGCCGGAACGGCCCAGGTACTTGCATCCGCGAAGGGGGCTCACTGCTGAGGCGGGTACTGCCCGTAACCCTGCTGAGGAGGTTGCTGAGGAGGCTGCTGAGGCGACTGGCCCCACTGCTGTTGCGGCAGTTGGGGCATCTGGCCCCACTGCTGCGGAGGCTGCGGGTACTGCTGGCCCCACTGCGGCGGGTGACCGTAGGGCGGTGGTGACTGCTTGTTCTTCCTCTTGACCAGCACGATCACGAGAGTGACCGCGCCGACGATCAGCAGCAGGAGAAGGATTCCAATGATCGGGCGCACCATGTGCCGCATCATGCCAGGCCGGGACCGCCCGCCGACCGCGAATCAGCAGGTGCTCTCTTCCTCACATCACTGCGGCGGGTACTGCTGCGGCGGCATCTGGCCCCACTGCTGCGGAGGCTGCGGGTACTGCTGGCTCCAGGACTGCGACTGCTGCGGGTAGCCCTGCTGACCCGGCCGTTTGCGGAAGATCAGGAAGGCGACGAGGAACCCGACCCCGAATCCGATGGGCAGGAAGATGGCGACTGAGAGCAAGGCTTTCCTTCGGTAGTGCCGACGGCGCTGACGATCGCGCAGGTCACTGGGGAGGGCGTGGCGGCTGGCCGAAGCCCTGCTGAGGAGCGAACTGCTGCGGCGGCGTCTGCTGCCACTGCTGGGGCTGGGCGAATTGCGGCTGCTGGCCGTGCCCGGTTGGCCCCTTGTTGCGGAACACCAGGAATCCGACGAGGAAGCCCAGCCCAAGTCCGAGAACGAGCCCGAACAGCGTCACCGTCAGAACCATCGCGCCCCGCCTCCGTCCAGTCGTGATTGCACCGCGAACCTACCGAACGCGAGCGGCGGACGGGATGGCACTCAGTGCAACAGCGTCGGCAGGCCCCAGCCTTGGGCGAGGACGACCGCGAAGATCAGCGCGCCCAGGAGCATGCAGACGAGCGGGACGATCAGGACCGTCCAGAGGTCGCCGAGGAGGCGCATCGGTGTCTCACACCTTGTGATGGCGTCGGTTGACGTACCAGGAACGACCCTCGTGGGCTGCGTTGACAGCCTTGAGAGCTCCGAGCATCAGCGCACCGAGCGCGATGATCCCGAAAACGAGTCCGACGGCGATGAGACCGACAACTATGGCGACGACGATGGCACCCATGTGAGCAGGGTCTCACAGATCGAGGCCCTGTGGAGACTCAAATCACAAAGATCACCGAATAGCGGAAACAATCTTTGCCAGTCTGTCCGCGATGTCCTGCGCGTTCTGCTCGCTGGCCGCCTCGACCATGACCCTGACCAGCTGTTCGGTGCCGGATTGGCGGAGCAGGACCCGGCCGGTCTCGCCGAGTTCGACCTCCGCGTCGGCGACCGCAGCGGTCACCTCGGGGGCGACCACGGCCGCGGCCTTGTCGGCGACGCGGACGTTCACCAGGACCTGCGGCAGCCGGCGCATGACCTTCGTCAGCCCAGCCAGCGGGGTGTCGGTCGCCGCGACGCGGCCCATCAGGCGCAGCGCCGTCAGCAGGCCGTCGCCGGTAGTGGCGTGGCCGGGCAGCACGACGTGACCGGACTGCTCACCGCCCAGCGAGTAACCCCCCGAGCGCAGCTCCTCCAGCACGTAGCGGTCGCCGACGGCCGTGGTGCGCAGGGACACCCCCTGCTCGCGCATCGCCAGGTGCAGGCCGAGGTTGCTCATGACCGTCGCGACCAGCGTGTTGTCCGTCAGCTCGCCGGATTCGCACATCGCGACCGCGAGGATCGCCATGATCTGGTCACCGTCGACGACGTCGCCCGCGGCGTCCACCGCCAGGCAGCGGTCGGCGTCGCCGTCGTGGGCGATGCCCAGGTCGGCGCCGTGCTCGAGCACCGCGGCCTGCAGCACGTCGAGGTGGGTGGATCCGACGCCGTCGTTGATGTTGAGGCCGTCGGGCTCGGCGTTGATGGCCACGACCTCCGCACCGGCGCGGCGGTAGGCGTCGGGTGCTGCTTCGGAGGCGGCGCCGTTGGCGCAGTCGACGACCATCTTGATGCCGTCGAGCCGGGACGGCGCCGCGATCAGCAGGTGGTCGGTGTAGCGGCGCAGGGCGTCCGGGACGTCGCGGACGCGCCCGACGTGCACGCCCGTGGGGCGCTCGACGTGCTCGTGGAGACGGGCCTCGATCTCGTCCTCGATCGCGTCCGGGAGCTTGTTGCCGCCCGCGCTGAACAACTTGATGCCGTTGTCGGGCATCGGGTTGTGCGAGGCGGAGATCATCACGCCGAGATCGGCGCCCAACTCCTTGACCAGGTAGGCCACCGCCGGGGTCGGCAGGACTCCGATGCGCAGGACGTCGGCACCCGCCGAGGTCAGACCGGCCACGACGGCCGCTTCGAGCATCTCGCCGCTGGCCCGCGGGTCACGACCGACCAGCGCCACCCGGCGCCGGGAGTCGTCCCGGTCGTAGAGCACGCGCGCCGCGGCCGAGCTCACCGACATCCCCAGCTCCGGCGTGAGATCGCCATTGGCCAAACCGCGCACACCGTCGGTGCCGAACAACCGAGCCATCAGCAGCAAGTCCTCCTCGTGTCTGCGACCGGTTGGTCAAGCGTCGCACAACCGGTCATCCGGCACTCCACAGCGTCCCCCGTGCGCGGGTGGCGTTCGCGGCCCGAACCGCCATGATCGAAGCCGCTTCCGCCACCCACCACCCCTGAAACGACTGCGGGAGCAGGTTCGCCCGAGTGGGGCGAACCTGCTCCCGCAGGTAATGCTGGGGTTCGCGTCAGCGCTTGCTGTACTGCGGCGCCTTGCGGGCCTTCTTGAGGCCGTACTTCTTGCGCTCCTTCTCCCGCGAGTCACGGGTGAGCATGCCGGCCTTCTTCAGCGCCGGGCGGTCCTCCGAGTCGAAGGCGGTCAGCGCGCGGGCGATCGCCATGCGCAGCGCACCGGCCTGGCCCGAGGGGCCGCCACCGCTCAGGGTCGCGAGCACGTCGAAGTTCTCGAGGCGCTCGACGGTCACCAGCGGCTCCTTGATGAGCTGCTGGTGGACCTTGTTCGGGAAGTAGTCCTCGAGGGTCTTGCCGTTGAGCTTGAAGCCGCCGTTGCCCGGCACCAGCCGGACGCGGACCACGGCTTCCTTGCGGCGACCAACGGTCTGAACCGCACCACCGGTCGGAACCGGAACGGGAGCGGGAGCCGGGGTCTCGTCAGCGGCGACGGCCGCAGCCGTCTCGTCAGCGGCGACGGCCTCGACCGTCTCCTCCGCGGCAGCGGTCACTGCCTCTTCCTGCTGCAGTTCGTCAGTCACTTCTCGACCTTCGCCTTAATCTCGAACGCCTGCGGGTTCTGGGCCTGGTGCGGGTGCTCCGGACCGGCGTAGACCTTGAGCTTCTTGCCCATGGCCCGGCCGAGCTTGTTCTTCGGGAGCATGCCCTTGATCGCCTTCTCCAGCAGCCGCTCGGGGTGCGAGTCGAGCACCTGGCCGAAGGACTGCTTGCGCAGACCACCCGGGTACCCGGAGTGCCGGTAGTGGAACGCCTGCTCGCGCTTGTTACCGGTGAGGGCCACCTTCTCGGCGTTGATGATGACGACGAAGTCACCGGTGTCGACGTGCGGCGCGTAGGTGGGCTTGTGCTTGCCGCGCAGCAGCGTCGCGGCCTGAGTTGCCAACCGGCCGAGCACCACATCCTCGGCGTCGATCACATGCCAGGCGCGGGTCACCTCGCCGGGCTTCGGGCTGTACGTGCGCACGGGTCTACCTCGTCGTCGTTCGCGTCGGAATCTCAGTGCGGAGCCCGTCTCGATCACGCCGGACAGTTCGCACGAGGTCTTCTCGTGGAACCGGCACGTCCGCCAGTACCGCCGCCGGGACCGTGACCCGCTTTCGCGAGTCCGTTCCGCTGGCGCGAACTGCAGCCGCGCACCGCACAACAAAGAATGAGGGTACTTGGTGGCTTCTGGCCCGGTCAAAACGGGTCCTCGTTTGCTAATTCGAGGTTCTGACCTGGCAGATTGCCGAAACCAGCATAGCAATGCCCGCTGGTGCCCGGCGGGGACCCCGGCAAAGCCGATCGGACCTCCGCAAATGGAGATCAACCGCCGGACGCGTTGATGGCCCCGGCGAAAACACCGGAGCCATCAACGCGGAAATCAGTGCGAGGTGAGCTCAGCCACCGAAGCGGCCGGCGTTCTTCTTCTCACCGGCCTGGAAGGACTCGTTGGCCGCACCCACGGCCATGCCCATCTTGGCGGCGGTCTCCTGCATCTTGGCGGCCTCCTGGTCCCAGGACGCCTGAGCCTCCTGGTACGCGGCCACGGCCTCGCCCTCCCAGGTGGAGACGAGCTTCTGGATCTTGCTCTCCAGGTCGTCCAGCTCACCCTGGATCTTCTGGGCAGCGGTCTGCAGGTCGTCGGAAGCCTGCTGCAGCTCCGCGAAGTTGACGTTGATCTCGCTCATTACCTGTCCCCTCGAATGCGTCTAGATCAAGAAATGTGGAATCTGCGAAGAAAGCGGAAGCGAAATCAGCCGTCGAGCATGCTGGTGATCTTGGAGATCTCCTGCGCCTGCTCCTCCTGGACCTGCGCGTAGTCCTGACCCGAGGACTGCACGTTCTGCCCCAGCTCGTCCAGCTTCTGGATGATCGTCCTGCCGCTCTGCTCGTACTGCTCCATCAGCTTGCGGAAGACGTCGGCGGCGGCACCCTTCCAGTTCTGCACCGGGCCCTCGAGCTGGCCCTGCAGCTGCTGCAGCGCCTGCTCGACCGCGTTGCGCGCCTCGTCGATGTCAACCGACGCCTGCTGGATCGCCTCGGTGTCCGCACCAATTCCAGCCATCTCTGGATGACCCCCTTCAAACTCGGTATCAAGCTCTGATGAACCTGCGACGCAGACATTGCCACGTCCGGTTCCCTGTTGTCCTGGATTTCTCGGCAAGCCGTTGCTGTTGTAAACGCAAAAACGGGAACCAGCAGGTCAACACGGGTTTTGCGGTTGCGAAAACCTGAAACGTGGTTCGGCCGAACGGAGTCCGTTCGCAAATGCATCAACCGATCCCGAGTGATCCCACGACCTGTTCGCAAGCGCGAACGACATCGTCCTTCCCCTGCGGTCCGTACTTGCAGCCCACGCTCACTTTGAATTGACCTTTGTACAGCGTGTACCACTCGACGGTCGCCTCAGGCAGCGTTTCCCGGTAGTACACGACGTCCCGGCCCGCGAAGCTGGTGGACGGCGTGAACAGCGAGAACTTCTCGCCCGCCGCAACGCTTTTCTCGTACTCGCCGCGCAACAGCTGCACCGCCCGATTGCGGTCGCCATCGGTGTCGAAGGTCAGCCGCCCCTCCTCGACGGCGACCAGCGATCCCTGCGGCCCGTCGCCAGGCGCGACCAGCGTCTGGAACTTCGCCGGGTCGCCGCCCGCCGGACGCCAGCTCCCCGGGTAGGAGAAGTGGTAGTCGTAGCCGGACATCTGCTGCGCGGGCACGAGCGGATCGGCCTGCGGCCGGTTGCCGGTGAGCAGCAGGGCGGCGGCTCCGGCCGCCGCCACCAGCGCCACGGCCCCGGCGCCGACCAGCCACGGCGCCTTCCGCTTGCGCTTGAGCTTCGGGGGCTTGGTCACCGGGCGGGTCGGTTCGTCGCCGGTCATGACCGCCGGCCTGGGGCGGCTCGGCGCCTCGCCCCTGGTGGGCTGGTGCCCCGGCAGCGGGTAGTCGCGGACGGTCGTGCCCGCCCAGGTGCCGGTGGGAGCCAGGCCGCCGCTGCGCCCGGGGTCGAGCCGCACGGCGCGCAAAGCGCCTCGGGCGACCACGGTTTCGGGCTGGTCGAGGGTCGCCGGAACGACGCCGGTGCGCTCGTGGATCAGTCGCGCCACCATCGGGATCCGGCTGGAACCGCCGACGAGGAACACTCCGGCGAGCTGCCTGCGCGGGACGTGCCCGTCGCGCAACGTCGCCAGGACCAGCTCGGCCGCCTTCGCCAGCGGTGCGGCGGTGAGCTTCTCGAGGTCGGCGCGGGTGACGTGGGCGTCGGCGAACGGCGGCGGCATGGGGACGTCGGTGTAGGCGTGTCGGGACAGCGTCTCCTTCGCGCCGCGCACGTCCTGCCGCAAGACGCGGCGACGTCGCCGATCGGGCATCTCGCGGCCCTCGACGAGCTTGCGCCACGCGTCCGGATCAGCGGTGCCGACGAGCTTGCCGACGTGCTCCAGCAGCAGCTGATCGATGTCCGCGCCGCCGAAGTTCGGTTCGCCCTTGGTGGCCAGGACCTGGAAGGACGCGCCCTGCTTGCGCACCACGGAGGCGTCGACGGTGCCGCCGCCGAGGTCGAGGACGGCCAGCGCGCCACCGTCGGGCAGGCCGTTGCCCGCCGAGTGGAAGACGGCCGCGGCGACCGGTTCGGGCACCAGGACGATCTCCTTGCCCAGGCCGGCGGCGGCCTGCCGGAGTTCGGCGGCGCGCACGGAACCCCAGTCGGCGGGGTGGGTCAGGACGAGGAGGTCGACGGCGGCCCCGCCCGCGAAGCGGCGGGCCTCGCCGACCGCGCGGTGCAGCACTGCCCTGATGACGTCGCCGACCTTGAGCACGGTGCTGCCGAGCAGCAGTTCACCCTCGTCGATGCGACGTTTGGGGTGCGGTTCGAAGCGAGCGGGATCGACCGCGGCCTGGCGTTCGGCTTCGTGACCGACGAACAGCGTGCCGTCGGCTGCGGCGAACACCGCGGAGGGCACCAACGGCTGCCCGTCGATGACGACCACCTGTGGCTCGGCACCGCCGACCGAGACCACCGTGCATGTGCTCGATGTGCCGAAGTCGATCGAGACGTGCAGGGACACCCAGAACTCCATTCACCGTCGCCGAAGCGCGCGTCAGCGACGACGTCGTCATCCGGCCCGCCGTACCGGCGGCACCGTCCCCCCGGGGAAGCACCCTAGAGCCACCCGCCACCCCCGCACCAACATCCTCCCGCAATCAGCCGACGACGTTGGGTGATCGACCGGGTGAGAGACCACCCACCACACCTGCGAACGCAGACCCGACCTGACTGACGCGGACAGACCCCACTCCCGCACCACTCCACCACCAACCCCGGCCGTTCCCCACGTCCCCGACACACCACCCGGGCCCACCTGAGCGGGTGAAGTCTCGGGTTTCAGTGGAAATCAGGACCCCGATTTCCACTGAAACCCCGTCCCCGAGTTCCACTGAAGTCCGGTTCCTGATTTCCACTGAAATCCGGGGTGTGGGTGCCGCTGAGATTTGGGTTGGCGGGGAAACCGCTGGTGGGAGGGTTGGGGTTTCGGGGTGGGTCAGTTCTTGGCTTGGGTGCGGACTTCTGCTACTCGGTTTTCGAGGGCTGCGGTCAGTTCCGGGGCGCCCAGGCCTGCTAGGACGATCTCCGGGCCGACGCCTGGGCGTTGTTGTTGGGTGAGGCCGTAGCGGCCGTCCGGTTCCGGGGCGTCGAACCACTTGAGGACCGCGGAGCGGTGGGTCCTGCCCAGGCGGTCCCGGAGGTTGGCCGTGAACTGGCCGTCCCGGTGGTGCTCGGCCTCGACGAAGGCGCGGAGGGTCTCGGCGGCCGGTGCTTTGCGCGGACCCGCGGACTGCATGTGGTCGATGTTCTCGAAGTCGTCCGACGGCCTCTGAGCCGCCAGATCGGCCGAGGGGACCGCCAGGCGGGGACGTTTGCCGACGGGAGCGGGCGGCATGCCCTGCACCGCGGCGGCTCCCACCGAGGTTCGCGGCAGCACCGAGATCCGCAGGTCACCGCCGTAGTTCTCGGTGTCGCCGGACTGCTGGACGAGCAGCAGCGCGCCCTGCTCGGTGGCCACCGACAGCAGCCTGAACGGGGATTCGGCGGTGTCGTCGGGCATCCACAGCCCCTCGATCCACAAGCCCGGTTTCGCCAGCTGCCCGAGGACTTCGGCGAAGCGCTGGGTCAGGCCGTTCTGCCCGAGCAGACCGGCTTTCTGCAGCTCGGGAAGGCTGCGCTGACGCAGCACGGCACGCTCTTCGAGCGTCTCGCCGTGCGAGCGGACGGAGATCGGGAACGGGTATTCGTCGAACCCGCCGATCTCCCAGCACAGGTCGAACCACAGCGGTGGCAGCAGCCAACGCTCGGACACGCTTTCCTCCCCAGCTACGCCGAAACCGCTCGTCACTCGCCGAAAACGGGAGGCGCGGTCTTCGGCATGTCGTCCATCCAGATGTCTTCTTGCTCTTCGAGCCAGGAGGGACGCTCGTGCTCGTTGTCCTCATCGCCTTGGCCGCGCTGACCCGCACCGGCACCGGCTCCGGGGGCACCCGCGGCACCACGACCAGCGGCACCCGCACCCGCAGCGCCCGCACCGGCACCCGCGCCGAGACCGCCCATCCCTGCCCGGCCACCAGCGCCCATACCGGCACCGGCCTTGCCACCGGCACCCATGCCTGCGCCCGCACCGCGAGCACCGCCCATGCCGCCGGCACCACGACCGCCTGCACCCGCACCGGCTCCCGGCGGCATCCCACCGACGAACCCGGCCGAGGGCCCGCCCGGACCGGGATTCGCCCCGGGAGGCGTGCCGCCACCGGCACCAGGACCGTTCGGCGTCGACGAAGCCCACTGCGAACTGCTCTGAGCAGGAGACGAACCACCGGAGGAGCCCCCGGCGGAACCACCGACCGAGGAGCCGGAGTAACCACCGCCACCGGACCCCGAACCGGACCCGCCGGGTACACCACCGCCGGGATCACCCGAACCAGGCGGAGGAGGCGGAGGGGCCAGCGGGTTCACCGGCGGCGGGAACGTAGGAGTGCTCGTGTCGACGGCCTGGTAGCCCTTGCCGTAGACGTTCTCCGCGACCTGCCGAGCCTGCTGATCGGCTTCCTGCTGCTCGCGCATCTGCGCGGCGCCGTCCATCAGACCGCCGGCCGGTCCCATCGCGGTCGCGATCACACCGCGAGTCGTGTCGTACCCGGCGGGCGGCTGCAGCGACGCCTTGGTCTGCTCGGCGGCGACCCCGGCTTCCTGGATCTTCAGGCCCGTTCCGCGCACCGAGTCGCCGAAGGCACGACCCCACTCCTGCAGCGGCTTCGACGCGTTGAACCCGGCCTCGGCTGCCTGACCGCGCATCCCGTCACCAGCGGCGGCACGAGCCTTCTGGTCGAGGTCACCGAGCGATTCTGCGATCTTCTGACCGAGCTTCTCCCAGCCCTGCCCAGAGCGGTTGATCGCCTCAACGTTCAGCGAGGGCTTCAGCTTCTCGGCAAGACGGGCCTGGTCCCAGTTCTTCCAGTTGTCCTGCTGAGTGATCGACGCGGGGTCATGGCCATTGAGCTGGAGGTTCTGCTGCTGCTGGGTGAGCGCCTTGAGATCCTGGCGCCCGCCCTTTGCCGCTGCTTCGCGCGCCAGCCGAGCTTCCTCCTGCGCGGAGGTTTCACCACCGACAGCGCCGACGAACACATCACCGGCGGACGAGGCAACGCCGCCGACGAACTCGGTGAACCCGTTCCCCATGTCGTTCCCCCTCGACAGTTCCTACTTCGGCAGCTTCGGCTCGACGGCCTGCGCGATTTCCTTGGCCTTGCTGCAGGTTTCCTCGTCGCTCGGCATCTTGTCCGAGCTGTAGGTGATGTCGACGATCACGGAGCCAGAACCGACGTACATGATCTGACGGCAGCCCCCCAGGCCCTTGCCTCCGATGGCAATACCGGCGAACCCGCTGTGCGAACCCACTTGGTTGGGCGTGAACTGGTCGAACTGGTCGCGCTGGCCTTGCCAGAACGCCTCGCCGTTCGTCTCAGCTTTCAGCACACCGAACTCGAGGTCTTCACCTTGGAAGTCGCAGCCGACTTCACCGGTCCCGAGGTCACTCGGTTGTCCTGGGACGGAAGCGCCGAAAGCCTGCACCTGGTCCGGGGACAACGCCGTGCATGGATCAAAGCTCTTCAGAGCGCCGCTGCCCGCCTCCCCAGTCGGCTGGCCAGGGGTGCTCTGCCCACCCGAGCATCCAGCGATCAACAACGCCGTCGCAGCGAACAGCACGCTGCTCATAGTCGCCTTGCGCATACCCACCATCAGATCAGACTTTCGGAAGATTTCGAGCGTTCTCGTCGTCGGTATTCTGCATCTCACGCGCGGAATCCCGGTACGCCTGAGCCATATCGCGAAGGATCTCCTCCATCTTGCGGAGGATCGGCAGGAGTCCTGCGTCCGAGCCTGCCTGCCCTCGAACCTTCTCGTTGAACTTCGTCTCCAAGTCGCGCCCGATGAAGCAATCGCCGTAGGCGTTGGACGTGATCAGACGTTGCGCGTCTCGGAAGAAGTGGCGGAAGTCGTCCGCCTTCTCCTCGTAGACCTTGGCGACCGCTTCGGCTCGTTCCGGGTCCATGACGAGTTGACCGTTGTCGACCGCAGCACGGAGACCCTGCGACTGCCCCTGCAGCGCTGAGGCGCCGGCGGCTAAGCCTTCCATCCCGGTGGTCATCGAGAGCCCCCTCCACGTTCGTGATCAAGAACGTCACTCAACCGAGCGATCACGAACGCAGAGGGTACAAGTCAGTGACCTGCCGTGGGGCGGGATTCACGGGAGGTGGCTCACACAACAGCCGATCAGCCCAAGCGGTCAACGAGAACGGCGTAGTCCTGCGAGGAAGTCGGCCCACCTCTGCTGGGGAAACACCAGCACATCGCCGTCTCGATCCTTGGAGTCCCGGACCCCGACGATCTCCGGAGCCACCGCGACCTCGACGCAGTCCCCTTCGACGCCGCTGTAGGAGGACTTCTTCCAGCCGGCTAACTCGCTAGTCATGTCGCCTCGCTCTCGTACTTCTCCAGGTACGAGAGAATTATCGCGCGCGAGGCGTCCGGGTCAGAGGCCTGAAGTTCCAACGTTTCGACTGAACCAAGGAAGAGGCCGACGTCCTCCGGGGCGTCGATGAACGCACCTGACCTGCGGGCCTCGATGTGGACCACGGGCCTTGATCGATCGAACTCGAACAGCAGGAACGCACCGCTCATCCCCGCGTGCGCTCCGATCGACCGCGGCAGAACGCGGATCTCGACGTTGCTGCTCTCGCTGACCTTGAGCAGGTGGCGCATCTGCTCGGCCATGACGAGCGATCCTCCGATCGGCCGGAAGAACACCGCCTCGTCGAGGAAGGCCCGCAACCGAACCGTGTTGCGTCGATGCAGGACTTCTTGCCGCTTCATGCGGATCTCGACCCGAGCGTCAGCGGTGTCGTCATCCAGCTCGGACGACGTCATGATCTGCCGGGTGTACTCGCGGGTTTGCAGAAGCCCGGGAACGAGGTTGAGCTGCACGCTCGTGATGCGCTTCGCGCGCTGTTCGGCGTCGAGGAGCGCGGTCAGCTGTTCGGGAATCTCGCGGCCGACCTCCCACCAGGCGGGCTCCCGGATCTCGCGGGCCAGCTTGACGAGGCGTTCGCGCTCGGAGCGGTTCACCTTCAGGGCTTTGAGGATCGCCTCGACGCTCTCGACGTGGATGCCCCGGCGGGCTGTTTCGAGCCGACTGACCTTCGCCTCCGACCAGCCCAGCATTCGCGAGAGCTCTCGCGCGGTCAGTCCCGTCGCGAATCGTGCGGCGCGGAGTTCCTTCGCGAGCGCGCGTGCCCTTGGTGTGTCGGCCATAGCGACAGCTTACGAGCGGCGAAGGGCCTTTCTGACCTCCCTCTTTCGTGTAATTGATCAGTTGGAGCCCCACTGGCAATCTTGCCAAAATCCAACTCACTGGGGAGTTCCGATGCCTGAATACCTGACCTACGTGTGGCGGCCCGTTCCCGGGAAGCGA
This sequence comes from Saccharopolyspora sp. NPDC049426, assembly GCF_040676935.1. Taxonomy (NCBI): domain Bacteria; kingdom Bacillati; phylum Actinomycetota; class Actinomycetes; order Pseudonocardiales; family Pseudonocardiaceae; genus Saccharopolyspora; species Saccharopolyspora sp. NPDC049426. Next base: position 611,921 of record NZ_JBFAPZ010000001.1, on the reverse strand, counting down.
CATGCCTTTCCGATCGCCGCGACCAAGCTCGACGTCGAGGAGACCGCGACCGCCTACTGCGGGGCCGAAGTCGAGGCGGCGAAGCTCCACGACCTCAACGAGATCGCCTGGATCCTCGAACCCACCTGCATGGACTGCTGGAAGCACCTCACCGACAACCCACCCGCAGCCGCTTCACGCCCCTAGCGCAGCAAGAAGCCTCCCCTCGAAGCTGGTTCGAGGGGAGGCTTCTTCAGCTTCTGATCACTGCTGCTGTTCGGTGATCATGGCTGTTTGGATCATCTGCGGTCCGCCGCGGAGGGTGCGGCTGACGAGAGTGCCTCGGCCCGGGGGCAGTTGGCGGGACTTGATGTTGGCGACCAGCTGACCGTCGTCCTTGTTCGCGCTCATCGCCAGGCCGGGGGCCGACGTTTCGCGCATCTTGCCGATCAGCGGTTCGTACAACGCGCGTCCCGCACCGCCGGAGTTGCGGGCCAGGATGACGTGCAGACCCACGTCGGCGGCCTGCGGGATGAACTCCGCCAGCGGGGCCAGCGGGTTGTTGCCCTGCGGTGCGACCAGTTCGTAGTCGTCGACGACGACGAACAGTTCCGGGCCCTTCCACCAGGAGCGGTCGCGCAGCTGTTCCTGCGTGACGTCGGGTCCGGGCAGTCGCTTCTTCAGCGAGGCGCAGACGTCCTTGACGTTGCCCTTGAGCTGATCGGCGCCGACCGAGTACTCCAGCAGGTGGGAGTTGAGGAAGCCCAGCATCGAACGCCGGTAGTCGACCAGCAGGATCAGCGCTTCCTTGGGCGTGTAGCGCTCGGTGATGCCGCGCACGATCGTCTTGAGCAGCGCGGTCTTGCCCGATTCCCGCTCGCCGAAGGCGTAGAAGTTCGGCTCGGCGCGGAAGTCCAGGTACACCGGGTGCAGACCGTCCTCGTTGATGCCGATCGGCACCAGCTTCGGGTTCGGCTGCTGCTCCGGACGCGGCAGCTGCTGGTAGGGCAGCAGTTCCGGCAGCAGGCGCACCTGCGGGGCCGGACGACCCTTCCAGGAGCTCTTGACCCGGTTGACCAGGTCGGCCACGCCCTCGGAGACGTCGTCGTTGTAGAGCTCCCAGCCCATCCGGGCCGGACGCCGCTCGTCTTCGGCGGCCTGCACCTCGACCGCGATCCGATCACCGATCTTCTCGCTGTCCACACGCGGCAACGCCGTCAGGAAGTGCAGCTTCGACTCGTGCATACCGCGACCCGGACGGCCCTGCGGGACCTTCACCGCCGCCTTGCGGTCGATCTCCGACTCGCTGGGGTCACCCAGCCGCAGCTCGATGCGCGTCTGGATCAGGTCCTTCATCGCCGGCCGGATCTCCGCCCACCGGGTGGCCGTGATGAACACGTGCACTCCGAAGGCAAGACCGTTGGACGCCAGGTTCAGCACGTCCTGCTCGAGGGTCTCGAACTCCTCGCGGAACGCCCGCCACCCGTCGATCACCAGGAACAGGTCACCGTAGGGGTCGTCGTCGAACTCACCGCGACGCTTGCGGTTGCGATAGTCGTTCATGCCCTCGACGCCGTGCTGCTGGAACCGGCCCTCGCGCTCGGCCAGCACCGCCTTGAGCTCGGCGATCGACCGGCGGACCGTGTCCGGGTCACGACGCGAACCGTAACCACCCACGTGCGGCAGACCCCGCAGCGTGGTCAGCGAACCACCACCGAGATCAACGCAGTAGAACTGCATCTCCTGCGGCGTGTGCGTCAACGCAGCCGAAGCGATGATCGTCCGGATCGCGTTCGACTTGCCCGAACCCACACCACCGACCACAGCACCATGACCACCCTGACCCGACAGGTCCAGGGTCATCGCGTCCTGGCGCTGGTGGTACGGAACGTCGATGATGCCGATCGGGATCTGCAACCGGGAGCTGCCCGAGTACCCGGCGGCGGTGTAGCCGCGGTCGTCGGTGGACTGCAGCGGCGGCAGCAGGGTGTCCAGAGTGGCCGGAGCGTCCAGCGGCGGCAGCCAGACCTGGTGCGCCGGAGGCGCGGCCAGCTTCTTGAACTTGTCGACGATGATCTGGAAGTCGGTGTACTCCGGCTCCTGCGCCTCTTCCTTGACCTCCGGCTCGTCCGACGTCTCCGGTTCCGGGGGCTTCTCGATGAAGTCCGGGATGAAGTAGCGCGGCATCTTCTCGCCGGTCACCGGCGACGCCCCGCCCAGCATCGTCGGGCGACGACCACTGGTCTGGTGCAGGTGGCCGGAGACGTAGGCCGCGCGGAAGCGGTCCATGCCGTTGGGGTGCTTGAGGTAACCGTGACCACCGGTGGCCGGCAGGTCGGCGGCGTCCGGAACACCGATGGCCGCGCGGGATTCCGCGGCGTTGAACGTCTTCAGACCGATCCGGTAGGACAGGTGCGAGTCCAGACCGCGCAGCTTGCCCTCTTCCAGGCGCTGCGAAGCCAGCAGCAGGTGGACCTGCAGCGAACGACCCAGACGACCGATCATCACGAACAGCTCGGCGAACTCCGGCTGCTGCGAGAGGAGCTCGGAGAACTCGTCGATGACCACGAACAGCGCCGGCAGCGGCTCCTGCGCGTGCTCGTCGCCCGCCTCGGCCATCTTCCGGTAGTCCCAGACGTTCTTCGCGCCCGCCTTGTTCAGAACCTCCTGGCGGCGGTTCATCTCACCGGCCAGCGCGTCCTGCATGCGGTCGATCAGCGAGCCGTCGCCCTCCAGGTTGGAGATCGACGCCGACACGTGCGGGGTGTCGAACCCGTTGAACGTCGCGCCACCCTTGAAGTCGACCAGCACGAAGTTGAGCATCTGCGAGGAGTGCGTGGCCATCAGGCCCAGCACGATCGTGCGCAGGAACTCCGACTTACCGGAACCGGTCGCACCGATGCACAGACCGTGCGGACCCATGCCGCCCGAGGCGGTCTCCTTGATGTCCAGGTGCACGATCTCTCCCTGCTCACCAGGGCCGATCGCGACCTTGTAGAGGTCGTCGGTGGGACGCGGGCGCCACGCCTCGTTGAGGTCGAAGGTGACCACGTCACCGGCCAGACCCAGCTGCTCGATGTAGTTCAGCGGCGTGGTCAGCGGCTCGTAGCTGCCCGAGTCGGTGTCGAGGGCCGGACCGCCGGCGACCCGGTACGGGGCCAGCTGGCGGGACAGCGACGTCGCTTCTTCCTCGGTCAGCGTGTCCGGCTTGCCGAACCACTCCACACCGGAACCACCGCGGGCACCGATGCGGTCCTCCTCCACGACCATCCGCATGCCGCGGCGAGCCGTGAGCGGACCCAGCAGGTCGGACAGGTCGATCATCGTGACGCCCGCCAGGCCGCCCTCGACGTAGAGGGCTTCCTCACGGCTGATCTCGGCGTCGTCGATCAGGATCACCACGTGCGGCTGACCGTCCGGCGGAGCCGCGTTGCGCTGGAAGCGCGGACGGTCGGCCAGCTGCTCGGAGAGCATGCTCTCGACCGTGGCCAGCGAACCCGCCATCAACCGCATCTGGCCGATGCCGTCGGTCTCGGTGGGGTGCTGCGCGTGCGGCAGCCACTTCACCCACTCCCACTCGCGACGCGCCTGGCCGGAGCTTGCGACCGCGATGATCACGTCCTCGGGCGTGTGGAACGTGGCCAGCTGGCAGATCATCGCGCGAGCGAGACCGCGCACCTGCTCCTTGTCGCCCTGCAGGCCCACCGCGGCGAAACCGCGCAGCGACGTCGCGATCGGCAGGTCCTGCACCAGCGAGTGCGCGCGCACGAAGCGGCGCAGCGCCAGCGTGGTGATCGGCTCCAGCTCGTCGACCGGTCCGGTCTGCGGCGGGACCAGACGGGTCTCCAACCGCTGCGAACCGCGGCCGACGCGGACCTGGCAGAAGTCGTTGTCGTTGGGGCGGCGCTCCCACATCCGGCGGCTGCCGGCCGCCAGCGACCACAGGGTCTGCGGATCGGGGTGCACCCACTCACGGGCCAAGCGCTGCTCGTCCGCCGCCTCGCGGGCGCGGTCGCGCATCTGGCCGAGGTACCGCAGGTAGTCCTTGCGGTCCTCGTCCATCTCGGCCTTCTTCTGACTGCCGTCCCGGCCACCACCGGCCATCATCCCGAATGTTGAGATGAGCATCATCATCGGCATCATCATCATCATCGGGTTGTTCTGGGCCCGCGTGAACATGAAGGCCATCATTCCCAGGGACGCCACGATCATCAGGCCCGGCAGGACCTTCTGAACGATGTTTCCCGGGATCGCCCGCGGAATCTCCGGCGGTGGTTCGAGGTGCACCTCCCCGCCCGGTGGCCTGGGAGCGGCCAGGCGTGGCGTTCGCTTGAACTGCAGCGTGCTCACCGGACGCAACAACCTTTCTCAGACGTGCCTGAAAACACCAGAAGACCTCCGGTGCTCGTCGAACTCGCAGCCAGCATTGTTCACTGCCGCGCAGCTCTGGATAACGGGGTCCGGCTCAGCGTGACCAACCAGATACCAAGTAGTTGACACGAGTTCCGCCAAACCCGTCACCCGTGGACGGTCGGTGTGGCCATACTAGGGGCGCTCTCCGATCGGGCGGGTGGGTTTCGACAAGAAAACCCGGCCTTGGTTGGATCGAGCCCTCGACAAACGAATGCAAGGCAATCAACTTCAGGGAGTAGGGGGCCCAAGTGGCGACCGGGACCACGGTGTTCAGCCGCGTGACGGTGGTGGCGCCTACAACTCGTATCGACCTGGCGCTGCCTTCAGACGTATCGGTGGCGGACCTGCTGCCGATGCTGCTGGATATGGCCCGCGAGATGACCCCGGACGGCGGTTCGCGGCACGGCGGCTGGGTGTTGGCCAAGCTCGGTGAGAGCGCGGCCCTCGATCCGAGTCAGTCGCTGTCCTCGCAGGGAGTTGTCGACGGCGACATCCTGCAACTGCGCCGCCGGTCGGACGACCCGCCGCCGCCGCTCTACGACGACGTCGTCGACGCGCTCGCGGAGGCGGAACCGGGCAGCTACCGGCCGTGGACCAAGGAGACCTCCGCGAAGGTCGGCCACACCGCCGGCGCGCTGGGCCTGCTCACCGCGGCCGCGGCTCTCGGGCTCGCAGGTCCCGCCGGGATGCTGCACCCGACCACCATCCAGGGCACCACCGCGGTCGTGTTCCAGCTGGCGGCGGCCGTGACGGCGATGGTCATCGCGATCTTCGCGACCGGCATCGGCTCGGTGGTCACCCGCGCCTACGCGGCCTCCACGACCGGAACCGTGATCGCCGGTGCCGGTGGTCTGCCGATGGCGTTCGTGGCCGGCTTCAACATGGTTCCCGGCAACACGCTGGAACCGCGGTTGCTGCTGGGCAGCGCGCTGGCGTTCATCTTCGCCTCAATCTCGATCATGGTGATCGGCGCGGGAATCGTGACCTTCATCGCAGCTGCCACGGCCGGTGCTTTCGGCACCATCGCCTTCGCAGTCGCGACGATCTTCACGCAGGTCAGCGCCTCCAGCGTCGCCGCAGGCGCCGGTGCCGTTGCGCTGGCCGGGATCTCCCTGCTGCCGCGCATTACCATCCAGCTGTCGAAGCTGCCGCTGCCGCACGTTCCGGGCAGCGCGGAGGACCTCAAGGAGGACTCCGGGTTCCCCGACTACCGGATGATCGAGCGGCAGACCGGACTGGCCCACCAGTACATGACCGGTCTGATCATCGGTTGCGGTGTCGTCGCGGCCATCGGCGCCATGGTCGCCGCCGCGACCAACCCCATCTGGGGCTCGGCGTTCGCCGTCGTCGTCGCCGCGGTCCTGCTGCTGCGCGGCCGCAACTACGCCAACGGCAGCCAGGCGCTGGCCCTGCTGTTCAACGGTCTGCTGGCCTCGGCGGGCATCGCCGTCGGACTGCTGGCGCAGGTCGCCGACAACCCGGTGTACGTGGCGGCCGTGTTCCCGCCGCTGCTGATCCTCGGCGGCCTCGCGGTGATCTTCGGCGTGGTGTTCCCGAACCGCCGGTTCTCGCCGGTTCAGCGCCGGATGGTCGACATCCTCGAAGCCGTCCTGATCGCCCTGGTGCTCCCGCTGGCGCTGGCCGCGATGGACCTCTACATGGCCATCCGCGACCTGAACCTGAACTTCTAAGAGGGACCTCGCACATGGGCTTCAAGCACCCGCGCTCTCGCGGCGCACGGCGCGGACTCGCGCTGTGCGCCGCGGTGGGCGTCCTCGGGCTCAGCGGACCGATGGCCCCGGCCATCGCGCAGCAGGTGGGACCGCCTCCACTGGATCCGAGCCAGCAGACCGGGACGTCGCTCAAGCCGCAGAACTTCCCGCAGAAGCAGGGCTGCATGAACGGCAATCCCGGCAGCACGATCCCCGAGAAGCCCTGGAGCCAGCTGGTCCTCGGCTACGAGCGGGCGCACGAGCTGGGATACACCGGGGCCAACGAGATGGTGGCCGTGATCGACACCGGGGTGAACAACCACCCGAGGCTGGGCGCGGTCGTGCCCGGCGGCACGTCGATCACATCGGACGGTCGGGGCACGCAGGACTGCGACGGGCACGGAACGATCGTGGCCGGCGTCATCTCCGCCGATCCCGATCCGAGCGGGGAGACCGGCTACGTCGGTGTGGCGCCGGACTCGACGATCCTGTCGATCCGGCAGACGTCCAACCTCTTCGTCGACGACCAGACCAACGCCACGGTCGGCACCACCGAGACCATGGCGCAGGCGATCAACCTCGCGGCCGCGCGAGGCGCGAAGGTCATCAACATCTCGCAGTCCTCGTGCCAGCCGATCGCGCAGGCGAGCAAGTACGACGACTACGGCAACCAGATGTTGCACAACGCCGTCAAGAACGCCTACAACCAGGACATCGTGATCGTCGCCGCTGCGGGCAACGTCGGCGGGAACTGCCAGAAGAACTCGCCCGGCAGTCCGTCGACGGCCGTGCTGCCCGCGTGGTTCGACGACGAGGTGCTCACCGTGGCCTCGCTGAACCAGCAGGGTGCGCCGTCGGAGTTCACCGTCCCGGGTCCCTGGGTCGACGTGGCGGCTCCCGGCGAGAACCTGATCGCGCTCGACCCCGGCAACGGCGGGAACGGACTGGTCAGCCAGATCTCCGAAGGCGAGCAGGGGAAGATGGCCCCGATCCAGGGCACGAGCTTCGCGGCTCCGTACGTGTCCGGGCTGGCTCTGCTGATCAAGCAGAAGTTCCCCACGATGTCGGCGGCCCAGGTCATGGAGCGGATCAAGACCACCGCTCTGCACCCGGGCGGCGTCAACGGTCGCAACGACATCGTCGGCTACGGCATGATCGACCCGACGGCCGCGATGCAGGACGTGGTCCCGGCCGAGCACGGCAAGCAGGCGCCGCCGAAGAAGCAGACGCGCCTCGCGGCGGATGCCCTGCAGCAGAAGGACTTCCCGGCCATCATCGTCGCCATCGGCGGCGCGGGAGCGGGAATCGCGGGCATCGTGTTCACGGCGTTCCTCGCCAACGCGGTCCGCAGCGTCCGCGCCCGGGCCCGCCAGAACCGCTGAAGCGGAACCTCCGCTTCGCACGACCGAGAAAGGGCCGTCTCCCACTGGGGAGACGGCCCTTTCTCACATCCACACTGCGCGCCCCATAACGTACATCCCGCCCAAACATCGCAACACCCCCCACTTCTCGGCGGGGATGTTGCGGCAGCGGGCGGTTTTGGTCTGAACCGGACGTGATCAAAGCCGTTTTGCCTGGTCAGTTCAGACCAGAACCGCCCGGTGCCCTCGGGGACGACGAGGAGATCAGCCTCGGGGTTTCGGAGGTGGGGCGTCTCCGACGCCCGCGGTGCCCGATTCCGGCTTCGGCTTGGAGTCCGCCTTGGGAGCCAGGACCTCGTCGATCGAGAGCTTCGGCGGTGCCGGTTGCAGGGTCGAGGGCAGGTCCAGTTTCCCCGGGGCCGCCTGCGGCTCCTGGGGATTCTGATCCGCCTGGGGCTGCTGGGACTTCGCCGGCTCGCCGAAAACCGCCGGGGGCACCTCCGGTTGGGCACCGAAGAGCTCGTCCGGGTTGGACTTGAGACGAGAGGAGTTCTGGCGCTCCTGGTTGCCGCCACCTCGCTGCCCCATCATCCCGCCCATCATGCCCATCGGCATCATGCCCATGCCGACGCCTGCCGCTCCCACGGCAGCGCCCGCGGCGATTCCGCCCGCAGCGGCACCGGTACCGGACTGGTCCTCTTCGGACTCCGCCGACGCCGCAGCGGTTCCGGAGGGCGACGTGGTCCCGGTGGGATCCGCCGTCCACGCGACCTCGGAAACCCCCGGGGTGGCCGGAGTTCCAGCGGAGACCGCGGCCGGGGCCTGGGCCTCCCAGCGGCCGGGTTCGCGGGTCGCGACTCCGGCCATGTCGTCGCAGAGCCGGGTGAAGGCCATGTAGTAGTCCGCGATGGACTCCAGGAGCTCGCGGGCGGGTTCGGCGAGGTCCGCCAGGTGCTTGCGGGCACGCTCGGCGTCGGCAGCGGTCATGGCCGCCCTGACGTCGTCGGCGGTCCTGGCGACCAGCTCGTTCAGGCGTCGTTCCTGCGCACCGACGCCCTCCGCGGTGTGGTCCAGGGCATCGGCGAGTCCCGTCATCGCATCGGCGAGGTCCTTGCCCGCCAGCCCGGCGTCGCGGACGTGCGCGACGAACGCCTCCGCGTCCGCGCCCTGCCACGCCGTGTCGATCCCGCCCAGCTTGCCGTCCACGTCACCGGAGGACTGCTCGACGACCGCGGCGGCCTCGCGCCACACCTGTGCCGCCGCGCGGAAGTCCTCCGGCCTGCCGACGAGTTCGTCGACGGCCGTGGGCGAGAAGTACGGGACGTCGAGCTCCTCGGCGATGCCCGCGAGGTAGTGCTGGTGCTCGGTCGACATCGTCACGCCTCCTGTCTGCGCAGGCCAACAGCGCTGTCGTCGTCGCCGACGGAGTGGTGGTCGACCACCGCGCGCAGCTCGTCGCCCGCGCCGGTCAGCGTCTCGGCGGCCTTGCGGTGCCGGTCGAGCAGCTGCTCGCACAGCTGCTGGTACGCCTCGGGCGCACCGGATTTCCGGCCGATCTCGCCGAAGGACGCACCGGTGAGCTCCGCCTCCGCCAGCTTCGCCCGACCGGTGGTGATGTCCTCACCGGCCTCCTTCACCTGCCGCGCGTGGGTCGACAGCCACTCGATGTCGATCCTGATCCCCGACATCCGCCCACCTCCAAGATCGGACTCGCTTCCAAGACAAACCGCCCGCAGCTCACCGTGGCTGCGGGCGGTTTGCTCGTTCCCTCGGACGTTCGAAACCGGCGGTTCGGTTCCCGGGGGAGGTGAGAGGTTTCCGCTGGAACTCCCCACCTCACCCGCGCGAATCAGCCTCCGGCGGCTCCTCCGGCCTGCGGCTTCGGGGCGGGGCGGTTCACGCCGCCCGGCATGACCGGGACCGAGTCGTAGGTGACGCTCGCGGCGGCCGGGTCGAGGAAGTCGCCGCGCGGAAGGCTCCGCATCAGCCACGACGGGCCCGCCTTGATGTCACCGGCGCTCTTGGCGATGCCCAGACCCTGCGCGGTGGCGAGGTCCTTGACGCCGTACTGCACGCCCTGATCGGAGACCAGGAAGATCGGGCCGCTCTCGGCACCGGCCTCGTTGGACGTGCCGCGCACGACGGCCGCCTTGCCCGCCGCGCCGTAGTAGTAGTCGACCTGCGGGCCCGAACCGTCGAACTGGGCCAGCTTCACCGCCGGCTTGGTCTCCGGGGTGCCCTTGTTCAGCGTGATCGTGATCACCTGCGAACCGCCGATGTTCTTCCAGCTCAGGCAGGACGTGTCGGCCTGCTGGAAGGAAACCGGCTTCGGCACCGACACCGGGAAGTAGTCGAGGTTGAGCGGGTTCTCCGTCTGCTTGGCGTCGGTGATGGCACCGGTGACGTTCGGGATGTCCCGGCTGGAGACCTTGCCCGCGTGCAGCACGGCGGCCGCACCTTCGGCGCTCAGCTCCTGCTTGCCGTCCTGCAGCAGGACGAAGAACTGCTCCCGCTCACCGGGAACGCTGCGCTTGACCACGTCACCGACCTTGTAGCGGGTCAGGTACGAGGCGGGCTGCCCCTCACCTTCGATCTCCGGAACCGACAGCTCCGGGACGCTCGGGATGGCGTTGAGCGTGTTGGTGCTGATCGTGCGCGGCGTCACGCCGTTGAGACCGAAGACGTCGCGGACGACGGTCTCGCTCTTGGCGATCTTCGACTTCACCGCGTGCGTGTTGGGCTCGTTCTCCCGATGGGCCCGGTAGACGAGGTACTCCTCGCCCGAGCTCTGGTCCTTGACGAACAGCGACTGCTTCGGGTCCAGCTCGGTGCCGTGGTTGCCGTCACCTCCGATGACCGTCGTCTCGACCTTCGTGGCGGCTTCCACGCGCGAGGAGCTCAGATTCCCCTGCACCTGGCCGATGTCGCAGATCGCCCACGACGGTTCCGCCGGGTTGTCCGCGCTCGGCACGTAGGTCGGAGCGTTGACCATGCCGGTCACCGGGCCGCGCGGGAAGTCCGCCAGCGCCGCTTCCTTGACCGTGGTCGTCGGCACCGCCGCGCTGCCCTGCTTGCCGCCCTGCTGCATCACCAGGAGCTTCGCCGACGCCATGTTGAGCATCGGGACCAGCCGCTTCTGCGCCTTGTCGTCAGAGGTGACGACGAAAACGCTGCCGCTCTCCTTCGCTACGACGATGTTCCCTGCTTCGGGAACCGTGCCCTTGCCGCCGAACAGGCCCCAGACGAGGAACCCGATTACGCCGACGGCCGCCAGCACCGCACCAGCGACCGTGGCCCGCTTGTGCGAGCCCATCGGATCGTGGAGCATCACCGCGTCTTTCCGCACCAGCGCCGACTCCATGCGGCGAAGCACGAACCGATAGGCCTGAACCTGTGACTTCGTTGTGGGTGTTGATGCCATTCTTCGCCTACAGCTCTCCCGTCCGAGGTACGGTTTCGCAGGATAGTCGCTGAGATATACCGAATGGGTGCGGTTCGGCGGACTCCGTCAGTATTCTCTGCACGCGGCTCAACTCCGACGAACGCGTCCGCCGCACCTACCTGCGAGGGGGAGAGACCGAACGGATGTCCGTGCCCACACAACATCCGGCCCAGCCGAAGGCTCCCGGGGCCGTCAACCCGACCCGCGCCCGGATTCGCGCGCGCCGTCGGCGGATCAACGGCGTGACGCTCGCCGGGATCCCGGCGGCCAACATCGTGCTCATCGAAGTCGGCCTGGGGATCGGCGCCGGCGTCTTCTTGATCAACCCGCGAGACCCGGTCATGTGGTCCATCGCGGGCGGAATCGCCTTGCTGGCCCTGATCATCGCGCTGCTTCGCCGTCGTGGCCGCTGGTTCACGCAGTGGTTCGGGCTGGTGCTCGAGTACCGCGGCCGCAACCACACCCGCGCCTCCCAGCCGGCGAACGTCGACGTCGCCGAACCCGCTGAGGACAAGGACGGCGACGGCATCATCGGCCCGGACGAGAACCACCGGGTGGCCCTGCTGCGCTTGGTCGTCGAAGACCTCGTGATCGCCCGCACCCAGGACCACGACCGGAACCCGGTCGGAATGTCCTGGCACAACGGCAAGTGGACCGCGGTGCTGATGGTCGAGCCGACCCCCTCGCTGCTCAACCCCGTGGACAACGCGCCGAACCTGCCGCTGGGCGTTCTCGTGCCGTGCCTCGAGGACCGCGGCGTGGTGCTCGACGCGATCCAGGTCATCTGGCACTGCTACCCGGGAAGCGCGGCCCTGCCGTCGAACTCCCCGGCGCTGAACTCCTACCTGGAGGTGCTGGGCCGGCTTCCCGCCGCGGCCCGCCGGACCACCTGGATCGCCGTGCGGCTCGACCCGCAGCGGTGCGCCAAGGCCATCGGTGAGCGCGGCGGCGGCGTCCTCGGCGCCCAGCGCGCGCTGATCGGCGCCCTGTCCCGCGTGCGCTCCTCCTTGGAGCAGCGCGGAATTCCGGCCCGCCCGCTGGACCCGGACGAGCTGCTGCAGGCGGGCATCTCGTCCGCCGAACTGCACAGCGTGCTCGGTTCGCAGCGGCCGGTGGGCCTCAAGGAGCGCTGGGACGGCGTCACCGCCGGTGGCGTCGGCCACTCCAGCTACGCCATCACATCGTGGCCGAACCAGATGAACGACAGCCTCAACGCGCTCACCGGCATCCGGGCGCTGTCCACCAGCATCGCCCTGTCGGTCTCGCCGGTCGGTGAGGAGAACGAGGTCGGTCTGCGCGGTCTGGTGCGGGTCTCGGCCCGCACGCCCGCCGAGCTGGACACCGCCGACGCGCGGTTGAAGGCCATCAGCAACCGACTCGGGTTGACCCTCACGCCGCTGCGCGGTTCGCAGCTGGCCGGTTACGCAGCGACGCTGCCGCTCGGAGGTGCGGCATGAGCCGAAGCAGGACGATCGACGTTCCGGGAAGCCAGGGCGTCGCACCGGAGTTCCTCGTCACACCGGAGACCCTGGACGCGATCAGCCCGTCCGGCGACCGCGGTGGCGTGATCATCGGATCCGACCCGCAGGGCGAGGCCCAGGCGGCGTCGATCCTGCGCTCGCTGCCGACCCGCATGGTCACCGTCGGCGGTCTCTACCTGGCCCGCCAGCTCGCGCTGCGGGCCATGGCGACCGGTGCGTGGGTGATCGTCGCGACCGGCCGTCCCGCCGCGTGGAAGATGCTGGAACGCGCCGCCGGTGAAACCCCGGACGGCAAGCCCGTTCCGCTGGTGCAGATCCGCCGGCTCGCCCCGTTCGACCTGCCGCGGTCCTCCGAGGACACCCCGCTGCTGGTCATCCACGACGGCGGCGCCGTTCCGCAGGAGCTGTTCCCGCCGCGCGCGCCGTGGCAGACGACCATGTACGTGCTGCCGTACCTGCACCCGCAGGTCAGCAGCGGCACGGCGGCCAACACCGCGGACCTGGTCCTGCTGCAGCGCCTGCCGCTCAACCAGGCCCAGCTCGCGCAGCGCATCTGGAGCCTGCGCAACCACCAGGTGCAGCCGCTCACGCAGCTCCAGGACGACCAGCTCATCGCGCTGGGCAACATGACCTGGACGATGATCCGCCTGGTGACGAACCAGAAGGAGAAGGAGATCCTCGGCCCCATCCGCCGAGGCGACTGACCTGCACAACTCCGGGTCGCGCACCGCTCGCCCCGGAAACCCGCTCCAAGGAGCCCCCGGGCCCTACTCAACCCAGGCCCCGGGGGCTCCTCCTTTCTCCACCTCAAGCCGCCCACACCGGGTGACGTCCCCGACGTGGGATTCGAATTTCGCGCGAAATTCGAGTCGTGCGCGCGGCGTTCAAATTTCGCGCGAAATTCGAAACGGCCACCCAGACGGCTGCTTTGAGTTATCCACAGGTCGCGATGCTGTCCACGGATGTTGGTCTTCTTAGTGCTAGAGCCCGGGTTTCGCGGTCACTCTGTGCTTCATGGACCTCGCTGCTTCCGGCTTCGACCGCCGCCGTTACCCGCCGGTGGTCACCGCGGTCAAGAGCGGCCTCGGCCTGGGACCGTGAGGCGGCGATTCGAATTTCGGGCGAAATTCGAAACGGTGTCGCCGCGTCAGGAGAGGGTGCGGGTGGCCCGGGTCTGGTTCTTCCTGGCCGCCAGGTCCTCGTTCGCGGGGTAGTCGATCGCGCGGAGGGTGAGGCCGTGCGGCGGGGCCACCGCCGTGGTGCGGGTCTGCGCCGCCAGGAGGTCCGCCGGGTGGGACTCCGCGCGTCGGCCGTCACCGGTCATCAGGAGGGTGCCGACGAGGCTGCGGACCATGGAGTGGCAGAAGGCGTCGGCCGAGACGTCGGCGACGATGAGGTTGTCCTCCACGCGGTTCCAGGTGAAGCGCTGGAGCTCGCGGATCGTCGTCGCCCCTTCCCTGGGCTTGCAGTACGCCGCGAAATCGTTGAGGCCCAGGAGTTCCCGGGACGCCTCGTTCAGCGCGTCCACATCCAGCGGGCGGTTCCAGGCCAGCGTGTCCTTGCGCCGCAGCGGATCGGCGCCCCACGGGGCGTCTGAGACCTGGTAGCGGTAGTGGCGCCGCAGCGCCGAGAAGCGGGCGTCGAACTCCGGAGGAACCACCTGGGCGCCGAGAACCCGCACGTCCGGCGGGAGGATCCGGTTCCACCGGTGGACCATGCGCGTCAGGTCCGGGATCCCGCTCGAATCGACCGCCAGGCGACCGGGCGCCTCGGGATCCAGCGGGACGACGTCGAAGTGCAGCACCTGACCGGTCGCGTGCACACCGGTGTCCGTGCGGCCGGCGACCACGACGGACTTGGGCACCTCGCGGCCCGGGGGCTGCTTGGCGAGCGCGTCCTCCACCAGCCCCTGCACGGTGCGCAGGCCCGGCTGCTTGGCCCAGCCCTTGAAGTCCGTCCCGTCGTAGGACAGGTCGAGGCGCACGCGAACGAGCCCGCCATCCCCAGCGGGAACAGCGGGCTCGTTCACAGCATCACCGGCCAGAATCAGGACTCGTCCTTCTTCTCGGCGGCGGTGTCCTCAGTGGTCTCGACCTGAGCCTCAGCGGACTCGGTGGTCTCGACGGTCTCTTCGGCCTTCGGCTCCTCGGCCTTCGGCTCGTCAGCGGCGAACTTGGTGCCGCGGGCGGCCTCGGCCTCGGCGGTGGCGGTCTTCTCCGCCACCAGCGCGATCACGGCCATCTTCGCGTTGTCACCCTTGCGCGGCATCGTCTTGATGATGCGGGTGTAACCGCCGTTGCGGTCGGCGAAGAACGGGCCGATCTCGGCGAAGAGCTTGTGCACGACGTCCTTGTCGCGGATGGTCTTCATGACCTCGCGACGGTTGTGCAGGTCGCCCTTCTTGGCCTTGGTGATGAGCCGCTCGGCGATCGGCCGCAGCCGCTTCGCCTTCGCCTCGGTGGTGGTGATCCGACCGTGCTCGAACAGCGAGGTGGCCAGGTTGGCCAGGATGAGCCGCTCGTGCGACGGGGACCCGCCGAGACGCGGACCCTTGGTCGGGGTGGGCATCGGTTGCTCCTCTCGAGGGCGCGCCGGTGAACCCCGGACGCGCAACACAGCTACAGCTGCTCTGTCTCCGCGTAGTCCTGACCGTCGTCGTAGCCGTTGTCCTCGACGGGACCCGCCGAGCCGACGATGACCTCGTCCTCGGCGGTCCAGCTCTCCGCGGGGTACTCGGCCGCAGCGGCGGACGGGTCGAACCCGGGCGGGCTGTCCTTGAGGGCCAAGCCCAGACCGGCCAGCTTCATCTTGACCTCATCGATGGACTTCGCACCGAAGTTGCGAATGTCCAGCAGGTCGGCCTCGCTGCGAGAAACCAGCTCGCCGACGGTGTGGATGCCCTCCCGCTTGAGGCAGTTGTAAGAGCGAACCGTCAGGTCCAGGTCCTCGATCGGCATCGCGTAGGCCGCGATGGTGTCGGCCTCCGCCGGCGACGGGCCGATCTCGATGCCCTCGGCATCGACGTTGAGCTCGCGGGCGAGCCCGAACAGCTCGACGAGAGTGCGTCCGGCCGACGCCACCGCATCGCGGGGCGTGATGGACGGCTTGCTCTCGACGTCGAGGATCAGCTTGTCGAAGTCGGTGCGCTGCTCGACACGAGTGGCCTCGACCTTGTAGGTCACCTTCAGAACCGGCGAGTAGATCGAGTCGACCGGGATCCGGCCGATCTCAGCACCGGTCTGCTTGTTCTGCATCGCGGGGACGTAGCCACGACCGCGCTCGACGACGAGCTCGATCTCCAGCTTGCCCTTCGCGTTCAGCGTGGCGATGTGCAGCTCGGGGTTGTGCACGGTGACACCGGCCGGCGGGACGATGTCCGCGGCGGTGACCTCACCCGGGCCCTGCTTGCGCAGGTACATGGTGACCGGCTCGTCCTCCTCGGAGGAGACGACGAGCTCCTTGATGTTCAGGATGACGTCGGTGACGTCCTCCTTCACACCCGGAATCGTGGTGAACTCGTGCAGCACACCGTCGATGCGCAGGCTGGTGACCGCCGCCCCCGGGATGGAGGAGAGCAGCGTACGACGCAGCGAGTTGCCCAGGGTGTAACCGAAGCCCGGCTCCAGCGGCTCGATGACGAACCGGGAACGGGTCTCCGACACGGCCTCTTCGGACAGTGTGGGTCGCTGGGAGATGAGCACTTCGTATTCCTTTCCTCACGGCGCCCGCTATTTGACGCCGATGGAACGGCATGCCCGCGACGGATCGCGGACCGGCGACGGATTCCTGCACCGCCACCGCTGGTTGCGGACCGCCGGCGGCCGCCTCGTGGAAGGCCGCCGGCGGGACGCGTCACTTCGAGTAGAGCTCGACGATGAGCTGCTCGGTGACCGGGGTGTCGATCTGCGCGCGCTCCGGGCGCTGGTGCACCAGGATGCGCAGGTTCGAGGGCACGACCTGGAGCCAGGCCGGAACCGGGCGCTCGCCGAGGGTTTCCTTGGCGATCAGGAACGGCGTGGTGCCCAGGGCCTTCGGCTTGACGTCGATGATGTCCCACTTCGAGACCTGGAAGCTGGGGACGTTCACCTTCTTGCCGTTGACCAGGAAGTGACCGTGGCTGACGAGCTGACGCGCCATGCGGCGGGTGCGAGCCAGACCAGCGCGGTACACGACGTTGTCCAGCCGGCTCTCCAGCAGCTGCAGGAGGTTCTCACCCGTCTTGCCCGGGCGGCGGTTGGCTTCCTCGTAGTACGCGCGGAACTGACGCTCGAGCACGCCGTAGGTGAACCGGGCCTTCTGCTTCTCCTGGAGCTGCAGCAGGTACTCGGTTTCCTTGATGCGCGCGCGACCGTGCTGCCCCGGCGGGTACGGGCGACGCTCGAATGCCTGGTCTCCGCCGACAAGGTCAACCTTGAGACGACGGGACTTGCGGGTCGCGGGACCGGTGTAACGAGCCATTGGTGATCCTTACTCCTTTCCCGCGGCTCAGACCCGACGACGCTTCGGCGGGCGGCAGCCGTTGTGCGGCTGCGGGGTCACGTCCTGGATGGTGCCCACCTCGAGGCCTGCGGCCTGCAGCGAGCGGATCGCCGTCTCCCGGCCCGAACCCGGACCCTTGACGAAGACGTCGACCTTCTTCATGCCGTGCTCGGCGGCCTTGCGGGCCGCGTTCTCGGCGGCCATCTGCGCGGCGAACGGGGTGGACTTGCGAGAGCCCTTGAACCCGACGTGGCCGGCCGATGCCCAGCTGATCACCGCACCGGTGGGGTCGGTGATCGAAACGATCGTGTTGTTGAACGTGCTCTTGATGTGAGCCTGCCCGTGGGCAACGTTCTTCTTTTCCTTGCGCCGCACCTTCTTGACGGCGCCAGCGCGAGCCTTGGGTGGCATAGCTTTAGCTTTCTCCTAGCGAGGCTTACTTCTTCCCGGCCTTCTTCTTGCCGGCGACCGTCTTCTTCGGCCCCTTGCGGGTACGCGCGTTGGTCTTCGTCCGCTGCCCGTTGAGGGGCAGGTGACGACGGTGGCGCACACCCTCGTAGCAGCCGATCTCGATCTTCCGGCGGATGTCGGCCTGGACCTCGCGGCGGAGGTCACCCTCGACCCGGTAGTTCTCCTCGATGAAGTC
The DNA here is from genome assembly GCF_040676935.1 of Saccharopolyspora sp. NPDC049426. Taxonomy (NCBI): domain Bacteria; kingdom Bacillati; phylum Actinomycetota; class Actinomycetes; order Pseudonocardiales; family Pseudonocardiaceae; genus Saccharopolyspora; species Saccharopolyspora sp. NPDC049426. The sequence goes on along the minus strand of NZ_JBFAPZ010000001.1, from coordinate 594,408 downwards.
GCGCAGCTTGGTCAGCTGCTCGTCGTCGAGGTCACGCGGCTTCGCGTCGGCGGAGACACCGGTGCCGGAGAGAATCTCCTTGGCCCGGGTCTTGCCGATCCCGAAGATGTAGGTAAGCGCGATCTCCATGCGCTTTTCGCGCGGGAGGTCGACGCCAACGAGCCGTGCCATGTCGGCTCCTTCTCCTTAGATCGGTCCAGGTCTGCTCCCACGCCGCCCCCGCACGGATGTGCGGAGCCCCGGCCTGGTCCGGAGGTCAGTCGGCTCAACTCGCGAGCCGACAGGTCGTGGGAGTTCTTCTCTGTTTCCGCTTGCTGCGACCTCAGTGGTCTGCGGTCAGCCCTGACGCTGCTTGTGTCGGGCGTTGTCGCAGATCACCAGGACTCGTCCGTGACGACGGATGACCTGGCACTTGTCGCAGATGCGCTTCACACTCGGCTGGACCTTCACGGTCGTGCTCTCCTGTTGGACGCGTGTCCAGGTCTCCCCGGACACCGTGGAGGTCACTTGTAGCGGTAGACGATGCGCCCACGGGAGAGGTCGTACGGCGAGAGCTCCACCACAACCCGGTCCTCGGGGAGGATTCGAATGTAGTGCTGGCGCATCTTGCCACTGATGTGTGCGAGGACCTTGTGGCCGTTTTCCAACTCGACACGGAACATCGCGTTGGGAAGCGGCTCGATCACCCGACCCTCGACCTCAATGGCCCCGTCCTTCTTGCCCATGTCCTCCGCGTTTCGTGACGGTGACGGTTTGCGGGGCGAAAGCCCCTGCCACACGAACCGGAGGCCCCGGCACGCATGACCGACACACGCGGGATCCGATTCGAAATACCGATGAACACCCGATCCGGATACTCTTGAGCAGAGTCGCGCGGACGGACACTCCGGGCACAACGAACCGGCGCCACTCGTGCGCCGATAGTCCATCGTACGCGCAGCCCGATGAGCACCACACATCGGGGCTGCTCACACCGCATCCGCCGCCACCGGCGGCTTGCGCCGATCTTCGGGCCCTCACTACTTTCGACCACACACTCGAAACCTCGACACCGGTGTCGAGGCGCGCCCACCCCGGAAACACCCGAGGAGCAGCGTGACAGCGCAGCAGCAACCCACCGGCAGTCCGGTGCAGGCGTTGACCGGCAAGCTCGCCGAATACCGGACCTTCCTCAGCACCGCGGTCCGGAACCCGCACATGGTGGGCGCCGCCACACCCACCTCGACCGCCGTGGCGGCCACCGTCGCGCAGGTCGTGCCCAGCACCGGCAGCCCGGTCGTGGTCGAGCTGGGCCCCGGGACCGGATCGCTGTCCGACGGCATCCACGCCCGCCTGCCCGAGGGTGCCCGCCACCTGGGCATCGAGCTCGGCGCCGACATGGTCGCGCACCTGCGCGAGCACAAGCCGTGGCTGGAGGTCGTGCACGGCGACGCCGGCGACCTGGTGTCGGTGCTGGCCGAACACCGGATCGACAAGGTCGACGCGGTCGTCAGCAGCATCCCGTGGTCGCTTCTGGACGACGGCGCCCAGGGCCACATCCTCGGCCAGGCGGCCAAGGCACTCACGCCCAACGGCGCGTTCACGGCCCTGACCTACCTCCCCGCCGAGCGCACCCGCAACGCGCGCCGGTTCCGCGAGCGGCTGCACGAGACCTTCGACGAGGTCCTCACCCACACCACGTGGCGCAACTTCCCACCCATCCTGCACTACATCTGTCGCCGCCCCCTGGTCTGAGCATTCCGACAACCGGGTACTTCCAGGCAAAAGGCCGAGTTTCGGTCGACGTGGATGTCTGATTGCGGACCGGTTACGGTCGGGCGGCATCAAACCCGGGGAGGGCAGGAGAGCCGTGAGCAAGTCACGCGAGTACCTGATGTTCGTGGGCCGCGCCGTCCAGAACCCGTCGAAGGTCGGCGCGGTGCTGCCGACCTCGGAGCACGTGGCCCGCGCGGTCGCCGACGTCGTGCCCAGCCACGGCCCCAGCACGGTGCTGGAGCTCGGCCCCGGCACCGGTGCGCTCAGCGATCCCATCCGGGAGCGCGTCGCACCCGGGTCGCGACATCTGGCGGTGGAGATCGATCCGGAGCTGGTCCGCTACCTCAACCGCACCAAGCCGTGGCTGGAGGTGATCCACGGGGATGCTTCCGACCTGCGCAAACTCCTCGCCGACGCGGGCGTGGACAGGGTCGATGCGGTGATCAGCTCGATCCCGTGGACGCTGCTACCCGGCGACAAGCAGCGCGAGCTGCTGCACGAGGCCGCCGCGGTGATGACCCCGGGCGGGGTGTTCACCACCGTCACCTACCTGACGACGCTGTGGCGCGCGCAGACCAAGGAGTTCATCGGAGCGCTCGACGAGACCTTCGACGAGGTGTTCCCCCGCAGCGCCGTCTGGCGCAACGTGCCGCCGGCGCGGGTCTACGCCTGCCGCCGACCCAAGGGCTGAGGGCTCAGGCCTCTTCCGGGGCCGTGAGGACCCAGGGACCGTCTTCGGTGATGGCGACCGTGTGCTCCCAGTGGGCGGCACGGGAGCCGTCGGCGGTGACGACGGTCCAGGCGTCGTCGAGCTCCTCGGTCTCGGCGGTGCCGCCGGTCAGCATCGGCTCGACCGCCAGCGCCATGCCCACCCGCAGCTTGGGGCCGCGGCCCGGCTTGCCGAGGTTCGGCAGGAACGGCTCCATGTGCATCTGGGTCCCGATGCCGTGGCCGCCGTACTCGGCGATGATGCCGTAGTCGCGGCCGTCGGTCGCAGCCGCCGTCAGCGCGGCGGTCTCCACGGCGTGCGAGATGTCGGTGAGGCGGTTGCCTGCGCGCACCTTCTCGATGCCCGCCCACATGGACGCCTCGGTCGCGGCCGACAGCGCGCGGTCGGCATCGCTGATCTCGCCGATGGCCAGCGTGACGGCGGAATCGCCGTGCCAGCCGTCGAGGATCGCGCCGCAGTCGACCGACAGCAGATCTCCCTCGGAGACGACCTCGCGCACCGACGGGATGCCGTGCACGACCTTCTCGTTCAGCGAAGCGCAGATCGAACCGGGGAAGCCGTGGTAGCCCTTGAACGAGGGCACCGCACCGGCGTCGCGGATGACCTGCTCGGCGATGGCGTCCAGCTCGCCGGTGCTCGCACCCGGCACGGCCTTCTCCCGGACGGCCGCCAGCGCACGCGCGACGACCAGTCCGGCGGCTCGCATCGCCTCGATCTCACCGCGCGACTTGAGCTCGATGCCCTTACCCCGACGCAACAAGGCACTCACCTTCGAAGTATTGCTGGACGACGCCGGTTCGCGCCCGGCGAGGAAAATGCGACGGCCGGCCACCATCGGTGACCGGCCGCGCGAACGTTCACTGGTGGCTGCGCAGCGCTTCCAGCGCGCGGCCGGTGATCTCCTCGATCGAGCCCATGGCGTCGATCTTGATGACCTTGTCCTGGTAGTAGCCCAGGATCGGTTCGGTCTCCTCGTGGTACACCGCGAGACGGCGGCGGATGACGTCCTCGGTGTCGTCCGAGCGGCCGCGCGCCAGCATGCGCTTGACCAGCTCCTCCTCCGGGACGTCGAACTGCACGACCGCGGTCAGGGCGAGGCCCTTCTCGCCGAGGATGCCACCGAGCACCTCGGCCTGAGCGGTGTTGCGCGGGTAGCCGTCGAGCAGGAAGCCCTGGGCTGCGTCCTCGTCACCGAGGCGGTCGCGCACCATCTCGTTGGTGACCTCGTCCGGCACCAGTTCACCGGCGTCCATGTAGCTCTTGGCCTTCTGGCCGAGCGGCGTGGAGTTGCCGATGTTCGCGCGGAACAGATCTCCGGTGGAGATGTGCGGCACACCGAGCTTCTCGCTGAGCACAGCCGCCTGGGTACCCTTACCGGCACCAGGCGGGCCGACGAGAACCAATCGCACCAAGGGTCTGCCTCCGAATCCTCACCGTCGCGCGCCAACTGCTGACGAGCTGCGCGGCACCGCCCCGTACCGACGGCGCTGCGATCCCAACCACCCTACGCATGGACGAGGGGCGAGCGAACATGCCCATGCGAAAGTCCGCGCATGGGCAAGCACGCTGGTCCGGGCGTGTGCAGCACACGCCCGGGCGCTCCACCTTACCTGAGGAAACCCTCGTACTTCCGCTGCGTGAGCTGGCTCTCGATCTGCTTCACGGTGTCCAGACCCACGTTCACCATGATCAGCACCGCGGTGCCGCCGAACGGGAAGTTCTGGTTCTGGCCCTGACCACCGGTCAAGCCCAGGAAGAACATCGGCAGGATGGCCACGATGCCCAGGTACAGCGCGCCGGGCAGGGTGATGCGCGAGAGCACGAAGCTCAGGTACTCCGCGGTCGGGCGACCGGGGCGGATACCGGGGATGAACCCGCCGAACTTCTTCATGTCGTCCGCCCGCTCTTCCGGGTTGAACGTGATCGACACGTAGAAGTAGGCGAAGAAGATGATCAGCAGCATGTACAGCAGGATGTGAACCCAGCTGGCCGGATCGACGATGTAGGTCTGCAGGAAGCGCGCCCACCAGCTGTCCTGGTTGCCCGCCAGCTGACCGATCAGCTGCGGCAGGTACAGCAGCGACGAACCGAAGATGACCGGGATGACACCCGCCTGGTTCACCTTCAGCGGCAGGTACGTGGACGTGCCGCCGTACATCCTGCGGCCGATCATGCGCTTGGCGTACTGCACCGGGATCCGGCGCTGCGCCTGCTCGATGAACACCACGGTGGCGATGATCGCGACCGCGAACAGGCAGACCATGGCGAAGACCAGGCCGCCGTGCGAGTTCAGGATGTTGCCGCCCTCAGCGGGGATCCGCGAGGCGATCGAGACGAAGATCAGCAGCGACATGCCGTTGCCGATGCCGCGCTCGGTGATCAGCTCGCCCATCCACATCAGGACGGCCGCACCGGCGGTCATGACGACCACGATGGTGATCAGGTTCAGGACCGAGTCGTCCGGGATCGGCGAGACCGAGCAGCCCTGGAACAGCTGCCCGCGCACCGCGAGCGCGACGATGCCGGTGCCCTGCAGGACCGCCAGGGCGATCGTGAGGTACCGGGTGTACTGGGTGAGCTTGGCCTGGCCGGACTGGCCTTCCTTCTTCAGCTGCTCGAAGCGAGGGATGACCACCTGCAGCAGCTGGATGATGATGCTCGCCGTGATGTAGGGCATGATGCCCAGCGACAGCACCGACAGCTGCAGCAGCGCACCGCCGCTGAAGAGGGTGAGAAGAGAGTAGACACTCTGAGCGCCGCTGCCCTGAATCTGCTCGATGCACTGCTGGATGTTGGGGTACGACACACCGGGCGACGGAATCGTCGCACCGAGGCGGTACAGCACCACCATTCCCAGCGTGAACAGGATCTTGCGGCGCAGGTCCGGCGTTGCCAGAGCCGAGCGGAAGGCGCCGAGCACGCGAACCTCCTGTACGCGAACCGGTCGGAACCGGCCGGAAAACAAGCGGCCGGCTTCGCCAGCCGGCACGGCGGGAAACTCCATGGACAAGGCCGTGGTCACCCACGGCACTACCGCGCGACTTTAGCAGGCCGCGAGGTGGATACGGACAGCGACCGAACCCTCACGACGATCAACGTTTCGCAACATCGCCACCAAGCAGCGGCAACCGCGCCCTCCCAGGCGCGGTTGCCGTTATTCCCAGCTTGACCTGCGGTGTTGTCGAAGATCGACGATCACATCGGGATCAACCGCAGTTTGCCTGCTTTTCTTCCTCGGTCATCGCGCGGGTGGACTGGGTGACCGTCCCGCCCTGGTCGTCGGCCGGGCCGCTGGCCTCGAAGTCGTTGACGTACCAGATGTAGTGATCGTAGAACTTGTCCTCGAAGTGCAGCTCGTAGGTTCCCTTGGCCTTCTGCATCTTCGGTCCGTGGTACACCTGCCCGACCTCACCGGGACGCACGGTGATGAAGGTGGTCTGCGACTCGGTGTGCTCGGACCGCCACTCGTGACCGTAGGTCGCCTTGAAGGTCACCTTGAACACCTCGCCGAAGCTGGTGCTCATCGACAGACCCACGCTGTTGCTCTCCGCGGTGCTGTCGGACCAGGCGACGTTCATCATCTGCTCCTTGTCGGTGCAGTTGAACACCGGAGAGCCGACCGCCTCTGAACTGTTCTGGTAGTACTCCACCTCGCCCTCGGGGTGGAACACGCAGCTGTCGGTGCCGTTGTCGCACTTCTCCAGCAGCTCGCGAACCGTGGGCTCTTCGGCCGCCGTGGCAGGCGGGGCCAGCAGCAGAGCCGCCCCGATCGCCGACACGCAGCTCACCGCGATGCGCTTCATCATCGAGTTCCTCTCGATCAACTTGAAGACCAACCGGACAACACCCGCATCCGAGAACCGGACCACCACGCTTTCGGCCACCGGACCACCACGCTTTTCGGCCACCGGACCACCGCCGCTCTCCGGACCCGGAACACCGCCGCAATCGGGTCCCGGAATACCGCCGTAATCGGGGTCCTGATTACCGGGGTAATCGGGGTCAAGGCGTGTGGGGGATTACGGGCAGGCGTCGACTTCTTCCTGGGTCATGTCGCGGGAGTGCTGGCTGACCGCGGTCGACGAGTCCTGGGCCGGACCGGTCGCCTCGAAGTCGTTGACGTACCAGATGTAGTGGTCGTGGAACTTGTCCTCGAAGTGGAGCTCGTACGTGCCGCGCACCTTCTGCATCTGGGCGGCCCGCTCGACCCAGCCCACCTGGTGCGAACCGGTGTCGACGAACGTCGTCTGCGACTCGGTGTGCGTCTCCTCCCAGGTGTGCTGGAAGGTCTGCTCGTAGGTGACGGCGAAGACCTTGCCGAAGCCCGCCTCGGTGGTCATCGACAAGCCGACGCTGTTGCTCTGCGACGTGGTGTCCGACCAGGCGACGCTGTGGCGCTGGTCGTCCGGGGTGCAGTTGTAGACCGGGTCGCCGACCTGCTTGGTGTCCGCGGTGAAGTACTCCGGCTCGCCGGCCGGGTGGAACACGCAGCTGTCGGTGCCGTTGTCGCACTTCTCCAGCAGCTCCCGGACCGTCGGGTCCTCGGCGGCGTTGACGCCCCGCGCGTTGATGACACCGGCGCTCTCAGCGGTCGCGTTGGCGGTGACGGGCACGACCAGCGCGCCGAACGCGCTCGCCGACGCCACCAGGGTGCGGATCGTTCCTGCTCGCATGGCGAATTCCCCTCAGCTCAGACCGACGGACTGGGTGCGGTCGTTCAGCATCGAACCGACGTCGGGCGTGTTCTCCTTGAACGGCCCGTCGCGCTCGCCGCCCAGGTCGGGCTCCGGGTACAGCCAGATCCAGCAGCCGCCCCACGGCTGAACCGAGGAGACGATGTTCTTCCAGTCGTCGGGCAGGTTGATCTGGAAGTTGACGACACCGTCCTTCTCGCACATCTCGGAGCCGTAGACGGTGAAGCTGGCCCCGCCGTAGTTGGGGTCGGCGAACAACGTCGCCTGGATGACGTCGCCACGCGCGTCCCTCGACTGCGCCGTGGCCTCGGCCAGCGTGTTGAAGCACAGGGTCTCGCCGGTGCTGAAGTGATAGCTGCAGTGCGAATCCGGTTTCGGGGCCACCTGCCCGCCGGGTTGGGCCACCGCTGCTCCCGGGACAACCGCGGCCAACACCGCGACGATCACCAGGACGGCACGCCGTCCCACCTGTCGTGGTCGCATATGCCGTCGCTCCTCCCTCGATTTACCAGCGCCGTCCGGGTGAAACGGCGTCGATAAAGCTAAGGAGTCGTGTGACGGGGCCAACACCGACGAAAAGTAGCAGGACGGGCCCACCTTCGCTTGAAACTCTTCGGTGGATCGCCTTGGACTGAAGAGGGGTCCTGGCGTTCGCGCATATCGCGGCCGGAGAACTCGCGAACCGGCTAAGTGAACTGCCAAGGGTGATTTCCCGAGTGCGCACCGTATCGCGACTGGGAAGTTGTGGGAATCAGGAAAAAGATGGGTCCCGAATGGGAAAAACAGAAGACCCGCCATCCCGGTTGGATGGCGGGTCTTCTGCTGAACTCGATCAGCGCTCGAGCTTGGTGACCGAACCGCCGGCGGCGGTGATCTTCTCCTGAGCGCTGCCGGTGAAGGCGTGAGCGGTGACGTCCAGCTTGACGCCCTCCAGGTCCCCGTCGCCGAGGATCTTCACCAGCTCGTTCTTCTTGACCAGGCCCTTGGCGACGAGCTCGTCGAAACCGACGGTGCCACCCTCGGGGAACGCCTGGGCCAGCTTGCCGAGGTTCACACCCTGGTACTCGGTGCGGAAGCGGTTCTTGAAGCCCTTGAGCTTCGGGAGCCGCATGTGGATCGGCATCTGCCCACCCTCGAAACGAGGGGAGACGGTCTTGCGGGCCTTGGTGCCCTTGGTACCGCGGCCGGCGGTCTTGCCCTTGGAGCCCTCACCGCGGCCGACGCGGATCTTGTCGCGCTTGGCGCCAGGGGCCGGACGCAGGTCGTGCAGTTTGATGACCATGTCAGTCGACCTCCTCGACCGTCACCAGGTGACGGACGGCGTTGACCATGCCGCGCACGTTCGAGTCGTCCGGGCGAACCACGGACTGACGGATCTTGCGCAAGCCGAGGCTGCGCATGGTGTCGCGCTGGTTCTGCTTCGAGCCGACCAGCCCGCGCACCTGAGTGATCTTGAGCTGTGCCATGACGATCAGACCCCCGTCCCGGCGGCACGCGCACGCATGATGAACGCCGGAGCGACATCTTCCAGCGGCAGGCCACGGCGAGCCGCGACCTCCTCCGGACGCTGCAGCTGCTTGAGGGCGTCAACCGTGGCGTGCACGATGTTGATCGGGTTGTCCGAGCCCAGCGACTTGCTCAGCACGTCGTGGACACCGGCGCACTCCAGCACCGCGCGCACCGGGCCACCGGCGATGACACCGGTACCGGCGCTGGCCGGACGCAGCAGCACGACGCCGGCGGCGTCCTCGCCCTGCACCGGGTGCGTGATGGTGCCGCCCAGGCGCGGGACGCGGAAGAAGTTCTTCTTCGCCTCCTCGACGCCCTTGGCGATGGCCGCGGGAACTTCCTTGGCCTTGCCGTAGCCGACACCAACCATGCCGTCGCCGTCGCCGACGACGACCAGCGCGGTGAAGCTGAAGCGCCGACCACCCTTGACGACCTTCGCGACGCGGTTGATGGTCACGACACGTTCGAACTGCGGGGTCTTCTCTTGGGCCGCCCCGCCACGGCCGCCGTCGCGGCGGTCCCGGCGGTCCTTGCCGCCGGACTCCCCGCCGCCTTCACGCCGAGTGCGTCCAGGCATCAGGCGTCCCTTCCAGTCTCGTTCTTACGCACTTGTCAGAACTCCAGTCCGCCGTCACGGGCGGCGTCGGCCAGAGCGGCCACGCGACCGTGGTAGGCGTTGCCGCCGCGGTCGAACACGACCTTCTCGACACCGGCGTCCTTGGCACGGGCGGCGACGAGCTCGCCGACCTTGGTGGCCACGGCCTTCTTGTCACCCTCGAAGCCGCGGAGCTCGGACTCCAGGCTCGTGGCCGACGCAACGGTGTGGCCCTTGGTGTCGTCGATGACCTGCGCGGTGATGTTGCGCAGCGACCGAGTGACGACCAGACGCGGGCGCTCGGCGGTGCCCAGGATCTTCTTCCGGAGGCGCGTGTGACGCTTGGCGCGGGCGAGCCGACGCTTGGTCGAGATGTCCTTGCCAACCGGCTTGCGCTTGGTAGCTGTCTCGCTCATGGTCACTTACCCGTCTTTCCGACCTTGCGGCGGATGGTCTCACCCGCGTACCGGACACCCTTGCCCTTGTACGGGTCGGGCTTGCGCAGCTTGCGGATACGAGCCGCGATCTCGCCGACCAGCTGCTTGTCGATGCCCTTGACCGAAAGCTTGGTCGGGCCGTCGACCGCGAACTGAATGCCGTCCGGCGGCTCGATCACGATGGGGTGGCTGTAGCCGAGGGAGAACTCGAGGTTCGATCCCTTCTGCAGCACTCGGTAACCGACGCCCTGGATCTCCAGATCCTTCTGGTATCCCTGGCTGACGCCGATCACCATGTTGTTGACGAGAGTCCGGGTCAGCCCGTGCAGCGACCGGCTCTCCCGCTCGTCGTCGGGGCGCTTGACCAGCACCGCGCCGTCCTCGTCCTTCTCGACGACGATCGGCTCGCGGACCTGGTGAGCAAGCTCGCCCTTGGGGCCCTTCACGGTCACCGCCTGGCCGTCGATGTTCACCTCGACGCCGGAGGGGACGGTGATCGGCAGCTTTCCGATGCGCGACATAGCCGCTCCTCCTCCCTTACCAGACGTAGGCGAGGACTTCCCCGCCCACGCCCTTCTTCATGGCCTGCCGGTCGGTCACGAGACCGCCGGAGCTCGAGATGATGGCGACGCCCAGACCACCGAGAACCTTGGGCAGGTTCGTGGACTTGGCGTAGACCCGCAGACCGGGCTTGGAGACCCGGCGCAGGCCCGCGATGCTCCGCTCGCGGTTCGGGCCGTACTTCAGCTCGACGACGAGGTTCTTGTGAGTCTCCCCGTCCTCGACGCGGGAGCCGGCGACGTAGCCCTCCCGCTTGAGGATCTCGGCGATGTTCGCCTTCAGCTTGGAGTGCGGCATCACGACCTCGTCGTGGTATGCCGAGTTTCCGTTGCGCAGACGCGTCAGCATGTCTGCGATCGGATCGGTCATCGTCATGACCTGCTCAACCTTTCTCGTCTGGTTCCGATGAGCCCGGACCACGACCCACCCGGAGAGGGTGGGCGTCTGGACTCTGGCCTGGACGAAGTTCGGGGTCTCCCGCCACGGTGACGGGGCCCTGTTCAGTCGTGCGCAAGCACGGCTCGCGTGCGGAGCGTGGGCATCAGCCCTGGTAGCGCCTGCTTCAGGGTAAGGGTCGCCGGATCAGACCGGGAAACCGGGACCCCGAAGCAGGCGAGTGCTCACCAGGAAGACTTGCTCACGCCGGGCAGCTCGCCCGCGTGCGCCATCTCGCGGAAGCAAACGCGGCAGAGGCCGAACTTGCGGAACACCGAGCGCGGACGCCCGCACTTCTGGCAGCGGGTGTAGCCGCGAACCTTGAACTTCGGCTTCTGGGCCGCCTTGATAACCAGCGCCTTCTTCGCCATCGCTCAGTTCTCCTTGAACGGGAAGCCCAGGTGCTTCAGCAGCGCCCGGCCCTCGTCATCGTTGGTGGCAGTGGTAACGACGGTGATGTCCATACCCCGCGGGCGGTCGATGTTGTCCGGGTTGATCTCGTGGAACATCGACTGCTCGTTGAGGCCGAACGTGTAGTTGCCCCTGCCGTCGAACTGCTTCGGCGAGAGACCGCGGAAGTCACGGATTCGCGGCAGCGCGATGGTGACCAGGCGGTCCAGGAACTCCCACATGCGATCGCCGCGCAGGGTCACCCGCGCGCCGATCGGCTGGCCCTCGCGCAGCTTGAACTGCGCGATGGACTTGCGGGCCCGACGGATCTCGGGCTTCTGGCCGGTGATGGAGGTGAGGTCGCGAACCGCGCCCTCGATCAGCTTGCTGTCCCGCGCGGCGTCGCCAACACCCATGTTGACCACGACCTTGACCGCGCCCGGCACCTGCATCACGTTGGAGTAGTTGAACTCCTCGTTCAGGGCCTGGCGGATCTCCTCGCGGTACCGGGTCTTGAGCCGGGGGACGATCTTCTCAGCAGTAGTCATGATCAGATGTCCTTACCGTTGCGGCGCGAGACGCGAACCTTCTTGCCGTCCTCGTCGATGCGGTGACCGACGCGGGTCGGCTTGCCGTCCGAGTCCACGACCATCACGTTGCTCACGTGGATCGGGGCTTCCTGGGTGACGATGCCGCCGGACTGCGCGCCACGCTCGGTCCGGGAGACCTTGGTGTGCTTCTTGATCCGGTTGACACCCTCGACCAGGACCCGCTGCTCCGCCGGCATGGCCTGGATGACCTTGCCCTTGGCGCCCTTGTCCTTACCGGAGATGACGACGACCGTGTCGCCCTTCTTGATCTTCATGATCACAACACCTCCGGCGCGAGCGAGATGATCTTCATGAACTTCTTGTCGCGCAGTTCTCGGGCCACCGGCCCGAAGATGCGGGTGCCTCGCGGCTCGCCACCCGGCTTCACCAGGACGGCGGCGTTCTCGTCGAACCGGATGTAGGAACCATCCGCGCGACGCTTTTCCTTCTTCTGGCGGACGATGACGGCCTTGACCACATCGCCCTTCTTGACTCCGGCACCGGGGATGGCTTCCTTGACGGTCGCCACGATGATGTCCCCGAGGCCCGCGTAGCGCCGACCCGACCCACCGAGGACACGGATCGTAAGGATCTCCTTGGCCCCGGTGTTGTCGGCGACGCGAAGTCGCGACTCCTGCTGGATCACGTATGACTCCTGACCCTAAGTGCCCGAACCTTGTGCCCGGACACACTCTGGCGTGCCAAATTGCCGACCTGACACGCGCGGTCAACTACCACAAGCGAAACGGCCGGCCGCTGATCTTGCCGGCGACCGGCCGGTTCGCCGTGTCGTTCTGAGAGACCACCTGCGCGGGACGCAGGACCACCCAGAACTGTGTTGATTACTTGGCCTTCTCGACGACCTCGACCAGTCGCCAGCGCTTGCTGGCCGACAGCGGCCGGGTCTCCATCAGCAGTACCCGGTCACCGACGCCGGCCGAGTTGGCCTCGTCGTGCGCCTTGACCTTGGTGGTCTGCCGCATGACCTTGCCGTAGAGGGCGTGCTTCTTGCGGTCTTCCAGGGAGACCACGATCGTCTTGTCCATCTTGTCCGAGACGACGTAGCCCTCGCGCACCTTGCGGCTGTTGCGCTCCACGCCCTGTCCTTTCTCACTCATGCCGCGCCCTCCTCAGCGCCTTCGGTGTTAACCGTCAGGCCCAGTTCGCGCTCGCGCATGATGGTGTAGATCCGGGCGATGTCCTGTCGGACGACGCGCAGCCGCCGGTTGTTCTGCAGCTGACCAGTGGCCATCTGGAACCGGAGGTTGAACAGCTCTTCCTTCGATTCCTTCAGCCGCTGCACGAGCTCCTCGTTGTCCAGCTCGCGGAGCTCGGATGCGGTGACACCCGCTGCCATCAGAAGTCACCACCCTCGCGGGACACGATCTTGCACTTCATCGGGAGCTTGTGCGCCGCACGAGTCAACGCCTCGACCGCCGTCTTCTCGTTCGGGAAGGTCAGCTCGAACATGATGCGTCCGGGCTTGACGTTGGCGACCCAGGACTCCGGCGAACCCTTACCGGAACCCTGACGGGTTTCGGCCGGCTTCTTGGTCAGCGGGCGGTCCGGGAAGATGTTGATCCACACCTTGCCGCCGCGCTTGACGTGCCGGGTGATCGCGATACGCGCCGACTCGATCTGCCGGTTGGTCACGTAGCCGTGCTCGATCGCCTGAATGCCGTACTCGCCGAAACTGATCCGGGTGCCACCCTTGGCGAAGCCCTTACGCTTCGGCGCGTGGCTCTTGCGCCACTTCACCCTGCGTGGGACGAGCACGTCTCAGCCCTCCGTCTTCTCTTCAGCCGGCGCAGCCTGCGGCTGCTCGCCCTCCGCGGCCTTGGTCTCGGCCTTGGCGGACTTGTCAGCTGCACCGCGCTCACCGCGGTCCGCACCGCCACGACGACGGCCACCGCGGTCACCGCGGCCACCACGCTCGTTGCGCTCGTTGCCGCCGCCGCGCGGCGGACGGACCTCGGACTCCTGCTGCTTCTGCTTCAGGCCACCGACCAGCTCGCCCTTGTAGATCCACACCTTGACGCCGATGCGCCCGAAGGTGGTGCGGGCCTCGAAGAAGCCGTAGTCGATGTCCGCGCGCAGCGTGTGCAGCGGGACGCGACCCTCGCGGTAGAACTCCGAGCGCGACATCTCCGCGCCACCCAGACGTCCGCCGCACTGCACCCGGATACCCTTGACCTGCGACGAGCGCATGGCCGACTGAATGGCCTTGCGCATCGCGCGCCGGAAGGACACGCGGTTGGACAGCTGCTCGGCCACACCCTGTGCGACCAGCTGGGCGTCCGCCTCGGGGTTCTTGACCTCGAGGATGTTGAGCTGAACCTGCTTGCCGGTCAGCTTCTCCAGCGCACCGCGGATGCGGTCCGCCTCGGCACCGCGACGGCCGATGACGATGCCCGGCCGGGCGGTGTGAATGTCCACGCGGACGCGCTCACGGGTGCGCTCGATCTCCACCTTCGAGATCCCAGCGCGCTCCATCCCGCGAGACAGCTGCCGGCGGATCTTGACGTCTTCCGCGACGTACTCCGAGTACTGCTTGTCGGCGTACCAGCGAGACTTCCAGTCCGTGGTGATGCCGAGTCGGAAGCCGTGCGGGTTGATCTTCTGACCCACTACCGGGCACTCCCCTTCTGGCTCTTTCGGGACTTGGTCACCGCGGGCCGAGATTCGACCTCGACCGTGATGTGGCTGGTCCGCTTCCGGATCCGGTACGCACGACCCTGCGCGCGCGGCCGGAACCGCTTCAACGTCGGACCCTCGTCCACGTACGCGTGGTTCACGACCAGCGTCTCGGGATCGAGGGAAAGGTTGTTCTCCGCGTTGGCGATCGCACTGGCGAGCACCTTCGACACCGGACCGCTGGCGGTCTGCGGCGCGAACTGAAGCACAGCCAGGGCATCGCTGGCGCTCCGGCCCTTGATGAGCTCGACCACGCGCCGCGCCTTCATCGGCGACACGCGGACGAACCGGGCCCGCGCCACTGCCCGCGGGGCTTCCGCGGCAGTGGAGTCGGAACGGGCTGTCATCCTGCTACCCCTTGCTCTTACTCGTTCGTGTCACAGACCCGCTCAGCGGCGGCGCGACTTCCGGTCGTCCTTGACGTGGCCCTTGAAGGTGCGGGTCGGGGCGAATTCGCCCAGCTTGTGCCCCACCATCGCCTCGGTGACGAACACCGGGACGTGCTTGCGACCGTCGTGCACCGCGAAGGTGTGGCCCAGCATGTCCGGGATGATCGTCGACCGACGGGACCAGGTCTTGATCACGGTCTTCTTGCCCGACTCGTTAAGCGCGTCCACCTTCTTGAGCAGGTGGTCGTCCACGAACGGGCCCTTCTTCAGGCTGCGTGGCATGTTTGCTTACCTCCCTGCTCAGCGCTTCTTGCCGGTACGCCGGCGGCGGACGATGAGCTTGTCACTCGGCTTGCGGAGACGGGTACGCCCCTCCGGCTTACCGTTCGGGTTGACCGGGTGGCGACCACCGGAGGTCTTGCCCTCACCACCACCGTGCGGGTGGTCCACCGGGTTCATGACGACACCGCGGACGGTCGGGCGCTTGCCCTTCCACCGCATGCGGCCGGCCTTGCCCCAGTTGATGTTGGCGTGCTCCGAGTTGCCGACCTCGCCGACGGTGGCACGGCAGCGCGCGTCCACGTTGCGGATCTCGCCCGAAGGCATCCGCAGCTGGGCGTACGGGCCGTCCTTGGCCACCAGCTGCACCCGGGCACCGGCCGAGCGAGCGATCTTCGCGCCCTGACCGGGGCGGAGCTCGATCGCGTGGATCACGGTACCGGTGGGGATGTTGCGCAGCGGCAGGTTGTTACCCGGCTTGATGTCGGCCCGAGCGCCGCTCTCGATCGGGTCGCCCTGCTTCACACCGTTCGGCGCGATGATGTACCGCTTCTCGCCGTCGGCGTAGTGCAGGAGCGCGATCCGAGCGCTGCGGTTCGGGTCGTACTCGATGTGCGCGACCTTGGCCGGCACACCGTCCTTGTCGTTGCGGCGGAAGTCGATCAGGCGGTAGGCCCGCTTGTGACCGCCACCCTTGTGCCGCGTGGTGATCTTGCCCTGAGCGTTGCGACCCGCCTTGCGATTCAGCGGGACGATCAACGACTTCTCCGGCTCCGTCCGGGTGATCTCGGCGAAGTCGGACACGCTCGAGCCACGACGGCCAGGCGTCGTCGGCTTGTACTTGCGAATGCCCATTTCTAAAGCAACCTCGTCCTAATCAGCACCGTCAGGCGGCCGGACCGCCGAAGATCTCGATCGCCTTGCTCTCCGGCGTCAGGGTGACGATGGCCCGCTTGGTGTCCTTGCGCTTGCCGAACCCGGTGCGGGTGCGCTTGCGCTTGCCGTTGCGGTTGATCGTGTTGACGCTGGCGACCTTGACGTCGAAGATCTGCTCAATGGCGATCTTGATTTCGGTCTTGTTCGAGCGCGGGTCCACCAAGAAGGTGTACTGCGACTGCTCCAGCAGCCCGTAGCTCTTCTCGGAGATCACCGGCTTGAGGATGATGTCCCGGGGGTCGGCGCTCACTGCTCTGCCTCCTCAGCGGAAGAAGCGGCGGCCTTGACCGACCGGCCCTTGGCCGGACCTGCGACGAAACGGTCGTAGGCGGCCTTGGTGAACACAACGTCGTCGCTGTTGAGCACGTCGTAGGTGTTCAGCTGACCCGGGTCGATCAGGTGCACGTTCTGCAGGTTCCGCAGGCTCAGCCACGAGTTCTGCTCTTCGTGGCGGTCGAGCACGACCAGAACCTTCTTGGCTTCGGTCCAGTTCCGCAGCGCGGTCTTGGCCGACTTGGTGGACGGCTGCTCGCCGCCGACAACGCCGGTGACCACGTGCAGCTGGCCGGCGCGAACCCGGTCGGAGAGGGCACCGCGCAGGGCGGCCTTCACCATCTTCTTCGGGGTCCGCTGGGTGTAGTCCCGCGGCTGCGGGCCGTGGACGGTGCCACCGCCGGCGAACTGAGGGGCGCGGATGGAGCCCTGACGGGCGTTACCGGTGCCCTTCTGCCGGTACGGCTTCTTGCCGCCGCCGGAGACCTGACCGCGGGTCTTCGTGGCGTGCGTGCCCTGGCGAGCCGCGGCCAGCTGGGCCACGACGACCTGGTGCATCAGCGCCACGTTGGCCTGCGCGTCGAAAATCTCGGCCGGCAGCTCGACGGTGCCGTCGGTCTTGCCGTCCGGGGTACGGACGTCGAGCGTCAAGCTCATCACGCACCACCCTTCGCGGGGCTCTTAACCAGCACCAGGCCGCCCTTGGGGCCGGGCACAGCGCCCTTGATCAGCAGCAGGCCGTTGTCGCCCTCGACCTTGTGCACCTTCAGGTTCTGCGTGGTGACGCGGTTGGTACCCATCCGCCCCGCCATGCGCATGCCCTTGAAGACGCGACCGGGGGTCGCGCAGCCGCCGATGGAACCCGGCTTGCGGTGCACCGCCTGAGCACCGTGGCTCATCGGCTGACGGTGGAAACCGTGCCGCTTGATGGTGCCCGCGAAGCCCTTGCCCTTGCTGGTGCCGACCACGTCGACCACCGCGCCTGCCTCGAAGAGGTCCGCGCTGATCTCCTGGCCGAGCTCGTACTCGCCGGCATCCGCGGTGCGCAGCTCCACGACGTGGCGGCGCGGGGTGACACCGGCCTTGGTGAAGTGGCCGCCACGCGGCTTGTTCACCCGGCGGGGGTCGATGGCGCCGAACGCCAGCTGCACGGCCGAGTAGCCGTCCTTCTCGGGGGTCCGGATCTGGGTGATCACGTTCGGCCCGGCCTGCACGACGGTCACCGGGATGACCCGGTTCTGGTCGTCGAAGACCTGGGTCATGCCGAGCTTCGTGCCCAGAATCCCCTTGATCTGCCTGTCAGACATTGGTCTCGTTCTCTCCGCTACCTCGTCGCCGTGCCTTACTGGATGTTCACGTCGACGCTGGCCGGCAGGTCGATGCGCATCAACGCGTCGACCGTCTTCGGCGTCGGTTCGAGGATGTCGATGAGCCGCTTGTGCGTACGCATCTCGAAGTGCTCCCGCGAGTCCTTGTACTTGTGCGGGGAGCGGATGACGCAGTAGACGTTCTTCTCAGTGGGCAGCGGCACTGGCCCCACGACCCGAGCGCCGGTGCGCGTCACGGTCTCGACGATCTTGCGTGCGGACGCGTCGATCGCCTCGTGGTCGTAGGCCTTGAGCCGGATGCGGATCTTCTGTCCCGCCATGGTGGCTTGCCGTTCCTCTAGTCTCGTGCCGCGGTCAGGTACATGGGTGCAGGGCGCACCCATCGGTGCCCCTCACGGCCCTCAGCGTGGTGTCGTCCCCGATACCGGGAGCCGTCACAGCTCTCAGTCCGCCCCTGTTCAAGTGTGTAGGTGCCCGGTACACGCGGTCGGGCGTGTCGCCCAGCTGTCGCATACCGGTCCCCACGAACGTCGCCGATGGGGTGGGCCCGAAAGCCCGTACACCTTCTTGTGCCCTGCTCGGCCGACCAAAAGCGGCCGGGGGATCGGATTCCGAAAGAGAACGGAGCCGAACACCGAACAAGGGCGCGAGGCCCTCGCACCAAGGCGGCCGGAGCTTCATCGCGACTACCAGGACCGATCACGTCGATCCGCGAGTCTGAAATTCCGGCCGCCCTGAACGAGCAACCCATACAGGATGGCACATCGCCTGCACCACCCAAAATCGGGGGTCGTTTTACGGGACCGAAGTCACCGCAAAACAAGAGAGGACCCGCTCCCCGTGAGGAAAGCGGGCCCTCGTCACGTCACTTGGTGATCTTGGTGACGCGACCGGCGCCGACGGTGCGGCCACCCTCGCGGATCGCGAAGCGCAGACCCTCGTCCATCGCGATGGGCTGGATCAGCTGGACCGACATCTCGGTGTTGTCGCCCGGCATGACCATCTCGGTGCCCTCGGGCAGGGTCACAACGCCGGTGACGTCCGTGGTCCGGAAGTAGAACTGCGGACGGTAGTTGTTGAAGAACGGCGTGTGACGGCCACCCTCGTCCTTGGACAGGATGTAGACCTGCGCCTCGAACTCGGTGTGCGGGGTGGTGGTGCCCGGCTTCACGACGACCATGCCGCGCTCGACCTCTTCGCGCTTGATACCGCGAATCAGCAGACCGACGTTGTCGCCCGCCTGGCCCTCGTCGAGGAGCTTGCGGAACATCTCGACACCGGTGACGGTGGTCTTGAGCGGCTTCTCCTTGATGCCGACCAGTTCCACCTCCTCGTTCACCTTGATGATGCCGCGCTCGATGCGGCCGGTGATGACGGTGCCGCGGCCGGTGATCGAGAAGACGTCCTCGACCGGCATCAGGAACGCCTTGTCGGTGTCACGCACCGGGTCCGGAACGTTCTCGTCGACGGCGGTCATCAGCTCGACGATCTTGTCGGCCCACTCGGCGTCGCCCTCCAGCGCCTTCAGCGCGGAAACGCGGACCACCGGCACGTCGTCGCCCGGGAACTCCTGGGACGACAGCAGCTCGCGGACCTCCATCTCGACGAGCTCGAGGATCTCCTCGTCGTCGACCATGTCGGACTTGTTCAGCGCGACCAGGATGTAGGGCACGCCGACCTGGCGAGCCAGCAGCACGTGCTCGCGGGTCTGCGGCATCGGGCCGTCGGTCGCGGCGACCACCAGGATCGCGCCGTCCATCTGGGCGGCACCGGTGATCATGTTCTTCACGTAGTCAGCGTGACCCGGAGCGTCGACGTGAGCGTAGTGACGCTTCTCCGTCTGGTACTCCACGTGCGCGATCTGAATCGTGATGCCGCGCTCTTTTTCCTCCGGCGCCTTGTCGATCTCGTCGAACGGCGTGAAGGGGTTCAGCTCCGGGTACTTGTCGTGCAGAACCTTGGTGATGGCTGCGGTGAGCGTGGTCTTGCCGTGGTCAACGTGACCGATGGTCCCGATGTTGACGTGCGGCTTGTCCCTCTCGAACTTCGCCTTCGCCACTGGATTGTCCTCCTGGACTTGTTAACTTTCCGCCGTACGACTTGTTGTGCCAGGCGGAGTCCTGTCGGGTAGGTGACGAGCGGTTCGCTTCCGAAGTGGTCGCGGGCCGCTCGCCGCCGTCTGGAGGGGATTGCTCCCCGGTCGCCTTCGCGAGGCGTCGCCTCTTGGCCGGCCCCGGTCACCCGAGGCCGACCAGCGGGTCACTCGCCCGTTGCCTTGGCGATGATCTCCTTAGCCACACCGGCCGGAACCTCGGCGTAGGAGTCGAACACCATCGAGTAGTTGGCACGACCCTGGGTCTTGGACCGCAGGTCGCCGACGTACCCGAACATCTCGGACAGCGGCACGAGAGCCTTGACGACGCGGGTACCGCTGCGCTCCTCCATGGCCTGGATGTGGCCACGGCGGGAGTTCAGGTCTCCGATGACCTCGCCCATGTAGTCCTCGGGCGTGGTCACCTCGACCGCCATCATCGGTTCGAGCAGCGCCGGAGAAGCCTTGGCGGATGCCTCCTTGAGCGCCATCGAACCGGCGACCTTGAAGGCCATTTCCGACGAGTCGACCTCGTGGTACTGACCATCGAGCAAGGTCACCTTCACGCCGACCAGCGGGTAGCCGGCCAGCACGCCGTACTGCATGGCGTCCTGCGCACCCTGGTCAACCGACGGGATGTACTCCCGCGGGATCCGACCACCGGTGACCTTGTTGTCGAACTCGTAGGTCGCGCTGTCGGACGTCTGCTCGATCGGGTCGAGCTTGATGATCACGCGCGCGAACTGACCGGAACCACCGGTCTGCTTCTTGTGCGTGTACTCGTACTTCTCGATCGACTTGCGAATCGTCTCGCGGTAGGCCACCTGCGGCTTACCGATGTTCGCCTCGACCTTGAAGTCGGTCTTCATGCGGTTGACCAGCACCTCGAGGTGCAGCTCACCCATGCCCTTGATGATCGTCTGACCGGTCTCGTCGTCCAGCTTCACCTGGAACGTCGGGTCCTCCTCGGCGAGCTTCTGGATCGCCGTGGAGAGCTTCTCCTGGTCAGCCTTCGTCTTGGGCTCGATGGCCACCTCGATGACCGGCGCCGGGAACGTCATCGACTCGAGGACGATGGGGTTCGCGGAGTCGCACAAGGTGTCACCGGTGGTGGTCTCCTTGAGACCGATCACCGCGTAGATGTGACCGGCCTGGATCTCCTCGACCGGGTTCTCCTTGTTGGAGTGCATCTGGAACATCTTCCCGATGCGCTCCTTGCGGCCCTTGGTCGAGTTGATGACCTGGGCACCGGAGGCGACCTTGCCGGAGTAGACCCGGATGTAGGTCAGCTTGCCGAAGAACGGGTGCACCGCGATCTTGGAGACCAGCGCGGCGAACGGCTCGTCGGTGCGCGGCTTGCGCTCCGCCGGGGTCTCACCGTCCGGCAGGGTTCCCTGCACGGCGGGGACGTCCAGCGGCGAGGGCAGGTAGTCGACGACCGCGTCGAGCATGGGCTGAACGCCCTTGTTCTTGAACGCGGTACCGCACAGAACCGGGAACGCGCTGCGCTCGACGGTGATCTTGCGGATGCCTTCCTTGATCTGCTCCAGGGTCAGCTCCTCGCCACCGAAGTAGGCCTCCATGAGGTCCTCATCGGTCTCGGCGACGGCCTCGACCAGCTTCTCCCGGTACTCGGCGGCCTTGTCGGCCAGCTCCGCCGGGATCTCCTCGACCGCGTAGTCGGTGCCCTTGGACACCTCGCCACGCCAGGTCAGAGCCTTCATCTGGACCAGGTCGATGACGCCCTGGAAGTCGGACTCCGCACCGATCGGCAGCTGCAGGACCAGCGGCTTGGCGTGCAGCCGGTCCTCGATGGTGCCGACGGTGTAGTAGAAGTCCGCACCCAGCTTGTCCATCTTGTTGACGAAGCAGATGCGCGGGACGTCGTACTTGTCCGCCTGGCGCCAGACCTGCTCGGACTGGGGCTCGACACCTTCCTTGCCGTCGAACACCGCGACCGCGCCGTCGAGGACGCGCAGCGACCGCTCCACCTCGACGGTGAAGTCGACGTGGCCGGGGGTGTCGATGATGTTGATCTGGGTGTCGCCCCAGAAGGTGGTGGTAGCAGCCGAGGTGATGGTGATACCCCGCTTCTGCTCCTCCTCCATCCAGTCCATCGTCGCGGCGCCGTCGTGCACCTCGCCGATCTTGTACGTGATCCCGGTGTAGTACAGGATCCGCTCGGTCGTGGTGGTCTTGCCCGCATCGATGTGGGCCATGATGCCGATGTTGCGGACCTTGGTCAGGTCAGTCAGCACGTCGCGTGCCACGAGATTCTTCCCCGTTCCCTAACAGCAGGTGCAAGTCGCGGTGACAGGTGCAAAGCTGTCGAATCGGTTCGGCTGGCGGGCAAGACCCACCAGATTTCACCAGCGGTAGTGCGCGAAGGCCTTGTTGGACTCCGCCATCTTGTGCGTGTCTTCGCGCTTCTTGACGCTCGCGCCGAGGCCGTTGCTCGCGTCCAGCAGCTCGTTCATGAGGCGCTCGACCATGGTCTTCTCACGACGCTGCCGCGAGTAGGTGGTCAGCCAGCGCAGCGCGAGAGTGGTGGACCGGCCGGCCCGCACCTCGATCGGCACCTGGTAGGTCGCGCCACCGACGCGGCGGCTGCGGACCTCCAGGGTCGGCTTGACGTTGTCCAGGGCACGCTTCAGCGTGACGACCGGGTCGGTACCGGTCTTCTCCCGGCAGCCTTCCAGGGCCGCGTAGACGATCTTCTCGGCCAGCGAACGCTTGCCGTCCACGAGGATCTTGTTCACCAGCTGCGTGACCAGCGGCGAGCCGTACACGGGATCAGCGTGCAGCGGCCGCTTCGGGGCCGGACCCTTGCGGGGCATCAGCTCTTCTCCTTCTTCGCGCCGTAGCGGCTGCGAGCCTGCTTGCGGTTCTTCACACCCTGGGTGTCAGCGGAACCACGGATGATCTTGTAGCGCACGCCGGGCAGGTCCTTCACACGGCCGCCACGAACGAGCACGATCGAGTGCTCCTGCAGGTTGTGGCCCTCACCCGGGATGTAGGCCGTGACCTCGATGCCGCTGGTCAGCTTGACACGAGCGACCTTGCGCAGGGCCGAGTTGGGCTTCTTCGGGGTGGTCGTGTACACGCGGGTGCACACGCCACGCCGCTGCGGGCTCCCCTTGAGCGCCGCGGTCTTGGTCTTGGCGACCTTGTCCTGGCGGCCCTTACGGACCAGCTGCTGGATGGTGGGCATGGACCGGCTTTCTGTCAGCGTTCGCGTCTTTTAGGTACTCGACCAAGCAGCCGCTCGTTCGAGCTTCGGCGTGCCCTGGGCGTCGAGCACCTGTCAGGCACTGTGTTTCGGGACTCCCCCGCACACGAGGTCGGGCGTGTCGCCCGCTCCTCGGCCCTCACAGCGCCTGTTCCGGCCGAAACCGAGGTAGACCCCAGAGGGTTTTCGGAAGAGTTCCACACATCCTCGGCGCTGCCGCGGCCCTCCACTCGGGCGGCCACGTCATGCACGGGCATGCGGATCGACCCGATTGGCGTCGGGTCCGATAAACAAAGATACCCGCCCCGTTCTCAGAGGGTCAAAACGGGGGTCCCCTTGACCTGCTCGATCACCCGGCGCGGGCTCCGCGCCACAGATGAGGTGCGAGCTCTCATCGACTTCTCACAGGATTCTACCCCGTGTGACAAGCCCCTCCCGCCAACCGAGAACGGGGTGTCCGCGCGGACACCCCGTTCTCGGTTGGCGGCTCAGGCTTCGGTCAGCCAGCCCTCTTCGGTCAGGACTTTCAGGGAGTTGGGCAGGACGTAGGCGGTCCCGCCACCGACCTGGCCGTGCTCAGGCCTGGCGACGCCCGTGATGGCGTCGAACGCCTTCACCACCCGGTAGCGGCGGTACTGCCCCGGCTGTCCACCCGGCGGCATGCTGCGCTGCGGGATCGTGGTGCCCGCGACGAACGCGGTGTTGCCGACCGGTTCGCCGAAGCGGTCGAGCTCGTCACCGGGCTGCAGCTGGACCACGAACTTCTGGTCGTAGGACGACAGCGGCGGCTCGTCGGCCATCTCCGGCCACGGGCACTCGAAGTCCAGCAGCGGCTCGTCCGGCTCCCGGAGGTAGCGGTCGCGCTCGACGGTCATCGCGCCGATCAGGAAGAAACCCGCCGTCCACGGGTCCGGGAAGCGGTGCTTGGGGTTCGGCCGGTCGTCGTGGGCCTCCACCGCCCACCAGCCGTCCGGCTCGGGCCGCATGCTCCAGCCGCCACCGACCGGCTCGTCGAAGCTGTAGAACCGGCTGCTCACGCCCTGCGCCGCCAGGTGCGCGCCGACCGCCACGAAGGCGTCCTCCGGCCGGTGGGCCAGCATCGAGGCGGGGTCGGTGGCCAGGATCAGCGACTTGGCCTCGGCCGACTTGACGTCGGCGACCGTCGTCGGCGCCTGGTAGCGGGCGCGGCGGATGTGGTCGAGGAACTCCGGCGGCGGCGCGATGTCGTGCTCTTCGAGGTAGTAGGCCATCGCCTGCGGCCACACCCACACGCCGTCGGTGTGGAACTGCTTGGGCACCTCGGAGCCGCGGGCCGGGTCGAGCTCGTCGGCGTCGGTGGACATCGCCGACAGCACGATCTCGCCGCCGTTGAGGTAGCTGAACACCTCGCGCTTCTCGATCCACGGCACCGCCGGCCGGAACACCTGCGGCCTGCCCTGCGCGTCGCGGCCGTCGAACACCGGCAGCATCCGCAGCGGGCCGGTCGCCCCGTCCGGGTAGGTGACGGCGTCCACGAAGTAGTCCCAGGCCGGGGCGAGCAGCCACTGCTCGGGGTCGCGGCGCGGGTAGAACCGCAGTTCGTCGAGGTGCGCGCGGCCGTCCTCGGGCGCGTTCCGCCACTGCGGCTCGGCGTGGGAGGTGTGCAGCTCACCTCCGGAGAACACCGCGGACGTCCAGGCCCCGGTGTCCGGGCGGTAGCCGACGTCGCGGATCCGGCGCAGCAGCTCGAAGACCTCATCGGTCGCGTCGGTCTCGAAGCGGGTCCCCAGCGCCGTGCAGCGGACCTCGGCGGAACCCACCGCCGCTCGCAGCGCCTGCAGCAGCTCCGCCAGCTGCGCGGTGCGGTCCGGGAACGCGCCGAACGCGGCCGGCGCCGGGAACGGCGGGTGCACCGGGAACGGGTCACCCTGCCTGACGTTGATCAACTGTCCCCCTCAACGGTTTCGGTGCTCGCCACCCCGTCGAGGCGGCGGCGAGGTGCCGGCTTCGGCGACGGGAACCCCCCGGCGTCGGCACCGACGGTCGCCGGTTCGGACGACCACTGCGGCCGAACCGGGTAGCGCTCGTTCCAGTCCTGGTCGGACGGCGGGTCGATGGCGGCGCGGCCCGGCTGGAAGCCACCGCGGCCGAACTCGGCGACGCAGTCCAGCGCCATCTGCTCGATGACGTCGCGCAGCTCCAGCTCGGCCAGCCAGTCCAGCGGCAGCGCGCTCACACCCTGCAGCGCGCCGACGATGTTGCCGCAGATCGCGCCGGTGGAGTCGCTGTCGCCGTCGTGGTGCACGGCGATCTTCAGCGCCAGTTCCACGTCCTCGCCGGCCACCAGCGCCGCGCACACCGCGATCGCCACGGCCTGCTCGCCGACCCAGCCACCGCCGAGGACCTCGGCGACGCGCTCCGGCGTCGGCACGCCCTCGGCGGCCAGGTCCACGGCGGCCTTGATCGCGGCGGTGGTCTCCTCGTGGTCGTCCCAGGTCTCCAGCACCTGCAGGGCCAGCCACACGCCGTCGTCGAGGCTGCGGCCCAGCAGCGCCTGCTGCACGATCACCGCCAGCGCGCCCGCGGAGTGGTAGCCGGCCGGGTGGCTGTGGGTGAGCGCGGCGGTGCGCGCCGCAAGCTCGAACACCTCGGCCGGATCGGTGGAGGTCAGCGCGACCGGTGCCGCGCGCATCGCGCCGCCGCAGCCCTTGGAGTCGTTGATCTTCTCGGTCAGCGAACCGGCCCGGTGACCGTCGCCGAAGGCGGTCAGCGCCCGGAAGATGGTCTTGCCCGGGGCGCGGGTGTGGAACAGGCCCGCGACCTCGATCAACCAGCCGTCCGGCACCGGGTGGTCGGCGAAGAACTCGCCGGCCGCCGCGTCCCACTCGACGCCCTGGGTGTGCAGCCAGCGCTGGTAGGCCAGCTGCACCTCGGGCAGCGGGTCCACGGCACCGAGGGTGCGCGCGGCGACGCTTCCCCGGATCAGGCCCTCCGCGGTGAACAGCGTCATCTGCGTGTCATCGGTGATCGCCCCGTGCACGCCGTACGCCTCGCGCAGGCCGCTGGGACCGGTCGCGCCGAAGCGCTCGGTGATCTGCGCGGCGGTGATGAACTCCAGGTCCGCGCCCAGCGCGTCGCCGAGTGCGCCTCCGAGGAAGCAGCCCAGGACACGCTCGGTCAGCGACGGTGCGGCGTCGCCCGGCCCCTCACTCTTGCCGTGCACGCGACGGCCGACCGAGATCGGAAGGGCCTCGACCACCTGCGGTTCTGCCTCGGCGGGGATGTCCTCGCCGACGTCGACCACGGTGTCCTCGGGTTCGACCGCGGCGCTGTCCTCGGTGTCCGCAGCGGCGTCCTCGGTGGTGACGTCGTCTTCTGGTTCGTCGAGTTCGGGAGCGGCGTCCTCCGCCGGCTCCCCGGCGAAGGTGGCCGACTCGACTTCCTCCGGCTCCTCGGTGAAGGCGACCTCGTCAGGCTCGGTCTCGTCCAGCTCGGTCTCGTCCGACTCGGTTTCATCCCGCGCGAGCTCGTGCAGCTCCGGCTCGTCCTGCTCGGTTTCACCTCGCCCGAGTTCGTCCCACTCGACCTCGCCCGGCTCTGTTTCGCTCGGTTCGACTTCCTGCGGTTCTTCCGTCGCCTCGTCCTCAACCTCTTCGACGACTTCGGCTCTGGTGTCTTCCGGCTCGGTGTCTTCAGCCTGGACGTCTTCCGGCTCGTTGTCTTCCGGTGCGGCGAACTCGGCTTCGGCGTGTTCCGGCTCAGTGTCTTCGGTCTCGGCGACTTCCGCCTCGGCAACCTCGCCTTCGGAGTCCTCCGGCTCGGCGGTGACTTCGTCCGCCTCCTCCGCGACCACTTCGACTTCCTCGTCGACCGGTTCGGGTTCCGGCTCGATCGAGGAGAGCTTCGCGAGAGCCGGAACGACGTTGGGAACCACGTCGGAGTCCGGTCTCAGGTCGATCGGCGTCGGCTCCGGCTCGGCGTCGGCGAAGCGGAGTTCGGGATCGGAGTCGCGGGTGAAGCGGGCGTCCGGCTCGGGTTCGTTGTCGTCGCGCGTGGGGACGGCGATCAGGTCGAAGGGCGAACCGATGCCGCTCACGTCCACGACGGTGGAACCCGCGGGCTCACCGGAGTCGGACACGGCCTCGACGACCTGCGTCGTTTCGGTCTCCGACTCAGGTTCCGGCTCGGGTTCGAGGTCGACCACGGGTGTTTCGGGGATCGGCGCGGGTTCGGCGACCTCCGGTTCGGGCTCGTCGGCTTCGCCCGGGTGGAGGTCGATGGGCGCGCGGGGACGCGGTTCGAGGTCGACGGGGGTCCGATCGGGTTCCTGGTCGGGCTCGGAACCGATGGCCGCGAAGACCGCGGTGGTCTCGGTTTCCCGCTCGGGTTCGGCAGCGGGCGCGGAGGCCGGGAACGTCGGAGCGCCGATCTGGCCGGCGTTCCGCACCTCGAATCGCGGAATCTCCTCCCGCGCAGGCGGTTCCGGCTTGACGACGGGTTCCGGCGCGGGGGCCTGCGCGACCGGCGGCTCCGGGGCGACTGGGGGCTGCGGGGCGACGGGCCGTTGAGCGACCGGCGGCTCCGGTGCGGCCGGCCGCGGCGAGGTGAGCGGGGCGGCGGGCGGCGGGGTGTCGGCCGTGATCGCCGGCATCACCATCGTCTGCTCAGCGGAGCCCTCGACGGTCTTCGCTGGTCCGGCGGGGATCTGGCGAGGTCCGGTCTGCTGGGGTCCGCGCGTGTAGCGCTGCGCCCACTGCGGCGGTGGCGGCGGCGCGAACGCCTCGGTCGCATCGCCGCACAAGGTCTCGATGACCTGGCGGAGTTCGAGTTCGTCCAGCCACTGCGCGGGAATCGCGGCGGGGC
Source organism: Saccharopolyspora sp. NPDC049426 (assembly GCF_040676935.1). NCBI lineage: Bacteria > Bacillati > Actinomycetota > Actinomycetes > Pseudonocardiales > Pseudonocardiaceae > Saccharopolyspora > Saccharopolyspora sp. NPDC049426. The sequence continues at coordinate 566,650 of NZ_JBFAPZ010000001.1, read as the reverse complement.
CGTGCAGCGCACCCGCGAGCTGACCGGCGAGTGCACCCGTGACGGCGCTGTCGGCGGAGTTGTTCACCGCGACCTGCACGGCGTCGGCGAAGGTGCGGGTGCTGCCGACCGCGGCGAGCGCGATGCCGAGCTCCCCGGGCTTGTCGGCGACGTCGAACTCGATGTCGATGTCCAGCGGGCCGGGGGTTCCGCCGCGCTGACCGGTGAACATGGCCGCGTGCACGGTTCGCCGCACGTCGGCGGGCACCCCGGCCACCCGGTAGGCGGCGTTGAGCCTGCGCTGGTCGGAGCTGGTGACGGCGTCCCACAGCGGGATGCCGCGGATGAGCTGCGCCAGCACGTCGGCGTGCACACCGGCTGCGGCGACGGAGTTGGCGCCGGAGGTGTAGAGGTTCGCGATGCCCGCGCCCGCCGCGTACACGCCTTCGGGCACGTTGGACCACACCATCGCCGGGGCTGCCAGCACCGGGTAGTCGGCGGAACCGTCGGCGTCGACCGGCGGGTGCAGGCGACCGTCGGGTCCCAGCGGCGACCGCGCCGCCATGCGTCCGAGCAGTCCGAGGGCGTTGCCGGCCGGGTTGCGGGTCGAGTACAGCTCGCGACGTTCCAGCAGCCAGCTGGTGGGCGCGGGTTCGGTCGCCGCGAACGCCGACATCGCGAACTCCCACGGCACGCCCTGGGTGTGCAGCCAGCGCAGGTGGTTGGCGAAGACGAACTCGGTCGGTAAGCCGGTGCAGCCCTCGGCCTTGGCGCGCAGCAGGCCTTCGAGGGTGAACACGGTGAGCTGCGTCAGATCGGTGACGGCGCCGCGCCTCCCGTAGACGGGGAGGTAGTCGACGACGCCGCGCGGGCCGAACCACTGCTGTATCTCGGCGGTCGAGGTGTGCCGGACCCCGGCACCGAGGGCATCGCCCACGGCGCCGCCGAGCAGCGCACCTCGGAAACGATCGGCCCAGCTCAGCTGTCGTTGCGGGTCGGTCATCGCCTTCTCCTCGTTGCTCACCAGGCGGGGTAGCGCTGCGCCCACCCCGGGTCCGTCGGTGGTCCCGGGCTGAACTCCGCCAGCGCATCCTTGGCCACGGTTTCGACCAGTCCGCGCAGTTCGAGGGTCCCCAACCAGTCCGCTGGAATGGCCCGGGCCCCGTGGAGCGCCCCGCCAATGTTGCCGCACACCATCCCGGTGGAGTCCGAGTCCCCCGAGTGGTTCACCGAAAGAAGCAGTGCATCGCGCAGGTCGTCGGTGGCCAGAACGGCGTAGAGCCCGATCGCGAGAGCTTCCTCGCCGACCCAGCCACCACCCAGCTCCTGCGCGATCTCCTCGGGCGAAACGACTCCGCGCTCGGCCAGCGCGACCGCCTTGTCGAGGATCTGAAGCTGTTCCTCGTGCTCCCGCCACCGCGTCAGCAACTCCCGCGCCAACCGCACGGACTCGCGCAGCGGAACCTCGCGGATCAGCTGGTGCACGATCACCGCCAACACCCCGGCCGACAAGAACCCGCTGGGATGGCTGTGCGTCAACGCCGCGGTCCCGACGGCCGCGTAGAACACCTCCGCAGGATCGTTCGACCACACCGCCACCGGCGCAGCCCGCATCACACCGCCGCACCCCTTGGAATCGTTGGTCCGATGCCGCGGAGTAGCCGAAACCCCCGTCTGCGCGAAGTTCGACAGAGCCGTCATGCAGGTGTTCCCCGGAGCCCGGGTATCGAACAACCCGGGGTTGGTGATCAACCAGCCGTCGGGCCGGCGCAGGTGCTGCGCATAGGGACCACCTGCGGTCAACCAGTCCCGCCCCTGCGTGTGGTACCAGCGCTGATACGCGTGCTGCACCTCAGGAACCGGATCGTTGTCGGTCGGCTTCATCCGCCGCGCCACATGCGCCCGAATCAACCCTTCGAGCGTGAACAACATCATCTGCGTGTCATCAGAAACCCGGGCAACCCCCTGCCGAAGCACAGGCCCGGTAACCCCGGCTGGCCCGTAATCCCGCCGCAGCACCTCGATGTCCTTGAACTCGATCGCATACCCGAGCCCATCTCCCATCGCCCCACCGAGCATCGACCCCAAGAACCGCTCGTGCGCATGGATGGGTGAAGCAGCAGATGCCATTGCTGTGTCCGATCGGGTTTCGCTCAGGAACGGGTACCGCTGATTCCATTCCTCGTCGTCGCGGGGAACGTCACCAAGCTGCGCAGGAACGTCCTGGGCGAGCCGGAAGACCAGCTTGGCCGACGTCGACAGTCCTTCAGCCCAGTGCGAGGGGATCACGTCGAGACCTTCGAAGCCGGCACCCATGATCGCCCCAGCCAGCGCTCCGGTCACCACGCTGTTGCCGGAGTGGTTGACCGCGATTCGCATCGCTTCATCGAAGTCCGTCGCCGCGGATTGCACCGCGCACGCGGCGATCGCCAGCGCCGAAGCGGGTGTAGAACCGTCACCGAGGGTCTCGACCTGCTCAGGCGTGATGCCCGGGCGGGCCAAGGCATCAGCGGCCCGCATGAGGTGCAGCAGCTCCTCGCGCCCGGAACCGAACTCATCGGCGTCGACCTCGATGACCTGACCGAAACCGCGGACGTAGTTCCTGGTCATCACGGCCTGCTGCAGGATCACCGCCAGAGCTTGCACCGCGGCTACGGACTCACCGGATTTCCCGAGCACACCGCACACCTGCTCTGCGTGCGCGATGACCTCTCGACTGCTCTGCGACCACGAACTGGCGGGAATGGCCGCGTACAGGAATTCCGGGAGGTTCAGCGATCGCCCGGACAGACCTGCCGCGACGGCGTCAACCGCACCAGAACCGCGAACCCGTTGCGGAAGATGCTTTCCCAACCAGCCTGCCCGTTGCGATGCCTCCGCAGAATCCGACGTCCACAGTTCATAGGTAGCGCGCAGCTCAGCCACGGGATCCGCACCGCGAACCAGCGCACGATCGAGCCTGATCCGGCCGTCCAGCGACAACGCCAGCATCACCAGACCGTCCGACATCCGCTCATCCTCGGTGCGCGCTTCCAGCGAGGTCACACCGGACTCGCCGAACTGCTCCCGGATCTCCGGCCAGCCCAAAGAAGCCACCCGGTGGCCCAGCGAGTCACCGATCAACGCCCCGACAACAGCACCGAGGAACCGCTGCGCACGCTCCGCAACGAGCCCCTCGCCTCCCAGCAGAGTCCGCCTGCTCGGCCGGCGCAAAGTCTCATCCCCAGTACTACCCATCACAACCATCCGTGCCTCAGGAGCCTGCTCGAAAGTGAGTCACCAGGCGGGGTAGCGCTGAGTCCACGACGGGTCGGTGGGAGGGCCGGGGCTGAACTCCGCCAGGGCATCGTTGGTGAGGGTCTCGATGATCTGGCGCAGCTCCAACGTCTGCAGCCACTCCGCCGGAATGGCGCGAGTTCCGTACAGCGCGCCGCCGATGTTGCCGCACACGATCCCCGTCGAGTCCGAATCACCGGAGTGGTTCACCGAGAGCAACAGCGCATCACGCAGGTTGTCCGTGGCCAGCACGGCGTAAAGGCCGATGGCGAGCGCTTCTTCGCCCACCCAGCCCTCGCCGAGCTCTGCCTTCAACTCCTCCGGCGACACACGACCACGGTCAGCCAACGCCACCGCACGGTCGAGGATCTGCAGCTGCTCCTCGTGTTCCGGCCACCGCGTCAGCAGATCCCGCGCCATCCGCACGGCATCGTGCAGCGGAACCTCGCGCAGCAGCTGATGCACGATCACCGCCAACACTCCGGCCGACAGGAACCCGCTCGGATGACTGTGCGTCAGCGCGGCAGTCCGCACCGCAACGAGGAAGACCTCGCTCGGATCGTTCGACCACGCCGCGACCGGAGCCGCCCGCATCACCCCGCCGCAGCCCTTGGAGTTGTTGATCCGATGCTGCGGAGTCGCGAAGACCCCGGTCTGCGCGAAGTTCGCCAGAGCCGACATGCAGGTGCTGCCCGGAGCCCGACTCGCGAACAGCTCCCAGTTGGTGATCAACCAGCCGTCAGGCCGCTGCAGGTGCTGCGCGTAAGGCCCACCCGCGGTACGCCACTCCGGCCCCTGCGTGTGGTACCAGCGCTGATACGCGTGCTGCACCTCAGGAACCGGATCGTTGTCCCGCGGCTCCACCCGCCGCGCGACATGCGCACGGACCAAGCCCTCCAACGTGAACAGCATCATCTGGGTGTCATCGGAGATCTGAGCGACCCCGTCCCGCGACACCGGCCCGGTCACCCCATCAGCCCCGTGATGCCGCCGGATCATGTCGATGTCGCTGAACTCGATCGCATACCCAAGCGCGTCCCCCATCGCACCAGCGAGCATGGAACCGAGGAACCGCTCGTGGGCGTCGATGGGTTTCTCAGGCACGGCAGCAGGCTGCGGGTTCTGCCCAGCCGCTCGGCGCTTCTCGAGCTCCTGCTTGAGCATCGAGCCTTCGATGAACGCCTGGTGCCTCGTGGCGATGTCGAGCACGAGGCCGGCTTCGTCCAGGAACGGCTCGATCGAGGCCAGGTTGGCCTTGTGCGCCCCCTTCGCGAAGTCCGGGACGTACTTGACCGCCGAGGCACCGAACAGGACCTTCCTGCCACCGAGCGGGAAGATCGGGGCGACCCCGTCCTCCTCGACCACCAATGCGAAGTCGCTGTCCGCGAGGACGGTCACGAGCGCGCCTGTCGAGACATATCCGGCGGTGTGCAGGTGCAGGACCTTCTCCAACATGCTCACCGGCTCCGGGAATCCCAATGTCAGCGGAGACGGCTTGTACTTCGAGCTCGGCCGGTACTGACCGGTCACCGCACCGGACTCGTCCACCCAGTACTCACCGACGAAAGCGTGCTCGGGGACCTTGTCGCGCGGCTGTCCCTGGTACATGCGGTCCGGCACACCGACCCAGGTTCCCGGCTGCTGCTGCGCCACGGCCCGCAACTCGTCGGTGATCTCGGGTGCCGAGTGCAGAATCGTCCGCGAACCGATCAGCATCACGTCTTGGGCTTCAGGAGAGGTTGCGACGTGCACGTTCAACTCGGGCAACATCGGCAGCAGCTGGTACCCGTTCACGACGGTCGTGCCCGGAGCGAAGTCCGGCACGGCCTTCTTGTTCGTGCACACCCAGACCTGCTGCTTCTCCTGACCTTCGACGCTGACCATGACCGGGTCCGACGAATCCTCGGACGTCACCAGGAGCAACTTCGCGACCAAGAACTCCCGGTAGACCTGATCGATGGCCTCGGGGTCGCTCGCGTACCGCTCGATGGCCTGCTCAAGCGCGGTCGTCGGCCCTTGCTGACTCATCCCGCTTCTCCGTCCTCGGCTGCATTCCCCGCGTCACGCCTGCGCTTGGCGGGGAAGGGCTTGAAGTTGTCATCCAGCCCGATGGGGAAATTGTCCCCCGGCTTGGGAGTCGACCGACGGCCGCTGCGATGCAACTCGCGCAACCACTCCCGATCAGCCTCGGCCGCCGCTCTTTCTTCTGGAGACCGCTTGCTCCAGTCCGTGCTGTACTTCCGCACGAGCTCCTCGTGACTCAGCGGTGTAACCCCACGGTCCCGGAGGCGGACAACCCACTTCCCCAAATCATCACTGAACTCCTTGCTCAGGATTTCGAAGCGACTACCCGGTGGCCACGTCACCTCCTCGCGCATGGCCATCTCACCTTCCAAGATCCTTCAGCCGGATCGTCCACTTACCCGTATCCTCGTTGAACTCGCGACTGCTGACTGCGAAGCGATTCCCCGGTGGCCACGCCACTTCGCGCATGCCCCCATACGGCTTGAGGAACTCAAGATCCTTGCCTTCGCGGGCCTCGATCACGAACTCAACATTGCCCGGGAACGGATCCGACTTTGAAGAACTCGTAAAGGCGTTCTCCGTGACCTCTGCCCCATCCGAGTACCGGTCCAGGAAGTTGTCCATGTCCCAGGAATCGATGTAGATACCGCGGTGAACCTTCGGGACCTCCGGAGTCGAAGTCCAGTCCGGGAGCTTGTTCATCCCCGAGACGGCGTTCCTGATCACGGTCTCGTACTTGCGCACCTCTTCGACGTCCCCGTTGCGCAGGGCCTCGTTCCAGTACTGGTGATCCATACCGGTGTAGAGGTACATCGCCGAGAGCTCTTCGTCGGTGATGTGCTCGATGTCCGGCCTTCGCCCCCGGATTTCCTGGATCTCGGCATCGCTGAGCACCTTGCCGAGCTGTCGGAGCGCCGAGTGGTCATCGGCTGTTGCGCGGAAGTCCTTGTCGCCGAAGAAGTCGAACTCGTCGAGCGGATTGCGGTCGCCGAGTTCAGGCGCATCAGCGTGCGGAGCATTCGGGACCAACGATCCCTGTTCGAAACCGTTGTCACGCAGGAAGTCTTCGAAGGAACGACTCGGAGGCGTCGCATCGGGCGAGGACGGGAAGCTCGCCGCACCAGCTCCACCAGTCGAGCCTCCGCCTTGGACGTGCGGAGAACCTGCTGGATTCACCGGTTGAGAGGAACCGTGCGGGGAGTTCGGCTGCCCAGCGCCCCCGGCAGAAGATTGGTGCTGGCCGGGTGAGTCCTGCGGCCGCTGAGCGTCAGGGGGCGTCGAACCGCGCGGAGCGTTGGACCACGGCGCCTGTTGCTGCGGCGCGTCCTTCGGCGCGAAGTCGCCTTCGACCTTGTTCGGGGTGTGCGGTGTCTCGTGGTGGGCGGGGCCTGGGTCGAAATCGTCCAGGACGGGCTTCGACGTCGAGGGGGTCGCGTGCGAGCTGGACGCAACGGGCGCGGGCTTCGAACCGCCCGCTGGTTCGAAGTCAGATTTCCAGGAGGAATCCGCCGGAGCATGCGCTGCGGAGGGCGTGCCGGACTGCGCCGGGGTGAAGTCGTCGAGCACGGGCTTCGACGGTGTCGCCGCAGGCGCAGCCGGCCCGTTCGGAGCGGATGGCCCGACACCGTCCAGCTGGCGTGATGCGCCCCCGCCCTGGTGCGCGGCAGGTTGGTGGGTTGTCGGGGGCCCGGGGGGCTGCGGCCTCGGGTTCGGCGCGGCAGGTTGCTGCGGTGCTGACGGGGGCTGCGGAGTCGCGTTGTTCCACGGTGTTTGCGGCTGACCGGGCGCGCCCGGCGCGGTCGGGTTCGAAGTCGGCGCAGCGGCGTTCGGCGCATGCCCGTACGGCTGTTGGGGCTGTGCCCTCGACCCGTACCCGCCCTGAGCAGGGGCGGGGGCGTTCTGCGCCCCGTGCCACGGCTGTGCCGGATTGCTGGGCCGGAAGGCGTTCGGTCGCCCTCCTTGTGGCGAGAAGCCCTGCTGCGGTGGCCTCTGCCGAGGCTGCGTGTGTGCGGGCTGCTGCGGAGGCGCGTACCCGCCCTGAGGCTGCTGCGGGGGCGGGTAGGCGCCTTGTTGCGGAGGTTGCGGGTTCGCAGCCTGGTGTTGCGGGTGCGGCGAGTGCACGCCCTGCTGCGAGACGTGCTGCGGCTGCTGCGGGTAGCCACCGCTCGGCTGCTGCGGGTGATTTTGCGGAGCGCTGTGCTGCGGATACCCCTGCGGCGAATTCGGCTGCTGCGGGTAGCCCTGGTACGGCTGGTTCGAGTAGTGCGGGGGCGCACTCGGTTGCGGGTGTGGCTGTGCCGGTCCGGGCTGCGGGTAGGCCTGATGCGGGTACGCCTGCGGCTGGTAGCCCTGCTGGGGATATCCCTGCTGTGGGTAGCCCTGATGCTGCGGTTGCTGCGCGAACCCCTGGTTGGGTGCTTGCTGGAAGCTCTGCTGCTGCGGGTGGTAGCCGTGGTTCTGCGGTGGCGGGCCGTAGTGCCCCTGTGGGGGTGCGTTGCTGTAGTTGTGGCCGGTGACCGGGTCGATGGAGAAGTCTTCGTCCTTGCGTCGGCCGAAGATGCCTCGGATCTGGGCGCTCTCGGCTTGGACGCCGTGGCGGACCCATTCCGGTTGGTGGCCCGGTGGGTAGGGGCTGCTGTGGACGGCTTTGGTGCCGTCGGGGCGGAAGGCGGTCCACTCGCCGGGGGAGTCGAGGCGGGGTTTCGGCGTGCCTGACTCGTCCTTGTCGAACTTGGCGCTGGATTCGCTGGCGTAGATGTTGCCGTGGTTGTCGACCCACGCGTTGGTGTTCGGGGCCAGCACCTCCACGCCCAGTTCTTCGGAGAGCTGCTGGGCGAAGTTCTTGGAGCCATCGGGCACGTCGGCGCCGGTCTCGCAGGAGACCAGGCGGATCGGCGTGCCTTCCTTGTAGCCCGAGGAGCCTCTGATGATCTCGGCGAGTTCCTTGGCGTCGAGATCGATGTGCTTGAACTTCACGCCGTTCGGGCCGCCGTGCATCTCGACCGTGAAGCGGTTCGGGTCGACCGAGCACCTCGGCCGCTTGTGCGCCCATTCGGCTCGGCCGAAGTAGTTCGTCACCGGGGGCTTGGTGAACGACAGGCCCGCGCCGGTGGCTTCGATGTCGCGTCGGAACGGCCCGAGCTTCTCCCGGAGCTCGGGCGAGATGTTGAGGCGAGGGGTGTGGTCGACCATGTGATGACCGGCCTGCCACTGGTCCTTCGGCGGGGTCTCGGCCGCCATCGACTCCGCCGTCGAAACCTTCGGCTCATCGAGTTTTGGCTGTTCAGCAAGGCTGTTCGGCGTTTCCGGAGCGCGCTGGGACGGGATCGGCGTGCGGGGCGAATCCGCGGTGCGCAGGTGGGGCGGCCGAGGCGGGGCGCCCTGCGGTCGCTGCACCGGCGTTCCCTGCCGGATCGGAGCGTGGGGCGCGCCGGACCGGACAGGCCGCATCGGCCCGGGCGCGTGCGGGGCCTGGCGAGGCGGCATCCCGCCCCTGGGGGCGCGCGCGGGGGCCGGGGCGTCCAGGCGCGGGCCCGCGGGGTGGCTCGGGGAACGCGGCGTCCGAGGCGCGTTGGTGGGGAGGTCGCGGACGGCGCCCGGATGCCCCGAGGTGCCAGTCCAGCCGCCCTGCCCCTGACGTCCACCGCGCGGCGACGGCGTTGCGCCGCCGGGAGCCGACGGGCTCGCCGGAGAGCCCGCTGCGCTGGCAGGGGCGTTGCCCGAGGGCTGGTCCGGGCGCGGAGCCGCAGGGGCCGACTGCGGCGCGGCCGCGTCCGGCCTGGCCGGGGCGTCGACGGCGGCCGCCGAGGTGCTGGAGGGGGCTCGCGGGACGTCGGAGCTGTTCGCACTGGACGAGCCGGCGTTGCTCGACCCCGTGTCGGCGCGAGTCGCTCCACCCGGGTCCGCGTGCGACTGGGTCCCCGAATCGGGGCGAGCCTGCGGTCCTCCGGAGTCCGCGTGCGGCTGAGAGCCCGAGCTCGGATTGGAATCGGCCTGCGACTGCGATCCCGAACCGGAGTCGGATCGCGTCGAGTCCGAAGCATCCTGCGACTGAGAACCGGAATCGGTGCGGTTCGAACCACCCGAGCCCGAACCGTCCTGCGACTGGGTGTCGGACCGAGCCGAACCGCCGGAGTTCGAACCGTCCTGCGACCCGGCACCGGAATCGATGCGCGTCGATGCACCCGAATCAGCGCTCGACCGCGAATCCGCGCCCACGTCGCCGCGCCCGCCGGCGGATTCACCGGCGGACGAACCGTCCGAAGTGGACTCGGAACGCGGAGAGCCGGTCTCCCCGGTGGATTCCGAGCGGGCCGAAGACGGCGAATCCCCCTGCCCCGAAGCACCGCTCGACGACCGAGGACCTGACTCCCCACCACCGGAAGCCGAATCACCCGAGGACGACTCGCCGTCTCCCGAGCTCGGCGCGTCCGGGCCGCCGCCGAACTTGGCGTTGTGCTTGCCGACGACGTCGGTGCCGAAGGTGTCGTCGACCTTCTTCCACGTCTTCTCCGCGATCCGCTCGGCGACGTCGAGCTTCTCGGCGACCTTCCCGATCGCCCCGGCACCGGCCTTGCCCTTGTCGCCGAGGGTTTTCATGACGTCGCCGAAGACCTCGGCGAGCTTGGCGAGCTTCGGGGAGACGTTGCTGATCGTCCTGGTCAGCTTGCCGACGATGTCGGCGATCTTGGTGACCGTCTTGGAGATGAACGCGACCGCCTGCGGGATCACCCAGGCCAGCGATGCGATCGGCGGCAGCAGGGCTTCCAGCGCGTAGGTGATCAGCCGCGAGATGCAGTCGGCGACCAGGTCGCGGACGAACTCGCGGACGAACGAGACGACCTCGCCCATGATCGTCACGACCGAGCTGATGGTCCCGGCGAGCTTCGCCGCTCCGGCGAGCGCTTCGCCCTTCTCGGCGGCGGTCTTGCGGTAGGCGTCGCCCGCGGCACCGGTCCAGCTCGCGGTGTCGGCCTTGACGGCGTCCTTGTACTGCTGGGCGGCCTCCTCGACAGCCTTGGAGACGTTCTCCCAGGTCTTGCCGTAGGCGGCGACGCCGTCGGGGTCTCCTGCGAACCAGTCGAGAGCTTCCTTGAGCGGCTGGACGTGCTCGATCAACCAGGACAACCCGTAGGAGAGCAGGGTGCCGATGGGGTCGACGGCGAGGCTGATGCCCTCCATCGCGAGCCCTCCGTAGGCGAGCCCGGACTCGACCCAGCTCGAACCTTCGTTGAGGCTGGAGACGTCGTTGACGGATTCGGCGATGCCGATGCCGCTCGCCCAGCCCGCGTCACCGCTGCCCTGGGTGATGAAGCCGTCGTTGCTCTCCGGCTGCTTCTCGACGAGCGGGTTCGTCACGGCTGGACCCCTCGGATGAGGGCGCTGTTGGAGTCGTCGACCTGCTGGTAGTCCTCGGCGGTGGCGCGCACGTCGTCGGCGATCTGCCGCATCGACGTCACGGCCTCCCGCAGCGCATCGACGCCGTTCTGCTCGACCGGGTCGATCATCCACGCGAAGGGCCGGCACAGGATGCCGTAGGCGTCGTTGTTCAGCGAAACCTGCTGCGAGACGTCGACGGCCGTGCTCAGCTGGTCCACCACACCATCCACTTTGGACGCGTGGGTGCGCAGGTTCTCGATCGCGACGTTCATCTCGTCAGGCATGTGCAGTCCCCGGGTCAGCGCAGGAAGGAGCCGTTGCCGAAGTCGTCGTCGAAGTCGTCGGGCCTGCGGCGGCCGGGCGACTGCCGACGTTGCGGCGGCTGGTGGTCGTCCTCGGCGGCCGGGCGGATCTCGTTCGGCCGGGCGCCGCGCGGCGACTCCTCCTCGGGCGGGGGCTCCGGGAAGTGCTTGCGGGCCTGGTCGAGCACGTGCTGGGCGGCCGAGTCGGCGAGCCCGACGGTGCCCTCGACGGCCTGCTGCATCTGCCCGGGGATCTTGGCCTGCGCCTGCTGCACGAGCCGCATGATCTCCGCGCCGAGCCTGGGCATCGGCCGGTTGTTGGCGTTGTCGGCGAGCTGCAGGTCCTGCAGCATCCCGGTGGACGCCACGGTCACCCGGATCGCGCCATCGCGGGAAGATTCGGTCACCGAGATCTGCTCGACCTGCTGCTGCAGGCGGTTGAACTTCTCGGCCTTCTCCGCCGCCCGGTCCTGCCACTCGCGAACCATCCGCTCGGCGGCACCGATGTCCCTGCCGAAATCCTCCGCCACGACACTCCCCGTCGATCAACTGTCCAGCGGCTGAGCACGTTATCAACCGATCGTGCGCCGGCAGGCCGGATCGGATTTTTCCCACCGAGGCGAGAATCACGGTGGCCCGGGAGGCACCGCTGCGCGGACCGGGCACCGCTCCAGGTATTAAGGTCTGGACCGTGACGGTGGGATGGTTCGCTGGGCTGGTTCACCCGGACAGCAGGCAGCTGGCCGAGGCCCTCAGGTCCGCCGTCCGGGACGGGTCGCTGCCGGCCGGAAGCCGGGTTCCCTCGACGCGCTCGCTCGCCCAGGAGCTCGGGATCGCGCGCGGCACCGTCACCCGCGCCTACGACCAGCTCGTCGCCGAGGGGTTCCTGGTCGCCCGTCAGGGCGCTCCCACCGTCGTCGCCGAGCTTCTCGCGACCCCCGCGCAGCCCGACGCGCCCGAGCCCGCGCAGCCGGACGTAGCGCGCTGGGACTTCCGCTCGGGTCGGCCGAACCTGAGCGCCTTCCCGCGCCGGGACTGGCTGGCGGCGAGCCGCCGCGCGCTGCGCGACGTGCCCACCGACGACCTCGACTACGGCGATCCGCAGGGGCATCCGCGGCTGCGCGAAGCGCTCGCCGACTACCTCGCGCGCGAGCGAGCGGTGGCGACCACACCGGCCAACATCATCGTCTGCAACGGTTACACGCAGGCGTTGTCGCTGCTCAGCAATGCCCTTGCCGATCGAGGCGAGTCCTCCGTCGACTTCGAGGACCCGTCGGCGCCGCACCTGTGGGACATCCCCGCCGGGTTCGGGATGTCGGTGCACGGCATCCCGGTCGACGACGAGGGCATCGACGTGTCGCTGCTGCGCAGCCGAGCAGTGGTGGTCACCCCGGCGCACCAGTTCCCGCTCGGCGTCAGCATGAGCTCCGCGCGACGGGCGGAGCTGGCGCGGCGCGCCAAGGACGAGGACATGCTCGTCATCGACGACGACTACGACGGCGAGTTCCGCTTCGACCGGCAGCCGATGGGCTCGCTCCAGGGAATGGCGCCGGACAACGTCGTCTACGCGGGCACGGCGAGCAAGACGCTGGCGCCCGCGCTGCGTTTGGCCTGGTTGGCGCTGCCGTCGCGGCTGGTGGAACCGGTCCGGGAGCTCAAGCGGCACAGCGGACTGCACGCTCCGCTGTTCGAACAGCTGGCCATGGCTGAGTTGATCTTGTCGGGGGCCTACGATCAGCACGTCCGCCGATCGCGCGCCGCCTACCGTCAGCGTCGCGCCCAGCTCGGTGAAGCGCTGCGCGGGATGCGTGCGAACCACCGGCCCCACCCGGCCGGGATCTCGGCGGGACTGCACGTGACCTTGCAGCTGGATCCGGAAGGACCCACGGAACTCGAAGTCCTCGACAGGGCGCGGCGGCGGTCGGTGGAGCTCCAGGTGCTGGGGCCGCACTGGCTCAGCCCCGGCTCGCACCCGCCCGGCGTGATCGTCGGGTACGCGGCGCCCTCCGACCGCGCGTTCCGTCCCGCACTGCAAGCCCTGGTCGCCGTCCTCGAACGGTGACCCGTTCAGGCGACACTGCGCGTCGTCGGCGTGTCCACTGCAACAGATGGGGAACACCTGTTCTATTCTGGTGTCCCCTCCCGCGATACACAGGAGCACAGAGTTGACCGAAGAGCAGACCACTCCGGCCGAGACCACCGGCGCGGACAGCACGGCGCCCTCCGCTGTCGCGACCGAGGCCCCCTCGTCCGAAACCCCGGCTCCGGCGGCCACCGAGTCCTCCGAGGCTCAGGCTGAGGCGCCCAAGAAGCGCCAGACCCGCAAGAGCACCGCGAAGAAGACCCGCACCGTCGAGCTCACGCTCACCGTCACCGGCACCGCCGACGGCGAGTGGCAGGCCGACCTGATGCACCAGGGCAAGCGCGTCGTGCAGGCCCTGCCGGTCGCGGCCGCCGCCGTGTCCAAGGCCGCCGCCGAGCTCAACTCGGAGATCTCCGAGACAATCGAAGGCGTCATCAACGAAGCCCGCCAGCAGCACGAGGCCAAGCTCGCCGAGCTCGAAGCCGAGGTCGAGCGAGTCCGCAAGGCCCTCGCCGAGCTCGAAGGCTGACCCGAGGACTCCCGGGGCGCCGTGGTCCCCTCCCAGGCATGGCCCCCTGGACATGAAAGAGCCCCTGCCCAGCAGGGGCTTTTTCATGCTCGAAAGTCAACGAAATGATCAACAGCGGTTCCGCCTGACCACGGATCTGCACTAACTTCCGACGCATGAGTCCAGCCCCCGCTGAGCAGACGCTCCCCATGCCCAAGATCGAGGCGGAAGCCCTCGCCGACCACTACGACGCGCAGCCCTCGTCCGCGGACGCCATCGCCGACGAAACTCAGCGCTAGTAATAGCGCACAACAACACCCACGACGAACATCGGTTGAAGCGAAGAAAGCGCCCCCTGCCCGGAGGAGTCGGGCAGGGGGCGCCTGGTTACTTCGGACTTCAGCGGTAGTCGCGGCCGAAGTCGTAGTCGTCCAGCGGGACGGCCGCACCGGTGCCGGCGCCGAACACATCCGGGGTGTAGTAGCTGTCGTCGTAGGACGGGATCGCGTAGGCCGCGGCCCGTGCCTCCTCGGTCGGCTGCACCTGGATGTTGCGGTACCGGTTGATGCCCGTACCAGCCGGGATCAACTTACCGATGATCACGTTCTCCTTCAGGCCGACCAGCTTGTCACTCGCGCCCTCGATAGCGGCGTTGGTGAGGATGCGGGTCGTCTCCTGGAAGGAAGCCGCCGACAGCCACGACTCGGTGGCCAGCGACGCCTTGGTGATGCCCATTAGCACCGGACGGCCGGAAGCCGGGTCCCCGCCTTCGGCGACGACGCGGCGGTTCTCCGCCTCGAACTGCGAGCGCTCGACCGGCGAACCGGGCAGGAACTCGGTGGCACCCGAGTCGATGATGATGACCCGGCGCAGCATCTGGCGGACGATGACCTCGACGTGCTTGTCGTGGATGCCCACACCCTGCGACCGGTACACCTCCTGCACCTCGTTCACCAGGTGCAGCTGGGCCTCGCGCGGGCCCATCACGCGCAGCACCTCGTGCGGGTCGACCGCACCTTCGAGCAGCTGCTGACCGACCTCGACGTGGTCGCCGTCGGAGACCTGCCGCTCGGTGCCGTCCACCGAGATCGCCGCGAGCCGCTGACGCTTGGACAGCTTGTCGTAGACGATCTCCTCGCCGCCGTCGTCCGGAATGATCGTGATCTTCCAGTAGCGGTCGTTGTCCTCCAGCCGGATGCGGCCGGAGGTGTCGGCGATCGGGGCCTTGCCCTTCGGAACGCGGGCCTCGAACAGCTCCTGGACACGCGGCAGACCGGTGGTGATGTCGTCACCGGCGACACCGCCCTGGTGGAAGGTGCGCATCGTCAGCTGCGTACCGGGCTCACCGATGGACTGGGCGGCGACGATGCCGACGGCCTCGCCGACGTCGACCAGCTTGCCGGTGGCCATCGAGCGGCCGTAGCAGACCGAGCAGACGCCGACCGCGGACTCACAGGTCAGGACGCTGCGGACCTTGACCTTCGTGATCTTCGCGGCGAGCAGCTTCTCGATCGCCGGGTCGCCCAGGTCGGACCCGCGAGCCAGCACGATGTTGCCGTCGGCGTCGGTGACGTCCTCGGCGGTCGTGCGGGCGTAGACGCTGGTCTCGACGTGCTGGTCGCGCAGCAGCTTGCCGTCCGGCAGCAACTCCGCGATCGGCATCTTGACGCCGCGCTCGGTGCTGCAGTCGGTCTCGCGCACGATGACGTCCTGCGAGACGTCGACCAGACGACGGGTCAGGTAACCCGAGTCGGCCGTACGCAGCGCCGTGTCGGCCAGACCCTTTCGAGCACCGTGGTTGGAGATGAAGTACTCCAGCACGGACAGGCCCTCGCGGAAGTTCGCCTTGATCGGGCGCGGGATGTACTCACCCTTCGGGTTCGACACCAGACCACGCATACCGGCCAGCTGAACGACCTGGGTCATGTTACCGGCCGCCCCGGACTTCACGATCGTGCTGATCGAGTTGTCCTCGGGGAAGTTGGTCTCCATGGCCTCGGCGACCTCGTCCTTGGCCGCGGTCCAGACCTTGACCAGCTCCGCGTTGCGCTCCTGGTAGGACAGCGCACCGCGGCGGTACCGCTTCTCGACCTGGTCGGCCTTGGCCTCGTAGCCGTCGAGGATCTCGGTCTTGTTCGGCGGCACGACCACGTCGGTGATCGACACGGTCACACCGGAACGGGTGGCCCAGTGGAAACCGGCGTCCTTCAGCTTGTCCAGCGTCTGGGCGACGGTGACCATCGGGTACCGCTCGGCGAGGTCGTTGACGATCGCGGCCTGCTTCTTCTTCGGCAGCAGGTCGTCGACGAACGGGTAGTCCTCCGGCAGCAGCTCGTTGAACCAGACGCGGCCCAGCGTGGTCTCGGCGATCCACGCCTGACCCGGCTCCCAGCCCTCCGGCATCTGCTGCGCGTTCGGGACCAGGTCCCGCAGGCGGATCTTGACCTTGGCCTGCAGGTCCAGCACACCGCGGTCGAAGGACATGATCGCCTCGCCGACCGACGAGAACGCCAGACCTTCACCCTTGGCGCCCTCGACCAGGCGGGTCAGGTGGTACAGGCCCGTGACCATGTCCAGACGCGGCATCGCCAGCGGCCGACCGGAGGCCGGCGACAGGATGTTGTTGCTGGACAGCATCAGGACCCGGGCCTCGGCCTGAGCCTCGGCCGACAGCGGCAGGTGGACCGCCATCTGGTCACCGTCGAAGTCCGCGTTGAACGCCTCGCAGACCAGCGGGTGCAGCTGGATGGCCTTGCCCTCCACCAGCTGCGGCTCGAACGCCTGGATACCGAGGCGGTGCAGCGTGGGAGCGCGGTTGAGCAGCACGGGGTGCTCGGCGATGACCTCTTCCAGCACGTCCCACACCTGCGGGCGCTGGCGCTCCACCATCCGCTTGGCGGACTTGATGTTCTGCGCGTGGTTGAGGTCGACCAGCCGCTTCATGACGAAGGGCTTGAACAGCTCGACGGCCATTTCCTTCGGCAGACCGCACTGGTGCAGCTTCAGCTGCGGGCCGACGACGATGACCGAACGGCCCGAGTAGTCGACTCGCTTGCCCAGCAGGTTCTGGCGGAAACGACCCTGCTTGCCCTTGAGCAGGTCGGACAGCGACTTCAGCGGCCGGTTGCCCGGGCCGGTGACCGGACGTCCGCGACGGCCGTTGTCGAACAGCGCGTCCACGGACTCCTGCAGCATCCGCTTCTCGTTGTTGACGATGATCTCGGGGGCGCCGAGGTCGATCAGTCGCTTGAGGCGGTTGTTGCGGTTGATCACGCGGCGGTACAGGTCGTTGAGGTCGGAGGTCGCGAAGCGACCACCGTCGAGCTGCACCATCGGACGCAGGTCCGGCGGGATGACCGGCACGCAGTTGAGCACCATGCCGCTCGGGTCGTTGCCGGTGGCCTGGAAGGCCGCCACGACCTTGAGCCGCTTGAGCGCGCGCAGCTTCTTCTGGCCCTTGCCGCTGCGGATGGTCTCGCGCAGCGACTCGGCCTCGGCGCCGATGTCGAAGTTCGACAGCAGGGTCTGGATCGCCTCCGCGCCCATGCCACCGGTGAAGTACTCGCCGTACCGGTCGTAGAGCTCGCGGTAGAGGACCTCGTCGGCGATGAGCTGACGGGGCTCCAGCTTGGTGAAGGTGTCCCAGATCTCGTCGAGCTTGTCGAGCTCGCGCTGCGCGCGGTCGCGCAGCTGCTTCATCTCGCGCTCGGCGCCTTCCTTGACCTTGCGGCGCTGGTCGCTCTTGGCGCCCTCCGCCTCGAGCGCAGCCAGGTCGGTCTCGAGCTTCTGGGCCCGGGCCTCCAGGTCGGCGTCGCGCTGGTCAGCGGTCCGCTTGCGCTCGACGCTGATCTCGCTCTCCAGCGTCGACAGGTCGTTGTGCCGCAGCTCGGTGTTCACACCGGTGATCACGTAGGCCGCGAAGTAGATGATCTTCTCGAGATCCTTCGGGGCCAGGTCCAGCAGGTAGCCCAGCCGCGAGGGAACGCCCTTGAAGTACCAGATGTGGGTGACCGCGGCGGCCAGCTCGATGTGGCCCATCCGCTCACGACGCACCTTGGCGCGGGTGACCTCGACGCCGCAGCGCTCGCAGATGATGCCCTTGAAGCGGACCCGCTTGTACTTACCGCAGTAGCACTCCCAGTCCCGGGTCGGACCGAAGATCTTCTCGCAGAAGAGTCCGTCCTTCTCCGGCTTCAGGGTTCGGTAGTTGATGGTCTCGGGCTTCTTGACCTCGCCGTACGACCACTGGCGGATGTCGTCGGCCGTGGCGAGGCCGATGCGGAGTTCATCGAAGAAGTTGACGTCAAGCACGTCGGGTCTTCTCCCTTGGTCGAATGGTGCTTCTCGCGGTGCCACCGGTTGAAGCAAGTGCCAGGTTGGGTCGGTCGCCGGCCCGCGGGACTAGGCCCGCGGGCCGGCGGCGAGGGTCAGTGCGCGATGTCGTCGACCGACGGGTTCTCGTTGCGGGACAGGTTGATGCCGAGGTTGGCAGCGGCACGCTCCAGGTCCTCGTCCTCGGTGTCGCGCATCTCGATCGCGGCGCCGTCGCTGGAGAGCACCTCGACGTTCAGGCACAGCGACTGAAGCTCCTTCAGCAGCACCTTGAACGACTCCGGGATACCCGGCTCGGGGATGTTCTCGCCCTTGACGATCGCTTCGTAGACCTTGACGCGGCCCACCACGTCGTCGGACTTGATCGTCAACAGTTCCTGCAGCGTGTAGGCGGCGCCGTAGGCCTGCATGGCCCAGCACTCCATCTCACCGAAGCGCTGACCACCGAACTGCGCCTTACCGCCCAGCGGCTGCTGGGTGATCATCGAGTACGGGCCGGTGGAACGGGCGTGGATCTTGTCGTCCACCAGGTGCGACAGCTTGAGGATGTACATGTAGCCGACCGCGGTCGGGTACGGGTACGGCTCACCGCTGCGGCCGTCGAAGAGCTGCGCCTTGCCGTCTCCGCCGACCATCCGGTCGCCGTCGCGGTTCGGCTTGGTCGAGCCGAGCAGACCGGTGATCTCCTCCTCCCGCACACCGTCGAAGACGGGGCTGGCGGTGTTGGTCCCGGGCTCGACGTCGAGCAGCTCCTCCGGCAGGCGCTTGGCCCACTCGGCATCGGGGTCGATCGTCCAACCGCGCGAGGCGATCCAGCCGAGGTGCGTCTCCAGCACCTGGCCGATGTTCATCCGTCGCGGAACACCGTGGGTGTTCAGGATGATGTCGACCGGGGTGCCATCGGACAGGAACGGCATGTCCTCGGCGGGCAGGATCTTGCCGATGACGCCCTTGTTGCCGTGGCGGCCGGCGAGCTTGTCGCCGTCCTGGATCTTGCGCTTCTGCGCGACGTAGACCCGCACCAGCTGGTTGACGCCCGGGGGCAGCTCGTCGTCGTCCTCGCGGTTGAACACGCGGACGCCGATGACCTTGCCGGTCTCGCCGTGCGGCACCTTCAGGGAGGTGTCGCGGACCTCGCGGGCCTTCTCGCCGAAGATGGCGCGCAGCAGCCGCTCCTCCGGGGTCAGCTCGGTCTCGCCCTTCGGGGTGACCTTGCCGACCAGGATGTCGCCGCCCTGGACCTCGGCACCGATGCGGATGATGCCGCGCTCGTCGAGGTCGGCCAGCACGTCGTCGGAGACGTTCGGGATGTCCCGGGTGATCTCCTCGGCACCGAGCTTGGTGTCGCGAGCGTCGACCTCGTGCTCCTCGATGTGGATCGAGGTGAGCACGTCGTCCTGCACCAGGCGCTGGCTCAGGATGATCGCGTCCTCGTAGTTGTGCCCCTCCCACGGCATGATCGCCACGAGCAGGTTCTTGCCCAGGGCCATCTCGCCGTTCTCGGTGCACGGTCCGTCCGCGATGACCTGCCCGGCCTCGATCCGGTCGCCCTCGTTGACGATCGGCTTCTGGTTGATGCAGGTGCCGTGGTTGGACCGGGAGAACTTCTCCATCCGGTACGAGCGGCGGGTGCCGTCGTCGGCCATGATCGTGACGAAGTCGGCGGTCAGCTCCTCGACCACACCGGCCTTGTCGGCGGTGATCACGTCACCGGCGTCGACCGCGGCGCGCAGCTCCATGCCGGTGCCGACCAGCGGGGACTCGCTGCGCAGCAGCGGCACCGCCTGACGCTGCATGTTCGCACCCATCAGGGCGCGGTTGGCGTCGTCGTGCTCCAGGAACGGAATCATCGCGGTCGCGGCGGAGACCATCTGCCGCGGCGAGACGTCCATGTAGTCGATCTCGGTGGGGGCGAGCAGCTCGACCTCGCCGCCCTTGCGTCGACCCAGGACGCGCTCGTCGACGAAGTTGCCGTCGTCGTCGATGACCGCGTTGGCCTGCGCCTTGACGTAGCGGTCCTCTTCGTCGGCCGTCAGGTAGTCGATCTGGTCGGTGACCCGGCCGTCGACGACCTTGCGGTACGGCGTCTCGATGAAGCCGAACGGGTTGACCCGCGCGAACGTGGCCAGCGAGCCGATCAGACCGATGTTCGGGCCTTCCGGCGTCTCGATCGGACACATGCGGCCGTAGTGCGAGGGGTGCACGTCTCGGACTTCCATGCCCGCGCGCTCACGGGACAGACCACCCGGGCCGAGCGCGGAGAGACGACGCTTGTGCGTCAGACCCGCGATCGGGTTGGTCTGGTCCATGAACTGCGACAGCTGCGAAGTGCCGAAGAACTCCCGGATCGCCGCCGTGATCGGGCGGATGTTGATCAGGGTCTGCGGCGTGATCGCCTCGACGTCCTGCGTGGTCATCCGCTCGCGGACGACCCGCTCCATGCGCGACAGGCCGACCCGGACCTGGTTCTGGATCAGTTCGCCGACGGTGCGCAGGCGGCGGTTGCCGAAGTGGTCGATGTCGTCGACCTCGACCGGGATGTTGTCGCCGGCGTCCTCACCGCGAGCGGGCATCTCGATCTCGCCTGCGTGCAGGCGGACCAGGTACTCGATCGTGGTGACGATGTCCTCTTCGGTCAGCACGCCGGTCTCGTAGGACTGCGAGAGACCGATCTTCTTGTTGACCTTGTAGCGGCCGACGCGAGCCAGGTCGTAGCGCTTCTCCTTGAAGAACAGGTTCTCCAGGAGGGTCTGCGCGCTCTCCTTGGTCGGCGGCTCGCCCGGGCGCAGCTTGCGGTAGATGTCCAGCAGCGCCTCGTCGGTGCCGCCGGTGTGGTCCTTCTCCAGGGTCGCCATCAGCGTCTCGGAGAAGCCGAAGCGCTCGCGGATGGCCTCGGTGGACCAGCCCAGCGCCTTGAGCAGCACGGTGACCGGCTGACGGCGCTTGCGGTCGATGCGGACACCGACGGTGTCGCGCTTGTCGACGTCGAACTCGAGCCACGCACCGCGGCTCGGGATGATCTTGACGCTGAAGACGTCCTTGTCAGTGGTCTTGTCGACCGACTGGTCGAAGTAGACACCGGGGGAACGCACGAGCTGGGAGACCACGACCCGCTCGGTTCCGTTGATGATGAAGGTGCCCTTGTCGGTCATCATCGGGAAGTCACCCATGAACACCGTCTGGCTCTTGATCTCGCCAGTCGAGTGGTTGGTGAATTCAGCGGTGACGAACAGGGGCGCCGCGTAGGTCATGTCCTTGTCCGTGCACTCCCCGACGGAGGCCTTGACCTCGTCGAAGCGCGGGTCGGAGAAAGACAGCGACATCGATCCGGAGAAGTCCTCGATCGGGGAGATCTCGCTGAGGACCTCCTCAAGACCACCAACCGGATTGTCCTCGCCGGCGTCGACCCGGCGCTGGAACCAGGCCTCGTTACCGACAAGCCATTCGAAGGACTGGATCTGCAGGTCTAGCAGGTTCGGCACGTTCAGCGGTTCGCGGATGTTCGCGAACGAGACCCGCTTGGGTGCCCCAGGGATCCCCGACGTGTAGTTGGAAGCTGCAGAGACCTTGGTCGCGCGGGAGACTGCCAAGATGCGTCCTTCCGGGACTCTGAACTGGCTACAGCCATGCTCACGGCAAAAAGCGCGCGTCAGGCAAGCGCGCAGATCACTAGCACAGCTGTCAAGGGTGCAATGGCGCCGACCATCCTACGGTCCAGTGCGGGCAGACCAATAGGAGGGCAGCGCAAAGTAGCAGTCTAGCCGGAAGGACGCCAGCTGTCGAGGGGGCCCACCGATGGCGGCCCAGCCCCGCGTTGAGGACCAGAGTGAACCCGCACGCGCTTTCAGTCAAGAGATCACCGATCGATCACTCTCGTGGCGGAAAACACGATCACCTCGCGTGACCACCGAAAGGCCCTTTTAACCTGGTCAGGGCCTGTTGATCATCACATGCGGCAGTTCCTTCACGCCCTTGGCGAACCCCCTCCGATCGGCTCTTGACAACGGCTCAGGAACCCCCTTCAGGCCACAGAGGAGGGACCCGGAACACACTTCCGGCCCGTCCGAGGCCGCCGCGAGACCACCCGAGACCACCTCGACGCGGTCGAGCTCCACCTGAAAGTGGTCATTCTCGGCCCGTCCCGCCCTTCCGCGACGCACGCCACACAATTCCCACGAGCCCCATGGGCCCCAATTCGCACCCGCCCGAGTGGATTCACCCCAGAACTCGTGCGCGAATTTCGAAGGGTCCGGTTTCGCGATCTTGAAAAGATTGGCCCAGACCATTTAGCGGGACCACCCGAGACCACTCGCGGGGGTCGGGAAATCTGGAAACGCCCGTTCATGAACGACTACGGTGAGTGGCGGCATGTGGTGTGACCTGGACGGCCGCCACCCGAACGTCGTAACGCTGTGGGGCTCGATATCGACTCCGGGCGACCATCCAGGCGGCTTGACCACATCGAGACCCCAAGATGCCGCAAACCTTCCCCTACGGGGCTGATGCCGTCGCGCAGAGCTAGTAGTTTCACCAACCGAAGCTCAGCAATTACATCCAACCGGGGGGACGCGTCACCTTGTGGCGATCCCACCTAGTAACACATGGGCTACTCGACAAATACCTCCGCCGGTAACGTGAGATGACCACCGGCTTCCCCGACCGGTGCCCGGCAGGCCACAGGAGAAACGACCGATGACAGACGATGCAAGCCGCGCGAGCGAGCGGTTCCGCGGGCTGCAGCGTTGGACCGGAGGCAAGGACCAGAGCGGCCCTCAACCCCCTCAATCCAGTTGGTTCGCACCGGATGACGACGGCGAGCCCACCGCGGACAGCCCCGACGCACGACCCGGCGGTCCGCACACCGGCACCAACCCCGGCACCGGGACCAATCCCGGCTTCGGCGGCGGACCCGGCAGGGGCGGACCCGCCACCGGCGGGCACAGCGCGGTCGGCGCCAAACCCGGGGGCACCGAGCGTCGCAGCGCCGAGCAGCGCTACGCGGACGCGATCGCGGCGATGAACCAGATCGTCACCACGCTCGACTTCAGCAACCTGCAGTGGGTCACCGAGGTCTTCCGCACCACCGCGGGCGTGCTGCGCGAGGACGACCCCGCCCGAGCGGGCGTGCTCAACAACCTCGGCAGCGCCGTCCAGCTGACCTACGTGCGCAGCCGCGAGCTCGCCGATCTCGAAGACGCCATCGGCTACTACCGGGCGGCGACGAACTCCGCGCACTCCGGCGACCGCGACCGCATCCTCTACTACTGCAACCTCGCGCTGGCCCTGACCGACCTCGCGGGCAAGACCGGTCAGGCCCAGTTCGCGGCCGACAGCGCGCAGGTCGCGCGCGAAGCCGTCGAGAAGACGCCCAAGCGCGACCAGCGGCGCCCCATGGTGCTGCTGCGGCTGGCCAACGCGCTGAAGCTGCACGCCCAGCTCGCGGACTCGGCGCAATCCGACGAGGAATCCATCGCGGTGTTCCGGGAAGCCGCGCGGATCTCCCCGGCCAGCGATGCCACCACCTCCGAGCTGCTGATCAACCTCGGGGCCGCGCTGATGCGCCGCTACCAGCGCAACGGCGACCCGGACGACCTCGACGAGGCGATCAAGCACCTGTCGGCCGGGTCGGGTGCGCTGCCCGACGGCGACGCCCGCCGCGGCGGGCTGTGCCGGTACGCCGAAGGGCTGCGGCTGCGCTTCCAGCGCAACGGCGACCTCACCGACCTCAACTCCGCGATCAACGAGCTCATCGGCGTCCTCGGCGTCCTCGAAGCCGGGAACCCGCAACTGGGCACGGCCGTCTGGCAGCTGTCCGCCGCCACCGCCGAGCACGTCGACGCCACCGGCGAGGCCGGCCAGCTGCGCCGCGTGCTGCGCCCGATCACACCGGCCGTGCGGGCGCTGGCCGCCGAGGACACCCACCGCTCGCTCGCGCTGGGCGGCTACGCGATCCTGCTGCGCAGGCACTTCATGCACGGCGGCGAGGCCAAGGCGCTGGAGACCGCGGTCACCGCGGGCGAAGCGTCGGTGGAGGCCGCCGCTCCCTCCCAGCGCGCTCGGATGATCACCGCGCTGAACACGAGCCTGCTGGTGCGCTACGAGCACGTCGAGAACCGCGACGACCTGGACCGCGCCGGTGAACTGGCCCGCGAGGCGGCGAAGTCCTCGGACCCCCAGACCCAGCACATCGCGTGGGTGCAGCTGGGCGCGGTGCTGGCGCACCGGTTCCAGCGGGCCGGGCGCGCGCAGGACGTCGAGACCGCGATCGAGCTGTTCGACCAAGCGCTGATCGGGATGCCGGACACCACTCCCGGGCGGGCGGCGGTGTCCATCCAGCTCGGCCGGGCTCTGCAGGCGCTGCACCAGCGCACCGGTCGCCGCCGGTACCACCGCTGGGCACGCAAGGTGCTCACCGAGGCCGCCACCCAGATCAACGCGCCCGCCGAGCAGCGGCTACGGGCAGCCGCGCTGGCAGGCCGCATCAGCGCTCAGGAGCAGCGCTGGTCGGAGGCGCTGGAGTCGTTCACCACCGCCGTCGAGCTGCTGCCGCTGATGACGCGCGGCAAGCGGGTCGTGGCCTCGCCGAGCGCGCAGCAGCGCTGGGCCTCGATCGTGGCCGATGCGGCGGCCAGCGCCATCGAGGCCGGCGAGCCGGGCAAGGCCGTGGAGCTCATCGAGCACGGCAGGTCGGCGATCCTGGCGGACTTCCTGCCCAGCGGGGGCGAGCTCGGCTCGCTGCACCGCGAGCACCCGGACCTCGCCGACGAGATCGTGCGGCTGCGGCGGTTGCTGGACCGCCCGGCCGAGGACCCCGACCTGGGCGACACCGACGACCGGATGCGGCTGGCCGAGTCCTGGGCGGTGCTGATCGACGAGGTCCGCGAGGTCCAGCCGACGCATCTGCGGATCCGGCCGTTCTCCGAGCTCAGCGGTGTCGGCGGCGACGGGTCGGTGGCGATCGTCAACCTCAGCCGGTACCGCTCGGACGTGCTGGTGATCTTCGGCGGCCGGGTGCTGACCGTCCCGATCCCGCACGCCACCCCGGAGAAGGCGGGCGAGCAGGCCCTCGCGCTGCTGACCGCCGCGCAGCAGGACGACCACGCGTCGATGGCCGAGGTGCTGGACTGGACGTGGGTGCGACTGGTGCGCCCGGTGCTGGACCGGATGGGATACCTCAACACACCGGCCGCGGGTGCGCGCTGGCCGCGGGTCTGGTGGAGCGCTTTCGGCGCATCGGCCTACCTGCCGCTGCACTCCGCGACGGCGCACGCGGGCGCCTCGGCGCTGGATCGCGTCGTCTCGTCGCACACGCCGACGCTGGGCTGCCTGCTGCGCGCCCGCACCAGGCCGGTGCCGGAGGGCGAGGCGCTGGTGGCGGCCGGATCGGCGGAGCAGGTCTCGCGCGAGCTGCCGCCGCAGAACCAGGTGCTGGCCCAGCACTGGCCGGGCGCGGAGATCATCTCGACCGAGAGCGCCAGCGCGACCGACGTGCTGCGGATGCTGCCGAACTACCCGTGGGTGCACATCTGCGAGCCGAGCTCGCAGTTCCCCGCCCAGCCCGCCGCCGGGATGCTGCTGGACCGCGACGGCCAGCGGCCGCTCGGTCTGGTCGAGCTGGGTCAGGTCGCGCTGGACAAGGCGGAGTTCTGCTACCTGGGTCAGGTCGCGACCGCGGCCGATCAGCCGTGCGCGGCTGCGCTGTCGCTGGCCTCGGCGCTGGGGTTCGCCGGGTTCACGCACGTCATCGGCACCCTGTGGGAGGTCGACGTGAACAGCGCGATCGAGGCGCACGCGGACTTCTACTCGGAGGTCTTCGGGCAGAGCGGGTACGGAACCGACGGTGCCGCCTACGCGCTGCACAACGCGGCCCGGGAGATCCGCAACGCGCGTCCGAACGCACACGCGACCTGGAGCGCCCACGTCCACGTCGGACCGTGAGCCCCGGGGCGGTTCTGGTCCGAACTGACCGGACGGAACGGTCATCGATCATGGACGGTTCGGACCAGAACTGCCCGCTGGTGCTGCCTCGGGGGCCGGTCAGCGCAGCGTGAGCTGGGTGATCTTCCACTTGTCGCCCTGCTTCTCGGCGCTGACCGAGAGCTGAGCGGGGCCGATGTTGGACTCACCGGTGTTGGCGCGCATCGCGTGCTGGTCGACGAAGACCAGGACTTCGGCGCGGTCGCCTTCCAGGCGCGTCACCGCGCTGTTCTTCACCGTGGTGGTGACGATCAGCTGCTGCTGCGGTGCCTGCTGCTTGACCAGGGCGAACAGCTCGTCGTACTTCTGCACGGCCGAGCCGACCAGGAGGTCCTTGGCGGCGTTCTCGGTCTTGGCCGTGTCGTTGAAGTCGTAGGAGAAGAGCTTCTCGATGCCGTCGCTGACCTGGCCGTTGACCTCGCTGGTCTCCCCGGCCGAGGTCAACGCCTCGTTCGCGGCGGGGCCGGTGTTGTAGGTCGTGTAGGTCGAGACGCCGAAGAAGAGCGCCAGCGCGAACAGCAGCGCCGTCGCGCCCCACAACACCCACGGCTTGCCGGTCTCGCCGGACTCCGCGACGTCGGACTTCGACCCCTCGGCCTCGGCGTCCTCGGTCTCGGCGTCCTGGGTGCCGGCGTCCTGGGTCTCGACCTCCGCGGTCCCGCTCGGCTCCGGCTCGACGGCGGACGACTCCTCCGCGGACGACGGCTCGTCGGCGGCAACAGCCTCGCTGACCTGCGACTCCGGCTCAGCGGACTCGCTCCCGGCGGTCTCCGGCTCGGCGGAGGCGGTTTCAGCGACCGCGGCCTCGGGCTCGGCGGCCTCGGGCTCGGCGGCCTCCGGCTGATCGGTCACCGCAGTGCCGTTGACCTGGTCCTCTTCCTCCGTCTTCGCGGTCTCCTCGGAGGAGGCGGGCGAGGTGGGGCGCTTGCGCAGGCCGGCCACCTTCGGCCGGCGGGCCGCTGGCTGCCGGTTCGTGCCGGAACGGCGGTTGGTAGGCACTGGCTGTACTCCTCGAATCGCTTTCGGGTCTCGCCGTTCAGCCGACCGGGACGGTGCCCAGTCCGCTGATCTTCCAGACGTCGCCCTCACGCGTGAGTTCTGCCTGGTAGCGATCCTGCTTGTTGGCCGGGGGCTGGCCCTCCACCGTGACCGTGATCTGCACGACCGCGATCATCCGGGCCTTGCCCGCGTTCTCGTCGAGCTCGACGATGCCCGCGTCCAGCACGCGAGCGGTGGTGCTGCTCTTGGCCTGCTGGATCCGGGTCGCGTAGTCCTTGCGGCCCTTCCGGACCTCGTCCCGCAGCGCACCGGTGGAGTTGTCCTCCCACCGCTGCAGACCGCGGTCGATGTCCTTGTGGTCCAGGGTGTTGAAGTTGACGATCGCTTCTTGACCCTGCTGCAGCGCCTCATCACGCGTCCCGGCGTAGGCCACCGAGGAGTTGTTGCTGGCGAGCACCCACAGCACCCCGAGGACCAGGGCGCACACCAGGCTCACCACGAACAGCACCAGCGACAGCTTGGGCCGCCGGCGAGCGGTGTCGGCTTGAACGGTCACGTGTTGCCTCTCTTACTGCCCGGGTGCGTTCTGCGCGCCGCGCACTGAGGTCGGACTGCCCGGAGGCTCCGCGCAGTGCGCGTCCTTGTTGAGCGGCGCCGACGACATGTCGGTACCGGCCCGTTCGGGTGTTCCCTCGTACCCCTTGGTACACGGCATCGGGTCGAACAGGTTGAGAACCAGTCCGAAGTGAGCCGTGCCATCCCCGGGGACGACGGTGTTGGAGACCGCGACCTGAGCCGGGTAGCTGATGAACAGCTGCTCCATGCCGTCGGTGTGCGACGACAGCAGGTTCGCGGTCGTGGTCAGGTTCGCCAGCAGCGGCCCGAGCCGGGGGTTGTCCTTGATCAGGCCGGACAGCTGCACCGCTGCGGGCGGCGCCTTCTGGATGACACCGCGCAGGTCGCCGTCGGAGCGCTCCAGCGACTGCGACAACAGGTTCAGGTCCTTGCTGAAGGACTTGATCGCCGAGCCCTGGTCGTTCTGCGTCGCCAGCACGGTCTTGCCGTCCTCCAGCAGCTGCACCGTCTGCGGCAGGTGGTTCTGCGCCTGCGTGGTGAACTCCCGCGAGGTGTCCAGGATCGTCTGCAGGTGACCGCCGTTGTCGCGGAAGGCGGTTCCCAGCTCGCTGACGACGGTGCGCAGCGAGTCCTGCGGCACGGAGTTGGCGAACGAGTCCAGGTTCATCATCAGGTCCTGGACCGGGAGCGGCGTGGTGGTGCGGGATTCGGCGATGACCGAACCCTCCTCGAGGTACGGGCCCTTGTCCTGCTTGGGACGCAGGTCCACGTACTGCTCACCGACCGCGGACCGGTTGGTGACCACGGCCTCGACGTCGGAGGGGATCGCCGGCGCGCTCTCCTCGATGTCCAGCGGGACCTGGACGCCGTCGTCGGTGAGCTTGAGCTCGCCGACCCGGCCGATCGGCACGCCCCGGTAGGTGACCTCCGCGTTCTGGAAGACACCGCCGGTGCTGGCCAGGTTCAGCGCCACCTCGTAACCGCGGTTGCCGAACAGCCGGTCCAGGCCGGCGTACTTGAACCCTGCGTAGCTGCAACCGATCAGCGCGATCAGCACGAAGCCGATGATCTGGAATCGGGCTCGACGGGTGAGCATCAGTTGTCACCTCCGAACAGCCAGCCCAGCACGCCGCCACCGGATTCCTCCGGTTTCGGCTGGGGCGGTGCGGGTTGCTGGGGCTGCTGCGTCTGTCCGTTCAGCGGCAGCGGGAGTCCGTCGGGCACCGGCAGCAGCGGCTGGCGGGAGCGCCCGAGGTTCTCCACGATCGAGCTCAGGTTCAGGTCGACCTTGAGGTACAGGTTGTTGTAGTCGCTGCCCCCGATGCCGTCCACCGCGTTGTCCGGGAACGGGAAGGTGACCAGGGTTTCCAGCGACTTCGGCAGGGTGTCACCGGCGGCGGCGAGCTGGTGCAGCGTCGGCGCGAGCTGGTTGAGGTCGTGCACCAGGTCCTCGTGCGACTTGTCGACGACGTTGGTGGCCACGCCCGACAGCCTGTCCAGCGACTGCAGCATGGTCACCAGCTGTCCGCGCTGCTCGTTGAGCACCTGGAGACCGGGTCCGAGGTCGCGCAGCGCGGTGTCGATGCTGCCGCGCTGCTCGTTGAGCTTGGCCGAGAGCCGGTTGATGCTGTCCAGCGCCCGCACGATGTCGTTGCGCTGCGCGTCGAGCCCGGAGACCAGCTCGTCCAGGTTGTTCAGCAGGCCGCGGATGTCGGACTCGCGGCCGCTCATCGCCTTGTTGAGCTCCTTGGTGATGTCCTGCAGCTGCGCGACACCACCGCCGTTGAGCAGCAGCGACAGCGCGCCGAGGACCTCTTCCACCTCGGGGTTGCGGTTGGAGCGGTTGAGCCCGATGGTCGCGCCGTCGGTCAGCCGCCCGGCGGCGGCCTCCTGCGGAGCGGCCAGCTCGACGTACTTCTCACCGAGCAGGCTGGACTGGCGCAGCCGGGCGGTGGAGTTGGCCGGCAGCTTCACGTCGCCGTTGACGGTGACGGTCACCTCGGCCTCCCACGTACCCGGAGCGAGGGCGATGTTGGAGACCCGGCCGACCGCGACGTCGTTGACCCGGACGCCCGCGTTGGGCACCAGGTCCAGCACGTCGGCGAAGCGGACCTTCACGTCGTAGGGGCGGCTGCCGACGTCGGCGCCGCCCGGCAGCGGCATGTCGTAGACGCCTCGGGAGGAACAACCCGACAGCGCCAGCAGGCCGACCGTCGCGACCGCGCCGACCTTGACGGCCGAGGAGCGGGTGAGGACGGATCGCACCAGACGAGTCAAACCGGACCGCATCACCGGCCACCTCCAGCGGGCTGAAGTCCGTTGGTCAGCGGCAGCGGCAACGGCGGCAGCTTGCCGTTCTGCACCGCGTTGAGCGACTCGGCCAGCGTCGGCAGCTTCTCGGTGCCTGCCAGCACCGGGCGCAGGGCGTCGCAGGCGCTGCTGACCTCGAGCGGAACCTGCTGCGGCGTGGACTGGTCGAGCAGCTTGCACACGGCCACCAGCGGGGGCTGGTTGAGCTCGTTGAACATCGCGCGCTGGTCCAGCGTTCCGGAAGCGCCGTTGTAGGAGTTGTTCAGGTTGCTCATCGCCAGCGGCGCGGTGGTCAGCGACTCGTTGAGCGCCGCCTTCTGCTTGACCAGCACGGCGGCCACGTCGTGGAGCTGGCTGACGTTGGACTGCACCTGGGAGCGGTTGTCCCGCACGAAGGACTCCACCTTGCCCAGTGCCACGGACAGCTCGGCCAGGGCCGCGCTCATGTCGTTGCGCTCTCCGGCGAGATTGCTGCTGACCTCTTGCATCTGCGTGTTGAACCGGCGCATCTGGCCGTCGTTCTCGGCCAGCATCCCGGTGAAGCGCTGCAGGTTGTCGACCGTCTTGAACAGCTCTTCGCTGTTGCCCGACAGCGTCGTTCCCGCCTCACCGAGGTTGCGCAGCGTTTCCGACAGCGCCTTGCCGTTGCCCTCCAGGTTGGCGGCACCGGTGTTGAGCAGGTCGGTCAGCGCGCCGTCCTTGTTGGCCCCCTGGGGCCCCAGCGCCTTGGTCAGGTCGTTGAGGCTGCGGTAGATGTTGTCCAGCTCGACGGGCGTCGCGGTGCGCTCGGCGGGGATCACCGCGTCGTCGCCCAGCTTCGGGCCTCCCTTGTAGACCGGGGCGAATTGCACGTACCGGTCGGAGACGATGCTGGGAGAGACCGCGACCAGGCTCGCGTTGGCGGGGATCGCGGTGTCGCGGTCCACGCTCAGCGTGACCTTGACCTGCTTGCCCTGCGGCGTCACCTCGTCGATGGTGCCGATCGGGACGCCGAGGACGCGCACGTCACCGCCCGGGTACAGGCCGACCGCGGCGTCGAAGTAGGCCGTGACCTTGCGTTCCGCCGCGCCGTAGAACAGCCACCAGCCGCCGACCGCGCCGAGCAGCACGACGACGATCCCGATGGTGAGGACCTTGGCCAGGTTCGAGCTCTTCGAGGGTGCGTTCGTCATTGCTTGCAACCCTCCTGGTTGATCGGTCCCACGGCGGGCGGCAGCAGACCGCAGATGTAGGTGTCGAACCAACGACCGTTGCCGAGGACGTTGGAGAACAGCCTGGTGAACGGGGCGAAGGTGTTCAGGCTCCGGTCCAGGTTCTGCTGGTTGCGCTGCAGCATCTTGGTCACCTTGTCCAGCTGTTGCAGCGTCGGCCCGAGCTGCGCCTGGTTGTCGTCGACCAGCCCGGTCAGCTGCTGCGACAGCTCCTGGGTCCCGGTCAGCAGCGACGAGATCGAGTCGCGGCGGGCCCGCAGCTCCTGCAGCAGCAGGTTGCCGTCGGAGAGCAGCTTCTCGAAGTCCTCGTTGCGGTCGGCGAGCTGCTGGGAGACCTGCGTGGTGTTGTTCAGCAGGTGCTCGATCTGCTCGTCGCGCGAGGAGATGGTCCTGGAGAGCTGCGAAAGCCCGTTGAGGGCCCCGCTGACCTCGCCCGGGGTGTCCTTGAACGTGCTCGACAGCGTTTCGAAGCTCTTCGCCAGCTGCCCAGTGTCGATCTGGTCGACGTTCTTGGACAGGTCGCTGAACGCCTCGATGACGTCGTAGGGCGACATGGTCCGGTTCAGCGGGATCGGCTGGTCGTTGTCGAGCTCCTTGGAGCCCTGCGGGTCCAGCGCCAGGTACTTCTGGCCGAGCAGGGTCTTGACCTTGATCGCCGCGGTGGTGTGGTCACCGAGCTCGGCGTCGGAGACCCGGAAGCTGACCAGCACGTGGTCGCCTTCGAGCTCGACGTCGGAGACGGTGCCGACCTTGACACCGGCGATCCGGACCTCGTTGTCCTCGCGCAGTCCCGCGGCCTCGGTGAACTGCGCGGTGTAGGTGGTGCCGCTGACCAGCGGCAGCCGCTCGTAGTTGGCCACCAGCAGGAACGCGAGCACCAGCACCAGGATGCCGGCGACGCCGATCTTGAGCGGGTCGCGCTGGGAGTAGGAAGTCATGGCTGGCACCTCGGCTGGGTCACCGGCATCAGCGGCAGCGGCAGGTTGACGTTGCCGACGCCGACGTTGCCGGAGGTCTTGCACAGGAAGAAGTTGAACCACGACCCGTGCGAGGCGGTCCGGCTCAAGCTCTCCAGCTTGTTCGGCATGTTGCGCAGCACCTGGTCCACCAGCTGCTCGTGGTCGTTGAGGTTTTTCGACACCTGACCGAGGCCGGCGATGTCCTGCTGCAACCCGGGCCTGGCGTCCTGCAGGAGCCCGGCGGTGGTGTTGGTCAGCCCGTCCATCGCGGTGATCGCGCTGCCGATGGAGTCGCGGTCCTCGGCGAGTCCGGACACCACCTGCCGCAGCTGGCCGACCAGTTCGGAGAGCCGCTGGTCACGCGTGTTCACGGTGTCCAGCACGCCGTTGAGGTTGTTGATGACCTCGCCGATCACCTGGTCGCGCGAGGCGATGGTGGTCGTCAGCGAAGCCGTGTGCGACAGCAGGCTTTCCACCGTGCCGCCCTCGCCCTGCAGGACCTGGATGATCTGGTACGACAGCTTGTTGACGTCCTCCGGCGACAGCGCCTGGAACAGCGGCTTGAAGCCGCCGAGCAGCACGGTCAGGTCCAGCGCCGGCTTGGTGCGCTCCAGCGGGATCGTGCCGCCCACCGGCAGGTATCCACCCTGGACGGTGCGGCCGGAGGCGCCGCCGGAGCCGGTGGTGGGCGTGGCGCCCTGCTCCAGCGCGATGTAGCGCTGCCCCACCAGGTTCCGGTACTTGATGGTCGCGGTCACCGAGGACGGCAGCCGCCGGTCGGCGACGTTGAACCTGACCTCGGCGACCTTGTTGTCGACGAGCTCGATGCTCTCGATCTCACCGACCTTCACACCCGAGATGCGCACCTCGTCGCCCTCGTTGAGGGCGGTGACGTCGGTGAACCGCGCGGTGTAGGAGCTCGACGAGCGCAGGTCCTGGTTGGCGATCGTCATGATCAGCAGGCCGGTGGCCAGCGAGGTGATCACGACGAAGACCAGGAACTTGACCAGTGGTCCGCGAATGCTGATCCCGTTCATCGGTAGCTCACCTCCGCACCTCGCAGGACCGGGCCGACCAGCAGGCTGCCCCAGTCGGGAACCTCTGAGGAGGGACGGCCCAGAGCAGGAGCCAGCACGGTGGCGACCATGTCGCGCTCAGCCGGCGAGTTGACCCACTGGGCGGCGGTGCCCGCCGGTGCCGACTGCGGAACGCTGGCCGCCGGCGGGTTCAGGCCGCCGTTGGCCGGACGCGACGCGGGCGGGGGAACCGAGCCGTCCTTGAACGGCCCGTCCGGCGGGTACTCCGGCATCGGGTCCAGGTGCTCCATGAAGTTGTAGCAACGCGGTCCGCGCTTGTCGGCGAACTCCGGCTCGTCCTGGTTCGGGCGGTACTTGCCGCGGTGCGGCGCGACTTCCAGCGTCACGTGCAGACCGGGCTCGTTGGTGCCCTCGCCGAACGCCTTGCGGATGCGCGGGACGTACTCCGCCATCTCGCCGAGGAAGCACGGGTAGGAGGGCGAGTACTTGGCCAGCACGTCGAGCGTCGGACGCTGGGCGTCGGCGAGCTGGATGATGTTCTGGCCGTTGGCGTCGAGGAACGTCGTCAGGTCACCGGAGGTGGTGGTGAGCTGCCCGGTCATCTTCTGCAGGTTCTGCTTCTGGTCCACCAGGGTCCGCGCCGTGGTGGAGAAGTTGTCCAGCGCGGAGATGATGTCCGGCGCGGCCTGCTCGTAGGTCTGCGCGACGCCGACCAGCTCCCGCAGGTTGTCCCGCAGGTCCGGCACCGACGGGTTGAGCCCGTCCAGGTAGGTGTTGAGCTGGGTCAGCGTTTCGCCGACCTGCTCACCGCGGCCCGACAGCGCCTGGTCCAGCGCGTTGAGCGTGGCCGACAGGTCGTCGGGATTCACCGCCTGCAGCACCGGCATGGTGTCCGCCAGCACGGTTTCCAGCTCCAGGCCCGCGCTGGTGCGGTCCTGCTCGATCACGCCGCCGGAGGCCAGCGTCTTCGACGAGGGCTTGTCCGGCATGTCCAGCGCCACGTAGCGCTCGCCGAACAGGGTGCGCGGCAGCAGCTGCGCGGAAACGTTGGCCGGGATCTTCTCGGCCATGTCCGGCTGCAGCGCCAGGTGTAGTTCGGCGCCCTTGCCGTCGGACTTCACCTCGACGACCCGGCCCACGATCATGCCGCGCACCTTGACGTCGGAGTCCGGCAACAGCTGGTTGCCCGTCGAGGCCGCCTTGAGGATGACGTCCGAGGACGCCGTGAACGACTTGTTGTAGAACGCCAGGCACAGCACGACGAACATGACCATGCTCATCAGCAGCGCCAGACCCATCAGCCTGCGCTTGACCTTGGTGACCGCTCCGTCCGCGCTCATCCGGTGATCCGAACGGTCGTCGTGGTGCCCCAGATCGCGAGGCTGAGGAAGAAGTCCAGCAGGGCGGTGGTCACGATCGCGGTCCGCACCGCGCGTCCCACCGCGACGCCGACCCCGGCGGGGCCGCCGCTGGCGCGGTACCCGTAGTAGCAGTGCGTCATGATCACCACCACGCTGAAGATCAGGACCTTCCCGAAGGACCACAGCACGTCCTCGGGAGGCAGGAACAGGTTGAAGTAGTGGTCGTAGGTGCCCGCCGACTGGCCGTAGAGGTAGACGGTGACACCGCGGGCCGCGACGTAGGACGTCAGCAGGCCCAGCACGTACAGCGGGATGACCGCGACGAATCCGGCCATCACGCGGGTGGTCACCAGGTAGGGCAGGCTCGGCACGCCCATGACCTCGAGCGCGTCGATCTCGTCGGAGATCCGCATGGCGCCGAGCTGGGCGGTGAACCCGGAACCGACCGTCGCCGACAGGGCCAGACCGGCCACCAGCGGCGCGATCTCACGCGTGTTGAAGTAGGCCGAGATGAAGCCGGCGAAGGCGGAGGTGCCCAGCTGGTCGAGGGCCGCGAAGCCCTGCAGGCCGACGACCGTTCCCGTGAACAGCGTCAGGCCGATCATCACGCCGACCGTGCCGCCGATGACCGCGAGGGCGCCGCTGCCGAAGCTGACCTCGGCCAGCAGGCGCAGCGTTTCCTTGGCGTAGCGCGGGATCGCCCGCGGAATCCATGCCAGCGATCGGATGTAGAACGACATCTGGTCACCCAGGTCGTCCAGCATCTCCACCGGCCGTCGGGCCGCGCGCTTGGCGCGCTGCGAGATCGTCACCATGTTCCCATTCCCCTGGCGGCCATCACATTCCCTTCGGCGGGACCAGCTGCATGTACAGCGTCGTGAGGATGAAGTTCACCGCGAACAGCAGCAGGAAGGTGATCACCACCGACTGGTTCACGGCGTCCCCGACGCCCTTCGGGCCTGGTGGCGGGTTCAAACCCCGGAAGGCTGCCACCACGCCTGCCAAGAAGCCGAAGATCAGGGCCTTGAGCTCGCTGATCCACAGGTCCGGCAGCTGCGCCAGCGCGTTGAAGCTGGCCATGTACGCGCCTGGCGTGCCGTCCTGCATGATCACGTTGAAGGTGTAGCCGCCGACCACGCCGACGACGCTGACCATGCCGTTGAGCAGCACGGCGACCAGCATCGCGGCCAGCACCCGGGGCACCACGAGGCGCTGGATCGGCGAGACGCCCAGCACCTCCATCGCGTCGATCTCGTCGCGGATCTTGCGCGACCCCAGGTCGGCGCAGATCGCCGAACCACCGGCACCGGCGATCAGCAGCGCCGTCACGATCGGGCTGGCCTGCTGGATGATCGCCAGCACGCTGGCGGCACCGGTGAACGACTGCGCACCGATCTGCCTGGTCAGCGACCCCAGCTGGAGCGCGATGACCGCGCCGAAGGGAATCGAGACCAGCGCCGTCGGCAGGATCGTGACGCTGGCGATGAACCAGCACTGCTGGATGAACTCGCGGATCTGGAACGGTCGCGTGGGCATTGCCCGCACGATGTCCATCCCCAGCGCGAACAGGCGGCCCGTCTGGCGCAGCCCACCGGCACCGGGGAACTGGGCCCGGGACGCGCTCACTGCTCACCTCGCTTGCGGCCGAACCAACGGCGACGAGAACCCGCCGTCTCCTCCTCCGCCTGCAACCCACCGGGCCAGGCCGGCTCTTCCTCGGGCTGGCGCGGGTGCGGCGACGGCCGCCTCTGCTGCTGGGGCTGCGCGGGAGCGGGCTGAGCGGGGGCGGGCTGCGCGGGCTGCTGCGGCGGGAACTGCTGCGGCGGCGCCTGCTGAGCGGGAGCCTGCGGGGCCGCCTGCTGCTGCGGCCAGGAACCGGTGGCGGGCGACTTGAACCCGTACAGGGCGAGCTCGTCCGGCGTCAGGCTCTTGAGGATCTCCTCCTGCGCGGTCGGGTTCAGCGAGCGCAGCTGACGCAGCACGCGGTCCTTGCGGCGGTGCACCGCGGTGCGGTCCGGCAGTCCGGGGCTGACCTCCAGCTGCGGCATCATCGCCGGGACCTGGGGCCGGCCGTGCTTGGCCAGCTCCGCCTCGACCAGCGCGGTGTCCTTCTCCTCGCTCATGCCGATCGGCCCGTCGGGGCGGCCGTTGAGGAACTGCACCACCACGGGCTCGTCGGAGGTCAGCAGGACCTCGCGCGGGCCGAACATCACCAGGTTGCGGCGGTAGAGCATGCCGATGTTGTCCGGCACGGTCCGCGCGGTGTTGATGTCGTGGGTGACGATCAGGAACGTCGCGTCGATCTGCGCGTTGAGATCGACGATCAGCTGGTTCTGCACCGCGGTCCGGACGGGGTCCAGACCGGAGTCGGGCTCGTCGAACAGGAGGATCTCCGGGTCGAGCACGAGGGCGCGGGCCAGACCCGCGCGCTTCTTCATGCCGCCCGAGATCTCACCGGGGAGTTTGTCCTCCGCGCCGATGAGACCGACCATCTCCATCTTCTCGAGCACGACGTTGCGGATCTCGGACTCGCTCTTGCGCGTGTGCTCGCGAAGCGGGAACGCGATGTTGTCGTAGAGGTTCATCGAACCGAACAGCGCGCCGTCCTGGAACAGCACGCCGAAAAGCTTCCGGACCTCGTAGAGATCCTTTTCCGAGCAAGTGCAGATGTCCGTCCCGTTGATGACGACCTTGCCCTCATCCGGCTTGAGCAGACCCACCAGCGACTTCAGGAACACCGACTTACCGGTGCCGGAAGGCCCGAGCAGCACGCTGATCTCGCCCTGGGGCAGATTCAGCGAGACGTCCCGCCAGATGGTCTGCGGGCCGAAGGACTTCGAGAGCCCGTCGACAACCACCTCGACGCCCATCGGAACCTCCGCGTCCTCGATTACACCGATTTCGGGGAGGAGGCAATCCATCCCCGAAGAAGCACCCTTGCACATGTGACGCGCCTTACGAAGGTAGTTGGCGTCACACCTATGCAACGAGCTCGACGCAGCAGGGTTACTCATGAGTTCACTACAAATCAAGGAGCCATCTCGGATTCGTCCGAAAAAAGGCCCTTGTTTCCGCGCAAAGGAAAAGAGAACGGGCACCCGCAACAGCGAGTGCCCGTTCTCTTACCGTGAGTCAGAGACCCAGAACCAGTTACAAACCCAGTGCAAGCGGCGGAGCCGCGAGCGCGGGGGGCCACCTGAGCAGCCCGCACCGCCGCGGGTTCTGACACGTCGTCTGGTGAGGACGCCGCGACGACGTGTATTGGCATACACGAGGAGTGGCGCCCGGAGCCAGACGGCGTGTCAGGTTCCGCTACCGGCACCGCCAGGCAGAGGGAGCACCGGATCAGGAAAGAAAGGTCACTTGACGGAGACGGAGGCGCCGGCTTCTTCCAGCTTGCCCTTGGCCTCTTCGGCCTTCTCCTTGTCGACCTTCTCCAGGATCGCCTTCGGGGTGCCCTCGACGAGCTCCTTGGCCTCCTTCAGGCCCAGGCCGGAGACGATCTCGCGGACGACCTTAATGACCTGGATCTTCTTGTCGCCGGCGCCCTCGAGGACGACGTCGAACTCGTCCTGCTCCTCAGCGGCGGCGGCCTCGCCACCGGCGGCCGGGGCAACGGCGACCGCGGCCGGGGCGGCGGCGGTGACGTCGAAGGTCTCCTCGAACTGCTTCACGAACTCCGACAGCTCCAGGAGGGTCATCTCCTTGAAGACGTCCAGCAGCTCGTCGTTGCTCAGCTTCGCCATGTCGGCGTTCCTTTCTGCTCAAAGCCCGGATGCCGTCGGCATCCCGGTGGGGGGTTGTCGCGCGAAAGACGGTCCGCGGACCCGCATCGGCGGCGCGCTCTCACGCACCGTCCACTGCGGACTGCGGAGAGTCTTATTCGCCCTTCTTCTCCTGAAGGGCGGCGGCCATGCGAGCGACCTGCGAAGCAGGCGCGACGAACAGCGCTGCGGCCTCGTTCATCTTGCCCTTCATGGCACCGGCCAGCTTGCTCAGCGTGACTTCGCGCGAGTCGAGGTCGGCGATGCTGTCGACCTCGGACACGGACAGCGCACGGCCGTCCATGTACCCGCCCTTGATCACCAGGTTCTGGTTGCCCTTGGCGAATTCCTTGATCGCCTTGGCTGCGTCGACCGGCTCGCCCTCGACGAAGGCGATCGCGGTCGGGCCGACGAACAGGTCGTCGAGACCCTCGACGCCCGACTGCTCGGCGGCACGCTTGACCAGCGTGTTCTTCGCGACACGGTAGCTCACGTTCGAACCGAGCGCGCGGCGCAGCTCAGACAGCTGAGCCATCGAGAGCCCGCGGTACTCGGTCACAACGGCAGCGGTGGAGTTGTTGAACTTCTCCGAGATCTCGCTGACCGCATCGACCTTGTCGGACTTCGCCATGTCGCCTCCTCTCTGTTTCCGACTGTGGCTGACCCATCCAGTCGGTCCTGAGACGACAAAACGCCCCGGCGCAGGGCAGCACGGGGCGTGAAAATCGGTGCGCGCGCGACAAGACACGCGTGACCAGCCTCGTCCCTCCTGCGCGGGCCGCCCGCATCTCACGGGACCTTCGTTCCTTCCCGCTCGTTGCCGAGCCGGGAGGAAGACCAGCGGTCTTGGGTGGAACCTCGACAAGAGTACTCGACTCGGGACGGGCGCTTCCACCGGCCCCCCGTCGCCCGGCATCATGTGTGCGTGGCTGATCAGCGGGAACCGCGCTCCGACAACCTGCCCGAGATCGTCGACGCCGAAGTCGTGGAGGTCGCCGAGCACGACCGGCCCCCGGAACCGGCTCCGCGCGGCGACGCTCCGAAGGTGGGCGACGACCCGGAGTACCAGGAGTTCCTGGAGTTCAAGCGGTTCAAGGAGTGGCAGGCGTCCCAGGGCGGCGGCACGACCACCCCGGCTCCCGAGAAGCCCGGGTGGAAGAAGGCCCTCGGTCTGCTCCGCCGCAAGTGGGTGCGGCGGATCATCTACGTCCTCGTCGCGCTGCTCCTGCTGAACCTGGCCTACGACCACTACTTCGGCAGCGACGGCTCGTCCGGCGGCAACGGCTCCGGTGGGGGCGCACCGGTCGACTCGGTGCCGATGACCGCCCAGAACCCGCAGCAGGCCATTCGCAGCGTCTTCAACTACCTGCGGGCCGAACCGCCGGAGCAGGCGTGCGCGCTGTTCGACGACCAGGGCAAGGCCGATTTCGCCGCCGCCTACGGCGCCCCCGACTGCGCGGGCGCGGCGCGCGCGGTGCACGGCCAGATCACCGACTTCAACGCCTACGCGAATCCGAAGTTCGCCCACGACGCCATCGTGGAAGCGGGACCGGAAGCGCAGGTGCCGGGTTGCCGGCTCCAAGTCAGCGGCGGACCGGGTCTCGGGACTTTCAAACTCACCCGCACACCGCAGGGCGGTTGGACCATCTCCGCTTACGCCCTGACCAGTTCCGCCTGCCCCTGACCGAACAATTCCGGAACGGCTCGAATCGTCGTTCCGGAGTGACCGCCTCGGCACTGCCCGTCACCATTCCGGGAAGCGCATCGGTTTTGCTCAGAACCGTCCGGACAAATGGGATATCGATCATCCAGGTATGACGAGAATCGTCGTGGAATGCGAAAGAGGGCGAGCGCTCGTGGAGCGCTCGCCCTCTTTCGAAGGGATATCGGGTCAGGCGGAAGCCGACACGCGCGTGGCGGCCGGGTCCACCGGGATGCCCGGGCCCATCGTGGTCGTGAAGGTGACCTTCTTCAGGTACCGGCCCTTCGACGCCGACGGCTTGGCGCGCAGGATCTCGTCCAGCGCGGCCGCGTAGTTCTCCACCAGCTTCTCGGTGTCGAAGGACGCCTTGCCGATGATGAAGTGCAGGTTGGCCTGCTTGTCGACGCGGAAGTTGATCTTACCGCCCTTGATGTCCGCGACCGCCTTGGTGACGTTCGGGGTGACGGTGCCGGTCTTCGGGTTCGGCATCAGGCCACGCGGGCCGAGAACCCGAGCGATCTTGCCGACCTTGGCCATCTGGTCCGGGGTGGCGATCGCCGCGTCGAAATCGAGCCAGCCGCCCTGAATGCGCTCGATCAGGTCCTCGGAACCAACCGCGTCCGCGCCGGCGGCCTCGGCCTCAGCGGCCTTGTCGCCGGTGGCGAACACGATGACGCGAGCAGTCTTACCAGTGCCGTGCGGCAGGTTCACGGTGCCGCGGACCATCTGGTCTGCCTTGCGGGGGTCGACGCCCAGCCGCAGAGCGACCTCGACGGTGGCGTCGTACTTGACCTTGGTGGTCTTCTTCGCCAGCTCGGCGGCTTCCGACGGGGTGTAGAGACGCTCCCGGTCGATCAGCTCGGCCGCCTGCTGGTATGCCTTGCTGCGCTGTGCCATTTCTGTCCTAAGAGTCAGGTTGGATCAGTTGTGGTTGGTCGGGCTGCGCATGCGCCCTCCCACTACCCGTGCGCGCCGGCGGAACCGGCAGCGGCTCAGGCTTCGACCGTCAGGCCCATCGAACGAGCAGTACCGGCGATGATCTTCGCGGCCTGGTCGATGTCGTTGGCGT
The DNA here is from genome assembly GCF_040676935.1 of Saccharopolyspora sp. NPDC049426. Taxonomy (NCBI): domain Bacteria; kingdom Bacillati; phylum Actinomycetota; class Actinomycetes; order Pseudonocardiales; family Pseudonocardiaceae; genus Saccharopolyspora; species Saccharopolyspora sp. NPDC049426. The sequence continues at coordinate 525,801 of NZ_JBFAPZ010000001.1, read as the reverse complement.
TGAGGTCTTCCATCTTGGTCTGCGCGATCTCCTTGACCTGCTCCATGGAGACCTTGCCGACCTTGGACTTGTGCGGCTCGCCGGAGCCCTTCTGCACACCAGCGGCCTTGAGCAGCAGCTTCGCGGCCGGCGGGGTCTTCAGCTTGAAGTCGAAGGACCGGTCTTCGTACACGGAGATCTCAACCGGCACGACGTTGCCACGCTGAGCCTCGGTGGCCGCGTTGTACGCCTTGCAGAACTCCATGATGTTGACGCCGTGCTGACCCAGCGCCGGGCCGACCGGCGGAGCCGGGTTGGCTTGGCCGGCCTGGATCTGCAGCTTGATGATCCCTGCCAGCTTCTTCTTCTTGGGCGGCATGTTTGCTTCCTGTGTCTTCGCTATCCGGTTGCTCGATCCCGCCGGAAGGCGGCACCGAATCTGGCGAGACCACGAGACGGTGGAATCGCCCCTGCTGCGCGGGTCCTGCCAGATCCGCGCGCAGCCCGCCGCGCTCCCGCAGACGGGAGAGCGGTCAGAGCTTGGAGACCTGGTCGAACGAGAGCTCGACCGGGGTCTCGCGGCCGAAGATCGACACCAGCACCTTGAGCTTCTGGGCGTCGGCGTTGACCTCGTTGATGGTGGCCGGCAGCGTCGCGAACGGGCCGTCCATCACGGTGACGGACTCGCCGACCTCGAAGTCGACCTCGACCGCGGTCTTGGTCGCGGCCGCGGTCTGACCCGCGCCGGCCTTCTTGCCCGCTTCCGGCTTCTTCTCCTCGACCTGCGGCGCGAGGAACTTCAGCACGTCGTCAATGGTCAGCGGCGAAGGCTTGGAGGTCGCACCGACGAATCCGGTCACACCCGGCGTGTTGCGCACGGCGCTCCACGACTGGTCGTTGAGATCCATCCGGACCAGGATGTAGCCGGGCAGCACCTTGCGCTGCACCATCTTACGCTGGCCGTTCTTGATCTCGGTGACCTCTTCGGTCGGCACCTCGACCTGGAAGATGTAGTCCTCGACGTCGAGCGTCTGAGCACGGGTCTCGAGGTTGGTCTTGACCTTGTTCTCGTAACCCGCGTAGGAGTGGATCACGTACCAGTCACCGGGCGCGCGGCGCAGCGCTGCGCGCAGCTCCTCGACCGGGTCGACGTCTTCTGCTTCCGCCTCTTCGGCGTCGGCCTCGTCGGCTTCCGCGTCGTCGGACGCGGTCTCCTCAGCGTCAGCGGCCTCGGTGTCGCCGGCCGCGGCGTCCTCGGCCTCTTCGGCGGAGTCGGTTTCCGAGGAATCGACTGCGTCGGCTGCCTCAGCCTCGACGGACACGGCCCCGGCTTCGGCAGCCTCGGGCTGCACCTGCTCGTCGGTGAGGCCGGTGGCTTCCTGGGAGGTCTCCTCGTGCGAGGTCACAGTCGGTCTCGCTTCCTCTCGTGCGTTGCGTGCCGGGTCGTTGTTTCGCCGCCGGCACCACTTAGGCGGGCCCGGAGGTTCAGCCAGTGCCGAACAGCCAGCCCACGCCCTTCGCGAAGAGCACGTCCACACCCGCGACGAACGCCACCATGATGCTGACGAACACCAGCACCACAAGCGTGTAGGTCATCAGCAGCTTGCGTGTCGGCCAGATGACCTTGCGCAGCTCGGCGACGACCTCGCGCAGGAAGCGCCCGATCTTCCGGAACAGCGAAACCCGACCCTGCCGGCCATCCCGCGAGGGAGTGGGCCGACCCTTCGACTCAGTTGTGCGCGCCGGACCGGAGCCCGACTGGGAACGGGCGGAGGCACGACGCTCGCGCCGCGCCGCGGCGCTGGACGGACGGGCGCCCTCGCGCGCTCCGTCCTGGCCCTGCTCGCGGTCCTCGCTCACGACCATCCTCCGCTCACCGTCGCATCGACGCAGGGGTGACAGGACTTGAACCTGCAACCTGCGGTTTTGGAGACCGCTGCTCTGCCAATTGAGCTACACCCCTCTGCGGCCTGTGAAGCCCGACCGCAAAGTCGGGACGCCCTTCACCAGCCTTGAAACTGTGGGTTTCAAGGTGCTCAGGCATCCCAGGTTCGAAAGTGTACGGCACGTGGAGAACGCTTCTCCAACGGCACCCCCCGTGTTGGCGAGAAGACGACTTCACCGCTGGTGAGCGCAGTGCGTCACGCAGGGATGCGGACCGTGGCCGAAGCGCCGCCCAGCACGCCCTGATCGGCGGCCTTCGCGGTGATGTTGACCTTGATCGTGCCGTCGTCGTTGATCTTCGCGACCTTGCCGCCGAGCTCCACCACAGCGCCGCTGCCGTCGTCCGGGACGACCACCGGGCGGGTGAACCGCACGCCGTAGCGCACGATCGCGCCCGGATCACCGGTCCAGCTGCTCACCAGCCGTCCGGCCAGCGCCATGGTCAGCATCCCGTGGGCGATCACGTCCGGGAGGCCGACCTCCTTGGCGAACCGCTCGTTCCAGTGGATCGGGTTGAAGTCGCCCGAGGCGCCCGCGTAGCGGACCAGATCGGACCGCTCCAGCGGCACGCTCAGCGGCGGCAGCTCGTCCCCGACGTTGATCTCCGAAAGCTTCACGCCTCAGGCCCCCTCACGACCAACATCGACGTGGCGGTGCAGACCTGCTCCCCGTCGGTGGTGGTGATCTCCACGCGGATGGTCAGGAAGTCGTTGCCCGCGCGGGTCTTGATGTCGTCGACGTGCGCGACCGTCAGCAGCCGGTCACCGGCGCGGATCGGCCGGTGGTGGACGAAGTCCTGCTGGCCGTGCACCACGCGGCTGTAGTCCACGCCGAGCTGATCGTCCTCGACGATCTGGTCCTGCGCGGCCATCGAGAGGATCACCGCGAAGGTCGGCGGCGCGATCACGTCCGGGTAGCCGGCGGACTTGGCAGCCTCGACGTCGTGGTGCAGCGGGGAGTCGTCCTTGATCGCGCGGGCGAACTCGCGGATCTTCTCCCGGCCCACCTCGTAGGGCTCGGTGGGCGGGTATTCACGTCCGATGAATGACTGGTCGAGCGGCACGCGGGAAGGCTACTAGGTCTGATCCGGATCGGCGGAGCCGCTGCGACCTTCCAGCGACCGCCCGAGCCGCCGAGACCCCGGAGAACGAGAAGAGCCCGACCCCGGATCAACCGGGGACGGGCTCTCGAAGGCGTTCCGAAGGAACCGCTGGGATCAGCGGGTCTCCTTGTGGAGCTTGTGCGTGCCGCAGTTCATGCAGAACTTCTTCATCTCCAAGCGGTCCGGGTTGTTGCGCCGGTTCTTGTTGGTGATGTAGTTGCGGTTCTTGCACTCCTCGCACGCCAGCGTGATCTTGGGTCGAACGTCGGTGGCGGCCACGGGGGTGCCTTTCTCTCGGTCGTAACGGGTCGGTTCGCTGGAGAGATCCTTGCGAACCCGTGACTGGTAGCGGTGGCCGGACTTGAACCGGCGACACAGCGATTATGAGCCGCTTGCTCTACCGACTGAGCTACACCGCCATGCCGAGGCCGCGGTGTGCACCGGTTGCCTCAAGCGACGCAGGATATCCCACGCAAAACAGCCACAGCACCCAGTTTACCGAGCACCGCGGCTGCCTTTCGAGCCCCAATACGGAATCGAACCGTAGACCTTCGCCTTACCATGGCGACGCTCTGCCGACTGAGCTATTGGGGCGTGCCCTTGCGGAGCGATTAGAACTTTACACACCTGCGGGACCCCCCGGAACAGGGGGGTACCCTTTTGCGAAAACGCAGGTCATAGCCGCCTTTTCACAGGGCGCCCCACCGGATCGGGCGAATTCGGACATCAGTGCAGGAGTGTGAGCACGGTCTCCTCGCGGCTGCCCCGATCGCGCTTCGTGCGGGCCTGCAGCCACGCCTCGAAGCGCTCCTCGGACAGCGGGCGGGAGATCAGGTAGCCCTGGGCCACGTCGCAGCCCATGCCCACCAGCTGGTCCCGCGCGGCGTCGTCCTCGACGCCCTCGGCGACCACGGCGAGGTCCAGTGAGTGGCCGAGCTCGACGATCGTGCGCACCACCGCCAGGTCGCTGAGATCGGTTCCCATGCCCAGCACGAAGCTCTTGTCGATCTTGACCTCGTCCACCGGCAGCTGCCGCAGGTAGGCCAGCGACGAGTAGCCGGTGCCGAAGTCGTCCACCGCGAGCACCACGCCCATCGCGTGCAGCCGCCGCAGGACCGGCAGCGACCGCTCCTTGTCCGCCATCACGCTGGACTCGGTCAGCTCCAGGGTGAGCAGCTCGGGCGGGATGTCGTGGCGTTCGAGCGCCTCGGCGACCCGCTCGGGGAAGGTCTCGTCGGCGAGGTTGCGCACCGACAGGTTCACCGCCACCGACATCCGCAGCCCGCGGTCCAGCCACTGCCGGATCTTGACCAGCGCGCACTCCATGACGAAGGCGGTGAGCGCGTCGACCAGCCCGGTGGCCTCCACCAGCGGCACGAACTCGTCGGGATCCAGCCGCCCGTACTCCGGGTGCGACCAGCGCACCAGGGCCTCGGCGCCGACGACCTGACGTTCCGGCAGCGCCACCTTCGGCTGGTAGTGCACCTCGACCTGACCGGTGTCCAGCGCCTGCCTGAACTGGGTGACCAGCTGGAAGCGGCGCAGGAACACCTGACCCATGGCCGGGGCGTAGCAGCGCACGCCGTCCTCGCCGTTGCGCGCGGCCCGCACCGCCACATCGGCGTGCTGGAGCAGCGTGTCGACGTCGGTCTCGGCCTCACCGTCGGCGGGTGCCGAGGAGGCGTAGCCCGCGACCCCGGCGGCCTCGACGACTATCCGGTCCAGCGGGTAGGACATGGCGATCACGTCGCACAGCCGCAGCGCCACCTGGTGCGCCTGCTCCTCGGTGTGGTCCAGCAGCAGGACGGCGAACGAGTTGGCCTCCAGGCGGGCCAGCGGAGCATCACCGAGGGCTTCCCGCATCCGCTGCCCGGCGGCGACCACCATCCGGTCGCCCCAGGTGTAGCCGAGTGCTTCGCTGACCGTGGTGAGCAGGTCCAGGTCGACCCGCAGCACGACGGCGGCGCGGCCGGCGCGGAGCTCGTTCCCGGAGATCTCGCGGAAGCCGGTGCGGTTGAGCAGCCCGGTCAGCGGATCGTGGTAGGCGTCGTGCCGCAGCCTGGCCAGCAGCCTGCGGTTGTCCATGGCGGTGGCCAGGTGGCTGGCCAGGGTGTGCAGCAGTCGCACGTCCGCGCGGCCGAATCCGCGCCAGCGGCTGACCCGGTCGTGGACCTCGACGGCGCCGAGCAGCTGGCTGGCGCCCCGGAGCGGGACCACGAGCGCCTCGTAGGCGCCGCGCTGCCGCAGCGCGCGGCGAACCTCCTCCGGCGCTTCGAGCGTCCGGAAGGACCGCACGTGGCTGCCGGGCAGTTGCAGCAGCGGGTCATCGCGCAGCGCGTCCGGTGCCGCCTGGACCGCGGCCTCGGGCATGGTTTCCCCGGCGACCAGCGTGGTGACCTCGCCGCGCGGGTCCAGCCGCAGCCGCAGCACGACCCGGGTGGCGTTGAGCTGTTCGCGGATCCGCTCGGCGACGGGTTCCCACTCGCCGACCGGCACGGCCTGCTCGCCGACGGGGTCGGGCGAGGTCTGCGCGCCCTGCCCGGAGCGGGCCACGCTGAGGCTGACGTCGCTGAGCGCCTCCAGGTCGCGCTGCTCGCGCAGCAGGTCGGAGTAGGCCCGGTACAGGCCGATCACGGCGACGGCGACGAGCCCGACCAGCAGCCAGCCCCACGGCGTGCCGATGGCGACCTCGTACCCGATCAGGCCGACGGAGGTGTTGAGCAGGCCGACGGCCAGCGTGCGCCCGGCCAGCCGCGCGCCCGCGGCGACCTTCATGGCACCGCCCAGCACGGTCAGCGCGGCCAGCGCGAACCCGCAGCTGATCAGCGGCGAGGTCAGCGTGCCGACGACGGGCCCGAACCAGTCGGGGGCGACGCCGATGAGGGCCTGGTTGACCAGGTTGGCGACCGCGAACGGCACCGCGATCTCCAGGCACAGCACGCCGCCGTTGTAGACGACGTGGGTGGCCGCGCGCCTGCCCACCTGGGCGCCGAGCCCGGCCAGCAGGTTCGCCGCGAGCACCACTTCGAACGGCGCGGTGAGCAGGCCGAGCAGCAGCGGGATCTCGGTGAAGGAGATCGTCCAGCCGACGCGCTTGACGTCGACGTCGATGGTCAGCTGCTCGGCGAGCAGGAAGCCGACGGCCAGCAGCGGACCGATGAACAGCAGTTCAGGGGTGTAGCGCGACTCGAGGCCGCCAGCGGTGAGCAGGGAGACTCCCACGCCCGCGGCGAGCACCACGAACGAGAAGCTCGCGAACATCCGGCGGCGCACCGGATCGACTTCGGCTCTGACCGGTGGCCTGGATGGTTCCAGACCGGAATGCGGACCGAGGGAGCGGTGACGCTCGATCATCCACGCTCCTCCCGCTGGCGATACGGCCGTACCACATAAGTCCGTCCGCCGATCGTGACGCACGAGAGCACGGATGGCCAGGGTCGAATGGCCCTCGCGACGCACTCCGGATGCACGCATCAGATGGGTTCAACCGGGGGGTGGCGCGGAACCGCTTTCCATCAAGGCCACTCTGACCTGCGGAAACTTCGCCGGTCGCGGTGAAGCGCAAGAAGCTTTTGAGCTTCTCACAGCTGACTCACAACTTTGTGAGGATCACCGCAACAACATCAGACGGAGGTAACGGTACGTATTCGGTCTAACCACAAAACGTCATCCTTGGAGATCGAACTCGTCCAGGAAGTCACGCACAGCACGGTCCAGGTCGGCCAGCCCGGACTCCTCGACGGGCAGGTGACCGGACCCGCGCAGCGCGGTCGTGCGGGTCGGCCCGGCGATGCGGTCGAAGAACTCCTCCGACAGCAGCGGCGGTGTCCAGCGGTCCTCGTCGGGGTGCGCGAGCAGCAGCGGCGTCCCGGTGAACCGCTCGGGCGGCAGCACCGGTCCGGTGGTCAGGCAGCTGCGGGCGAAGCGAAGCGAGATCAAGCCGCCACCGGCGAGCTCGTCGGCCCAGGCGAGGTTGGCGTACTGGGTCTGGTTGGACACCGCGGCGATGTTGACCAACCAGTGCACGGGCAGCCGCACCGCCGACAGCGGTTCGCGCACGAGCGAGAGCAGACCGGCCCAGCGCGCCATCTCGGGTCGCGCGGCCAGCACCCGCCGAACCTCGTCGCGGCACGGGTCGGCCAGGCAGGTCGCGATGACGCCGTCGACCTCGGTGCTCGCCGCGACGTCGTAGGCGAGCCGGCCCCCGGTGCTCACGCCCAGCAGCACGACGGGACGCGAATCGCGCGCCTTCTCGCGCTCCACCAGGTCGCGCGCGCAGTTCAGCCAGTCCGAGTAGGTCGCGCCGAGCAGCGGTGTCCCGGTGAGGCCGAATCCGGGCAGGTCAGGCGCGATGTAGTCGAGGTCGGCCAACGCGGGCAGCCTGCCGTAGGGGGCGAGCATCCGCCCGTAGGTGCCGACGCCGTGCAGCGCGATGACCTTGGCGGGAGCGCCGGCGCGCTCGACGCGGTCCACGTGCACCTTCAGCCCGCGCCACTGCCACCACTGCTCGTCGGGTGCGTTGTCGGCGCTCAGGCGCAGCGCGCCGGGGAAGAACGCCTGATAACGCTGCCAGTGCAGGTGGTCGCGGTAGCCGGGGCCGACGTCGGTGGCAGACCCAGGGGTGGAAGGAGCGCTCGAGGGCACACTTCGAACATACGGAGTCGGGCCGACCGCGCGCATCAGCCCTGAGCGGGCGCGACCGGTCTAGGCCGAATCCGAGGGCTTGAGCCGCACGACTCTGGATTCCAGGTCGAGGGGGCCGGCACCGGACTCCCGCTCGTCCTCCTTCGCCACCTCGACCCAGGCGAGCTGGTCCAGCTGGTGCTTGACCCCGACGTTGAACAGCCCCTCGACCTCCATGGCCGCGCTCCCCGCGCTGGAGCGCTCCGGGACGGGTGCGGGCGCAGCGGCCCGCAACTCCTCGCGCCGCTTCGCGCGTGCCGCGCGGTCGATGGCCATGCCTCCACGCTAACCCGACGAAGCCGCTGAGCAGGACCACCGACGTCGATCCGCCACCAGTAGGGTCGTGCGCGTGCTCGATCCGTACTTCGTCCAGGTCGAAACGTCGGAACTCGCGGATCTCACGCGAGCGCTGGAACTCCTCGACTCCCGCGCGGACCTCAACCACCGCTACCGCAAGATGCTCGACGAGTCCCGCCAGCTGCTGACGGCCGACCAGATCCGCCTCACCCAAGCCCGCGGCCTGGCGAAACGCCTCATGGTCCTGATCAAGGCAGCAGGCCGGGACTTCCCCGGCACTCTCGACGACGAGGCCCGCGAGATCCTGCGCGCGGGCGAGGCCAAAGCCGACGACCTGGTCTTCCGCCCAGAAGAAGCCTGATCCGCACCCCCGCTGAGGAACGGCGACGACTGGTCTGTATGCTTTTCTCGCAAGCCAGCACGCTGGCGAGCACGCCGGGTTGCCCGAGCGGCCAAAGGGAGCTGACTGTAAATCAGCCGGCATTGCCTTCGGAGGTTCGAATCCTCCACCCGGCACAAGCAGGAAAAAGACCCCGTGACCAGCATCAAAGCGGTCACGGGGTCTTTGCTTTGCAGTCCGGCTGTACCCGGCTGTACACGGGCTCTACCCGGCTGTCTCTGGCCAATGTCTGGCCACGGTTTCAGCCCAACGCTCGGTCGATACGCGCGCGAGCTTCCTGTTCCCCACCGTCAACGCACTTCGCGTAGACGCGGAGCAGGACATGGACACTGTGCCCAGCCCATTCCGCAACCCTCGTGGGCTCCACTCCGGCGTTGAGCCACGTCGATACCGCCGCGTGGCGGAGGTCATACGGGCGCTTTGCGAGCTGCGTAGCGGCCACCTCAGCCGTGAACGCATCCGCGCGAGCCTTGGCCCAGGCCCGGCCGTAGACCGTGCTGGAAAGCCGCCCGCCATTCCGTCGGCCCCAGAACAGCCGTCCGTCTGGCGCGGTACCGAACCTCTCGAGGTGGCGATGGAGGAACGCCGTTAGCTCTGGAGAGCACGGCACGGTTCTGCCGACGTCGTCATTGCGGTGCTTCAGGCTTCTCTCCTCGCTGGCGGTTCGGCTGTCCGTCCACTCCTCTCCGATCTCGGGCGTAGCTCGCTCGAGGTGCAACTCGCCCCAGCCCTCTTGGGGCAGCGACAGGTTGCGCTTGCGGAGGTTCGTGACTTCCTCAGGCCGTAGAGCAGCGAAGTACATGAGAGCGAAGAATGCGGTCAGCCGTGGAACTCGCTCATCAACTGCCGCCAAGAGCGTCCGAGCTTGGACCGGGTTGGCTACGACACGGCGATCGACCTGTTTCAGCGTTGTGCCGTGTCGTCGAACCTTGATCTCCTGTAGTGGATTGCTGGTGAGCAGCTTCCGCTCGATTGCGTAGTGAATTGCGTTCGTCAACGTGGTGCGGCGCAGTCGGACAGTGTCCGGGGCCGCGCGCGTTTGGTCTTGCTTGAGGTCAAGGGCTCCCAGCACATCTCGAAGGACGTCAGGCTTCCTGAGATCGCTTACGTTGCGGCTGTGGTCCGTGATCCACTTGAGAGCTTGTTTGATCTCGGGTGGCTGTTCTTGGCTGCGGGTTGAAGGGTTGAATGCGATACGGAACGCCTGATTGAGGGTCTTGCGTGCAGGTGCCCCACGATTCGTCGTCAGCATCGCTGCGGAAATCGGAGCGAGGGAGTCGGCCGTGCTCTTGCGCTGACCTGGTGAGGTATCGCGCCACTTCATGTCGACGAAGTCGCAGGCAAAGTCGAACCAGCTCCGGTCTTCAGTGCTGCGAGTAACTGAAATTGGAAGACCACTAGCGATGTCGAACGCTTCGCCCTTGCGGGCTGCGCTGAGGAGCTCCGCACGAAAGCTCTCGGCCTGTGCCTTGGTCTTAAAGGTCTCCTGACGTGTCTGGCCAGCAACTTCCCAACGTGCCCGGTAGCTCGTGACCTTGCCGTGCTGGTTCTTTCGGACCTGAAGCTTCCAGATGCGGACGGCGTAGCTGGTTTCGGTCATGCGGCGTTCTCCAGAGTGTCGAGCCAGTTCTCGAAGTCGGTGCGGCGGATGCGAAGTGAGCCGTTGGGCAGACGGATGGCCTTGGGGGCTCGCTGCTTCGCACGCCAGTCGTCGAAGGTCGTCCGAGCGATGCCCATCTCCTCGCAGAACTCCGCGACGGTCATCCAGTTGCCGCTACGTTTCGCCATGAACTGCCTCCCGGGAGGTTGCAAACGGGTTGTCGGGCGAGGTGATGGGCCGGTCAGGTCGGGTCCTCCGATCTCGGGTTGCTGGTGTTGTCCGCTACCGGCGCTACTGCCGCTACTTCGCTGGTCAGACCGGTAGCGGAGCGGTTTTCGTTGCCGCTACCGCCGCTACCTGACTGGGTTTCGGGTAGCGCTGGTAGCGGCATGGGTTTTTCGTCCGCTACCGGTCTGACCTGGGCGGTAGCGGCGGTAGCGCTGGTAGCGGCATTAGGCAGGTAGCGTCGCCAGGCGTCGGCGAGCCCGTCTTCGCCATCGACGCGAAAGCCCTTGGGGACCTGCCCTCCGGGCTGCCTGACGTTCTTGGAGTGGACGTCAAAGCGGGACAGCTCTTTTGAGAGGCGTCGGGCGTCGAGCGGCTTGCCGTGGAGGTCGCCCCAGGGCGCTTCATCGAGGCTGTGCAGCGCAGAAAGGATGTCGGCGGTAGGCATACGGTCGACGCCGCGCGCGGTGAAGAGTTCACGCAGGTCAGCCAGTAGCCGCACGCCGAGCGACTGAGTGCCGGGGCCGCTGGCGTTGACGAAGTGCTGGCAGGCAGCGCGGGCGGTTTCGGGCCAGTGCCCACCGGCCTGGTCGGCCAGCGCGAGCAGCGGTTTCCAGATCTCGGCGGAGCGGTCGTAGACGCCTGGCGGCATGGTGGGGCGCGCCTTGGCCAGGTCGGTGCTTGTCTGTTCGATCCATGCGGCCAGTTCGTCCCGGATCGGGGCGGCTTCGTGCTCGACGTCTTCTTCTAGGAACTCCTCGACGGGTTCGTCGGGAGCGCGCTTTCGCATGTGGATGGTGATCGCGCGCGTGGTGATGGTGGCCGGCATGTGCCCGGCGATGCCTGCCAGCGCGGCTGGGGCGTAGACCGGGAACCGCTCGACCTTCATGGCCTTGGCGTCGCCGACGCAGCGGGCAATGGTGGCGCTGCGCTTGTATCCGGCGTTGAGCATGGCGCGGAGATCTTCGTAGTTGCCGCCGTTCTTGGGGTTGAAGATGGCGTCGACCTCGTCGAACAGGATCGTGATCGGGCCGGAGCTGACCATGCGAAACAGCGCGGCGGTGGTGGCCGAGATGGTCATCTCCGGCTCGCGGACGAGGTATTGGCCGACTTCGAGAACGCGGGTCTTGCCGCTGCCGGGTTCTGCGGAATCGAGGATGAGCCGCGGCGTGGCGTAGAAGAGGTGCGCGGCGTGGGTGTGGGCGAACCACAGCGCGATCGTCGGGGCGCAGTGTTCGGAGGGCAGTACCAAAAAGCGGCTGAGGAAGGCGGTGACGTCGTCGAGCACCTCGGCTCCGGACCGCACTGGTGAACGCTGTCGGTCGTCGGTGGAGCCGACGACGTGGAGAGCGGGTGCGGCGGTCATCGTGATGTCTCCTTCTTGGTCTGTTGGTGGGTTGGGGCGCTGAATGCGGCCGAGTCCGGGGCTCTGTGGCTGGGGGCTGCTCATGCGGCCTCTTCTCGGTGGGTACTGGCGGGGGTTGAGCCGCCCTGTGACAGGTCGAGTCGGGTGTTGCCACCCCTGGCTCCCGGCCGGTGAGGCGAGCTGCTGCGACTCTCTGAGACGGCGCTGAAATCGCCTGTGCGCGACTCGTTCTGGGTGGCTGGTGTGATGGGCCGGGTGGTTTCGCCCTCGGTCGCGCGGTGGTGGCGTTGTTGGAGGTCGATCGCGCGGTCGTCGAGGGCGGCGAGGTCGGCCAGCTGGCTTGCTTCCACGTGATCGACGCGGGTGAGGATGCGGTAGGCGTACTCGCGGAGGGCTCTCCGGTATGCGGCTTCCAGCACGGACGTCTTGAGGTAGCTGCCGACGATGGGTTCGGCGGCGGCGCGGTAGGTGTCGATGAGCCAGTCGGTCAGCAGTTCGTGTCGGTGCTCGGTGTCGAGCCGTCCGGTCCGGCGCGCTTCCGCGTAGAGCACGGCAGGGTCCGGGGCGATGCCGCGCGGGACGAGGCCGATGGCCAGCGCCAGCACCTCGGAGGCAATGGGTGAGGCGAGGTCGTCGGCGCGCATCCCGGCCAGTAGCTCGCGCGCGGCTTCGGCGTCGCAGCGCATCAGGCAGCCGACGAAGGCCGCTTCGGTGTCGACGGTGATGGGGCCGGATGGCGTTGGGTGTGTGGGGTTCATGCGGCTTCACCTCCGGGGAAGTGGGCGTTGTCGCGGGTGCGGTCGGAGTGGGTGGGCAGCACGGTCAGGCGGCGGTTGGCCTTGACCTCGTACATGTGCGCGTCGGCCTGACCGAGCAGGTCGGTCAGCGGGGTGTGCGCCGGTGCGACGGCGAGGCCGACGCTGCCCAGGGCGGTCAAGCGGTGGCCGTCGACCCAGATGGGTTCGGCCAGCGCGGCGGTGATCGCTTCGGCGCGCTGCTCGGCGGCGCTGCTGGTGGGGATGGGGCCGAGCCAGATGGCGAACTCGTCGCCGTGCAGGCGTATGGCGTGTTCACCGGGCTCGGTCACGGTGGCGAGTTGGGTGGCGACGGCGGCCAGGACCTTGTTGCCGAAGTCGTGGCCGTGGGTGTCGTTGATGGCTTTGAACTGGTCGAGGTCGACCATGCACAGCCCGATCAGGCTGCGGGTGAACCGCTCGCGCCGTGCCCGGTGGTGCAGGGCTTGGCGGTTGCCGAGGCCGGTCAACGAGTCGGTGCGCAAGCGGCGGCGGTAGATCCATGCGGCGGTGGTGGCCGCACTCGCCCATCCGGTGGTGCCCAGCAGGATCGAGATTTCTGCGAACATGGGGGTGCCTCCTAGAGGGGTAGGGGTCCCGCCCGGCGCTGGTGGTAGGTGTGCGGGCGGGACCTTTTTGCTGCTTGGGTCAGGCGCGGATGCTGTTGGGGTCAGGGACGATGTGCGTCGGCTTGGTCATGAGGGCTCATCTCCGAGAGCGGTGGCGGCGGCGGTGTCCGGTGGTGCGGTTGTAGAAGTGGCGGCCAAATCGGATGCGGCGGCCGGTGCCTTGGCAGCGGGTGCACAGGCGGAAGGCGGTCACGATGCGGGCGTGGCGTTTGCCGGTTCCGTGGCAGGTTTTGCAGGGCTTGAAGGGCCAGATCACACAGGTGGCGAAGTAACAGAGCGTGTACACCAGAGCGATGGGCGCGAGGGCGGCTAGCAACTGTTGCGTGGGGGTCATATGCCTCCTGCCAGGGTTTTTGGGACAGGTCTCCCCGCAGCGCGCTAGTGGCTAGCGTGCTGGGCAGGTGTGGTGCGCGGGCGCTAGCGGGGCCGCTAGGTCTAGCGGGTGGGGGTGCTAGGTCTAGCGGCCCCGCTGGGCCTATCCGGCATCCCGCTTTCGGTTACGCTCCGCAACAATCTGGGCGAGGTCGGCGCGGTGGAAACCACGCCGGTTGCGGCCCTGTCCGCCGTCGTCGGTGCCCCAGACCTGCCGGTTGGTCTTGAGTCCGTGGGGCTTGAGCGAGGCAGTGAGCTGGTCGGCGGTCATGGAGCCGTAGACCTCGGGCCAGGTTCCGGCGAGCCGGGTGGCGGCGGTTTCGGTCCAGACCTTGTCCTCGTCCGGGCCGAGAAGGCTCAGCAGGTCCTCGGGCAGCGTGTCGGCGCGTTCGGTGCGGGTGGTTTCGCCGAGGGCGTGGCCGGACAGCGTTCCGGCGGCGTGCCGAGCGGCGCGGGCGCGGTCGGTGATGGTGTCGGCGGCTGGGTTGTCCACATAGGCCGAGCGTGCGATCTGCGGGTCTTCAGCGTTGCCGACCAGGTAGCCGATGCCCTTGTCCTTGGCGGTGAACGTCGAGGCCCGGACGCCGTTCTTGTACATCGAGGTGCCCAGCACCATGTCGTTTTCGATCTGTCCCATCACACGAAGGCAGAACCGGATTCCGACGTTGGCCGACACCCCGGTGGGCAGGCTGTCCTTGTCCGGGCGCTGCGTGGCCAAAATGAGGATTACGCCCAGCGCACGGCCGCGCTTGATGATGGCCGTGGCGAGCTCACCGGCTTCCTTGCCGAACTCTGGGTGTGAGAACAGCTCCTGGCATTCGTCGATGGCGAACACCAGCGGGTGCAACCCGAGGTCCTTACGTCCCGCGAGGTCGGGGGTGACCTTGTTCTCGGGGACGAGGGCCTTGTTCTCGCGCGCCAGCCGGGTGATCGTGGCGGCCCGCGTCTCCAGGTCCTTGTAGACCTCGCGCAACGATTCGAGGGTTGCCTCAACCGTGCCGTCATCCGGCCCGGACCCGTAGTGATGCGCCACCTTCTCCAGAGACTCCAGGTCACCGGTGCCCTTGAGCTCGAAGACCCGCATCTCGGCGCGGGCGTCCAGTGCTGCGGCCAGCAGCAGCACCCGCAGCGCGAACGTCTTGCCCACGCCCGGCATCGCGCCAATGAGCAGGTTGGCGTACATCAACGTGATGGACACGGGCCTGCCGCGCTGGTCGGTGCCGAACGGGACCGGCTTGAACAGATCGGCGGTGCCCTTCTTCAGCAGAGGCCAGGTGGGCTGCTTGGCCTTGGCCATGTCCTGGTCACCGACCCACAGCACCAAGCGGCCGGCATGTTCGGTGCCATCGGCCTCGGGCCAGACGCAACCCAGCGGGCGGCGCAGCCCGGAGGCGAGCTTTTCCCGGCGCTCGACGATGTCCGGCACGGTCACCCCGTGGGGCAGGTCGATGTCGGCACGCCAGCCCGGACCCTCACGGGTGATGGGCTTGGGGAAGGCGATCCCGTGGCCTCGCGGCCCCATGACCTTGTTGATTTCGGCGATGCCCAGCGACGCAAGTGCGCGTTCCACGATGTCGCTGGTCAGCTTGGCCACCTGCGTCGACACCACCGCCCGGCCTGCGATCGGCCGGTCCCTGTGTCCACCGGCCGCGCCCAGCGCCAGCATCACGCCTGCGGCAACCAGCCAGGACAGCAGGGTGGGCAGACCGGTGACCAGGTAGGCAGCGATCGGCAGGCCGACCAGCAGCACGGGCAGGGTTAGCGCCAGCCGGGTGCGGACCCGGTGGTCGCGCTGGGTCGTCAGCCGCAGATATTCAGCTGCGTCTTCCCGCCGGGCGGCAGCGCTGCGCAGTGGCTGGCCCTCAGCATCGAAGACCCACCGCGCCAGACCCGACGTCAGGCGAGCCGTACCGCGCGGAGCCTGGCTGGCCAGCTTCGCCGCGTAGACCGGGCAGCGAGCCGCGTGGTACGCGGCAGCGTGGGTGTAGTGCCCGGTCATCCACTTCGCGGCCTCACGCAGCTGGTCGCGCGAGGACAGCCACTTCGGCAGGACCGCCCGCCGCTCTGCTCGGTTCAGCCGCTCCCAAAACGACGGGCCTTCCTCGGTGTCGGGCGAATCCACCCGCTCCGAGCTGTCCTTGTCGCTCTCGCCAACCAGCTCGCCTTCCAAGATCTGACCCACCGGCTCGACCTCACGACCGGTGTCAGTGGCTTCGGCATTTGCCGGAGGCTGTTCAGGCTTGCCAGGGAACGGGTACACGCGGGCGTCCTCGCCGGACTCGGCGTGCTGCTCATCGCGGTTGTCGTGGTGCTCGTGGTCGTGGTGGTGCTCAGTCATCGGCGAGCCTCCCCATCGGTCGCGGTGGGAACGTCGGAGCTGGGGGTGTGCAGAAGGTGGGTCAAGGCGGCGCCCATGCCCAGCACGGCCACGGGCAGGCACGAGACGACGGTGGTGATCCACCACGGGGCGTGTGTGACCCCAGCGGCGGTCATGAGGTGATAAGCGATCTGTCCCAGCGCACCCAGCGCGAGCGAGCCAAGTGCAGACCACTTCGCGAACCGGCGCGCCTGAGATGGGACTGCGCCCGATAGCCAGACCCGCAAGGCGTAGGCGGCGTAGGTTTCGACTCCGATCGGCAACGTGATCGCCGTGTTGATCGCGAACCAGTCGGCGATACCGGGCAGCGGGCGGACCATGCCGAACCCGGTCAATGAACCCAGTCCGACCCAGCCGGACCAGATCGCGACGAACGCCGGAAGCGCCAGCAGCAGAACTGGCCAGCTCGCCGGAACCCGCACCGCCGGACGCCCTTCAGCCTCCGGTCCCGTGCCCGGGTTTGCGGATGCCTTCACCTGACCCGACGCGTCAGCAGCGGCGGTCACCTCCGGAGTCGCCGACCCCGAAGTCTGGTCCGGCTCGTGGCCGAGCTCGGCCGACTCCTGCGTGGCCGGTACGGCGCTCGGCAGGGTCGGCGCATCGATGGGGGCCGGGCTCGCGGCAGTCCGGTCGGACTCGACGGTCTCCGGCACCACGTGCAAGCGGACCGAGTTCGCCTCACGGTCAGACTGGGCGGCCTTGGTCTCGTCGCCCCCGGCAGGTTCACCGTCGAGGTATTTCAGCAACGCGGTGGCCTTCTTCGCACCGATGCGGAACTCGCTCATCAATCGGTTCCGCGAGGGCACTCGACCCAGATCTGTCGCCAACTGGCGGGCACGCGGCACCAACTCGTCAACTGCGGGCGGGTAGGCGCTGTGCGTCGTGCTCGGTGCGCTCATGCCAGCTCACCCCCTCCGGTGTAGAGGAACGCGAACAGCGCCAGTTGCAGCTCTACAAAGTCAGCGGCGTTGGCGGCTTCGATACGGGGATAGCCGTGCTGCTGCAGGACCTCCGCGACCTCGATGATCAGGCCGATGGTGAACCGTGGATCGGTCTCGTTCTGGGCCACCGGGTACCGGCGCACCTGGTTGTGGCCATCAGGAGATGGGGTGGGCATGCTGGTGGTCTCCTAACTGCTGGATAGGTGGTGAGGAGCCCGGCCCGGCAGGTGGTTCTTGGCGGAATGACTGCCGGGCCGGGGCGCGGCTACTTGCCGCGCTTCTTGGCGGATTCGCAGGCTGTGCAACTGGGTCCGGTGCGGGGCAGGTACCAGGTATCGGTTTCGCCTCTGCCGCTCGGAATCTTCTGGCCGCACAGGGTGATCATTGAGCCGTCCCACCAGGACTTCTTGACGATCGTGTGCCAGGGGTTGCTCTTGCCCATCAGTAGCTGTCCCTTCGATCCTTGATGCTTTGCAGTTCGTTCACCCTTGGGAAGCAGGGCGGCTAGCTGACGCCGACGTCGGCCAGCACCCCGTTGGCGGCATTGGTGATCGCGGTGGCGAACGTGTGCGTCACGTCGGCCATCGGCCCGCCGACGACGGTCGGCAGCAGCAGGAACGCCAGTGCCATGCCACCGATGAGCTGCGTCCAATCCATGCGCTTGCGCGCCAGGATGAGGATCACGATGATCAGTCCGATCAGAACGTTGTAGGTAATCACAGCGACTCTCCAATCAGGACGGACTTCAGCGAATTACGCAGCGAGCTGGGCGATTTCCTCGGCGTGGCGAAGGCAGTCGAAGCACCGCCGAGGGCTGGTGGGCAGGTAGTAGTCCTTGACTCGCTGCCCGGCCGGGCAGGTCGGGCACGTACGCCTGGCGCGAAGGGCCTTACAGACGGCGAGTTGCTGGCCGAGACTCGGACGACGCTTGGGCTTCGCCAGGTCCATGCGGTACAACCCGGCCCACCGTCGACCGCGCTTCCAGGTGATCTGGGCGACGATGCCCTGCCCACCCGGACACAACCCGGCCTCGCGCAGCTGACGGCGAGTGGCCAGACCAGACGGCGCGTGCCCGAACCTGAACGTCGGCAACCCGTGGTCGATCCACCCCAGTTCGCAGCGCCCGTCCGGCAGTTCAACCCACTGCAGCGCAGTCCGGCGGCTCATGCGGCAGCACCGCCGTCGATGGAGGCCGGGGCGGCCGACAGAGCCCGAGCCCACTGTCGCCGCGCCAAGAACTTGCGCAGCTCGCTACGGGCACGGTCCAAGCGCCGCATCGCGACCACATCCGTGATGCCCAGAGCTTCCGACTCCAGCACGGCGGTCTCGGCATCAAGGACATCGAGTTCGAGCTTCACCGCGATCCGGTCCGTAGCCAACGCGGCTCGCTCGCCCTCCAACGGCTCTTCGATGGCGGTGCTACGTGCCTCGGGGGACTTACGCATCTCTGGCTCCTGTCGTTCGACTTAGGCACATTAAGGCGCATTAGTGCGCTAGCTGTCAAGGGGTGTTTGTGGCGCACTAGTGCGGATGAGGTGTTCCGGGTTAACCTGGCGTTGTGGCGATCAACCAGCAGAGCGCTCAGCCGCTGAGCGCACAGATCGAGGACGACCTACGACGCCGGATCACGTCCGGGGAGGTGCAGGTCGGGGAGAAGCTTCCGTCCCTGCGCTCGCTCGCTGAGGACTACGGCGTCGCCGAGCTGACCGTTCACGTTGCCGTCAAGAAGCTTCAGCACGAGGGAGTACTGACCTCGGTGAGCGGACGCGGCACGTTCGTCAACGCCAAGCCCGTCGACACCGCCGATGGCGAGGCATCCGAGTTGCAGGCGATCCGCGATGAGCTGCGGGAGCTTCGGCTGCGGGTCGAGGCCGTCGAGCAAGCCCAGTCCGAAGCCGGTCGGTGACTCGGCTGACGCTTCGATCACGGTGGACCTCCCTGGTGTCTGTTTCCGTCTGACACCAGTTATTCAACCCCGTGACCTGCGGAAATCTGATGAACCAGCGATGCACCAGCAGTGCACTCGCGATGCACCCGGCCGACAGGAGCTAGCGAGAGTGGACGTCGTCGACATTTGGACGGGCGGACGAGCCAATGCGCTTCAGCGGGCATTGCGGCTGACCAACGAAGCCTTCGCAGATCGCCTCGGAACGGCGGTGCGAACGGTCGCAAAGTGGAACGGGAACCCGGACACGGAACCGGGAAGCGAGCTTCAGCAAGCACTCGACACGGTGCTGCATCAAGCAGACGACCAGGTCAAAGCAAGATTTTCTCTGCTTCTGGCGCGTGGGAGGCCCGGAGAGACGGCTCTGACCGGCACTGCGGACGCACCTGCTGGACGCGACACGACCGAAGCGGAACGGCGCATGAGCACTGATCCAAACGTGGGTGCAGCGCTTGACTGGGTTGAACAGAAGGCAGGCTGGTCGAGCGGTACCGCACGCAAGGAAGTGCTCGCCCGCATCGCCGCTTTGGAGCCGAACGCGCTGCGCGACCGACGTTCCCGCCGCAGCCGCGTGGATCAGCATCAACTCGCGACCGCTCTGCAGGACTACTACGCCGGAGCTCCAGCAGGATGGGGCACCTACGCCGCCCGGATCGAGCAGGAGCAGAGCGCGATCACCAGCGTTCTCACCAGCGCGGATTGGTTGGATCTGCGGTGCGTGCTCACACCCGAAAATGACCAGCTCGATCTCGAACGAAAGGCGCCTGAGTACGAGGCTGCCCTGGACGACTTCGCTACGGACAAGGCCATTCAGCGGATCGCAGAAACCCTCGAAGAGGACACCCGCCTGGTCAATGCCTCGCTGTACCGGCTACTCGAAGCCGACGTCGGTCCGGGCAAGCTCCGTGGCTCGTTCGGCATCGCCGAGTTCGTCCAGTACGCGTTGACGATGGACCTACTCGAAGGCGAGATGGTCGACGCGATAGCCGAGGGACGCTCAACACGGCCCGGCGATCTGCCGCTGCGAGACCACTACCTTCCAGACGCTGGCTCAGTCCTCGACACCCGGCAACGGCTCTGCGCCGGTGGGCCACTGGCGCTCTGCGCGATCGCGCGGCCGGCACGCGGGCGGCGGCCCGCTGACTACGTGCTTCTCGTCCAAGAACGCGGCGGAAACGTACTGAATGCTTCGCGCCGACTCGCACCCATCCCGAAGTCCTTCCACGAACCGCTCATCGACCAGCGCGAGGACACACAGATCGGCCTCACGTTGCAGCGGGAGATGGAGGAGGAGCTGTTCGGTCGGGATGACGTCGACAACACGATTTCGCCGCAACGCAGCGCCGACCCCATGCACCCGAGCAGGCTCTCCGCGCCGATGCGCTGGCTTACCGAGAACAGCGACCAATGGCTCATGGAGTGCACCGGCCTCGGCCTGAACCTGGTCAGCGGCAACTACGAGTTCGCCAGCCTGATCGTTATCCAGGACGAGGAGTTCTGGCAGCGGTTCGGCGGGCAAGTGGAGGCCAACTGGGAGTCGAGCAGGCTCCAGCAGTTCTCCAGCATGGACCGCGAGCTACTTGCCGAGTTGGCCGCAGACGTGGCATGGAGCAACGAGGGCCTGTTCGCCTTCCTGCAAGGATTGCGGAGGCTTTCCGAGCTAGACAGCCCCCGTGTCGACGCCCCAGCAATCGAATGGGAGATCCAGTAATGACCCAGTGGTACACCGGCAACGCCGCAGACGACGGCAGCGAGCGCCGCGGCTGGATCCTCGGCCACTTCATCGACCCCAGCGAGGGTGTACGCCACTCCAAGGACGTCGAGGTCAAGTGGGGCACTCACCCAGCAGGCGAGAAGCGCCCCGAGTGGGCTCCCGATGATCGACGCACCACTCTCGTGATGCTCATCCAAGGCAAGTTCCACGTCTACCTCACCGACGGCAGGGCCCTCCTGCAGCGCCAGGGCGACTACCTCGTGTGGGGACCAGGCGTTGAACACTCATGGGAGGCAGAAGAGGACTCCGTCGTCGTCACCGTCCGGTGGCCATCTCTTCCTGGCTAGACACAGGCGTTCAGGACCCTTCGGGGGCAGTTTGGCTGGCTTGCCTCCCGAGGTCCCTACCCGCTAGTTGCATGAACTCTTTGCGTTCTCGCTGCAGAGCATCCTTTGCTTTGTTAATGACCTCAAGGATGGCCTTTCGCTCAGTCAGGTCCACTCGATCAAGGTCAGCCTCAGCCAGCGTTCGGGAGTGAAAGAGGAGATTGGCGCATACAAAGGTCAGCGTCTCCAGCTTCTGATGGATGTTCGGGGGTACCAGGAGTCCAAGCTCCTCGGTCGAGCTGAAGAGCGCTTCAAGGGTTTCCGAAGGCCCATCGGCGCGCACAGCCAGCCGCCCTTCCCGTATGTCCCCACAACTGCGTTCCAAGCTGTTGACCCGAGTGAGGTACTCCGTGTAAGCAGCCAACTTACGTTCAAGCCAACGGCGCTCACGCTCGAGTTCACGCTCGTCCTCGCGGGCCTTACGCTCAGCTTCCCTCTCTTGCTCTCGCCGCGTGTCTTCCTTACCTTCCCGCCACAACGTGGCGAACAACACACCGCCAAGGCTTACCAGGCTGCTGAACAACACACCGGCAAGCGCTAGCAAGCTCACGAACAACGAGACGAAAAAGCTGCGATCCATGCCCCCTCCAATGCCAGGGCAACACGATCTTGCGTCGCATCCCAGGACCCTGCACAAGGCCGCTATGGCCGATCCCTGGCCAAGCTAAACCGATATGGGGCGTTTTCGCAGCTCAAAGCGCCTCCGACCGTGAGCCTGTAAATCAGCCGGCATTGCCTTCGGAGGTTCGAATCCTCCACCCGGCACCCACCGAAAACGGCCCCCTGACCTGCTACTAAGCGGTCAGGGGGCTGTTTCGCGTTGTCCGGCTGTGTACGACTCCCAGCGGGCTCAGCACGAGAGCTTCTGGACAATGTCTGGCCACACCCAATGCGGCTTGGACGGCCCGACCGGGATCGCCACCAGCCCGAAGCTGATCACAGCGTTCTCACAGCGCAAGCCTGCGCCCGGCTGGCCGGCCCTCCCGAGGCCCTTCGGCTCTTCACACGCCGACGCCCTTTGCCGAGTCTGGCCTTGAGGTGATCACCGATGCGCAAATCACTCGTCGCCCTAACCCTGGCGGGCTCATTCCTGTGCCTCGGGACTACGGCCGCTGCAGCTGACCCCTCGATTCAGCCTGCCCAGTCGCAGAGCTCGGCAGTTCAGGAGAAGGGGGACAACTGCTTTGCGACGTATCGGACCAAGCAGTCGCGCGTGCAGCTGTGCAAAATCTCCGGGCAGGTCTACTACCGCGGCTCCAGCGCGGCCGGGTCGATCACCCTTCCTGCCGAACGCATCTCCGCCGGGACGTACGAGACCGAGGAGAACGATGGCCACGTCTACACCATCAACTCCAAGGAGTTGGTCATCACCCGCGACGGCGAGGTGATCTCCGAGCAGCCCGTGATCTCCAAAAGAAGAACAAGTCCACGACGCAGAAACCCAGTTCGAAGACCCCGCGTGACGAGGGCTCCTTCAGCTACCGGGCTCCGGGCACCAGCTGCGTGCAGAAGGGCGACACC
This sequence comes from Saccharopolyspora sp. NPDC049426, assembly GCF_040676935.1. Classification (NCBI taxonomy): domain Bacteria; kingdom Bacillati; phylum Actinomycetota; class Actinomycetes; order Pseudonocardiales; family Pseudonocardiaceae; genus Saccharopolyspora; species Saccharopolyspora sp. NPDC049426. The sequence goes on along the minus strand of NZ_JBFAPZ010000001.1, from coordinate 503,526 downwards.
ACCACCTGCACCACGCCGTACGGCAGCTACCGCTACAGCTACCAACGCTGAGCCGAGAGCCGACCAACCCGAGAAGCTTTGCAGTCCAGCCATGTACGACGAGCCGGCCAAATGCGCGCCACAAAGTTCAGGCCCTCTAGCTTCGGCTCCGAGCTTTGCGGACGTACATGTCGCGGTCGGCGGCGTCCAGCAGCTCCACGCGGGAGAGCGCCGGGAAGGTCGTGGTGGCAAGCCCGACGCTCGCCTGCAGGGAAACCCGGCAGCCCGACACGACGACGTCGGTCTTCAGGTATTTCTCCACGCAATCGCGAAGCGCCTCCGCCGCCGCGAGATCGGGCACGCGGCTGACCACCACGAACTCGTCTCCCCCGACGCGAGCCACGGTGTCACCGGTCCGCGCGGCGTGCAGCAGCGCGTCACCCGCCGAGATCAGGAGCTGATCGCCGACGGCGTGCCCATGGCCGTCGTTGGTCTCCTTCAGCTTGTCGAGGTCCACCAGCATCACGGCGAGCACTCCCCCGTCGCGTGGTAGCTCCGCAAGTGCGTGATCCAGCCGATCGGCCAACAGGGCGCGGTTGGCCAACCCGGTCAGCGGATCGTGCAGGGCCAAGTGCGCGAGGTGCTCGTCCGACATGCGCCGATCACCGATCTCCTCGTACTGGCCGACCACGCACACCGGCGCGCCCTCCGGGCCTGGTACCGCGCTGACCCGGATGAGCAGCCAGACCGGGTACCCGGCCTTGTGCCGGTAGCGGGTTTCAACGCTCACCCGGTCGATGCGCCCCTCGAAGACATCGGCGAGCGCCGCGCTCACCTCCTCGTCCGGGTAGGTGAGGTCGGTGGGATCCCGGTCCACCAGCTCGTCGTGGCTATAACCGACCAACTCGCACAAGGCGGCGTTGACCTCTGTCCACACCCCGTGCGCGTCCAGCAGTGCCATCCCGATGGGAGCGTTGGCGAACGTCCGTTGCCATCGGTAGTTGGATTCGTGCCGGTCTGTGATGTCCTGCGCGTGGGTCACGATGAAGAGCGGACGGTCTTCGTCGTCCCGGATGACCGATGCGGACAGGAGCAACCAGATGACCCGCCCATCGGCGCACACGCATCGGAACTCGTGGGAGACCTCGCCCGAGGGCTCCGCGAGCACGTCGCCGATCATGTCGAGCCCCACCGTGTCGTCAGGGTGGATGTAGTGGTGGCGGTGGTTCTCGACGATCTCGTCCCGCTCGTAGCCGAGGAGACGGCACAGGGCCTGGTTGACGTAGAGGAAGCGCCCCTCCAGGTCGAGCACCGTCATCGCGGATGCGGCCTGGTCGCACACGACCCGCCACGGAATCCGATCCTCATCACCCGGTAAGGGCATAGGCCGACGGTAGACGGCCTCGCCCGCATGTCGAGGCGGTTCACCCCTGTGAGTGACTTGCCACGCAGCGGGGCATCGCCTTCGGAAACCGACTTTTCGACGAGCTGCGCTCGATTCGCGCTGTCCGGATGGGGCCTGCTCACCCCAGCCGGTCTTCAGCCGGCGCTGAGGCGCAGCAGGAGACGGTCGCTGATCTCGACCTCGTGCGGCAAGTTTCACGATGACGGCGGGTTCCGCCCCCGATTACGGCCGTATTCGGGGACCTGATTACGGCGGTAATCCGCCTCCCGATTACCGGGGTAATCCGGTACGTCCTGGGGAGGGGTGGGCTCGGGCTGATCCGGTTCCACCTGGCGTTGGCTGGGTGGAGGATGGGTTGATGCGGATCTCTTTGGTTTCTCTCGTGGTGGACGACTACGACCGGGCGATCGCTTTCTTCGTGGGTGTGCTCGGGTTCGAGCTCGTGGAGGATTCACCTTCGTTGACCAACGATGGGCGGGAGAAGCGGTGGGCTGTGGTTCAGCCGCCGAACGCCGGGACAGGGTTGTTGTTGGCGAAGGCCGATGGGGACGCGCAGGCGGCGGCCGTGGGGAACCAGACCAGGGGCCGTGTGGGCTTCTTCCTGCAGGTCGACGACTTCGACGCGCAGTACCGGCGGATGGTCGAGGCCGGGGTGGAGTTCCTGGGCGAGCCCCGGACCGAGCCCTACGGCCGGGTGGTCGTTTTCCGCGACGTCGCGGGTAACAAGTGGGATCTCCTCGGATCCCGGTAGCGTGTTCAGGCAGACCTGAACAGCGGCTCAACCGGGAGGTAGTCAAGGTGGCAAACCCGTCCTTCGACGTGGTCAGCAAGGTGGATCACCAGGAGGTGGACAACGCGCTGAACCAGGCGGCCAAGGAGCTCGCCAACCGGTTCGACTTCCGCGGCACAGGAACCAAGATCTCCTGGTCCGGTGAGGACGCGGTCGTCCTGGAATCGGAGACCGAGGAGCGTTGCAAGGCCGCGATCGAGGTCTTCAAGGAGAAGCTGATCAAGCGGAACATCTCGCTGAAGGCCCTGGACATGGGCGAACCGGCGAGTTCCGGCCAGATCTACAAGGTCACCGGCAAGATCGTGCAGGGCATCTCGCAGGAGATCGCGAAGAAGATCTCCAAGAAGGTCCGCGACGAGGCCCCGAAGGGCGTCCAGGCGCAGATCCAGGGCGACGCGCTGCGCGTGTCCGGCAAGAAGAAGGACGACCTGCAGGCCGTCATCTCGCTGCTGAAGTCCTCCGACTTCGACGTCGCCCTGCAGTTCGAGAACTACCGGTAGGCCCTCGGGGCGGTTTTGGTCCGAACCGTCCATGATCGATGTCCCTTCTGCCCGATCAGTTCGGACCAAAACCGCCCGGCGCCCACCCAGCCCTGGCGGGAACCCGCCTCGGAGCTGCGCGGATGTCCCCTCCCGGCCTCGCCCGGATACGCTCGTCGTCGGGTTCGGGGCGGGGACGCCGCGCCGGCTGATCGGGAAGGTGCTGTGTGAAGGGGATCGTGCTGGCCGGAGGCAGCGGGACTCGGTTGCACCCGCTCACCCAGGCCGTGTCGAAGCAGCTTCTCCCGGTCTACGACAAGCCGATGATCTACTACCCGGTCTCGGTGCTGATGCTCGCGGGCATCCGGGAGGTCCTGCTGATCTCCACCCCGTCCGACCTGCCGCTCTTCCGGCGTTTACTGGGCGACGGATCGCAGTTCGGGCTGGAGATCTCCTACGCCGAGCAGCCGCAGCCCAACGGGCTGGCGGAAGCCTTCGTCATCGGGGCCGACTTCGTCTCCGACGAGTCCGTCGCGCTGGTGCTCGGCGACAACATCTTCTACGGCCAGGGCTTCTCCGGAATCCTCCGCGACTGCGTTCGTGACCTGCGCGGATGCACCCTCTTCGGGTATCCGGTGAGGGATCCGCAGCGGTACGGGGTCGGCGAGGTCGACGCGGACGGCAAGCTGCTGTCGATCGTGGAGAAGCCCACCGAGCCCAGGTCGAACATGGCGATCACCGGGCTGTACTTCTACGACAACGCCGTGGTCGACATCGCCAAGGGACTCTCCCCGTCGCCGCGAGGCGAGCTGGAGATCACCGACGTCAACCTCGCCTACCTGCGAGAAGGCAGCGCGCACCTGACCGAGCTCGGCCGCGGCTTCGCCTGGCTGGACACCGGGACGCACGACTCGCTGCTGGAGGCCGGGCAGTTCGTGCAGGTGCTCGAGCACCGCACCGGCGTGCGGATCGCCTGCCTGGAGGAGATCGCGCTGAAGATGGGCTTCATCTCAGCCGAGGCCTGCTACGAGCTCGGCGCCAAGCAGGTCAAGTCCGGGTACGGCGAGTACGTGATGGAGGTCGCCCGCAAGGCGGGCGCCTAGTGGATCGGGGGCAGCTGCCTGCCCGCCATGCCCTCCAGCCGCGCGATGCGCTCGTCCATCGGAGGGTGCGTCGAGAAGAACCTGGTCAAGCGTTCGCCCGGGCGGAACGGGTTGGCGATCATCAGGTGCGACTGCGACACCAGCTGCGGTTCGGGGGCCAGCGGCGCCGCCTGCGTCCCCAGCTGCAGCTTGCGCAGGGCCGAGGCCAGGGCCAGCGGATCGCCGGTGAGCTGAGCGCCCGAGGCGTCGGCCTGGTACTCCCGGGACCGGCTGACCGCCATCTGCACCACCGCGGCCGCGATCGGCCCCAGCAGGGCCACCAGCAGCATCGCGAACGGGTTCGGGCGGTCCTCGTCGCTGCCGCCGAACATGCCGAAGAGCAGTCCGAAGTTCGCCAGGAACGTCACGACGCTGGCCAGCGCTCCGGCCACGCTGGAGATCAGGATGTCGCGGTTGTAGACGTGCGAGAGCTCGTGGCCGAGCACGGCGCGCAGCTCGCGCTCGTCGAGCAGCTCCAGGATCCCGGTCGTGCAGCACACCGCGGAGTTGCGCGGGTTGCGGCCGGTCGCGAACGCGTTCGGGGCGCGGGTCGGGCTGATGTACAGCGAGGGCATCGGCTGCCGCGCCGAGGTCGCCAGCTCGCGCACGATCCGGTACATGGCCGGCTGCTCGGCTTCCGAGACCGGCCTGGCGTGCATCGACCGCAAGGCCAGCTTCGCCGAGTTGAAGTAGGCGAACCCGTTCATGCCCAGCGCCACGACCAGCGCGATGACCAGTCCGGCCCGACCGAAGATCGCACCGACCAGCAGCACCAGCGCGCTCATCCCGCCGAGCAGCACCGCGGTCTTCAGACCGTTGAAATGACTGTGCACCTCATGCCTCCGCCCGTGATTCAACTGGAAAACGCTTGGCGTCGACGGCTGGTTCCGCTGAACGAATGTGCGGAATGCAACTACGCCCTCCGATCGGGTGAACTCGATGGTCGATCTAGGCTGAAATGCCCAGTGATTGAAACCGAAATCGTTCCTCCGCTTCCCCCTCCCGGAGGATGCTCAGAAGGGAATCTCAATGGTCCTCGCCAAGCTGCGCCGACGGTTGTCGGCCAGCCCCGGCACCCCGGCGCGCTCCCCCCGCGGCGGATTCTCCCTGCACCCCACGCCACTGGACAGCGGTCTGGTGAGCGGGCAGGTGCACGACGATCGCGGCTCACTCCTCCCCGACGTGAACGTCACCATCGTCGACCGGCTCAACCAGGTCATCGGTGAGACCAAGACCGACTCCTACGGCGGCTTCGCCCTCGCCGTCGCCCCCGGCACGCACCGGTTGTCGCTCACCTCCGGCGGCTTCCGCCGCCACAGCACTCGGATTCAGGTGCAGGTCAACCAGCACTCCCCGCTAGGCAGCATCGGAGTGGAGCCGGACGACTCGCTGCAGCTGCCGCAGCCCGGCCGTTACCGGTTCGACCCGTACCACACCGAGATCCGGTTCGTCGCGCAGCACATCGGGCTGTCCAAGATCCACGGGGAGTTCCGGCGGTTCGACGGCGTGATCGACGTGGCGCCCCGGTTCGAGGACTCGCGGATCGAGGTCGTCATGGAGGCCGCCTCCATCGACACCGGCGTGAAGATGCGCGACGACCACCTCCGGTCGGCGGACTTCCTCGACGTCGAGTCGCACCCGCAGCTCCACTTCCGCAGCGACCGGCTCACCCACGTGCGCGCGGACCGCTGGAAGGTCAACGGCTCCCTCACCCTGCGCGGCACCACGAGCCCGGTGGAACTGTCCACGGTCTACCTGGGGCAACGCACGTTCCAGGGTCCCGGGTTCGACGGCGACCTGCGGGTCGCCTGCGACGCCACGGCGACCCTGCGCCGCGAGGACTACTCGGTGAACTGGCAGGCCACGCTCGCCAAGGGCATCGCGGTGGTCGGCCCGACGGTCAGCATCGAGCTGGGCGTTCAGGCGGTCATGGTGTGACTGCGCGGAGAACGGCTGCACGAGCACCTCGCGCAGCCGTTCTCCCGGTTCAGGCGTGCAGTTCCATGGTGCAGCACTTGGGGCCGCCACCGGACTTGCGGAGCTCGGAGATGTCGAGCCCGATCACCTCGTACCCGCGTTCCTCCAACTGCCCGGCCAGGCCCGTCGCCTCGAACGGCAGCACCACGTGGTGGCCGTCGGAGACCCCGTTGAGGCCCAAGCAGGAGGCGTCGGCCTCGTCGGCGATCACCGCGTCCGGGAACATCCGCGCCAGCACCCGGCGCGAGCCCTCGGAGAAGGCGCCGGGGTAGTAGGCGATCTGCGCGTTCGGTCCCTTGTCCAGCACGAACAGGGCCGTGTCCAGGTGGTAGTAGCGCTCGTCGACCAGGTTGAGCGAGACGACCGGAACGCCCAGGGCCTCCTGCGCCTCGGCGTGCGCTGCGGGGTCGGTGCGGAACCCGGTCCCGGCCAGCAGCACCTCACCGGTCCAGGCGAAGTCACCCTCCGCCTCGTTGATCCGGGTCGGCATCACCAGGTCGCGGTGGCCGCGGGTGACGAACCAGCGGCGGAAGTGCTCGGCCTCCGCGGCGCGCTCGGGAGCCCGGAACTTCGAGCCGAGCACGCGGCCTTCGATCACCGTGCCGGAGTTCGCGGCGAAGACCATGTCGGGCAGGCCGGGCTGCGGCTCGATGGTGTCCACGGTGTGACCGAGCCGCACGTAGGTGTCCTTCAGCTCTTCCCACTGCGCCATCGCCAGCGCCGCGTCCACCGGTTCGTCCGGGTTCATCCACGGGTTGATCACGTACTCGACGGTGAAGTACGCGGGCGGGCACATCAGGAAGTGGCGGGTGGTGGCCTGCTTGGCCGCGAGCGTTTCGGCGGGTCGCGCCGCTGTTGCCGTCATGAATCGAAATCTAAGCGCTACGGATACCTACCATCAACGCCGCTCCGTTCGTCATTTACGGCAGAATGTTGCGCATGGACGCCTTGGACCAACGAATCATTTCGCACCTGGTTTCCGACGCTCGCGCGAGCTACGCGGAGATCGGTTCGGACGTGGGACTGTCCGCGCCCGCGGTGAAGCGACGGGTCGACAAGCTGCTCGACCAGGGCGTTCTGCAGGGGTTCACCGCAGTGGTCGATCCCGAGGCGCTGGGCTGGGGAACGGAGGCGTTCGTGGAGGTCCACTGCCACGGCAACGTCCCCGCGCACCGGATCCGGACCGGGCTGGAACCGCTGCCGGAGGTCGTCGCCGCCTACACGGTCTCCGGGCAGGCGGACGCCATCGTGCACCTGCGCGCGGCCGACATCCATCACCTGGAGGAGGCGATGGAACGGCTCCGCGAGGTCGACTTCATCTCCCGCACGGTCTCCACGGTCGTCCTCTCGCGCCTGCTCGAACGCCAGCCCCAGACCGACTGAACCGCGGGTGAGCTCAGGAGCGGTTCCAGGACTCGAAGCCGGCGATCTCGGCGTCGGAGGGCGTGCGGAACCAGACGTCCGCGCTGATCTGGTCGTACTGCGGCGAGTCCGGGGTGTGGTACGTGCGGGACGCCGAATGCCCCTTGATCATCGGGCCTGCTGAGGCGGGGGCCTGAGCGGGCGCGGGGCGAGGCGCCTCGGCCCCGGCCCGGCGGGGTTCCGGGCGGTCCGGGACGGGTTCTTGCGCCTGTGAGGTCTCCGAGGGCTTCTCCCACTTGGCGTCGCGGCCCGGGTGCGGGCCTGCGCCCGGGGTCCGGCGGGGAAGCGGAGCGGAGTCGTCGGGGTTGTCGACCAGGTTGATCTCCGGGGGCTCCGCGCCCTCGTCACCGCGCGAGAGCGGTTCACCGCTCTGGACGCGCTGCCGCAGCGAGTCCGGGATGTTCGGCGGATCGGCCTGCACGGCCGAGTCGGAGCGCGGCTGCGGAGTGCGCTTCGGCAGCGGCTTGGCCTCGGTACCGTCGCCGTTCAGGCTGCCGCTCGCCTGCGGCTGCTCGCCGGGAACGGGCGGGATGACCTGCGTGGCGTCGGCGCCGATCGGCGGCTTGTAGGGCTCCCCGGCGTCACCGCTGGACTCCGGCTCGAACAGCGAGCGGAGCTGGCCCGAGAGCTGATCGGCCTCCTCGGCGTCGGCTCCCGGCGGGAACTGCGACGGGCGCGACTCGGTCCTGGGCTCCTCCACCTCGGGGTTGCGGAACCAGGTGTTGTCCCCGGACGGCGCCTCCGGCTCGGGTTCCGGTTCCGGTTCCGGCAGGCGCTGCGTCTCCACCGGAGCGGAGCGGGTCGTCTCCGTAGCGACCCACGGGCGCGGCCGGCGGTCCCACTCATCGAGATCCTGCTCCTCGGGGGCCTCCCACTGGGGCGCGCGCTGCTGCTCCGGCGCCTCCCACTGGGGCGGACGCTGGTCCTCGGGGGCCTCCCACTGAGGCGCGCGCTGCTCTTCGGGGGCCTCCCATTGGGGCGAGCGCTGCTCCTCCGGGGCCTCCCACTGAGGCGAGCGCTGCTCCAGCAGGTCCAGAGACCGGTGCTCGGTGACCGGCTCGTCCGCGTAGGTCTCGTAAACCGTCTCGTCGTAGATCGGCTCGTCGTAGACGGGTTCGGCGTAGCGCGGCCTGGCCAGCTCGGCCTTGAGCCTGCGCCGCAACGGCCTGACGAACAACGCCCAGGTGACGAGCGCGCCGAACAGGAAAGCGGCGAGGCTCCACAGCCACACCTGGGTGAACAGCCAGGTGATCACGAGAGATGTCCCTCCTCCGGGGCTCCAGCAGCTCCGCCGGTCACACCCGGGTTCCTACCACGCGTGCGAGCCAACCCGGTACCTCCTTGACCCGCTCGTGATCAGACGGCGAGTTCAAGACAGACCGCGCGTCGACAGCAGCGCATCACCAGGTGCGGGCGACCACGTAGTCGACGAGGGAGGACAGCGCCTCCCTGGCCGGCACGTCGGGCAGCGAGGCGAGTTCCTTGCGGGCGTCGTCGGCGAACTCCTGCAGCGTGCCGCGAGTCCGCTCCAGACCGCGCGATTCGCGCAGCAGCCCCAAGGCCTCGGCGACCTCGGCGTCGGTGGACAGCGGACGCCCCAGCAGCTCGCGCAACCGGGACGGGCAGTTCTCGTCGGCCAGCGCGTAGAGCATCGGCAGCGTCTTGACGCCCTCGCGCAGGTCGGTGCCGGGGGTCTTGCCGGATTCCTTCGACGGCGAGGCGATGTCGATGATGTCGTCGGAAATCTGGAACCCGGTGCCGATCAGCTTGCCGATGCGCTCCAGCGACTCGATGGTCGCCTCGTCGGCCCCGGAGAACCAGGCGCCGAACCGGCCGGCGGTCGCGATCAGCGAACCGGTCTTCTCGTAGATCACCCTGAGGTAGAAGTCGACGGCGTCATCGTCCTCGCCGACCCCTTCGGTCTCCCGCATCTGCCCGGTGACCAGGGCCTCGAAGGTGGCCGCCATCCGGCGGACCGCCTCGGCGCCGAGGTCGGCGATCAGCTGGGAGGCCTTGGCGAACAGGAAGTCGCCGGTGAGGATCGCGACGGAGTTGTCCCAGCGGGCGTTGGCGCTGGTAGCGCCCCGCCGCATGGTGGCCTCGTCCATCACGTCGTCGTGGTAGAGGGTCGCGAGGTGGATCATCTCCACCACAGCGCCGGACTTGACGACCTCGTCGCTCGTGGGGTCGCCGAACTGAGCGGCGAGCAGGACGAACAGCGGGCGGAAGCGCTTCCCGCCCGCATCCACCAGGTGCAGCGAAGTGCGCGTGGCGAAGTCGAGGTCGCTCTGCACCTCGTGGTGCAGCAGCTGCTCGACGCGAGCCATGCCCTGCTTGACCGAGTCGGCCAGCTCGGTGTCGGTGATCTGGAAACCACCCAACCCGGCTGCGCTCAGTTCATTGATCGGGTCATCCGCTGGCCTGCTCACGTCACCGTCGCCTTCGCTCCCCCACGATCGCCCTACGGGCGAGCACTCTACGACACGAATCCCCCGACGTTCGCCCAGTCCAGAGCCAACGTCGGCAGCACGCCCAGCAACAACGTCACGACCACGCCCAGCGTGATCGCCGCCGTCGTGAACGCACCCGGCACGCTCACGGTGGGGCCGTCAGCAGCCGGTTCTTGGAAGTGCATCAGCACGATGACACGAAGGTAGAAGAAGGCCGCAACCGCACTCGCCACCAGGGCCACCACCACCAACGGTGCCATGCCATCGGTCAGGGCGGCCTCGAAGACCACGAACTTTCCGACGAAACCGCTGGTCATCGGGATGCCGGCGAGAGCGAGCAGCAGGAAGGTGAACACCCAGGCGACGAGGGGTGAACGCTTGGCCAGACCCGCCCAGTCCGAAAGGTGAGTTGCCTCACCGTCGGCCCGGCGTACGAGGCTGATCACACCGAACACGGCGATCGTGGTGAACCCGTAGGCGAGCAGGTAGAACAGCGTCGCCGCCAGACCGCGGTCGGACAGCGCGAGCGCGCCCAGCAGCATGAACCCCGCGTGGGCCACCGAGGAGTAGGCGATCATGCGCTTGATGTCGCGCTGGGTCAGACCCAGCACCACGCCGATCACCATCGAGACCACGGCGATCGTCCAGACCACGCCGCGCCACTCCCAGCTGGACGCCTCGAAGGCGACCTGCAGCACGCGCAGGATGCCGCCGAAGGCCGCGACCTTCGTGCAGGCGGCCATGAAACCGGTGACCGCGGTCGGGGCTCCCTGGTAGACGTCCGGGGTCCAGGTGTGGAACGGACCCACCGACGCCTTGAACAGCAGACCCACCAGCAGCAGGCCCAGACCGGCGAACAGCAGCGTGTCGGAGCGCTCCGAACCGGCGGTGGCGTCGGCGATCGCCTGCAGCTTCACCGAGCCCGCGTAGCCGTAGAGCAGCGCGAGGCCGTAGAGGAAGAACGCCGAGGCGAACGCGCCCAGCAGGAAGTACTTCACGGCCGCTTCCTGCGACAGCAACCGGCGGCGCTTGGCCAGCCCGCACATCAGGTACAGCGGCAGGCTCAGCACTTCCAGCGCGATGAACATCGTCAGCAGGTCGTTGGCCGCGCAGAACACCATCATCCCGCCCAGCGCGAACAGGGCCAGCGGGAAGACCTCGGTGCGCATCCCGGACGCCGACGCGGCGGCGCGGCTCATCGTTCCCGGGCCCTCGGCCGGGATCGTCTCCGCCACGAACGCGCCGCCCGGCTCCACCGAGCGGTCCGCGATCAGCAGCACCGAACCCAGTCCGAGCGCCAGCAGCGTGCCCCACAGGAACAGCGTCGGCGGGTCGACGGCCAGCGAGTCGGACAGCGTGGTCACACCGGTCCCGGCGGACCGCGCGAACGCGGCCAGCGCGACACCGGCGATGACGATCGACGCCAGGCTGAGCCCGACCTGCACCGACCAGCGCTGGTGGCGGGGCAGGAACGCCTCGACCAGGATCGCCAGGCAGGCGGCACCGAGGATCACCAGCACCGGCGCGATCGCCGCGTAGTCGATCGGCGGAATCTCGACGGAACCCAGCTGGCTCGGGAATCCCTTGACCACTGTCAGTTACCTCCCTGCGAGGTCACGGGGTCGGTGACGCCGACCTCGCTCATGGTTGCCGCGACCGACGGGTTGATCACGTCCAGCACCGGCTGCGGGTACACGCCGAGCCCGATGATCAGCACGATCAGCGGGGCCAGCACGGCGATCTCCCGGGGGCCCAGGTCGGCCAGCCGGAGCCGGTGCGCGCCTTCGCGGTTCGGGTCGGTCACCGCCCCCGGCCCGGTCGCGGTGCCCAGCAGCGCGTCGCCGCGCACCGGGCCCTGCATCGTCCGCTGGTACAGCCACAGCACGTAGACCGCGGCCAGCACCATGCCGATCGTGGCCAGCGTCGTGTACACCGGGCGGGTCGGGAAAGACCCGACCAGCACGAGGAATTCGCTGACGAAGGAGTTGGTGCCCGGCAGCGACAGGGTGCTCAGCCCCGCGATCAGCAGCGTGCCCGCCAGCAGCGGCGTCACCTTCGCCATGCCGCCGTAATCGGCGATCCGGGTCGAACCGCCGCGCACGATGATCATGCCGATGACCAGGATCAGCATGCCCGTGGCGATGCTGTGGTTGATCATGTACGACACCGCGCCGACGTGCGCCTGCGAGGTGAACGCGAAGATGCCGAGCGCGATGAACCCGAAGTGCGCGATCGAGACGTAGGCGATGAAGCGCTTGAGGTCGGTCTGCCCGAACGCCTGCAGCGAGCCGTAGAGCACCCCGATCACCGCGAGCACCAGCACCAGCGGCGCCAGCTGCAGCGACGCCTGCGGGGTCAGCGGCAGGCTGTAGCGCAGGAACCCGAAGGTGCCGACCTTGTCCAGCACGCCGACCACGATCACCGCGACTCCGATCGGCGCCTGCTGCGCGGCGTCCGGCAGCCAGGTGTGGAACGGGATCAGCGGGGCCTTGATCGCGAACGCGGTGAAGAAGCCCAGGAACAGCCAGATCTGCACGTTCAGCGGGGCGTCCGACAGGATCGGGACGAGCTTGGCCCAGTCGAAGGTGCCCTCGCCGGTGACCTGGGCGCTGTAGCTGTACGCGCCGATGGCCGAGGCCAGCATGATCAGGCCGCCGAGGAACGAGTACAGGAAGAACTTCACCGCCGCGTAGCTGCGGTTCTCACCGCCGTAGCCGCCGATGAGGAAGTACATCGGGATCAGCATGATCTCGAAGAGCACGTAGAACAGGAACACGTCGGTGGCGGCGAAGACCGCCACGGTCAGCGCCTGTTCGAGCAGCAGCAGCGAGAAGAACCCGCCGTGCGTGCGGCCCTCGGGCAGCTTCTCGCCCCAGCTGTAGCCCAGCACCAGCGGCATCAGCACGGCGATGACCAGGACCATCACCAGCGCGATGCCGTCCACGCCGAGCGAGAAGTTGATGTCGAACGACGGGATCCACGGGATCGAGCTGGTCAGCTGCATCCGCGGGCCCGCCGGGTCGTAGGCGAACCACGCGGCGACGGCGATCACGAGCTCGGCGAGGGAGAACCCCAGCGCGGTCCACTTCGCCGCGCCGGCGTTGCCGCGCAGCAGCGCCACCACCACCGACCCGACGATCGGCAGCAGCACCAGGGCGAGCAGCAGGGTCATCGGATCTCCTCCCGGAGCTCACTGTGCCGAACAGGACTGGGCAGAACGGGTCCGTGCGAGGTCGTCATGTCGGGATCCCCACCGCCATCAGGGCGGCGATCACCACGACACCGCCGAAGAGCATGGACAGCGCGTAGGACCGGACGAAACCGGTCTGCCAGCGGCGCATCCGGCCCGAGCTGAAGGTCAGCAGCGCGGCGATGCCGGAGACCGTGCCGTCGACGCCCTTGCGGTCGACCGCGAGCAGGCCCTTGGTCAGGCCGAAGGTCGGGCGCACCGCGACGAGGTCGTTGAGCGCGTTGCCGCCGAGGTCGGCGCGGGCCGCGCGCACCACCGGCGAGACCTTCGCCGGGCGCTCGACCGGAACCGGCTTGCGGCCCACGACCAGCCACGCGATCACCGCTCCCAGCGCGGAGATGGCCACCGTCAGGACGGGGATCATCGCGTGCGGGATCGCGGTGTGGTGGGCTTCCTGCAGCTCGCCCAGCGACGGCGACAGGAACGTCACCAGCAGGTCGTCGCCCGCCAGGAACATGCCGGCCCCGATCGAACCGACGGCCAGCACGATCATCGGCGCGGTCATGATCGCCGGCGACTCGTGCGGGTGGAAGTCCTCCCCGTTGCTCGCCTTGAGGTTCTTCCAGCGCTTCTCGCCGAAGAACGTCATCAGCACCAGCCGCGTCATGTAGAACGCGGTGATGCCCGCGCCCAGCATCGCGGCACCGCCGAAGACCCAGCCGCGCCAGCCCTCCTGGCCGAACGCCGCCTCGATGATGGCGTCCTTGGAGTAGAAGCCGGACAGGAACGGGAACCCGATCAGCGCGAGGTAGCCGAGGCCGAACGTGCCGAAGGTGATCGGCATGTACCGGGCGAGGCCGCCGAACTTGCGCATGTCGACCTCGTCGTTCATGCCGTGCATGACCGAACCGGCGCCGAGGAACAGCCCGGCCTTGAAGAAGCCGTGGGTGAGCAGGTGCATGATGCCCAGCGCGTACCCCGCCGGGCCGAGCCCGACCGCCAGCATCATGTAGCCGATCTGGCTGACCGTGGAATACGCGAGGACCTTCTTGATGTCGTCGTAGGCGCAGCCGATGACGCATCCGACCAGCAGCGTCACCGCGCCGACGATGGTGACGGCCAGCTGCCCGCCCGGGGAGAGCGAGAACAGCGGGTTGGAGCGGGCGACGAGGTAGACGCCCGCGGTGACCATCGTCGCGGCGTGGATCAGCGCCGAAACCGGGGTCGGGCCCTCCATCGCGTCCGGCAACCACGCCTGCAGCGGGACCTGGCCGGACTTGCCGCAGGCGCCGAGGAGCAGCAGCAGCGTGATCGCCAGCAGCACGCCCGGCGAGAGCTCACCGGCGCGGGCGAAGACCTCCGCGTACTGGGTGGTGCCGAGGTTGGCGAACAGCAGGAAGATCGCCAGCGCCAGGCCGACGTCGCCGACCCGGTTCATCACGAAAGCCTTGGTCGCCGCCGCGGCCGCCGAAGGACGGCCCTGCCAGAAGCCGATCAGCAGGTAGGAGGCCAGACCGACGCCCTCCCAGCCGAGGTAGAGCGTCACGAAACCGTTGCCCAGCACCAGGATCAGCATCGAGGCGACGAACAGGTTCAGGTAGGCGAAGAACCGGCGGCGCTCGGTGTTGGCCGAACCGGTGCGCCCCTGCTGGTCGTGGCTCATGTAGCCGATCGAGTACAGGTGGATCAGCGATCCCACACCCGTGATCAGCAGCAGGAACACCACGGACAGCGGGTCCAGCCGGAGCCCGAAGTCGACCTGCAGCGCGTTGACCGGGATCCAGGAGAACAGGTGCAGCTCGCGGACCTGCTCGCTCTGCGGCACACCGGTCACGGAGGTGAACAGCCACAGCCCGTAGACGAACGAGGCGATCACCGTGGCCGACCCCAGCAGGTGTCCCCAGCCGTTGGCACGGCGTCCCGCGATCAGCAGGATCGCGGCGCCCACCAGCGGGAACGCGACCAGCAGCCAGGCGTAGGACTGCGCGGGCCCGGTCGCCTCGGCGACCCCCGCTGCGGTTTCAAGCATCTTTGCCGTCACCACGCGCCCTCTCAGTACTTGAGCAGGTTGGCGTCATCGACCGAGGCCGAGCGACGCGTCCGGAAGATCGACATGATGATGGCCAGGCCGACCACCACTTCGGCGGCCGCGACGACCATCACGAAGAACGCCATGACCTGCCCGTGCACCGTCCCCTCGATGCGGGCGAAGGTGACCAGCGTCAGGTTGACCGCGTTGAGCATCAGCTCGACGCACATGAAGACCACGATGGCGTTGCGCCGCACCAGGACTCCGACCGCGCCGATCGAGAACAGCAGCGCGGACAGCAGCAGGTAGTACGTGGGGGTCACTGGTGAACCTCCTCGGTGGCGTGACCGGCCCGCTGGTCCGAGTGACCGTTGCCGCCCGGCGCCGGGATCTCAGGACCCGCGTCGATGACCGGTTCACCGGACTTGCCGGAGCCGTTCTGCTCGGGCGGCTCCGGCTCTTCGATCAGCGCGTGCGCGTCGGGTTCGGGCTCGTCACCGGCGACCGCGCGACGCTCCTCGTCGAGCCGTTCGGCGGGCAGGTTCTCCAGCAGCTCCGACAGCGACTCCGGCGCGACCGAGCCGTCCGGCAGCAGCGCGGGCACCGCGACCGAGTTGGCCGTGGCGTACACGCCGGGACCGGGCAGCGGCGACGGGCGCTCGCCGCGGAACCGCGCGTTCGCGCGCTCCCGCTGGCTCAGGCGCGGGCCGCGGCCCTTGCCGCCGTAGGCCAGCACCATGGCGCCGACCGCTGCGGTGATCAGCAGCGCGGAGGTCAGCTCGAACGGGAACAGGTAGTCGGTGAAGATCAGCCGACCGAGGCCGCCCGCTCCACCGCCGGCGGGCAACCAGGAGTCCAGCGGCGGTGCCGCCTGCACCGAGGTCAGCGACCGGGCCAGCCCCGAGACCAGCAGCGCAGCCAGGCCGACCCCGCCGATCCCGGCCCAGAGGCGTTGTCCGCGCAGGACTTCCACCACCGAGTCCGAGGAGTCGCGGCCGACCATCATCAGCACGAACAGGAACAGCATCATGATCGCGCCGGTGTAGACGATGATCTGGGTGAAGCCCAGGAACGGCGCGCTCTGACCCATGTAGAGCACGCCCAGGCTCAGCATCGTCAGCACCAGCCACAGCGCGGAGTGCACCGCGTTGCGGGCGAAGACCATGCCGAGCGCGCCCAGCAGCGAGAGCGGACCGAGGACCCAGAACAGCACCGCCTCCCCGGTGCCGACCACGTCGCCGGCCTGTGCCAGCACGATTCCGGTGCTCATCGCGCATCAACCTCCGGACCGGATTCCACCGTCGATCCCGCGGGAACCCCTCGCTGCTTGGCGAGCTCGGGACCGTTGACGTAGTAGTCCTGCTCGTCCTCGCCGAGGCGCATCGGGTGCGGCGGCTGCTCCATGCCGGGCAGCAGCGGCGCCAGCATGTCGGCCTTGGTGTAGATCAGGTCCTGCCGGTTGTCGTCCGCGGTCTCGTACTCGTTGGTCATCGTCAGCGCCCGCGTCGGGCACGCCTCGATGCACAACCCGCAGCCGATGCAGCGCAGGTAGTTGATCTGGTAGTCCATGCCGTAGCGCTCACCGGGTGAGTAGCGGGCCTCGTCGGTGTTGTCGCCGCCCTCGACGAAGATCGCGTCGGCCGGGCACGCCCAGGCGCACAGCTCGCAGCCCACGCACTTCTCCAGCCCGTCCGGATGCCGGTTGAGCTGGTGGCGGCCGTGGAACCGGGGCGCGGCGACCTTCTTGACCTCGGGGTACTCCTCGGTGACGACCTTCTTGAACATCGTCGAGAAGGTGACGCCGAATCCCTTGATCGGATCAAACATTCCCATGGGGCGCCTCCTCGCCTTCCGGACCCGCGAGCTCGCCGGAGCCGGTGCCGCTGCGCACCGGGGTGCGCCGCGGCGGGGTCTTGGGGACTTCCAGGTCGATCGGCGGCACCGGGAACCCGCTGCCCGAGAGCGGCACCTCGTCGGGGTCGTTCTCGGGCTTGCGGTCCGGGATGAGGAACGTGGCCGCGACCAGGATCACCACCACGATCGCGCCGCCGATCATGAACTGCTGGGTGCTGACGGTCTCGGAGTTGCGCAGCGCCCGGATCACGGTCACCGCCACGATCCACACCAGGCTGACCGGGACCAGCAGCTTCCAGCCGAGGTCCATGAACTGGTCGTAGCGCAGGCGGGGCAGCGTGCCGCGCAGCCACACGAAGAAGAACAGGAACGCGATCGTCTTGCCGAGGAACCACAGCACCGGCCACCAGCCGGTGTTGAGCACCCCGTCGCCGATCAGCGACAGCGGCCACGGCGCGTGCCAGCCGCCGAGGAACAGCGTCGTCGCCAGCGCGGAGACGGTGACCATGTTGATGTACTCGGCGAGGAAGAACAGCGCGAACTTCAGCGACGAGTACTCGGTGTGGAAACCACCGACCAGCTCGGACTCGGCCTCGGGGAGGTCGAACGGAGCGCGGTTGGTCTCGCCGACCATCGACACCAAGTAGACCAGGAAGCTCACCGGCAGCAGCGCGAAGAACCAGCCGTTCTCCTGCGCTGCGACGATGCCGGAGGTCGACAGCGTGCCCGCGTACATGATGACCGCGACGAACGACAGGCCCATCGCGATCTCGTAGGAGATCACCTGCGCCGCCGACCGCAGCGAACCCAGCAGCGGGTACGGGGAA
Source organism: Saccharopolyspora sp. NPDC049426 (assembly GCF_040676935.1). Classification (NCBI taxonomy): domain Bacteria; kingdom Bacillati; phylum Actinomycetota; class Actinomycetes; order Pseudonocardiales; family Pseudonocardiaceae; genus Saccharopolyspora; species Saccharopolyspora sp. NPDC049426. The sequence goes on along the minus strand of NZ_JBFAPZ010000001.1, from coordinate 485,982 downwards.
CCGGAAGCCCAGCCGGCGAGCACGATGCCGTAGACGCCGATCGAGGCGCAGGCCAGCACGACCAGCAGGCCCACCGGCAGGTCCACCAGCTGGAGCGCGGTGCGCTCGCCGAAGATGGTGACCTCGGGGCCGATCGGCATCACCGCGAACGACACCAGCGCGGGCGTCGCGGAGATGACCGGGGCCAGGAAGAACACCCACTTGTCGGCCATGACCGGGCGGATGTCCTCCTTGAAGGCCAGCTTCAGGCCGTCCGCCAGCGACTGGAGGATGCCGAACGGTCCCGCTCGGTTCGGGCCGGGCCGGTGCTGCATGCGACCGATGACCCGGCGTTCCGCCCAGATCGTCAGCAGCGTCATCAGCACCAGGAAGGCGAAGATGGCCACGACCTTGAGCAGGATCAGCCAGATCGGGTCGTCGGCGAGCAGTTCGGCTGTTCTGGTCATGCGTTCCCCCCGTTGTGGTGGGCCGGGGAATTGCCGTTCAGCGAATGCCCGTTGCTCTCCGGGCTCGCGCTGCTCGGCGCGATGTCGACGAGAGCTCCGTGACCGGCGCCGAGAACCTTGTGCACGCGGGCCTTCCCGGAGTCGGTGGGCACCCACACGACGCCGTCGGGCATGTCGGCGATCTCGACCGGCAGCACGATCTTGCCCTGCTCGGTGCGGACCTCCAGCCGTTGTCCAGAACTGATCTCGACGCGCTTGGCGGTCTCCGGCGAGACGATCGCGACCCGGTTGCGGGCGGTACCCGCCAGGCTCGGCTCCTCCACCTGCAGCGAACCGTTGTCCAGCAGCTGCCGCCAGGTCGCCAGCACGGCCTGGCCGGGGCCGGGTCGTGGTGCGTGCGCGACGGCCTCGTCCGGGGCCGCGGTACGTCCGCCGGTGTGGGTGCCGAGCCTGTCGAGCTCGGCGCTCGCGGCGGCCGGGGTCTGGGTGAACAGGTCGGCGTCCATCTCGACCGCGAGGGTGTCCAGCACCCGGCAGTCCGGCAGCGCGCCGGTGCCGTCGATGGTGGTGGTGAACTCGCGGCGGCGGCCCTCCCAGTTGAGGTAGCTGCCGCTCTTCTCCACGCTGGGCGCGATCGGCAGCACCACGTCGGCCTGCTCGGTCACCGCGCTGGGGCGGAGCTCCAGGCTCACCACGAAACCGGCTCCGGTGAGGGCCTTGCGGGCCAGCTCCGGGTCGGGCAGGTCGTCCGGGTCGACGCCGCCGACCACCAGGCCGGAGAGCTCCCCGGAAGCGGCGGCGGTGAGGATCTCGGTGGCGTCGCGACCCGCGGCGGCGGGCAGCGAACCGGGCGCCATGCCCCAGGTCCGCTCCACGTCGGAGCGGGCGTGGTCGTCGACGACGGGACGCGCGCCGGGCAGCAGCGTCGGCAGCGCACCGGCCTCGATGGCGCCGCGTTCTCCGGCTCGGCGGGGGATCCAGGCGACCCGGGCGCCCGTGCGCTGGGCCGTGCGCAGCACCTCGGACAGCAGGCCGGGCACCTCGGCGGCGCGTTCACCGACGATGAGCACCGCGCCCTGCTGCCGGATCGCTTCGTCCACATCGGACGGCAGCGACTCCAGCGCGGCGGCCTCGCCACCGGGCACGCACTGCACCAGCGAACCGGTACGCACCGGGCCTCCGGCGTGGGTGATGACCGTGGTCTTCTCCACTCCCGGCGAGGTGCGCGGGGCGATGTGGAAGACCTGAGTCCCGCCCGCGCGCGCGGCCTTGCGCAGCCGCAGGAAGACGATCGGCGACTCCTCCTCCGGCTCGAACGCCACGCACAGCACCGCCGGGGCGGACTCCAGATCGCCGTAGGTGACACCGTTCTCCGGCGTCACCCCGACCACGGTGGACTCCAGGAACCGCAGCTCCTCGGTGGAGTGCGGCCGGGCGCGGTGGTCGATGTCGTTGGTGCGCAACGCGACCCGCGCGAACTTCGAGTAGGCGTAGGCGTCCTCGACGGTCAACCGGCCACCGGGAAGCACCCCGACCCCGCCCGCGTCACGCGCGGCGGTCAGCCCCTCGGCGGCGACCTGCAGCGCCTCGGTCCAGGACGCCTCGCGCAGCTTGCCGTTCTCCCGGATCTGCGGCCGGGTGATGCGGTCGGCGGCGTTGGCGTAGCGGAACGCGAAGCGACCCTTGTCGCAGATCCACTCCTCGTTGACCTCCGGGTCGTCCCCGGCCAGCCGGCGCATCACCTTGCCGCGCCGCCAGTCCGTCCGGGTCGCGCAGCCCGACGCGCAGTGCTCGCACTGCCCGGGGGTGGAGACCAGGTCGAACGGCCGCGACCGGAACCGGTAGGCGGCGCTGGTCAGCGCGCCGACCGGGCAGATCTGGATGGTGTTGCCGGAGAAGTAGGACTGGAACGGCTGCTGCTCGCCGATGCCGATCTGCTGCAGCGCACCGCGCTCCAGCAGCTCGATGAACGGGTCCCCGGCGATCTGCTTGGAGAACCGGGTGCAGCGCTGGCAGAGCACGCAGCGCTCGCGGTCCAGCAGGACCTGCGAGGAGATCGGCACCGGCTTGGCGAAGGTCCGCTTGGTGTCGTGGAAGCGGGACTCCGCGCGGCCGTGCTTGAGCGCCTGGTTCTGCAGCGGGCACTCGCCGCCCTTGTCGCAGACCGGGCAGTCCAGCGGGTGGTTGATCAGCAGGAGCTCCATCACGCCCTGTTGCGCCTTGTCCGCCACCGGCGAGGAGTTCTGCGTCTTGACGACCATCCCGTCGGCGACCGTCATGGTGCAGGAGGCCTGCGGTTTCGGCATCGCACGGCCGTTCATCTCGACCTCGACCAGGCACTGCCGGCAGGCACCCGCTGGGTCCAGCAGCGGGTGATCGCAGAACCGCGGGATGGTGATGCCCATCCGCTCAGCGGTCCGGATCAGCAGCTCGCCCTTGGGCGCCTCGACCTCGATCCCGTCGATGGTGAGCCGGACGTAGCCCTCGGGGACCGGGCGCGCTTCGGATTCGGGTGCCAGGGTCATCGGGCCGCTCCTACCAGTTCCGCGGCGGACTTGTTCTTGTCGCACAACGCGAGGAACTCCTCGCGGAAGTACTTGATACCGCTGGTGATCGGGCTGACCGCGCCATCGCCGAGGGCGCAGAACGAGCGGCCGAAGATGTTGTCGCAGACGTCGAGGAGGGTGTCGATGTCCTCCTCGGTGCCGTGCCCGTCGACCATCCGTTCCAGCACCTGCGCGAGCCAGTAGGTGCCCTCCCGGCAGGGGGTGCACTTGCCGCAGGACTCGTGCTCGTAGAACTGCGTCCACTTCATCACGGCCCACGGCACCGACACGGTCTCGTTGAACACCTGGACGGCCGTGGTGCCCAGCATCGATCCGGCCTCGGCCGCGCCCTCGAAGTCCAGCGGGACGTCCAGGTGCTCGGCGGTGAACAGCGGTGTCGAGGACCCGCCCGGGGTCCAGAACTTCAGCGGGACGCCGCCCTTCATGCCGCCCGCGAGTTCCAGCAGCTGCCGCAGCGTGGTTCCCATCGGCGCCTCGTACTGGCCCGGCTTCTCGACGTGCCCGGAGATCGAGTAGATCTTCGGTCCCGGCGACTTCTCGCTGCCCATGGTGCGGAACCAGTCCGAACCGCCGTTGACGATGAACGGGACCGACGCGATTGTCTCCACGTTGTTCACCGTCGTCGGGCAGGCGTAGAGCCCGGCCGCCGCGGGGAACGGGGGCTTGAGCCGCGGCTGACCGCGCTTGCCCTCCAGGGAGTCCAGCAGCGCGGTCTCCTCACCGCAGATGTAGGCGCCCGCCCCGGCGTGCACGACGATGTCCAGGTCGAAACCGGAGTCCAGGATGTTCTTGCCCAGGTACCCGGCGGCGTAGGCCTCGCGGACCGCGTGGTGGAGCCGCCGCATCGGGTGCAGGGCCTCACCGCGCACGTAGATCATGCAGTGGTTGGCGCGCATCGCGTAGCTGGCGATGATGCAGCCCTCGATCAGCGAGTGCGGGTCGGCCATCATCAGCGGGATGTCCTTGCAGGTCCCCGGTTCGCCCTCGTCGGCGTTGATGACCAGGTAGTGCGGCTTGACCGGATCCTTGGGCATGAAGCTCCACTTCACGCCCGCCGGGAACCCCGCGCCGCCGCGACCGCGCAGCCCGGACGCCTTGACCAGCTCGATCAGCTGGTCCGGGTGAGCTCGCAGCGCCTTGCGCAGGGCGGTGTAGCCCTCCAGCTGCTCGTAGGTGTGCAGCGTCCAGGAGTTCGGCGACAGCCACCGCTTGGTCAGCACCGGGGTCACCGGGCTGGTGCTCGGTTCGGTCATGGCCACCCTCACTTCTTCTCCGGCAGCGGCGGGAGTTCCGCGTCATCGGGCATGCTCGGCGCGGTCCATCCGCGGTCCTGGGCCAGCGAGGCGCCGCGGTTGGTCTCGGTCGCCTGCGACGGTCCGGTCACGGTGTCGTCGAGGTCGTCGAAGAACCCGGCCAGCTGGCGTTCGGCGCCCCGGAAGTCCGACAGCGCCGGTCCGCGCGTCGGCGCGGGCTTCTCGCCGCGCTGCAGCGCCTCGACCAGCTCCAGCGCCTTCTCGGGCGTCTGGTTGTCGTAGTACTCGTAGTTGACCTGCAGCACCGGCCCGAGATCGCAGGCCGCCAGGCATTCGGCGTGCTCCAAGGTGATCGAGCCCTCGGTGCCGGGTTCCCCGGCCGTGCCCTCGTGCCCGACGTCCAGGTGCTCGCCCAGAGCCTTGTAGATCGCGTCGCCGCCGAGCACCGCGCACATCGTGTTGGTGCACACGCTGACCAGGTGCTGACCGCACGGCTTGCGCTTGTACATGGTGTAGAAGGTCGCCACGGCGCTGACCTCGGCGACCGACAGCGCCAGCTCCTCGGCGCAGAACTTCATGCCCGCCGGGCTGACGTGCCCCTGCACCGACTGCACGAGGTGCAGCATCGGCAACAGCGCCGATCGCGACTCCGGGTACCGGGCGATGATCTGCTTCGCCTCGGCCCGGGTGTCCTCGCCGAACACCGAGGTGTCGACCGCGCCGGTCTGCTCCTCGGTGGTGGTGAACTCGAACTGCTCGGTCATCGATCCACCCCGCCCATCACCGGGTCGATGGAGGCGACGGACGCGATCACGTCGGCCACCAGTCCGCCTTCGGCCATCGCCGGCATCGCCTGCAGATTCACGAAACTGGGTTCGCGCACGTGCACCCGCATCGGCCGGGTGCCGCCGTCGGAGACCATGTGGACGCCCAGCTCGCCGCGCGGCGACTCGACCGGCGCGTACACCTGGCCGGGCGGGACGTCGAAGCCCTCGGTCACCAGCTTGAAGTGGTGGATCAGCGACTCCATGGACTGGCCCATGATCTTGCGGACGTGGTCCAGGGAGTTGCCCATGCCGTCGGCGCCGATGCTCAGCTTCGCCGGCCAGGCGATCTTGGCGTCCTCCACCATGTGCGGGCCGGACTCCATCTTGTCCACGCACTGCCGGATGATCTTCAGCGACTCGTGCATCTCCTGCACCCGCAGCAGGTACCGCGCGTAGCAGTCACCGTCGTTGCTGGTGGGCACCTCGAAGTCGTATTCCTCGTACCCGCAGTACGGTTCGACCTTGCGCAGGTCCCACGGCAGTCCCGCGGCCCGCAGCAGCGGTCCGGTCACCCCGAGCTGCAGCGCGCCGTCCAGCGGCAGGTAGCCGACGTCCTTCAGCCGCTGCTTCCAGATCGGCTGACCGCTGAACAGCTTGTCGTAGTCCGGCAGGCGGGTGTCCATGACCTTGATGAACTCGCGCACCTTGTCCTGCCAGCCCTCCGGCAGGTCCTGCGCGACGCCACCGGGCCGGACGAACGCGTGGTTCATCCGCAGGCCGGTCAGGAACTCCAGCAGGTGCAGGACCTCTTCGCGCTCGCGGAAGCCGTAGGTCATGCCGGTGGTCGCGCCCAGCTCCATCGCACCGGTGGCCAGGAAGACCAGGTGCGAGGAGATCCGGTTGAGCTCCATCAGCATCACGCGGAACGTCTGGGCCCGCTTCGGCGCCTCGATGCCCAGCAGCTTCTCGACGCCCAGGCAGTAGGCGGTCTCGGTGAACAGCGGCGCCAGGTAGTCCATGCGCGTCACGAAGGTGACGCCCTGGGTCCACGTCCGGTACTCGGTGTTCTTCTCGATGCCGGTGTGCAGGTACCCGATGACCGAACGGGCCTTGGTGACCGTCTCGCCCTCGAGCTCCAGCACCAGCCGCAGAACGCCGTGCGTGGACGGGTGTTGCGGGCCCAGGTTGATGACAACCCGCTCCTCGCCGCCGGTTTCGTCCAGGAACTCGTCCCAGTCGCCGCCGGTGACGGTGAAGATGCGGCCCTCGGTGGTGTCTCTCGACTCGGCGGGGTACGCGCCGGTGAGTGATTCGGTGGTCATTGCCCACACCTCTCCGCGATCACGAGTAGGCCCTGCGCTGGTCCGGCGGCGGGATCTCGGCGCCCTTGTACTCCACCGGGATTCCGCCGAGCGGGTAGTCCTTGCGCTGCGGGTGACCGTCCCAGTCGTCGGGCATCAGGATCCGGGTCAGCGCCGGGTGCCCGTCGTAGATCAGGCCGAACATGTCCCAGGACTCGCGCTCCTGGAAGTCGGCGGTCGGGTAGACCGACACGATCGACGGGAGGTGCGGGTCCTCCACGTCCACGGCGACCTCCAGCCGGATGCGGCGCCGGTAGGTCATCGACGTCAGGTGGTAGACCGAGTGCAGCCGCTGCGGCGCGTCCGGCCCGTAGTCCACACCGGACACCGAGCTGCACAGCTCGAAGCGCAGCGCCGGGTCGTCGCGCAGGATGCGGCAGACCTCGACGAGGTTGTCGCGGCGCAGGTAGAAGGTGATCTCGCCGCGGTCGACGGTCACCTGCTGCACGGTGTCGTCCGGAAGTCCCTTGGCGCGCAACGCTTCGAAGAGCGCGTCGGCGACCTCGTCGAACCAGCCGCCGTAGGGGCGCTCGCCGGCCGGTGGCACGTAGGCCGGCAGGTGCAGCCCGCCGAAGCCCGAGGTGTCACCGGTGCCGCGCACGCCGAACATGCCCTGCCGCTCCCGGCCAGCCGTCGGTGCTCCGGCGCGGGCCGGTTCGGCTCCCGTGGGCGCCAGGTCCGCGGCGCGCTCGGCGCTCGAACCGGGTTCGCCCGGGGCCGGGGTGGTTTCCTTGTCCGCCATCGAATTCACCTACCCGACTTGAGTTCCGGGCGCTCGGGCGTGCTCTCGAACGCGCCGAGCTCGTCCGTTCCGCCCATCTCGCGTCGCTGCGCGGCCTGCTGCCGCTCGGCGCGCTTGCGCTGCGAGGCGTTCTTCGGCGCGTACCGGACCGAGGACGGGATCATCGGGGTGCGGTCGCCGCGTTCGAGCTTCTCCTGCGCGCGCTTGGCGTTGATCGGCTCGTCCATGATCTTGGCGTGCAGCTTGAGGATCGCGTCGAGCAGCATCTCCGGGCGCGGCGGGCATCCCGGCAGGTACATGTCCACCGGCACCACGTGGTCGACGCCCTGCACGACCGCGTAGTTGTTGAACATGCCGCCGGTGGAGGCGCACACGCCCATCGCCAGCACCCAGCGCGGCTCGGGCATCTGGTCGTAGATCTGGCGCAACACCGGAGCCATCTTGTTGGTCACCCGACCGGCCACGATCATCAGATCGGCCTGCCTCGGGGTGGCGGAGAAGCGCTCCATGCCGAACCGCGAGATGTCGTAGCGGGAACCGCCAACGGTCATCATCTCGATGGCGCAGCAAGCCAGCCCGAACGTCGCCGGCCACATCGACGTCTTCCGGGTCCAGTTGACGAGCTTCTCCACGTTGGCCAACAGGATGCCGTTGGGCAGCTGCTCTTCAAGCCCCATCGCCGGCACTCCTTCCCGCGTCCTTGCGGCTAGTCCCTGTAGTTCGTCTCAGGCGCCCGGCGGACCGGGCGCTAGCGCTCCGGTTAGTTCCAGTCCAGTCCGCCTCGCCGCCAGACGTAGATGTAGGCGAAGCCGACGGTCGCTATGAACAGCACGATCTCGACGACGCCGAACATCCCCAGGGCGTCGGCCGAGACCGCGAACGGGTAGAGGAAGACCATCTCGATGTCGAAGAGGATGAACAACATCGCGGTCAGGTAGTAGGCGACGGGCATCCGGCCGCCGCCGATGACGGGCTGCGGCGAGGGCTCGATCCCGCACTCGTAGGCGTCGAGCTTCGCCTTGTTGTAGCGGCGGGGACCGACGAGCGGCGCGATCGCGACCGAGAAGACCGCGAATCCCAGCGCCAGCGCGAACAACAGCACCAACGGGATGTACGGGTCGAGCACCTTTGCTCCCCTCCAACCGGTTCCGAGTCTTGTGGCCCGGGACACACATCGTCAGTCCCCGCCGAGGCGCAGGTCACGCCTCAGGCTCCTGGTGCGCACTCTATGCGGTCGCCCGAATCGGCTCCGTAGTGAGGCGTACCTAACTTTATGACTTCTCTCACGGTTACCGGGACATCTGACCAGACACTCAGGGTCACGCGCTAGGGGTGACGCGAGTAGTGGTGCTGATCACACGATCCATGGCGTCCCCACCCTTCTCGTCGTAGAGATTTGCCAGCAGCTTCAACACGAAACGCATCAGCGTCCGCCGCGGCAGACCGTGCTTGGTGGCCATCCGCATGACCGTGGGATTGCCAATCAACTTGCTGAAGATATTGCCGAGCCGGAAGTAGCCGCCGAGCTCCTGCTGCACCGCCATCGGGTACCGGCTCAGGGCTTGTTCCCGGGAGAACGCGGTCGGTCGCGCCATCGCGTGCACCGCGCACTCGGCCGCCAGCCGGGCCGACTGCATCGCGTAGGCGATGCCCTCGCCGTTGAACGGGTTGACCATGCCGCCCGCGTCGCCGACCAGCAGCAGGCCGTCGCGGTAGTGCGGGGTGCGGTTGAAGCCCATGGGCAGCGCGGCGCCGCCGATCTTGCCGGTGGCGTTGTCCTCCCGGAATCCCCACTCCTCGGGGGTCCCGTCCAGCCAGGACCGCAGCAACTGCCGGTAATCGGTCTTGCCGTAGGCCGACGAGGTGGACAGGATGCCCAGCCCGACGTTGACCGACCCGTCGCCCATGCCGAAGATCCAGCCGTACCCGGGCAGCAGCGTCGGGTCGGCCGGGTTGGACTTGTCCCACAGCTCCAGGTGCGACTCCAAGAACTCGTCCTTGGTGCGCGGGCTGGTGTAGTACCGGCGCACGGCCACGCCCATCGGCCGGTCGTCGCGCTTCTGGATGCCCACCGACAGGGCCAGTCGAGCCGACACCCCGTCGCAGGCCACGACCAGCGGCGCCCGGTAGGTCACCGGCCTGCGCTCGGGTCCGGTCTTGGCCTCCACGCCGACGACCCGGCCGGTGCGCTCGTCGGTGATGGCGGCGCTGACGCTCGTCTGCTGGAACAGGCGGGCCCCGGCCAGCTGGGCGTTGCGGGCCAGCAGGTCGTCGAAGTCGTTGCGCGGGCGGACCACGCCGTAGGGCGGGAAGTCGGACAGGCTCGGCCAGTCGAGCTCCAGGCTGACTCCGCCGCCGACGACCCTCAGGCCCTTGTTGTGCAGCCAGCCGGCTTCTTCCCTGGTGTCGATGCCCAGGTCGATGAGCTGCTTGACGCCCCGCGGCGTGATCCCGTCGCCGCAGACCTTCTCCCGCGGGAAGACGCTCTTCTCCAGCAGCAGGACGTCCAGTCCCGCCCTGGCCAGGTACGTCGCAGCCGTCGAGCCGGCCGGGCCCGCTCCGACGACGATCACATCGGCGTCATCGTCCGGTCGGCGGCGGCTGGTGGCGCTGGTCATGACACTCCTCGAACTAGTGCAGTGCTCGGTGCGAAACCCGCTTGTGAACGAGTTCACTAACTCCGAGTCTAAGCCGCTGCACCAGCGCGATCGACCCTTTCGCGTAGGCCACCTGAGTGAGGAAACCCGCCGTCCGGGGCAACGCGGCGCGCCTCGCCGCGGGTCACCGGTGGGCGGTTCTTCTCCGAACCGACCGGGCAAAGCGGACATCGATCATGGACGGTTCGGACCACCGGCCCCACCAGCCCCTCGCGTCACAGATCCAGGGCGAGGAGGCGCGAGCTGAGGGTCTTGCCGTGGGTGTCCAGGGACAGGGACGTGGTCACGCCCCCGTCGAGCGCTCGGTGGCAGGTGAACTGCAACGCCTTGAGCAGGGGGAGCTCGCAGCGGGTGACCTCGCCCCGGACCTGTGCCGCGAGGTGTGCGCGGACGCGGTCCGCGGTGAGCTCCCGGCGCAGGCGGTCGTAGTCGGCGTCGTCGTGGGGGAACACCGACAGGATCGAGGTGTCGCCCTTGTCGCCCGCTCGGCAGTGCGCGATCTCATGCAGTCGCATCGTTCACCTCCAGGAACGTGACCTGCGATGTCACATCGGATCTGGGGATCAGGGCGGAGACGATGCCGATCACCTCGCGCACGTCGGTGCGCACCCCACCGCCTCCGGCAGGGCCGTTGGTGTAGAGCGATTCGACCTCGTGGCAGACGGTCTGCGCTGCCATCCGGTCCTCCGCGATGGCGGCCACCCGCAGTCGGCACTCGCCGTCCGGATCGCCCATCGCCCCCAGCACGTCGGCGCGCACGCGCAGTCCGGCGCCGCGCAGCCGCTCGGTCACCACGTCCGCGGCCAGCCTCGCCCGATCGGCCGCCCCCGGTCCGGCGTAGCTGATGCCGCATTCGGCGCGGTGCCCCGCGCGGTAGCCGACGCTGACCTTCAGCTCCTCCGGCCGGGCCCGCCCGCGCGCCCCGCTGATGCGCACCCGATCCGAACCGGTCCGCTCGGCGCGGACCTCGCGGAAGTCCAGGACCACGTCGGGCGTGCGGTAGGCGGTCGGATCGGTGACCTCGTAGAGCAGCTGCTCGCGCACCGTCCCGACCGTCACCATCCCGCCGGTCCCGTCCGGTTTGCCGATGGTCGCGCTGCCGTCGGTGGCGACGTCGGCGAACGGGAACCCGAGCTCGGCCAGCCCGGGAACGTCCTTGACGCCCGGGTCGGCGAAGTAGCCGCCGGTCACCTGCCCCGCGCACTCCAGGACGTGGCCGACCAGCGTCGCTGCGGCGGCGCGCGGCACGTCGTCGAGGTCCCAGCCCATCCGCTGCGCGATCGGTGCCACGAACAACGACGGGTCGGCGACCCGCCCGGTGATCACCACGTCCGCGTCCAGCGCGGGCAGCAGCGCCTCGGCACCGAGGTAGGCGTTGGCGGAGACGATCTCGCCGTGCTCGGCCAGCGGGATGCCGTCCTCCAGGGCGGCCGTGGCCGGGTCGAGCCGGTCCAGCACGTCGTCGCCGGTGACCACGGAGATGCGGCCGACCAGCCCAGCGGCCGTCATCACCTCCCGCGTGACCTCGCCCGCCCGCAGCGGATGGGCGGCGCCCATGTTGGTGATCACTCGTGCTCCGTTCGGCACCGCGACCGGCAGCAAACGCTCGAACCGCGCGCGCAGCAACGGGTCGTAGCCCTGATCCGGATCGCCCAACCTGCGTTGCTGCCCGAGGGCGATGGTGCGCTCGGCCAGGCACTCCAGCACCAGGTCGTCCACACCCGCCCGCACGAGCTCCAGCGCCGGTTCGAGGCGGTCGCCGGCGAAACCGGCTCCACTGCCGATGCGCATCTACAGCACCCCCGTGAGCAGCGCGACCGCCGTCATCACCAGCGTGGTGCCGAAGGCCCAGCCGAAGATGAACCGCTGGTGGTCGCCGAGATCGACCTTGGACATGCCGAGCAGGATGAACGTCGAGGCGGTCAGCGGGCTCAGCGGGAACCCGGTGGTCATCTGGCCGAGGATCGCCGCCCGCCCGATCGCGGCGGGATCGCCGCCGAACGCCGCGCTGGTCTCCGCCAGCACCGGCACGACCCCGTAGTAGAAGGCGTCGGGGGTGAAGACCAGGCTCAACGGCATCCCGGCGATGGCCGTGACCACCGGCAGCAGGGCGCCACCCGCGTCGGGTATGACCGCGACCAGGCTCTCGGCCATCGCCTTGATCATGCCGGTGCCGGTGAGGATGCCGGTGAACACACCGGCCGCGAAGATCACCACGACGACCAGCACCACGTTGTAGGCGTGCTTGGCGAACAGCTCCTGCTGGCCCTGCCACGACGGGCGGTTGATCAGAAGCGCGACCAGGAAGGCCACCAGGAACAGCACTTCGAGGTCGGCGAGCTGGAACAGCAGGCAGCCGACCAGGGTCAGCGTCAGCGCCGCGTTGATCCAGAACCGAACGCGGTCCACGCCGGTCAGCCGCACCCGCTCGCCCGCCTCGATGCTCACCACGCCGAGCCGCTTCCGCTCGGATCGGCCGATCAGGTAGGCGGCGACCAGCACCCAGCAGATGCCGGCGATCATGGCGGGCAGCACGGGCAGGAACAGCTGCGCGGAATCGAGCTTCAGCGCGGCCATCGCACGGGCCGTCGGCCCACCCCACGGCACCATGTTCATGACCCCGGCGCCGAGGCACACCACACCGGCCAGCACGATCCGGCGCATCCCCAGCCGCTGGTAGATCGGCAGCAGCGCGGAGACGGTGATCAGGAAGGTGGATGCCCCGTCGCCGTCCAGCGCGACCAGCAGGGTCAGCAGCGCGGTGCCGACGGTGATCTTGAGCGGGTCGCCCTTGGCCCAGCGCAGGATGCGGGTGACGGCGGGGTCGAACAGCCCCGCGTCGATCATCAGGCTGAAGTACAGCACCGCGAAGGTGATCATGATGGCCACCGGGGCGACGGTGACCAGGCCATCGGCCACCAGCTCACCGAGCCCGGCGCCGTGACCGCTGAGCAGTGCCGCCGCGATCGGCACCAGGGTGAGCGCGAACAGCACCGACACCCTGCGCGAGAGCACCAGGGCGAGGAACACGCCGATCGTCAGGAATCCACTCGCGGCAAGCATGGGCAACCTCCGAACACCGCCGTTGGGCCGGACGGAAGAACTGTGATCCACCTCGCTCATGCTGGTCAAGCACTGATTGTTGATAGATTCATGCACCATGGGCATGGATCTGACCGTGCAGCAGCTCCGGCTGGTTCTCGCGGTGCACGACACCGGCGGGTTCACCGCTGCCGCCGAGCAGCTGCACCTGGCGCAGTCCTCGATCAGCCGCGCGGTGCGCGACGTCGAGCGCAGGCTCGGCATCACGCTGTTCCAGCGCACCACCCGCAACCTGGTCACCACGCCGGAGGGCGCCGAGTTCTGCTTGGTCGCGCGGCGGGTGGTGGACTCGTTCGACGCCGGGATCAACCACTTCCAAGGCTTCCTGGCAGGAACCCGCGGCCGCGTCCGGGTGGCGGCGCTGCCGTCGATGGCGGCGATCCTGCTGCCCCCGGTCGTCTCGGCCTACCGCGCGGATTACCCGGACGTGGAGCTGTCGATCGAGGACGGCATGTCCGACGAGGTCCTTGCCAAGGTTCGCGCGGGCACCGTCGACCTGGGCGTCACGGTCGTCGCCGAACCGCTGCCCGATCTGGCCGTGCACCCCATCGCCACGGACCGGATGTGCGCGGTGTTCCCGCAGCAGCACCGCTTCGCCGCGCGCGAGTCGCTGACCTGGGCGGAGCTGGCGACCGAACCGCACATCGCGTTCGCGCCGAACTCCAGCATCCGCCAGCACGCCGACCGCGCCTTCGCCGCCGCGGAGGCCCACCCGCGGATCGTCCTGGAATCCGGCAACATCACCGCGGTGGCGGGACTGGTCGCAGCGGGTCTCGGCACCGCCGTCATGCCCGGGATGGTCCTACCCCTGATCGCCTTCGCGGGCCTCGTCCACGTACCCCTGGCAGCACCGGAGACTCACCGGCGCATCGCGGTGATCCGCACTCCCCACCATCCGCAGCCCCCGGCCACCAGGGCTTTCACCCGAGCCCTCACCTGGGCCAGGACCACGACGCCCGAAACCACCTGGCTCTGAGCCGCTTCCGCCCCGGGATGATCAGGACGGGTTCTTCGCGTGGTGAACCGTCACCACGCCGCTGGTCAGGTTCTTCCAGGTGGTGTCGGTCCAGCCGGCTTCACCGATGAGCTCGGCGAGGGCTCGCTGGTCGGGCCAGGAGCGGATGGACTCGGCGAGGTAGACGTAGGCGTCCGGGTTGGAGGAGACCGCGCGGGCGATCGGGGGCAGCGCGCGCATCAGGTAGTTCATGTAGACGCCGCGGAAGGGCTGCCACGTCGGGGTGGAGAACTCGCACACCACCAGGCGCCCACCGGGCCGCACCACGCGGCGCATCTCGCGCAGGCCCGCGACCGTGTCGGCGAGGTTGCGCAGGCCGAAGGAGATCGTCGCGGCGTCGAAGGCGTCGTCGGCGAACGGCAGGTGCAGGGCGTCGGCCGCCACCAGCGGCACACCCCGGCCCTTGCCGACCGAGAGCATGCCCAGCGAGAAGTCGGCCGCGACGCAGTAGGCGCCGGAACGGGCGAACTCGACGGTCGACACGCCGCTGCCGGCAGCGAGGTCGAGGACCTTCTCGTCCTGCTGGGGCGCGAGCAGCTGCCGGGTCACCTTCCGCCAGCGCCGGTCCTGCCCGAAGGACAGCACGGTGTTGGTCAGGTCGTACCGACGCGCGACGCCGTCGAACATCGCCGCGACTTCGCGAGGGTTCTTGTCCAAGCCTGCCCGAGACACACCCGAAGCGTACGTGGCCCGCTCCGGAGCCGGTTCAGGCAGCTGCCGACTCCACGTACCCGCTCACCGCCGCGTAGTGGTCCACCAACTGGCGGCACAGGGCCGGCCAGGTGCGACCTGCGACGGCGTTGCGGGCGTGGGTGCCGAAGCGCTCCCGCAGCGCGGGATCGCGCAGGTCGGCGATGGCGCGGCGCAAGGCCGCCGCGTGCTCGGCGTCGTCGTGCGCGGGCAGCAGGTAGCCGGTGCGCCCCACCTCGACCAGGTCGCGGGGCCCGCCCGCGTCCGGGGCGACGACGGCGACGCCGGAGGCCATCGCCTCCTGCACCGCCTGGCAGAACGTCTCGTGCGGACCGGTGTGCACGAAGACGTCGAGGCTGGCGTAGATGCGGGCCAGCTCGTCGCCGGTGCGCTGACCGAGGAACGCGGCGTTGGGCAGTTCCACGTTCAACCGCTCGCGCTCCGGGCCGTCGCCGACCACGACCAGCCGCACGCCGGACGTGCCGTCCAGCTCGGCGAGCCGCTCGATGCGCTTCTCCGGCGCCAATCGGCCGACGTATCCCACCAGCAGTTCACCGTTCGGAGCCAACTCGGCCCGCAGCTGCTCGTCGCGCTTGCGCGGCGTGAACCGCTCGGTGTCGACACCGCGACCCCACCGGTGCACGCGCGGAACGCCGTGCTCGCGCAGCGTCTCCACCGCCCACGTCGAGGGGGCCAGCGTGCGGTCGGCGTGGCAGTGCAGGCGGCGGATCCACTTCCACGCCGCCTTCGCGGTCAGCCCGAGCCCGTAGGACTCGGCGAAACCCGCCACATCGGTCTGGTAGACGGCGACCGTCGGGACACCCAGCCGCCGCGCGGCGTTCATCCCGCGCGCCCCCACCACGAACGGCGAAGCCAGGTGCACCACGTCGGGCGCGAAATCCTGGAGCCCGCGCAGCACGCGGCGGCTCGGGAACCCGATGGGCAGCGACGACACCATCGGCAGGTCCACCGCGGGCAGCCTGATGACGGGGAAGCCCGCGTACTCGTCCGGACCGGGTCCGGGGGCGATGACCAGGGCCTGGTCGCCTCGACGACGCAAGTGCTCCAGCACCCGCAACACCGAGTTCGTCACTCCGTTGATCTGCGGCAGGAAGCTCTCGGTCACGATCGCGATGCGCACGGACAACACGGTCGCCGCCGGTTCCGGCGAGCAGCCGAAGGCAACGTGACGCGATCCCCAACGACAACCGAAGACCACCCCAACTCGCCCATCGGCCCGCAAACGTGGCTTGCGGCTCCACGGCCGGTCACCTTCACGTTGCTGAGCGGTCACTCGCCGCGCGGAGGCTGGGGACGCATGACGGCCCTGCCTACTCCACCCGCCCAGATCGAACCGGCCCTGGTGTCGCGGGCGTTCGAGGTCGCCGGTCGGCTGGCCAACGACGCCGCCGACGTCATCATCGCGACCGCGGGCAGAGGGGCGCGGCCCGAGCCCAGCGAGTCGCCTTTCGACTGGGTCACCGACACCGGCCGCACGCTGGAACGGCACACCCGCCGCATCCTCGCCGACGAGTTCCCCGGCACCCCCGTGTTCGGGGAGGAGTTCGGTGCAGAACCGAGCGTGCCACCGCAGCAGGGCGCCTCGGAGTTCCGCTGGTCGGTGGACCCCGTGGACGGCACCGCCAACTACGTGGCCGGGCTGCCCTGGTGCGCCTACAGCCTGGCGATGCTCGACGGTTTCGGGCCGGTGGTCGGCGTGGTCGCCGACCCGTACCGGACCCAGATCTACGCGGCCGCGCGAGGCCGGGGCATGCGGGCCAACGGCACTCCGGTGCGGTTGCCCGACCGCTCCGAGATACGCGGCGGCATCGTGTGCACCGAGCTGACCAAGAATGGGCCGTGGCCGGGCATGGACCGGTTCATCACCAACGCTGCCAGCGCGCAGGTCGGCGTGCGTTTACTGGGCTCTCCGGCGCTGGCCATCACCCAGGTCGCCCTCGGCCACACCATCGCCGCCGTGCTCGACGACTACGAGGAGTGGGACGTCGCCGGGGCTCTCGCGCTGGCCACCGAGGCCGGTGCCACGGTCCTCGACCGGCGCGGAGAGCCGAACCCGCTGCCGCGCGACGGGCTGCTCGTCGCCGCGCCCGGTGCGGCCGTCGAGGTCCACGAGTGGTGGGCGCAGGCGGCCGAGGTGCCGGCTAGCTGACCGGCTCCGGCAGGACCGCCGAGATCGGGCGCAGCAGCGGGAACCGCCCGCGCAGCTCGCCCACCCGCTCGGGATCGGGGTCCTCGACGAGTTCGAGAACCTCACCGGTGACCGCGCCGAAGCGCTTCTCGGCCTCGGTCAGCTCGTCCCGCACCCGGCCCGCGATCTCGACGTCGCGAGAGGTCGGCCCCAGACCCCTGCCGAGTTCGGCGAGCACGCGCAGGTTGGGCAGCTCGGCGTCCATCCGGCGCACGACGGTCAGCAACCGGTTGCGGGCCTGCTGCGAGGACATGGCCTCGACCGCCCGGCTCGCCCGCAGCACCGCCTGCTCGCAGTGCTGCACGAACGGCCCCCAGCCGTCCGGCTCCCGCTGCGGCAGCGGCTCCGGTGCCGGTTCGGGATCCTCCACGACCTGCTCGGCGGGACGTCTGCGCACCACGAGCACCAAGCCCGCACCGGCACATCCCGCCATCAACCCTATGAGCACCTGCAACCAGATCTCGGCCATCCGCGTTGCGCCCTTCCACTAGTCCCCGACCGAGGAACGCGGAAGACCCCCAGGCCTCTGCTTCCGACGCTCCGATACCCCCTCGATCACTGTGCGCCCGGCCGGTGCTCATCGGCTTGCGGGGAACTACTCATCTTCCATTGCATTTCTGAAACTTCGCTCGTCGCGCGGCTTCTGCGCGGAGCGACCGCTGGCCAGCCCCGCCCTGACCAGGTATTGCATGTCGGCCAGCAGGAACTCCATGGATTCGGTGTGCGCGCCGTCGCGACCGCCCGGCCGGACGAAATCGCCGAACTCGGTGGGGGCGGGGCGCTGGAGGCGAGCGATGGAGAACACCTCGTCGAGCCCCTGACCCACCCCCACGCGCAGGCGGGAGGGGTCCACGCCGCAGCCGGCGTCGGCCAGCCGCGCTTCGACCGGGTGCGCGACGAACAGCTCCGCTGCCAGCGGCCACACGCGTTGCAGCCCGGCGCTCATCAGCCACGATCCGCCGGGCCCGTGATCACCCAGTTTGATCACCCACTGCGCGGCGTGGTCCCGGTGTTCCGCGAGCCGGTGCAGCGACCTCGCCGCCAGCGTCCCCAGCACCGCGTCCCTGCAGGTGACGAGTTCCTCGAAGACCGCGAGGCGCCAGGTGGTGAACAGCAGCAGGCGGGCCACCGTGGTCGAGAAGTCACCGCCCGGCCCAGGACCGCAGTCGATCTCCGCCAACCGCACGTTCCGGTACTCGCCGGGTCCCCGCTGGTAGGCGAGCAGGTCCTCGTCCTGCTCGCCGCGCACCTCGACGGCCCGGCCGAGCAGGATCCGCGCCTGTCCGAGCAGGTCGTAGGCGATCTCCCCGAGCGCTGCGGACTCCTCCAGACCTGCGCGCATCCCCCACTCGGTCAGCCGGTGGGCGAGCACCAGGGCGTCGTCCCCGAGCATCGTGCAGTACAGCGCCAGATCGGCGGGATCCACCTCAGCGGGCACCGACCGGTCGACGGTGGACAGCACCGGAGCACCGAGCACCCACTGCTGCTGCACCTGCGGCGAGTCGGACAACGCTCTAGGGGTGTTCATGGGCAACGACCTCGCAGACGCGGGGTCGGCCCTTCGGCGTGTGACCACCGACCCCCTTGCGGCGGATACCCAGTTTCGCACCGGCCGAAAGGCCCCGGAAGGGTCCTCAGTCCCTGTCGGATCTCCTGAGCAGCCAATACGTCGGCAGCAGCACCGCCCACAGGACCGCCAGCGCGCTGAGGACCGGCAGCAGCGAGATCACCGCGGTGCGGCCCGCGACGCGCACCAGGTCGGGGTTGCGGGAGTCGTACTCGACTCGCACCAGCTGCCCCGCCTGCAGGTCGGTCGGGTAGATCACGCCGTTCGGCGGGATGTAGACGCGCCCGTCCTCGGTGTTGAACCGCACCACGGTCCGGGTCAACGAGGTGTCCACGACTTCGGCCACCGCCTGGCCCCGGGATTCCACGATCGTGCGGTCGTTGATGAAGCAGGCACCGATGATCGACAGTCCCATGACCGACAGCAACAAGCCAGTGATCAGCACACCTCGTGCCACTCGGCGGCGAACCCGCCCAGGCGAGGGCTGTACCACCGACTGGTCACCGTCCGTGTCTGAGCCGGTCACCGAGTCGGCCGCGTCCTGGGTCACCGCGTCGCCTGCCACGGTGACCGATTGTAGGGGCCGGGGGTCGTGGCCAGGGCCACGCGGCCGGTCAGCCCACCCGGATCCGCACTCCGAATACGCTCCAAGCGTGGCGACTACATCCAGGCGGCTGACGGCGCGCACCCGCAGACTCGATCCTGCCGACCCACGGCACGACCGCCCGCTGCTGGACCTGCTCCCCGGCGGCGAGTCGCTGAGCTGGGTCCGCGAGGGTCAGGGCCTGGTCGGATGGGGCTGCGCGGCGCGGCTGGACACCTCCGGCACGGATCGCTTCACCGACTCCGACGCGTGGTGGCGGCAGCTGTGCGGGCACATCGACGTCGATGACGCGGTGGGGCTGCCCGGCTGCGGACCGGTGGCCTTCACCAGCCTGGCCTTCGCCGGCCGCCCCGGCGACTCGGTCCTGGTGGTGCCCGAGGTGATCATCGGGGAGCGGGACGGCGTCCGCTGGATCACCACCATCGGCGACGCGCCCGAACCGGAACCCGAGCCGGTGCGCCAGCCCGGCACGGTCTCCTACAGCGATGGCCGACTGTCGTCCACGGCATACCGGCAGGCGGTGACCGAGGCGGTCCGGCTCATGCGGGAATCCCGGGGTGGGCTCCGCAAGGTCGTGCTCGCGCACGATCTCGTCGCCAACACCTCCGAGCCGCTCGACGAGCGCTTCCTGCTGCACAACCTGGCCACGCGCTACGCGAACTGCTGGACCTTCGCGGTCGACGGCCTGGTCGGCGCCACCCCGGAACTGCTGCTGGAGCGGCGCGGGTACGAGGTCCGTTCCCGGGTGCTGGCGGGCACGGCCTGGCCGCACACCGGCCGCACCGACGACGAGATCGCCGCAGAACTGCTCGACTCCGCCAAGAACCGCAGCGAGCACGCCTACGCCGCCGAGTCGCTGGCCGAGAAGCTGCGCCCGTTCTGCAGCGAGCTGTCGGTCCCGACGTCGCCGTCGGTGCTGCGGCTGCGCAACGTGCTGCACCTGGCCACCGACGTCGAAGGCAAGCTGGCCGACACGCCCGACGGGTCGGGGCTGCTGCACCTCGTCGAAGCGGTGCACCCCACGGCGGCAGTCGGTGGCACCCCGACCGAGGACGCCGTGCCGCTGATCTCCGAGCTCGAAGGCATGGACCGCGGCCGCTACGCGGGCCCGGTCGGCTGGGTCGACGGCGCGGGCAACGGCGAGCTCGGCATCGCGCTGCGCTGCGGGCAGATCGAACAGCAGAGCACCGCCGGAGCGCGCTCCGGCGGTGCTCGTGGCGGCCGGGTCCGGCTGTTCGCCGGAGGCGGCATCGTGCCCGACTCCGACCCGGACCTGGAGGTGGCCGAGGTCGAGGCGAAGCTCCTCCCGGTGCGCGAAGCCCTGGAAGGAGTTCGCTGACCGGCTAGTGGTCGTGGAGGTGTTCGTGCGCGCGGTCGATCTCGGCGACCGCCGGCGGCGTGGGCACGCTCTCCCGGGCCGCGCTGGCCGCGACGCCTGCCGCCGGGTTCACCGCGGGCTTGCCCTTGGTGAACAGCCAGGTGTTGAAGACCTCGTCGAGCTGCTTGCCGGACTTCTGCTCCGCCAACTCGATGAACTGCTCGATGGTGCCGGTCGAGAAGCGGTGCTCCGCCGCCCAGGTGCGGGTGATGTCCAGCATCGCCTCGTCGCCGACGACGCTGCGCAGCGCGTGCAGCGTCATCGCGCCCCGGTCGTAGACGGCGTCGTGGAAGACGTTCTCGGCACCCGGATCTCCCGGAAGGACCTGCCAGAACGGGTCATCCGCCGGGTAGGAGTTGTAGTAGTGGTCGAACAGCTCCTGCGCGGTGCCGGTGCCCTGCGCCTCCGACCACAACCACTCCGCGTAGGACGCGAATCCCTCGTTGATCCAGATGTCGCGCCAGGTGTCCACCGACACCGAGTCGCCGAACCACTGGTGGGCGTTCTCGTGCACGACCACCGACGTGTTCGCCGCGCTCTGGAAGAACTTGTGGCTGTAGGTCGGGCGGGTCTGGTTCTCCAGGGCGAAGTTCAGGCCCTCGGACGGGACGACGCCGCCCTGCGCGGAGAACGGGTACCCACCGAACAGCTGGGTCAGGAAGTCCACGACCTCCGGGGTGCGCTCGATGCTGGCCTTGGCCGGTCCGGCCAGCGGGCCGAGCTTGTCGGAGTAGGCGGTGACGAACGGCTGGCCGAACGCACCGGTCTTGCTGCTGATCTCGTACTGGCCGATGGTCATGAACGCCAGGTAGGTGGCGGTCGGCTCGGTGTTGCGCCAGTTCCAGGTGGTCCACCCGCCCAGGCTGTTGTTGCGGGTGTTCACCCCGTTGGAGATCGCCTCGGTGCCCTCGGGCACGGTCACCGCCACGTCGTAGGTGGCCTTGTCCCTCGGGTGGTCGTTGCCGGGGAACCACCAGGAGGAGATCTCCGGCTGGCCGATCGCCAACGCCCCGTCGGAGGTGCGCACCCACGGGTTGAGGCCGTTGAACTCCGCGGTCGACGGCGTGCCCTCGTACTCCACGACGAAGGTCGCCATCTCGCCCTGCGGCAGGGTCGCCGGCGGGGTCACGGTGAGCTCCAGGCCGTTCTGGGCGAACTGCGCCGGCATGCCGTTGACCCGCACCGACTTCGCGGTGAGGGCGAAGTCCAGGTTGAACGCCGTCAGGTCCTGCGTGGCGGTCGCGACGATCGTCGCCGTGCCCTGCAGGTGGTCGTCAGCGGGTTGGTAGCGCAGCTGCAGGTCGTAGTGGGAGACGTCGTAGCCGCCGTTGCCATAACCGGGGAAGTAGGCGTCGCCCGCTCCCGGCGCGCCTGGCCCTTCGCTTCCCGCCAACGCCGGCGCGGCGAGCACCGCGCTCGCGCAGCAGGCCGCGATCACCGCGCGCAGGCCCTGTCGTCGAATCACCCTGCCACCTCCTCGAACTTCTTGGTCCGATCAGGAGACTAGGCAAACACGTTCACACCGGCTGCGCTTTTCGCATCGAGTTTTTCCCATCACCACGCGGAAAAACGCGAATACACACCAACGGGCTAACCCACCCGTCCGACCACAGTGGCCGGACGCACCCCGACCCACCTGCGGTTGAAACCGGGCGTTCACGCTTCTGCGACGCGCATCGCATTCCACCGCAACGATTTTCGCGCGGACGTCCTCAGCCGAGCAGCGCGGAGCGGACGGCCGCGTGCAGCCGTTGGTGCACCGCACGCAGCTCGTCCCGGTTGGCACGCACCTCGACGACGCGCAGACCGGGTTTCGGCCGCAGCGCCTCACGAAGCTCGGAGTGGCCCGGCACCTGGACGTGCTCGACCCCGTGCGCCGCGCACAGCTGCGCCAGGTCGGTGCCGTGCGGCGTGCCGAAGACGCGGTCGAAGGAGTCGCTGTGCTCCGGACCGCCCTGCTCCAGCAGGCTGAAGATGCCTCCGCCGTCGTCGTTGAACACCACGATCGTCAGATCCGGCCGCTGCTCGTACGGGCCGAGCATCAGACCGTTGCTGTCGTGCAGGAACGTCAGATCGCCCAGCAGCGCGTACGCCGGGCCGCCGTGGCCGGTTGCCGCGCCGAGCGCCGTGGAGACCGTCCCGTCGATGCCGGCCGCGCCCCGGTTGCGGTGCACCAGCACGTCGGGCCGTTGCCGCGCGGCGAGCGCGACGTCCCGGCTCGGGTTCGACGACCCGAGCACCAGCAGCGAGTTCTCCGGCAGGGCGTCGACCACCTCGCGGGCCACCGCCGGGCCGTTCGGCCACCGCTCCAGGTCGAGGGCGGCGTGCAGCGCAGCGGAAGCCTTCTGGTCGGCCTGCTGCCAGGCCGTCAGCCACTGGGGGTCAACGGGTCCGGGACCTTCGGAGTCGGTCCCGAAGGTCTCGGCGACCTCCCGCACGTCGTGCGCGGGCGCGGGCCAGCCGATCCCGCCGTGCGCGAGGAGCACCTCCACCCCGGAATCGGCGAGCAGCTGCTGGACCTGGCGGAACACCGTCGGGCGTCCCACGCACAGCACCTGCTCGGGCCGGTGCTCGCGAATGAACTCGGGCAGGTTGAGGAGCCACATCCCGGTGCTGATCGCAGCCGGGCCGGACACCCCGACGCCGCCGACCTCCGACAGCACGGGCCAGCCGACGCGCTCGCCCCAGGCGCTCGCCTCCTCGGCACCCCAGTCGCCCACCAGCACCAGACCGCGACCGGAGCTCAACCGTCCCAGCGATCTCGGCGAGGCTCCGCGGTCGGCGACCTCGGTCCACCGCTCACCGCCCGGTCGTCCCTCCAGCGGCTCGAACCAGTCGGCGTCGCCGTCGGGCACCAGGGGCTCCCGGAAAGGCAGGTTGAGGTGCACCGGCCCGCCGCGCATGCCGCACGCCGCGGCAGCCCAGGCGCGGCACACCTGACTCCGCCAGTAGGCGTTCTGCCCGGAACGCGCCTCGGCGACGCCGAGCTCGTCGAACAACCGCACCTCGCTGCCGTACAGCCGGTGCTGGTCGATGGTCTGGTTCGCTCCCGCCGCGCGCAGCTCCGGCGGCCGGTCGGCCGTGATCACCAACAGCGGCACCCCGGCGTGATAAGCCTCGCTGACCGCAGGGTGCAGGTTGCTCGCGGCGGTGCCGGAGGTGCAGAACACCGGAACCGGCTGACGGGTGCGCGCGGCCAGGCCCAGGGCCAGGAAGCCGGCGCTGCGCTCGTCGATCCGCACGTGGAGCCTCAAACGCGCAGCGTGCGCGGCCCGGTGCAGAGCGTAGGCGAGAGGTGCGTTGCGCGACCCCGGGGCGAGCACCGCGTGGCGCACCCCGTTTCGGACGAGCTCGTCGACGATGACCTCAGCCTGGGCTGTGGACGGGTTCAACCGATCACCTCTGAAATCGCCTGGCGGACAACGGCGGAGGGTCCGCGGCTCCCTCCGTCGACGTCCACGCAAGCACCGGGCGGTCGCGGGGAGGACCCCGCGCCGAGCACTTGCGCCCCCTATTGTCCCAGGTGTGCAGAATCCCGTTGTCTCTGAGCTGTTCGATCCGAAGTTGTGGGAGCCCATCGAGGGCTTCGACTTCACCGACATCACCTATCACCGCTGCGTCGAGGACGGCCCCGGCAAGGGCACGGTGCGCATCGCCTTCGATCGCCCCGAGGTCCGCAACGCCTTCCGCCCGCACACCGTCGACGAGCTCTACCGCGCACTGGACCACGCGCGGATGAGCAGCGACGTCGGTTGCGTGCTGATCACCGGCAACGGCCCGTCCGAGAAGGACGGCGGCTGGGCCTTCTGCTCCGGCGGGGACCAGCGCATCCGCGGTCGTTCCGGGTATCAGTACGCCGGTGGCGAGACGGCCGAGTCCGTCGACCCGGCACGTGCCGGCCGGTTGCACATCCTGGAGGTGCAGCGGCTGATCCGGTTCATGCCCAAGATCGTCATCGCGGTGGTCCCGGGCTGGGTCGCCGGCGGCGGGCACAGCCTGCACGTCGTGTGCGATCTCACCCTCGCCAGCGCCGAGCACGGCATGTTCAAGCAGACCGACGCCGACGTCGGCAGCTTCGACGGAGGCTTCGGGTCGGCGTACCTGGCACGCCAGGTCGGGCAGAAGTTCGCCCGCGAGATCTTCTTCCTCGGACGCCCCTACACCGCCGAGCAGGCCCACCAGATGGGCATGGTCAACGAGGTCGTCCCGCACGCCGAACTGGAGGCCACCGCGTTGCAGTGGTCCCGGGAGATCAACGGCAAGTCCCCGACGGCGCAGCGCATGCTCAAGTACGCGTTCAACGCCATCGACGACGGGCTCGTCGGTCAGCAGCTCTTCGCCGGTGAAACCACCCGGCTCGCCTACATGACCGACGAGGCCGTCGAGGGCAGGGACGCGTTCCTGCAGAAGCGGGACCCCGACTGGTCCCCCTTCCCCTGGTACTTCTGAAACCTCCCACCCCTCTTCGGGCAGGACTCCGGACAGGAACAGCCCCGACGGGCGTTCCTCGTCCGGTGCCTCCCGCACGGGTCCGGCCGGGTCGGTGTCAGCACCGGCCCGCGGCCGGGCCTGTGGCGAACCCGACGACCGCTGCGGCTGCGGCGGAGTCCCGGCGAAGACCGGGACGACCAGCACGAACACGAGAAACATCGCCTCCTCCTTCCGCTCACACCAAGAACATCGACCGGCTCTTTCGAACACTTGATCGCTCGAACAGGTGAGCTAGTGGCGAAACTCTCGGGCCACCGGCGGAGTCGGCAACGGCGCCGGTGCCGAGAATGGAGCTCATGCCGAACCCCCGGGAACTCCAGCCGCTTCCAGTCCCCTCGGGAACCGGCGCGCTGGACGTGCTGCCCGAGCTGCGCCGGGCGCTGGGCGGTGACGGCCCCGCGCTGCTGCCGGTCGCGGCCGACGCCCCCGGACAGGCGCAGCACCTGATCGGGCCGCTGAACCCCGGCGAGGACGCCGAGCACGACCCGACGGCCCTGGTCATCGCCACCTCCGGCTCGACCGGCACTCCCAAGGGCGTGCTGCTGCCGGCCGGCTCGCTGCGCGCCTCGGCCGAGGCCACCCACCGCAGGCT
This sequence comes from Saccharopolyspora sp. NPDC049426, assembly GCF_040676935.1. Lineage (NCBI taxonomy): Bacteria > Bacillati > Actinomycetota > Actinomycetes > Pseudonocardiales > Pseudonocardiaceae > Saccharopolyspora > Saccharopolyspora sp. NPDC049426. Next base: position 460,541 of record NZ_JBFAPZ010000001.1, on the reverse strand, counting down.
CGGCGGGCCGGGGGAGTGGTTGCTGGCGATGCCGGCGCACCACGTCGCCGGGATCCAGGTCCTGGTCCGCGCCCTGGTCGCCGGCACCACCCCGCGCGCGGTCGACACCTCCGGCGGCTTCCGCCCGGACGGCTTCGCCGCGGCGGCGCGCGAGCTGCTGGCCTCCGACCTCCCGCACTACACGGCCCTGGTCCCGACCCAGCTGTCCCGGCTGCTCAACGACGGCGGCGCAGGCCTGGACGCGCTGCGCGGCTTCGACGCGGTGCTGCTCGGCGGCGCCGCCACTCCGCCCGCCCTGCTGGCCCGGGCACGGGACAGCGGAGTCCGGGTGACCACCACCTACGGCATGAGCGAGACCTCCGGCGGCTGCGTCTACGACGGCGTGCCGCTGGACATCACCGAGGTCGACGTGGACGGCGAGCTGGGGCCGATCCGACTCGCCGGGCCCATGCTGGCCAGGGGTTACCGCAACCAGCCGGACGCCGCCGCGTTCGCGGGCGGCTGGTTCCGCACGGGCGACCTCGGCCGCTTCGCCGACGGCGAGCTGGAAGTCCTCGGACGCGCCGACGACATGATCATCACCGGCGGGGAGAAGGTCGCGCCGCTGCCGGTCGAGCGGGTCCTGACCGAGCAGCCGGGTGTCCGCGAGGCGTGCGTGCTGGGCGTTCCCGACGCGGAATGGGGGCAGGCGGTGGTGGCCGCCGTCGTGTCCGATCCCGCGGCCCGGCCGGACGAGGAGGACCTCCGGTCCGCCGTTCGCGAACGCCTCGGCGCCGTGGCCACCCCGAAGCGCATCGCGCTGGTGGACGAGCTCCCGCTGCGCGGCCCCGGCAAACCGGACCGGCGCGCGCTCGCCGAGCAGCTGACCTGCTAGCCGAGGGACTTGCCGCGTGAGCGAAGATGAGGCTCATGGCGACTGTCGCGCAATGGATCGAAGGTGCCCGTCTGCGCACCTTCCCGAATGCGATCGCGCCGGTGCTGGCCGGGTCCGGTGCCGCCGCGGGAGTGGACGAGTTCGACCCGCTGATCGCGCTGCTGGCGCTGGCCGTCTCGGTCAGCCTGATCATCGGGGTGAACTTCGCCAACGACTACTCCGACGGCATCCGCGGCACCGATGACTCCCGCGTCGGCCCGTTCCGCCTCGTCGGGTCGCGCTCCGCGCGGCCGGGCGCGGTGCGCAACGCGGCCTTCGCGTGCTTCGGCGTGGCGGCGCTGGCCGGGCTCGGTGTGGTCGCGCTGAGCGGTCAGTGGTGGATGCTGGCGATCGGCGCGCTGTGCATCGCGGGCGCCTGGTTCTACACCGGCGGCAGCAAGCCGTACGGCTACGCCGGGATGGGCGAGCTCGCGGTGTTCGTGTTCTTCGGGCTGATCGCCGTGCTGGGCACGATGTTCGTGCAGGCCGGGACGGTCTCGGGCTTCGGCATCGGTGCCGCCGTGGGCGTCGGGGCGCTGTCCTGCGCCGTCCTGGTGGCCAACAACCTCCGCGACATCCCGTCCGACCGGGTCACGGGCAAGCGGACCCTCGCCGTCATGCTCGGCGACCGCGACACCCGCACGCTCTACACGGCTCTGGCGCTGGTCCCGTTCGTGATCACGGTCCTGATCGGCCTGCGCAACTCCTGGGCGCTGCTGGGTTTCCTGGCCCTGCCCCTGCTGCTCATCCCGCTGCGGGCGGTCGTGCGGGGAGCCACCGGCCGCTACCTGATCCCGGCGGTCCGGGACACCGGGTTCGCCATGCTCGCCTGGGGCGCCATCACGGGCCTGGCGCTGGCCTTCGGCTGACGGTGGTGTCCCGCAGCGGGCGGACCGCTGCGGGACACCGCTCGATCACGCGTGGGTCTTGCGCACTCCCAGGCCGAACACGCTGACCGCGAGGAACGGCGCGACGGCGACCACCGCGGCGCCGAGCTGCGCGATCCGGTTCTTGGTGGCGAGCTCGTAGACGGTCACCTGCGATCCGGTGCGGATCCGCACGGGCGTGGTGCAGGTCATCTTCGCCGCACCGGAGAACCAGGGCGTGATCCGGTTGACCTGGTACCGGCTCTCGGCGCGGTAGCTGGTCACCTCGCGCGCCTCACCGCGCTCCGGCACGACGCGGCAGACCGCGGTCTTCTTCTTGTCCGAGCTGGTGATCATCATCGGCTCGCCGTCCCACGCGTAGGCCGGACCCGAGGAACCCGAAGCTGTCGTGGACTTGGCCAGCGAGGTCCCGCTGAACATCGCCATCCCGAGGAGCACCGCGGCGACCAGGCCGATCAGCACCGCCCATCCGATGGTGATGCCGAGCAACGTCTTGCGATTCATCGTCGTTCGATCCCCCTCACCGCAGGAACGAGTCCGGCGGCTCGTCGTCATACCCGGCGTCGGCGGGCCGGTTCGGGTCGTTGGTGATGACGGTCGCGGCGTCGTAGCCCGCGTCGAGCATCTCCTTGGCCTGCTGCATGTTCCGCACGCTCGCGGCGAAGGCCGCGCGCACCGATTCGTCGCGGAACGCGGTGCCGTCGGCGACCTCGCGCCAGCTGAACTCGCCGTCGTCGACTCGGCGCTGGAACGCGACGATCTCCGCGGGCGCGTTGCCGTCGCGGACGTGCTGCTGGATCTCCTCGATCCGCTCGTCGGTGAGCTTCACCTCCGGCAGCTCGGCTTCGAACCTGGTCGCCTTCGCCAGCGCCTCCTCGGCCTGGCGCATCCGCTCCTCGACCATCTCCTCGGCCGCGCGGACCTCCGGTGTCTTCCAGTCCTGGCTCATCGCAGCCCCCCGCTCAGATGCTTCCCGAGGACAGCGGCTGGTGGCCGCTTCCCGCCGCGGTCCGGACCCCTCCGGCGGCGTTCCGCACGCCGGTCGCCGAGCCGCGCGCCCCGGAGGTCGCTTCGGTGACGGCCGTGATGTCGTCCTTGGCCTGGAGCCCGACGTTGATGACGTCGCCGAGGCTGTTGGCGTCGGTGATCTTGGCCAGGTTGGTGCCCGCGCCCTTGATGGAGTCGACCAGCTGCACGACCGAGTCGTACATCTGCTGCAAGGCCTCGAAGAGCTCCAGCACCGCCAGCACGATCTCGACGCACTTCTCGACGTTGCGCACCACGTTCGCCCAGCCGGCGACCGGGATCCAGCCGGTGGACGCCGTCTCGATGAGCCGGTCGACCAGCTTCTTGATCAGCTCCAGCGCCTTGTCGGTCATCCGGCGGGACATCTCGGCGGCCTTCTGGAAGCCCTGGCCGACGAGCTGCGCCAGCATCGCGTCGCCTTCGAGCGCGACGGTCCAGGTGCTCACCAGCAGCGTCTCGAAGGCGATGGCACCGGAGCCGTCCCAGCTCTTCCGCAGGTCGCTGATGCCCTGGTTGAGGTTCTTGCGGACCGCTCGCAGGGCTTCACCGATCTGGTTCCACGCCTCGGCGTTGGTCTCGATCTTGGAGAAGTCCCCGGTGATCGGCGAGATCAGCTGCTCGATCAGGTTCTCGCCGGTGACCTGCTCGTAGACCCAGTTGACCGCCTGCACCTGCCAGCCGGCGTCCTCGACGGCCTGCTGCAACGAATCCTGGTTGCTCTTGCTCGGATCCGCCTCGAGGAGGGCCAGCGGGTCCTCGGCGTCTTCGTACGAAGCCAATTCCTCCGCCCCCTCAGACCTTGATCTCGTCGAGATCGGACTGGATCCGCTGGAGCGAAAGGACGACCTTCCGTTCGACCTCCTCGTATTCCGAGGCGGTTTCGGCGAGATCCTCCCTGACCTTATGCAGCGCCGAATGCGCCAGCTGAAGCGTTTCTCCGTAGAGCGCGGTGACCGCCTCCACAGCCGGGACCAACACCACCATCAAACCGGTGAAACCGCTCGTGTCGGACGCGGTGCTCTCGGCCCACTCGCCGATCTTCTTGAAATGGCCGGTGTTTCGCTCGAGAAGTCCCTCGAAGCCGTTGAGCTCCGACGGAATCACCCGCAGATTCCCCGCCATCCCACCCCCTCTTGTCGCCGTTCGGGGAGCGCGCGTTGACGAATCAGCCGCGATGAAAGGCACATCCGGGCGAAAACCGGCGCGATGATCTCGTCGGCTCGTCCGGGCACCGTCACGCGCTCGATCCCGCGCGTGCGAACTCCCCCAGTCGCGAGAATTCGAACCGATCCGGTCAGACCGCGAACGAGCTTCCGGTGAAGCGTTACGCGTTGGAGATCTTCCGCGTCACGCGACCACGGCGGGCAGCACGTACTGGGCGAGGTCCGAAGCGATGCCGCACTGGTCGGTGTCGGCCTGGTCGGCGATCACCACGATCTGCAGGGTGGCTCCCGCGACGGGGGCGTAGACGGTGCAACCGTCGGCCCGCAGGACCTGCGTTCCGCGAACGGTGCCGAGCTCGACCTCCTCGGTCCCCAGGTCGGCGAAACCGGGTGCCTGAGCTCCGATGAGCACTTCGCTACCCCCGTTGCGGTCGGGGAACCCGCATCCGCGCACCGGGGGCTCGATCCCCACCTCGCGCGCCCGTCCGGGCTCGACCTCGAAGGCCAGCGCCGCGATCTCGTCCGGCCGGACCAGCCCGCACAGCTCCTGCGCTGACATCGATCCGAGCATCCGCCGCTGCTCCGGCGGAACCTCGCGGGTGATCGACGGGGCGGTGCTGGTCGCTGTGGACTCCTCGGAGGTGCTGGGCTGCGAGGACGGCGGGCTGGGCACCACCTGCTGCACAGCGGTGCAGCCGGCCAGTGCGGCGCTCGCGAGCACCGCGCTGATCAGCAGGCGCTTGGCGACCACCGGTCCTCCTCCACCACGCACGATCGTCCAGCCGCGGGAGACCGCTCCGCTCGGCGGCGCGGGTAGCGGAACCCGATCGGCTCCGCCGCTCTCATGAACAACTCCTAGTCTGCCTGGAACTCACCGGTGCTGTGGAAGTGGTCCAGGATCTTGCGCGGGGCCTCCAGGTCCATGCCCTGGTCAGCGACCCAGCCGTCGTCGAAGTAGGTGTTGGTGTAGCGCTCGCCGCCGTCGCAGAGCAGCGTGACGATGCTGCCCCTGCGGCCCTCGGCGAGCATCTGGGAGACCAGCGCGAACACGCCCCACAGGTTGGTTCCGGTGGAGCCGCCGACGCGGCGTCCGAGGACCTGCTCGGTGCAGCGGATGGCCGCGATGGAGGCGGCGTCCGGGACCTTGATCATCCGGTCGATGGCCTGCCCGATGAACGACGGTTCCACCCTCGGCCTGCCGATGCCCTCGATGAGCGAGCCGGAGTCGCTGGTCAGCGAGGGATCGCTGTCGCGCCAGGCTTCGAAGAACACCGAGCGCTGCGGGTCGACGACGGCCAGCCGGGTCCCGAGCCTGCGGTAGCGCAGGTAGCGGCCGATGGTGGCGCTGGTGCCGCCGGTACCGGCGCCGACGACGATCCAGGCGGGTTCCGGGTGCGGTTCGAGCGCGAGCTGCTCGAAGATCGACTCGGCGATGTTGTTGTTGCCCCGCCAGTCGGTGGCGCGTTCGGCGTTGGTGAACTGGTCCATGAAGTGGCCTCCGAGCTCGGAGGCCAACCGCCGGGACTCGGCGTAGATCGCGCCGGGCTCGTCGACGAAGTGGCAACGGCCGCCCTGCCACTCGATGAGCGCGACCTTCTCGCCGCTGGTGGATCGGGGCATCACCGCGATGAACGGCAATCCGAGCAGTCGGGCGAAGTAGGCCTCCGAGACCGCCGTCGATCCGGACGAAGCCTCGATCACGGGTGTGTTTTCGGTCACCCAGCCGTTGCAGATGGCGTAGAGGAACAGCGAACGGGCCAGCCGGTGCTTGAGCGAACCGGTCGGATGTGTTGACTCGTCCTTGAGGTAGAGGTCGATCCCCCACTCAGCGGGCAGCGGGTACCGCAGGAGGTGGGTGTCGGCGCTGCGGTTCGCGTCGGCCTCGATGATCCGGACGGCCTCGCTGGTCCAGGCCCGCGTGCGCTCGCAGGAGCGGTCGATGTCGCTGGTCATTCGGCGTCCGCGGGCGCGTCGCCGCGCAGTTGGGCGCGCAGCTGCTCGCGGCGTTCGCGGCGGTCCTTGGTGCGCTCGGCCATGCCGACCGCGACACGGCGCCGGAGCTTGCCGAAGACCACCAGCGACAGCGGCATGACCACGACGACGGACACGGCGAGGGCCACCAGGACCGGCACCCCGGTCAGCATCAGCAGCACCGCGACGACTGCGACCAGGCCGAACCGGGCCGCGGTGTAGAGCGCGATGTCACGAACCAGGTCGGGCTTGACCTCGGACGTCTCGCCGGTCGGCTGCTCGGGACCCGTCCCGGGGGTCGCGGCGACCGCGGTTTCGGGTTCGTCGGTTCTCGTCTCCTGCTGTTCCCGCACGTCATCCAGGGTAGAGCACCCTTGAGAGCGACCGGCTCGGCATCCGGGGACCGCAGGTCAGAGCGCCCGAAGCGCCGGTTTCGTCCCTTACCTTCCCTTTACCTAAACCCAAACGTTCGAGTACCTGACCCTTCAGGTGCCACGATTGCGACCGGAATGCCCGAATACCAGTTATCGCGAAAAGTGGAGGTCACACGTGACCGCGTCGACTCAGCAGCCTCGACAGAACGGTCAGGAGCAGCTCCTCACCCCGGGTGAGGTCGCGGCGCTCTTCCGGGTCGACCCGAAGACCGTGACCCGATGGGCGACCGCCGGCCGGATCGGTTCGATCCGCACCCCCGGTGGCCACCGTCGCTTCCGCGAGTCCGAGGTCCGCACCCTGCTGGCCGAGCTGACCAACGATGTGAACCGCACCGCCTGACCGACCGGTCCGGCAGCGGCGAAACATCTCGAAGCGGCGCGGAAGTCAACGCGGCGGTGCGCAGGTCCACTTGCCAAACCCCTCGTGGTGAGTGCTCAAGGCACCGCGGCAGGCGCCGGGTAAAGCAGTCGCAACAGTCGAGAATCACTGCACCAAGTCGAAGATCGCTGGGCGGCCGGCCGATGACGACCGCCGTCCCTGGTGGCACCTCGCACGTCCGCGAGGCGTCACCAGGGACCCCGCTCGAACCGGACACCTCCGGACAAAGACACCACCGCCTCTGATTGGCTAGTGTCGTAAGCGGAACGGTTGGAGGTGGCCACGATGATCTATGCCCTCGCCGCCATTGGCGCGCTCACCATCGCTGTGCTGATGTGGAAGGCGTTCGGCCCGCAGGTCGCCACGCCGCGCGCCCGAAGAGCACCCGTCGCGCCCGACGACGACCCGGACTTCCTCCGCAAGATCGCCGAAGAGCAGCGCAAGAACCAACGCGGCACCGACGACGACGGCGGCGGCCTCAAGTAACCCCCGTCAGGCAAGCGGCGAAGCCGCTTTCTCATTACCCCACGAAAGCAACTCGCACCGCCGGGGGTTCTCAGACGTCCTCTGGGGAGGACAGCCGCAGCGCCGCGTATCTCCTAATACTCAAGTCGCGGATCCCGGAGCCAGAGGACGTCTGAGGTTCCCCCACCCGCACCGCCATGCAGGAAGAGCCGGAAACCCGCTCAGGCCTGAGCTTGACGCCCAGGCGCGTGGGGAAAGTCGTCGGCGACCATTGCTGCCAGCTCCAGCAGCGCCATCCGCGTCGGAGCCGCCAGCTGGTCGAGCTCGACCTCCGCGCCCTCTTCCAGGTGCGGGTCGAACGGGATGCGCGACACGGCGCGGCAGCGGGACGCGAAGTGGGCGCCGAGCTTGTCCACGTCGACCTTGCCCGATGCCGGGCGCACGGAGTTGATCACGGCGACCGAGCGGGAGACCAGCTCGCCGTAGCCGTGGGCGTCGAGCCAGTCCAAAGTGGCCGAAGCGCTGCGGGCGCCGTCGATCGAGCTGGAGGAGACGATCACCAGCGAGTCGGCGACGTCCAGCACGCCCTTCATGGCCGAGTGCATCAGGCCGGTGCCGCAGTCGGTGAGCACCACGTTGTAGAAGTGCTCCAGCAGCGTCACGGTGCGCCGGTAGTCGTCCTCGCTGAAGGCCTCGGACACGGCCGGATCCTGCTCGCTGGCGAGGATTTCCAGCCTGCTCGGACCCTGCGAGGTGTAGGAGCGGACGTCGCTGTAGCGGCGGATCCGGTGCGCGTCGCGCAGCAGGTGCCGGACGGTCGCTGTGGTCTCCAGCGGGATCTTCTGGCTCAGCGTGCCGCGGTCCGGGTTCGCGTCGACGGCGATGCACCGGTCGCCGCGCAGCGAGGCGAAGGTCGCGCCGAGCGTCGCGGTCGCGGTGGTCTTGCCGACGCCGCCCTTGAGGCTGAGCATCGCGATCTTGTAGCAGCCCTGCAGCGGCTGGTTGATCCGCGTGATGAGCTCGCGGCGGCGCCGGTCGGTCGGGCCCTCGCCGAAGTTGACCGTCTTGCCGCTGGCCACGTAGACGGCCTTGCGCCAGCCGGACTGCGGCGGTCGCTTGGTCTGCCGGAGCAGCTGCGCGGACGAGAGGTCGGCGTTGGGCTGCGGGTGCTGCGGACCACCGGGCTGCTGGTGACCCTGCTGCTGCGGACCGGGCTGCTGGGGCGGCTGCTGCGGGTAGGGCTGGCCGGTCGGGAACGGCCCGGACTGACCGCCCGAGACGGGCGCGTACGGGCTCACCGGGACCGGGCCGGAGCCGCCCTCGGTGACCTGGTGCGGGCCCGAGACCTGGTGGGGACCGGACTGGGTCCCCGGGTATCCGGGCCACGGCTGCTGTTGCTGCGGGTGCGGGCCTGACTGGGACGGGTCGGGGTACACCGGCGCTCCGCTCGGGTAGTACGGCTGCGGGGTGTCCGCGACCGGGAAGGGGCCGGACACGTCGGGCTGCGACGGGTCCACGTACGACGGTTCGGGGTGTTCCGGAACCGGCTTGGGCTGGTGCGGCCGCGTCTCCGGGTCGCTGTAGGAGCCGTTGCCGCTCTTGCTCCCGGCCTCGGTGCCGGCCGGGTCGTCGGCCTGCGGCGAGACGGCACCGACGTCCCGCCTCGTCTCGGGCTCTTCGTACTGTCCCGTCACCGTCGCCGTCCCTCCAACGTTCGAGCCGAGCTGTACCGCGCTTGCGCACAGCAACCTAAACCCACACATACCCCCTAGTCACCATAGGTGGCAGGTAGGCGCCGCGGGTTTCTCACGCCACCAAACGCGATTCACGCCACGGCTGCGAGCCGAACGCGCCGTCGCACTCCTGCGAACGCCGGATCGGGTGCTGCTCACAGCCCGGCGTAGGAGTGCAGACCCGTGACGACGAGGTTCACGAAGAACAGGTTGAAGATCATCACGGCCAGGCCGAGGACGTTGATCCACGCCGAACGCACCCCTCGCCAGCCCGCGGTCGCGCGCGCGTGCAGGTAGGCGGCGTAGACGATCCAGGCGATGAACGCGCAGGTCTCCTTGGGGTCCCAGCCCCAGAAGCGGCCCCACGCGGCCTCCGCCCAGATGGCGCCGGCCACGATCGCGAACGTCCACACCGGGAAGATGATCACGGTGGCGCGGTAGGCCATCCGGTCCAGCGCCTGGCTGGTGGGCAGCCGCGAACCGAACTTGGTCATCTTCAGCGGGTTGTTCTCGTACCGGCAACGCAGCAGGTAGAGGATGCTGGCGACACCGGCGAACAGCAGCGCACCGCTGGAGACGATCGCGGCGGCGACGTGGATGACGATCCAGTACGACTGCAGCGCCGGCTGCAGCGGCGCGGCCTCCGCGTAGAGCACGGTGCCGGACAGGAACAGCAGCAGCGTCACCGGCAGCATCAGGAAGCCGCCGAGGCCGCGCAGCTGGGCCGGAGTGGCCTCGCGGCGGGCGTTGCGCAGCTGCCGGAACAGCACGATCATCCAGGCGACCACGGCGGCCAGGCAGATCGCCGAGCCGAACTCGTACATGTTTCCCCACGGCACGCGGCCCGTGGCCAGACCGCGGGTCAGCAGGGAACCGAAGTGCACCAGCGCGCCGAGCACGGTCATCGACACGGCCATGCCGCCGAGCCGCTCGGCCAGCGGACGCTTGGGCTGGGCCGGGACGTGGCCGACGACGTCCTTGGCCTCGGAGGACTTCTCCGCGCCCACCAGGGCGGCTTCGCGGGTGCGGGCCGCCGTCGCGACCCGGCCGTAGGCGAACTCGCCGAAGTACAGCAGCATCGCCGCGATGTAGATGACCACCGAGGTGGCGTAGGCCATGTCGCTGTAGTTCGACAGCGTCTCGTTGACCGGCATCAGCTCTTCCTTTCGCGCGCGGTCCCAGCGTCCGCGCGGGGCTGGGGCGAGTGGTCGACATCCGCACCGAGCAGGTCATCGGCGATCCGGGCGAACTCCTCGCCGTACCCGGCCTGATCGGTGCGGGCGAGCCCGCCGACCTCGACAACGGTACGCGCGGCGGAGCTTTCGGCGGATTCCGGGTGCGGAGCCGCCCGCACCCAGATGCGGCGGCGCTTGACGATCAGCGAGGTGCCGAGTCCGAAGATGATGAGCACCGCGAAGGCCAGCACCGATGTCTGGAACGGATCGTGCGAGACCTGCAGGTTCGCCCAGCGCTCGACGCCGTCGAACCGGACCGTGGTGCCGTCGTCGAGGCGGATCTCCTCGCCGACGCGGACGTTCTCCCGTGCGATCCGGTTGAGCCTGCCCTGCTCGACCATCGACTGGTCGACGCCGAAGATCGACTGACCGCGTCCGGAGTCCAGGCCCAGGTCTCCGCGCATCACGTCGATGGCCGCGGTCGGGTCCAGCAGGTCGGGGAACCCGGAGCTGAGGATCTTGCCGTCGAACGCCGCGGTCGGCGCGAACAGGCCGGTGATCGCCAGCTGGCTCTGCCTGCGCTGCACCTCGTCGGTCACGCCGGGCTGGTCGAACTTGGTGGCGCCCTGCGAGAGCATCGTCTGCGGAGACATCGGCTGCCACTGCACGAGACTGGTGCGCTGCTGGCCGTCCGGCCAGGTCACGGTGAACCGGGGCGCGTAGCCGTTGCCGGTCAGGTAGATCCGGTCACCGGCGGTGCGCAGCGGGTGGTTGACCTGCAGCGTGTATGGCAGCCAGGAGTTCGTCTCCAACCCCTCGCCAGACTGGTACTGCATGCCCACGCGGTAGTTGGCCACCTGGCCGTTGGGCTGGTAGTCGACGTCGAAGTCGTCGACCTTGACGCAGAACGGGGAGAGCTGGGTGCCGTCCACGGACAGGCCCGCGCGGAACGAGTCGTAGTTGTAGGTGCCGGAGTTGCAGAACTCGGAGCCGTCGGCCACCACGATGACCTGGCCCTCGTAGCCGTAGAGCTTGCCGCCCGCGAGGCCGATCAGCAGTCCGACCAGCGCGAAGTGGAACACCAGGTTGCCGACCTCGCGGAGGAATCCGCGCTCGGCGCTGATCGACCGGGCTCCGTCGGTCTCGGTGTGCTCGACCATCCGCCAGCCGCGCAGCCGGGTCTTCGCCGCGGCGATGGCCTCGTCGACCGAGGTGCCGTCGAGCGTCTTCTCCGCGTGGTGCGGCAGTCGGCCCAGGTTGCGCGGGGTGCGGACCGGCTTGCTGCGCCACTGCTTGAAGTACTCCCAGCAGCGCGGCAGCAGGCAGCCGATCAGCGAGATGAACAGCAGCACGTAGATCGAGGCGAACCAGACCGAGCTGAAGACCTCGAACATGCCGATCTTGTCCAGCAGCGGCGCGAGGTCCGGGTACTGCTGGAAGTACTTGTCCACTTCGGACCGGTTCAGCGAGCGCTGCGGGATCAGCGCACCCGGCAGCGCGGCCATGGCCAGCAGGAACAGCAGCACCAGCGCGGTGCGCATGGACGTCAGCCCGCGCCAGGTGTTGCGCAGGAAAGCGAGGGCGGTCGTGAGGTGGTCGCGCATCAGATCGGCGTCTCGAATCCGGCGATCGGGCCACGAAGCATCGAGATCAGCTCTCCCCACAGACCGGTGACGAGCAGCAGGCCCACCACCACCAGCAGCACTCCACCCGCGATCTGGATCGCGCGGCCGCGCCGCCGCAGCCAGCCCGCGCTGCGCACCGCCCAGCGGGCGCCCAAGGCCAGCAGCACGAACGGGACGCCGAGGCCGACGCAGTAGGCGAGCACCAGCAGGATCCCGCGCAGCGCGGTTCCGGTGTCCACATCGGTGCCGGCGGCGACCGAGATGACGCCCACCAGAGTCGGTCCCAGGCACGGGGTCCAGCCGAGGCCGAACACCGCGCCGAGCAGCGGCGCGCCCCACACCCCGGCGCGAGGCACGCGGTGCACCCGCACGTCGCGCTGCAGGGCGGGGATCAGGCCGAGGAACACCAGGCCCATCGCGACCGTGACGACTCCGCCGATGCGCTGCAGCAGCAGCTCGTTGGTGAGCAGCGCGTCGGACACCCCGAGCAGCAGCAGCGCTCCGGCCGCGAACACGACGCTGAAACCGGCCACGAACAGCAGCGCGGCACCGGCCACCCGCCATCGGCCGCGCCGGTTCTCCTCGGCTTCGGCTTCGTCGACCGGCGGCGAATCGGCGCCCACAACACCGGCGAGGTACGCCAGGTAGCCGGGCACCAGCGGGACCACGCAGGGCGAGGCGAAGCTGATCGCCCCGGCGAGCGCCGCGATAGCCGCCGCGAACAGCAGCGGTCCGGACGCGGCGAGCTCGGTGGGGTTCACGCTTCGAGGGTAGGAAAGCCGACGTCGCCCTCACGCACCGGGCTCGGTGAACCAGCCCACGAACCCCCAGGTGAACGCGATGCCCAGGCACGAACCACGCACCAGGAGGACGTTGGTCCCACCCATTTCAGGACCAACGTCTCCCCGCAGGAGACCGGCGTCACAACTACGGGGGCACGAGCAAGCGGCGCTCAACCACCGTCAGGCAACCGGCGAAGCCGGTTTCTCAGCACCCCACCTGAGCAACCGGCACCGCCGCGGGTTCTGAGCGGCTCTCTGGTGAGGACAGCCGTAGCGCCGTGTATTGGACATACACAAGTCTCGGATCCCGGAGCCAGAGAGCCGCTCGGGTTCCGCTTCTAGCACCGCGAAGCAAGAGGACCACTGAGTAGTTGCAGTAAAACCAGCCCCAGAAGACCGCTAAGGCTCCGCTACGCAGCACGACCACTGAACCCCGGCCAAACCACCTACGCAGCAGGCTCGGACGCGATCTTCTGCACCTCGGGAAGCAACTCACTCTCCAGCATCTCCGTCAGGAAGATCGCCGCGACCCGGTGCTGCCGGTCGAGGACGATCGTGGCCGGCACGGTGCTGCGCGGGAACTGGCGCAGCGAGAGGAGAGTGCGGCCTGCCGGGTCGAAGATCGACGGGTAGCTCAGGCCGCGGTCGCGGTGGAAGTCCGCCGCCGCGCTCTGGTTGTCCCGCACGTCGATGCCCAGCACCTGCACGCCCTGCGGACCGAGCTTGTCCTGCACGGCCTGCAGGTCGTCGGCTTCCGAGCGGCACGGGCCGCACCAGGAGCCCCAGATGTTGAGCACCACGACCTGACCCTGGAAGTCCTGGATTCCCAGCTGCTTCCCGGGGTTGAGCAGGTCGTCGCCGGAGAGGTGGCTGATCCGTCCCCGCTCACCCGCCGGGTAGAAGATGCGCGTCTGCCCGCCGGGCGAGACGAAGGTGAACTCGCCACCCGCCTTGTTCGAGTCGTCGCCCTCGGTGGCGCAGCCACCGACCATCGCCAGCACGGCCGTCATCAGGCCGAGCCGCAGAAGAAGCTTCCTCATGCGCCCGTCACTCTCGGATCGGTGCCACCTGCGGGCTCGACGTAGGCAACCCGCACCAGCTCTTCGCCGCGGAACACCAGCGTCGTCACCGACGCCAGCGAGCACTGCCTGCGGCGGGGGTCGTGCCACATCGGCTTGCCCTCGACGTAGCGGCGCAGCGTCCAGATCGGCAGCTGGTGCGAGACGCAGACCGCTTCCCTCCCGGCCGCCGCGGCACGCGCGCGGTGCGCGGCGCCGAGCATCCGGTGCGCGATCTCCAGGTAGGGCTCTCCCCAGGAGGGCGCGAACGGGTTCCACAGCTTCGGCCAGTGCCGGGGAGACCGCAGGGCACCGTCGCCGACGGAGACCTTCAGGCCCTCGAAGCGGTTGTCCGCCTCGATGAGCCGGGCGTCGGTGGCCACGTCGACCTGGAACATCGCGCCCAGCGGGCGGGCGGTCTCCTGCGCGCGCTGCAGCGGCGAGGAGATCACGCGGGCGATGTCGTGCCCGGAGAGGAACTCCGCGACGAGCTTGGCCTGCTGTTCGCCCTTGTCGGACAGCCGGTAGCCGGGAAGTCGGCCGTAGAGGATGCCCTCCGGGTTGTGCACCTCGCCGTGGCGGAGGAAGTGCACGAGGGTCTTCTCAGCCTGGGGTTCGGTCATTTCGACGCCTCCGGGGCGGTCGCCGCGGCGGCTGCCCGCGCGGCGTGCGGCAGTGCGTCGGCGATCTGCTCGAAGGCGGCGTCGTCCATGGCGGCGTTGACGAACCAGGTCTCGAAGGCGCTCGGCGGCGGGTAGATGCCGCGCGCGAGCAGCTCGTGGAAGAACGCCGGGAAGCGCCAGGTCTGCTGGGCCTGGGCCTGCTCGTAGTCGTGCACCGGCGTCTCGCTGAAGAAGATGCTGAGCATGTTGCCCGCCGAGGCGATCTGGTGGACCACGCCTTCGGCGCTCAGCGCGGACCCGATGAGCTCGCGGAGCCGGTCGGCGTTGCGGTCCAGCGCCGCGTAGACCGAGGCGTCGGCGGCGCGGAGGTTGGCCAGGCCGGAGGCGACGGCGATCGGGTTCCCGGCGAGCGTGCCCGCCTGGTAGACGGGGCCGGTCGGCGCGAGGCGCGACATCACGTCGGCGCGACCGCCGAAGGCGGCGGCGGGAAGACCACCGGACATGACCTTGCCGAAGGTGTAGAGGTCACCGGCGACGCCGTCGATGCCGAACCAGCCGGCTGCGGAGACGCGGAAGCCGGTCATCACCTCGTCCATGATCAGCAGCGCACCGTTGGCGCTGGTAAGCTCCTTGAGCCCGGCGTTGAAGCCGGGCACCGGCGCGACCGTGCCCATGTTGCCCGCAGCGGCCTCGGTGATCACGCAGGCGATCTCGTCGCCCTGCTCGGCGAAGATCTGCCGCACGGCTTCGAGGTCGTTGTAGGGCAGCACGAGGGTGTCGGCGGCCTGCGCGCCGGTGACGCCCGGCGAGGTCGGCAGGCCGAGCGTCGCGACGCCCGAACCGGCGCTGGCCAGCAGCGCGTCCACGTGGCCGTGGTAGCAGCCGGCGAACTTGACGATCTTCTGCTTGCCGGTGAAGGCGCGGGCGAGCCGCACGGCGCTCATCGTCGCCTCGGTGCCGGAGTTGACCAGGCGGACCTGCTCGACCGGCTCGACGCGGTCGATGATCTCCTGCGCCAGGTCGATCTCACCCATGCCGGGCGTGCCGAAGGACGTGCCGTGCACCGCCGTGTCCCGCACCGCGGCGACGACGTCGGGGTGGGCGTGCCCGTTGATCATCGGGCCCCAGGATGACACCAGGTCGACGTAGCGGTTGTCGTCGGCGTCCCAGAGGTAGGCGCCCTCGCCGCGCACCATGAACCGCGGCGTGCCGCCGACGGACTGGAAGGCGCGGACCGGGGAGTTGACGCCGCCGGGCGTCACCGCCTGCGCACGCTCGAACAGCTGCCGCGACTGCGGAGCCGGATCGTCGTGCCGGGTCGAAGCGGAGTTCGCAGAAGCTGTCACGCCCCCAGTTTGACACCCCCCGCACTGTGGCCGAGCGCACACCATTTCAAGGGCTGGTCAGCGGTCACCGTGCGTGTCGGTGCGGGTGGCGGAACCCGCGGTGGTGCGGGCTGAGTCCCCCAGCTGAGGCAGCCGCTCCGCCGCGAGCGACCTCTAGCTACCCGCTCGGATGGCGAGGCCGATCTGGCGCAGGGCGTCGATGAGCAGCAGTCCGGCGAAGGTGGCGGCGATGACGGCACCGGACAGCCAGCTGCCGATGGAGCGGGTCACCACGTCCACGGCGCCTCGCGGTCCGGGCAGGTAGATGGTCACCACGCCGCGGTGCCACGCCCACCACGCGAGCAGCACCAGCGCTACCGCGGCGACCAGTTCGATCCCGGCCACGGCCGCGCGCCACGGCTGGTTCAGCCGGCCACCCGAGCGCACCGGTTCGGCGTCGCCGTCGAGCTTCGGCCCGCTCGCGGGCCACGGTTCGGCAGTCGTCACGGCGGAAAGCGTCTCACACGTCGCGGGCGTCGAGGACCGCGCTGATCCGGTCGGTGCGCTCGGCGTGCCGTGCCGCGTCGTGGGAGAGGTGACCGAGCAGCCGGTAGATCCGCTCGTGGTACTCGGGAAGGTCGAGGTAGAAGATCGGTTCGTGGTGCATGACCCGGTTGCGGAAGTCGAGCATGCCCATGAAGTCGTCGTGCAGCGCGTTGCGCGGGCCCGTGTAGTGGGGGAACGCGCGGTGCGCCGCGGGGACCCAGACCTGCCGGTCGTGGGTGCGGCTGAGCAGCGAGACCCAGAACCCGAAGGTCAGCTCGGCCACCACGTCGTCGGGTGTGAAGTCCGCCCGGCGTTCGATCTTGCGGCGCGCGCGGCCGATCTTGAACTTGGCGTTGTCGGCCAGCTGCGCGACCTTCCACCAGTCGTCGCGGCCGAAGCGCTCCCGCAGGCGGTGGTGCAGGGCGTTGCGCAGCGACACCTCCAGCCAGTGCAGCGGGCCGTAGAAGGCCGCCGAGACCTGCACGTTCCAGTCGTAGAGCCGGACCGCGACGTCGACGTCACCACCGGCCTTCTTGAGGTAGCGGTCGAAGCGCGATTCCGACAGCAGCTCCCGCACCCAACCGGGGAGCTCGACGTCGTCCCTGGTCATGGGGCTTTCCTTTCGACCGCTGTGGATCTCGTGCTAGATTGGACGGCGTAGGCCCCGGGTCCGCCTCTGCTTCGCGCATGCCGCCCGGGGCACTTTGCTGCCTAGAGCTCCGACGAGCGCTTCTCGACGAGGTTCGCGAGTTCGGCCGACAGCTTCTCGTGGTCCTTGGCCCAGGCCAGCACGACGGTGTCGTCGGTCAGCCGCAGCGGGATCTCGCCGGTGCCCTTCGGGACAGTCCAGCTGCCGCCCAGCACGCGCGCCCCCACGGGCGCTCCCACGTCGCTGACCTGGGCGATCTTCTCGACGTCGAGCGCCTCCCTGCCGAGCACCAGTTCGGACGTCGTCAGGCTCACCGCGAGCAGCCGCCGCCTGCCGTAGACCCAGATGGCCGCGCCGACGGCGAGCGCGAGGCCGACCAGGATCCACCCGGCGAGGTGCTGCGGGCCGAGCGTCAGCTGCTCGGCGAGGAGTCCCAGCAGCGCGAAGGCCGGGCCCCACAGCACCGGCCACCAGCTGCTGCCGCGTTCGGAGTACAACACCGGATCGCTCATCGCTCACCCGTCAGGAAGTCGGAGCTCTGCTGCGCCCACATCAATACGGTTCCGGCGACTCCCAGCACAAGGAGCAGGACGGGGATTCCGAAACCTGCACCCGAAACGACCATCAGCACGGCGTGCACCGCGGCGAACGCGGTGAGCGCGAACCGCGCCCACGCCTGGCGGCGGAACACCAGCGCGCCCAGCGCCAGGTAGAGCACCGCCATGACGACCCCCACGACGGTGTTGACCAGCAACAACCGGCCTTGGACGGCGGGATCGAACCAGGCCAGCCCGGTCTCCAGCAGGAGCAGCAGGGCCACGACCCACCACAGCACGACCGCGATGCGCAGCGGTTTCGGCGGTGCCATCAGTACCGGCGGTTCGACGCGTCGAAGTAGGCGTTGGACTTCGCCGTGAAGACCAGCACCACGAAGGCGACCGTGCCGACCACTCCCAGCCCTCCCTGCACGTAGCTCAGCGCGTAGTAGCCGCCGGGCAGCGCCTCGGTCTCGCTCAGACCGGTCGCCATGCCGCCGGAGGCCAGGGTGCCGATGCTCGACATCGCCCAGAACGCGGCGAAGATCGTCAGGGTGACGCGCGCCCAGTTGCGGCCGGCCCGCAGCTTGAAGCCGAAGGTGATCCACAGCCCGGTCAGGATCAGGTAGAAGATCGTCAGGATGACGAAGAAGACCATCATCACGCCGTTGACCGCGGAGGTCACGTCCGCGGCGACGTCCTCCGAACCCCCGCCGATCGAGTCCTGCACCCAGCCCTGCAGCACCAGGTAGCTGACCACGTTGAGCACGGTCACCAGCAGCGGGAGCACGACGGCGATCCAGAACGCGGTCTCGACCGTCGCGGGCCGTTGCGGCACGGCCATCTCGTGGACGGGCACCGGCGGCGCGCTGAACGGGTTCTGCGAGTAGGGCTGGTATCCGCCGGGCTGCTGCGGAAAACCGCCGGAAGGAGTCCCCGACTGCGGGTAACCACCCTGCTGCCAAGGATTCTGCGGGAAGTTCACGCACGAACCCTAGAAACCAGCCGATACCCCTGTCCACCGGTTCAGGTCAAGTACCGCGAAGAGGACGTTCACATCACCACCTGGCTCCGGCGAGCGGAGCAACCGGGTGGTTCAGCGGGGCTGGAGGTACTGGTTCGAAGGCGCCAGGTACGCGTAGACGATGGTGGCGGCGATCGTCGCGAGCTGGAGGACGGCGACGAGGGCAGTGGTGATCCCGCCGGCCGCGCCTCCGATGACCGTGGGGATCGTCAGCAGGAACCACAGCGCGCCGACCACCGTGATCACGATGCGAGCCCAGTTGCGGCCGTTGCGCATGAAGATCAGGAACATGATCCACAACCCCGCCAGGACCAGGCAGAACACCACCGCGATCGCGATCGTGACCTGGAACAGCGCACGGGCCTGTTCGAGGCTGAGCGCCGGCTGACCGGTCGCTCCCGCCTGCCCCAGCACCATCTGCAGCTCGGCGTCACTGATCGTCGCGAACGCCAGCGCGAACATCACGAACCCGACGACCGGGCTGGCGACCCCTGCCCAGAACGAGTTGTCGATCGTGCGCGGGCGCTGCGACCCCGGCGAACGCTCCGGCGGTGGCGGCGGGGCAGCGCCGTACGGGTTGACTGCGTCTGGCGGCGTCACCAGGCCAGCCTAGGAACGGGCCAAGGCCGTGTCCACCGAACGGTCACCACACGTTACGGGGTGGTTGCGGACGGAAACCGCGGGACTCGCGGAAGAACCGGTTCGCCTCGGACCGGTACATGAACACGATCGCCGCGACCTCGACGGCGGCCACCAGCACCGCGAACACAACGTCGACGCCGCTCACGGTCATCCCGGTCAGCTGCTTGATCAGCGCCGGGCCGACCAGCGACACCGTCAGCACGGTGATCACGGCGTTGAACACGCCGAAACCGCCGAACACGGTGAGCGTGATCCGGCCCCAGTTGCGGCCCTCCAGCATCCGCCTGCACAGCAGCACGTACACCATCAACGTCAACGCCTTGAACATGAAGGTGAACATGATGCCGCTGTTGGCGGCGGCGTCCAGGTCGGTCTGGGTCATCTCGGGTTGCAGCTGGCGCAGCTCGCCGATCAGCCGCTGCCGATCGAGGAGTTCGACGAACGCCTGCACCACGCCGACCAGCACGGCGCCGATCCACAGCCACCGCGCGGTCTGCAGCGCCTTCGGCGGCTGCGGGGGTTCCGGCGGCGGGACCGGTCGGCCGAAGGCGTCCACCCGCTGCTCCAAGTCGGTCATGCGCGCGCGTCCTGCAACCACTGCGCGGCTTCGGTGGCCCAGTAGCTGAGCACGACGTCCGCTCCCGCGCGGCGGATCGAGGTCAGCGCCTCCAGCACGGTGCGCTGACGTTCGAGCCAGCCGTTGGCCACCGCCGCCTCGATCATCGCGTACTCGCCGGACACCTGGTAGGCGGCGACCGGGACGTCGGCCACACCGGCGATGTCGCGCAGCACGTCCAGGTAGGACATGGCCGGTTTGACCATCACCATGTCGGCGCCCTCGGCCAGGTCGAGGTCCGCTTCGCGCAGCGCTTCGCGGCCGTTGGCCGGGTCCTGCTGGTAGGTCTTGCGGTCGCCCTTGAGCTGGGAGTCGACGGCCTCGCGGAACGGGCCGAAGAACGCCGAGGCGTACTTCGCGGAGTAGGCCATGATCGACACGTCGTCGAAGCCGGTGGCGTCCAGCGAATCCCGGATCACGCCGACCTGACCGTCCATCATGCCGCTCGGCCCGACCACGTGGGCACCGGACTGCGCCTGCACCACGGCCATCTCGCCGTAGATCTGCAGCGTGCGGTCGTTGTCGACGTTGCCGTCCTCGTCCAGCACGCCGCAGTGGCCGTGATCGGTGAACTCGTCCAGGCACAGGTCGGCCATCAGCACCGTGCTGTCGCCGACCTCGGCGCGCAGGTCGCGCAGCGCGACGTTGAGGATCCCGTCGGGGTCGACCGCGCCGGAACCGTCCGGGTCGTGCTTCTCCGGCACGCCGAAGAGCATCAGCCCACCGACGCCCGCGCTGACGGCCTCGACGGCGGCCTTCTTCAGCGAGTCGCGGGTGTGCTGCACGACCCCGGGCATCGACGTGATCGGCACCGGCTCGGAGGCGCCTTCGCGGACGAACATCGGCAGCACCAGGTGCCGCGGTTCCACGGAGGTCTCGGAAACCAGCCGACGCACCGCCGGGTTGCGGCGGAGTCGACGGGGACGGCTCGTCGGATACATAACAGCGGCTCCCCAAGCTGACTAGGCGGGGTGACACCCCGAGCGTAACCACTCCGGAAATTCGGACTCCGGAGACCTCAACCGACAGTGATCGTCCCCTCAACCCGAGGCGGTCTCGAGGGACTCCAACAGCGGTGTTCGTCCCGGTGAGACGCCGAAGGGCGCCCGGACGTGGTGTCCTGGGCGCCCTTCGGGGTCTCGATCGGCGTTCGTCGCCGGATCAGCTCCGGCGGGCTCGCTTGGCCTTGCGCGGGGGCGGCAGCGCGCCTTCCGCGCGGAGGCGGGCCGCGTGGGCCGCGAGGGCGTCGACCAGCTCCTCGACCCGGGGGGCCTCGGGCTGGACGTCGACCCGCAGACCGAACTCCTTCGCCGTCTCGGCCGTGTTCGGGCCGATGCAGGCGACGAGAGTGCGGGCGTGCGGCTTGCCCGCGATGCCGACGAGGTTGCGGACCGTGGAGGACGAGGTGAAGCAGACGGCGTCGAAACCACCGGTCTTGATCATCTCGCGGGTCTCCGCGGGCGGCGGAGCGGCGCGGACGGTGCGGTAGGCCGTCACGTCGTCGACCTCCCAGCCGCGCTCCTGCAGCCCGGCCGACAGCGTCTCGGTGGCGATGTCGGCGCGCGGCAGCAGCACCCGGTCAACCGGGTCCAGTATGTCGTCGTGCGGCGGGAACTCCTGCAGCAAGCCCTCGCTCGACTGGTCACCCGAGGGCAGCAGCTCCGGGATGATGCCGAAGGCGCGCACCTTCTCCGCGGTGGCCTCGCCGACGCAGGCGATCTTCACACCGGAGAACGCGCGGGCGTCCAGGCCGAACTCCGCGAACTTCTCCCACACCGCGCGGACCGCGTTCGCCGAGGTGAACACGACCCACTGGTAGCGGCCGTCGACCAGGCCCTTGACCGCGCGCTCCATCTGAGCGGGGCTGCGCGGCGGCTCCACGGAGATGGTCGGCACCTCGTGCGACACCGCACCGTGCGACCACAACCGCTCGCTCATCACGCCGGCCTGCTCCTTGGTGCGCGGCACCAGGATCTTCCAGCCGTACAGGGCTCGGGACTCCCACCAGGACAGCTTGCTGCGCTCGGAGACGATGTCGCCGATCGTCACCACCAGGTGGCCCTGCAGCTCGCCGGCGTCGGCGGCCAGCGAAGCCAGCGTGGTGTCGATGGTGCGCTGCTGCACCGTGGTTCCGGACGCGGTCACCGCGACCGGGGTGGTCGCCGGACGGCCGTGCTCGACCAGCCGCGAAGCGGCTTCGGCGAGGTGGCTGCCCGTGGTGTGCAGCACCAGCGCGCCGGGCACACCGGCCAGCGCCGGCCAGTCCGCGTCACCGCGGACGTCGACCTCGGTGTGCACCGCGCCCAGCGCGATGCCGGCGTAGGCCGGAACCGCGCTGCCGCCGGAAACACCGGGGATGACGTCGAACGGTGCCTCGGTCTTGGAGACCTCCTGCGTCTCGCGGACCACCGCGTCGGCGGTGAGCGGGTCACCGGCGACCAGGCGCACCACGTTGCGGCCGGTGTCGGCCTCGTTCACCAGGTCCTTGGCCACGTCGGCGGGGTCGCCGACGGCGGGGCGGACTTCCGCCCCCTCGGCGGCCATCGCGACGATGTCGGCGGGTACGTCCGGGTCGGTCACCAGCAGCGAAGCGCGGGCGATCACATCCCGGCCCCGAACGGTGAGAAGTCCCGCGTCACCGGGACCGGAACCCACGAAAGCAATCCGTCCGGGGGTCTTACGTGCTCGGGTCATCAGGGCACTCCCCATCAACTACTGCCGGGACCGCTGAGCAAAGCGGCCCTGGCTTCGAGCAGCTCATCGGCCAGTTCCAGGCCCAGCTGCTCTGCGGCGGTCGTCTCACCAGTGGCGGAAGCGCGAACCAGAACATCGTCGTCGGTCGCTACCACTCCACGAAGGGACAGGCGCAGCGCCACGCGCCCGTCATCGTCGAGGTCCTCCACCACTTCGGCCAGCGCGCCGACCGGCGCGTGGCAGCCGGCTTCAAGCCGGGCCAGCACAGCGCGTTCGGCGGCAACCGCGGCGCGGCTGGCCTCATCGTCCAAAACGGACTGCAGCAAGTGCTCTGTGTCCACGTCGTCGACGCGGCATTCCACTGCGAGCGCGCCCTGGGCGGGCGCGGGCAGCATCTGCAGTGGATCGAGCGTTTCCGTGATCACCGAAAGCCGGCCCACCCGGGCCAGCCCGGCGCGGGCGAGGACGACGGCGTCCAGCTCGCCGTCTGTCACCTTGCGCATTCGGGTCTCCACATTGCCGCGGATGCCGCGCACCTCCAGCCCCAGGCCGGCGGCCCGGAGCTGACTGGCGCGGCGCGGCGAACCGGTGCCCACAACGGACCCCGGGGGCAGTTCGCCGAGCGTCAGACCGTCCCGTGCCACCAGCGCGTCCCTCGGGTCCTCCCGGACCGGGACAGCGGCCAGCGACAACCGGGGGTCCGGTTCGGTCGGCAGGTCTTTGCAGGAGTGGATGGCGACGTCGACCTCGTCGTTCACGAGGGCTTCGCGCACCGCCGAGGTGAACACACCGACGCCGATCTCGGCGATCGGGGCCATCGACTGGTCACCGGGGGTCGTGACCGACACCAGCTGGGTCGGGTAACCCGCCGCCTCCAACTGCTCGGCGACCCACGTGCTCTGCGCCATCGCGAGCGCGCTTCCGCGGGTGCCGATCCGGAGGGTCTTGTTCAACGGTCCTCACCGTCCTGTTCCGCCCGGCCGCGCAGCAGCGCCTGGGCGACCGTGACCCCGCCTGGGAGGTTCTCCTCGGCCTGCGGGGTGCCGATCACCGCAGCGGTCTGCGGGTCGAGCTCGAAGAGCTCACGAAGTGCGTCGGCGTAGTCGGAACCACCCGGCTGCGACGCGAGTTGCTTGACGCGGACGGTCGGCGCGTGAAGGAGCTTGTCCACCACGCGGCGCACCGTGCGGTTGAGCTCCTCGCGCGTCGGCGCGTCGATGTCGGGAAGCCGCGAGTCCAGTCGCAGCAGTTCGCTGTCGACGACCTCGGCGGCGCGCTTGCGCAGCGCGGTGACCGTGGGCGTCACCTCGGCCGAGCGCTGCGCGGCCAGGTAGCCGCGCACCTCCTCGGCGACGATCTCGGCGGCCCGCTCGGACTCGTTGCCGCCCTGCTTGGCCGACAGCCGGTGCTGCAGGCTGGCCAGGTCGACGACGGTGACACCGGGCAGGTCGCCGACCTCGGCGGCGATGTCGCGCGGCAGACCCAGGTCGCAGCACAGCACCGGCCGGTCGTCCCGAACCACCAGCGCTGCGGAGACGACCTCTTCGGTCACCACGGCACCGACCGCACCGGTGCAGGCGACCAGCAGGTCCGCGGCGGCGATCGCGTCGGCCAGACCCGAGAGGTCCGCGGTGCCGGCGTCCACGCCGTCGGCGCGCAGCGACTCGGCCAGCCGCTCGCCGTTGGCGGCGGTGCGGTTGGCGATGACGATGCGGCCGATGCCCGCTCGCTTGAGCTGCGCGGCGGTCAGGCCGCCCATCGAACCGGCGCCCACCAGCAGCGCGCTCTTGCCCTCGAGGCCGTCGAGCGCGGCCTCGGCGTCGGCCAGGGCCTCCGAGACCACCGAAGCGCCCTCGTTGTCGATGCCGGTCTCGCTGTGCACGCGCTTGCCGACGCGCAGCGCCTGCTGCGCCAGCTCGTGCAGCGTCTTGCCGACGGTGCCGCGCTCGTCGGCGGTCCCGTACGCCTGACGGAGCTGGCCGAGGATCTGGGCCTCGCCGACGACCATCGAGTCCAGCCCGGAGGACACCGAGAACAGGTGCTCGACGGCGGCGCCGGCGTAGTAGACGTAGAGGTGATCGGCCAGTTCACCGACCTCGGTGCCGGAGTGGCGCGACAGCACGGCCGTCACGTCGTCCAGGCCGCCGTGGAAGGTCTCGGCCAGCGCGTAGATCTCGACCCGGTTGCAGGTGGAGATCACGAACGCCTCGGCGATGTGCTCGCGCAGCACGAGCTCGTCGAGGATCTTGTTGATGTCCCCGCCACTGATGGCGACCCGCTCCAGGACCCGGACCGGTGCGCTGTGGTGGGAAATCCCGACGGTGAGCAGGTTCACAGCCGTTCCACCATCCTGTTCGCCGAATCGATCTCACCCGGAAGCCCCGCGCCGCCGCCCGGCGGTCCGCCGTCGGACGCCGCGCCGTCGACCGCGCTCGCGGCTTCCTGCTGCCGTCGGGCCACGTGGAAGGAAAGGATCTGCATCTCCACCGCCAGGTCGACCTTGCGCACCTCGACGTGCTCGGGGACCTGCAGCACGATCGGGGCGAAGTTCAGGATGCACATGACGCCGCCGGCCACCAAGCGGTCGCAGACCTCCTGCGCGCCCTGGGTGGGGGTGGCGATGACGCCGATGGTGACCTCGCGCTCGGAGCACACCTCGACGATGTCGTCTATGTGGCTGACCGGGATGCCGCCGACCGGCACGCCGACCAGGTCGTCGTCGAGGTCGAACAGCGCCGAGACCGGGAATCCGCGGCCCGGGAACCCGCCGTAGTTGGCGAGCGCGTGCCCGAGGTTACCGATCCCGACGACGGCGACGCTGTGCTTGCGGGTCAGGCCGAGCGTCCGCTCGATCTGACCGATCAGCACCTCGACCTCGTAGCCGACGCCGCGGGTGCCGTAGGAGCCGATGTAGGAGAGGTCCTTGCGCAGCTTGGCGGAGTTGACGCCGGCCGCGGTGGCGAGCTCCTCGCTGGAGACCGTGGTGATGTCCTGCTCGGCGAGCGCGGACAGGGCGCGCAGGTAGACCGCGAGCCGGGCGACGGCCGCTTCCGGGATGGAGCGGGCGCGCTCGCGGGCGGCCGGGACGGCGATGGAGGTGCCGTTGGCGTCGGCCCCGTTCGACGTTCCCGGGGACGCAGCGGTCCGGGCAGGTGTCTGCCCGTCTCCTTCTGGCACGTCCGCTCCTTGGGCCGTCACGCTGGATCTCCCTCGCCTGCTGGTGGTCTGCGCCTCGGGCGGCACCGAAGTGGTGCGAACACCGGGGAAACGGTGAGACGGAACCACCCGATCCGCTGTTCCGCGCCGGAAAATCCGACGGGGAGTTCCGGCGGCACGACCCCTACACCGTAGCCATTTGTGAATGCATGCACAAAGTCAGCGGGGGCGAGCGCACCGGAGGCGCAAACCTTCCCCGCCATCATTGCGGATACCCCCCTGAAGTGCCAAAACGGGTGGTACAGGGCACGTGACCGACGTCGCCGGGCTCCGAGGGCGGTCAGTTCCGCAGCGCGCGGCGGAAGCGTTCTTCCTCGACCTTCCAGAAACCGTGCTCGACTCCATCGATCAAGATCACCGGGACGCGGTCGCCGTACTCGGCGCGCAGTTCCGAGTCGGCGTCGACATCGCTGACCGACCACGCCACGCCCAGCTCATCGCAGATCCGACGCACGTCGGCGATCGCGTCGACGCAGGAGTGGCAGCCCTCGCGGGACATCACGGTCACCTCGTGCACGTCGCCTCCTCGGCGAGTCGTTCGAAAAAATTCGGCACTTCCAACGTACTCAGCCCGCGACACCGCGGAGACCGGGCTCACCTGCAGGACCGAGCAGCTCACGTGCGCAAAATCACCCGGCGTGATCATGGTCATTCCGCTCGAAGAGCACGGAGCGCGACCGGACCGTCACCGGAGAGATCTACCTACTTCTGAGTAACAACACGTATGCTGCTGCTCCAACGCCCATCCCGGTGGGCGTTCGCCAGTCGAGTGAAGGCCCGATCGAGCGGTATCGGCGCGACCCGTCGTAGCTGATCGGTCCCCGGATCAGGTGCCCGTCACGGGTACGACGACATGGTTGCCGGCCCGATGCGTCCCAGAACCACCAGAGCCGGTGAAGCCAACGAAGGCAGGAGGTCGCCGGAGATGAGCAGCCCGAAGACGCTCACACCCCCCGCCCCCGACACCGCAGACCTCACTCAACACGTCTCGCCGCGGCCGGTGAGTTCAACGCGCACGAACGTCTCCGTGCCGGACAGCTGGCCGACCGAGAGGTTCGCCCCGGACACCTGGGCCTACGTCAGCGCGGCGCAGCAAGGCGACAACGACGCCTTCGGCAGGCTCTACGACGAGTACTCCCAGACCGTCTACCGGTACGTGCTGTTCAGGGTCAGCGACCACTGCCTGGCCGAGGACATCACCAGCGAGACGTTCCTGCGTGCGCTGCGGCGCATCGCCTCGATCAGCTACCAGGGCCGCGACGTGGCAGCCTGGTTCATCACCATCGCCAAGAACCTCATACTCGACCACATCAAGTCGAGCCGGAACCGCCTGGAGATCCCGACCTCCGAGGTCACCGACCACCTGCCCGCCAAGGGCTCGCACGTCGGGCCCGAACACCAGGTGCTGCTCGACGCCACCAACGACGAGCTGCTGCAGTGCATCCGCCAGCTCAACCCCGACCAGCGGGAATGCATCCGGCTGCGGTTCCTCAAGGACATGTCGGTGACCGAAACGGCCATCGCGATGCAACGCAACGAGGGCGCCGTCAAGGCCCTGCAGCACCGCGCGGTCCGCAGGCTGGCGCAACTCCTGCCCGACGATCTCCGATAGCGCTTGCCGATCCCGGCGGAGGTGCGCAATCGTGGCGCGGACGAGGTCTTAAGCTATGAGGCAGCCGTCCCGGACAGGGGCCGGTTGGAGATCACGGACTTCGCACACCACCACTCCGGAGGACCCTGGGAGGCGCGGCGGTGCCGACACGGCAGGGCTCGGCCGATGACGCGGACCACAACGGCATGCGCACGTCCAGCACAGAGCAGATCGACAGCGCGAAAGTAGCGGGTCGCGCCTCAGCTGAGGCGGCGGTTGCGGCCGCCCCGGTTCAGGACGGGACGCTCACGACACCGCCGGACCTGACTGCGGCGGCGTTCTTCGACGTCGACAACACGATGATGATGGGCGCCTCGCTGTTCCACTTCGCGCGAGGCCTCGCCGCCCGGAAGTTCTTCAACCCGGGTGACCTGGCCGGGTTCGCCTGGCAGCAGCTGAAGTTCCGGATCGGTGGCCGGGAGAACCCGCAGGACATCCAGGCCAGCCGCGAGCAGGCGCTGTCCTTCGTCGCCGGGCGCAGCGTCGAGGAGCTGGTCAACCTCAGCGAGGAGATCTACGACGAGCTGATGGCCGACCGGATCTGGGCGGGCACCCGCGCGCTCGCGCAGATGCACCTCGACGCCGGGCAACGGGTGTGGCTGGTCACCGCCACCCCCGTGGAGCTGGCCTCGATCATCGCCCGGCGGCTCGGCCTGACCGGCGCCCTGGGCACGGTCTCCGAGAGCGAGGACGGCATCTACACCGGCCGCCTGGTCGGCGAGATGCTGCACGGCCGCGCCAAGGCGCACGCGGTGCGCGCGATCGCCGCCAGCGAAGGCCTGGACCTGCGCCGCTGCACCGCCTACTCGGACTCGGCCAACGACATCCCGATGCTGTCGGTCGTGGGCACCGCGGTGGCGGTCAACCCGGACCAGCGGCTGCGCGAGATCGCCCGCGCCCGGGACTGGGAGGTCCGCGACTTCCGCACCGGCCGCAAGGCCGTCCGCATCGGCCTCAACTCCATGCTCGGCGCGGGCGCGGCAGCGGGCGCGGTCGCAGCAGGCCTCGCCTACCGCCGCCGAGACCGATCCTGACCAGCACCGCAGGCGGTGAAGGTACTCTCGCAGCACCCCGAGCAAGCAACTCGCACCGCCGGGGGTTCTCAGACGTCCTCTGGCGAGGACAGCCGCAGCGCCGCGCATTGGACGTGCTCAAGTCGCGGATCCCGGAACCAGAGGACGTCTGCGCCTTCCCCGTCCGGGGGTTTCCCTCACCCGCAACGCCACGCAAACCGACGACACTCAACCTGCAATGTCGACCATCCAGTTGACGCCGTGCCGGTCGGTGCACATCCCGAACTCATCGCCCCACATCTGCTTCTCCAGCGGGACGAGGACCTGGCCGCCTTCGGCCAGCTTGATGAAGTAGCCGCGCAGCGCGTCGGCGTCGTCCGAATCGCCGCTGATGCTGATCGAGAAGTTGCTGCCGGACTGGGTGGGCATGTCCGGCGGGGCGTCGGCCGCCATCAGCGTGAAACCGAGCTGCGTGATCAGGTTGCCGTGCATGATCTTGTCCGCGGAGGGGCCTTCGGCCTGACCGAACTGACCATAGGTGTTGAGCGCCAGTTCCCCGCCGAGCACCGACCGGTAGAACTCCAACGCCTGCTTGGCGTCGCCGTTGAACTGCAGGTACGGGTTGAGCTTCGCCACGGTGAATCGCCTCCTGCACTTAGGGGTGCGAATGAGCCGGCGCGGCGGCATCCCCGCCCGCCGCGCCGGCCCGCTACATCCTCGTCACGCGGCGACGCCCCACGCACGCCCGGCGGCCCCGGATCATCAGTCCGGGTGGACATCAACCGAGGAAGACGTTGGTGCGCTGCGACAACAGCCGGTAGAGCGTGTGCTGGATGATCTCCCTGACCTGGTCGGACAGGCCGAACACCAGCATCGGATCGTCCGCCGCGCCCTCCGGGTACCCGGAGGTCTCGATCGGCTCACCGAACTCGATGTACCACTTCGAGGGGAGCGGCACCGCGCCCAGCGGACCGAAGTGCGGGAACAGCGGCGTCACCGGGAAGTAGGGCAGACCCAGCAGCCGGGCGATCGGCTTCAGGTCCGCCAGCTTCGGGTAGATCTCCTCGGCTCCCACGATCGCGCAAGGGATGATCGGCGCGCCGGTGCGCAGCGCGGCCGAGACGAAACCGCCGCGGCCGAAGCGCTGCAGCTTGTAGCGGTCCTTGAACGGTTTGCCGATGCCCTTGAAGCCCTCCGGCCACACCCCGACGATCTCCCCGCCGGTCAGCAACCGCTCGGCGTCGGGGTTGCAGGCCAGCGTGTGCCCGGCCTTGCGGGCCACCGCGCCCAGCATCGGCATGCGGAACACCAGGTCCGCGCCCAGCATCCGCAGGTGCCGCTCGGCGGGGTGGTGGTCGTGCAGCGCGACCGTGGTCATCAGCGCGTCCCACGGCAAGGTGCCCGAGTGGTTGGCGACGACCAGCGCGCCGTCATCCGGAACGTTGTGCGCGCCGATGGTCTCCACCCGGAACCACTTCTCGTAGAACGGGCGGATCAGCCTCAGGAAGACCTCGTCGGTGAGCTCCTCGTCGAAGCCGAACTCGTCGACCCGGTAGTCGCCGAGCAGCCGACGTCGGGCGAAGGCGAGCACGTCGATGACGGCTTCCTCCCAGCCCGGCTCGTCCGGGGTGGGGGGAATCCGATCGCCGTTCTCCGGTCGCAACGGGATCACCTGCGCATCGGCCATCGCGCCTCCGTCTCGCCTTCCGCTCACCGCAGTCTCGAAAGCAGTTCTCCGGCGCGCCGCTCCACCGCCATGATGTTCTCCGGTTCCACCACCGGGCGCAGGCCGCGTCCGCGCACGAAGTCGTCGAACGCCTGCTGGGTGGTCCAGCGCGGGGTGAACCCGAAGGTCTCACGGAGCCGCGTGGTGTCCAGCACCCGGCCGAAGTTGAGGAAGCGCAGCTGCTCCGGGGAGAAGTCCACCAGCCGGGCGCTGCGGAACAGCTGCGTCACGGCGGGCACCGACGGGCTCGGCAGCGGCAGCGCCACCCGGCCCGCCCGGCGGATCGCCTGCGACAGCATCAGCACCCCGTCACCGGCCACGTTGTAGACGCCGGTCTTGTCGCCCAGCGTCGCGCGCTCCAGCACGGCCAGCGCGTCCTCGGAGTGCAGCAGCTGGAAGCGCGCGTCAAAACCGAGGATGGTGGGCACCACCGGCAGCATGAAGTAGCGGGCCAGCATCGCGTCGATGCGCGGACCGATCAGGTTCGAGAACCGCAGCGTCGTGACGTCCACGTCGGGCCGGCGACGGCCGAAGCCGCGCACGTAGCCCTCGATCTCCACGGCGTCCTTGGCGTAACCGGACGACGGCAGGTCCTTCGGCTCGATGTCCTCGGTGAACACCGCGGGATCGCGGGAGCTGGACCCGTAGACGGCGCAGGTGGAGCGCACCACGACCTTGCGGACCCGGGGCGACTGCTGGCAGGCCGCCAGCAGCTGCATGGAGCCGATGACGTTCATGTCCTTGAGCGTCGTCCGGCCACCGGGACCCGTGTGCGTGTTGATCGCCGCGTGCACGACGGTGTCGACCCCGGCGTTGTTGATCACCTTGCTGATCAGCGGGTTGCGGATGTCGGCGCGCACGAACTCGGTGCGCCCCATCCGCCGCATCAGGTCGCGGCCGGGCTGGACCGTGTCCACGCCCAGCACCCGGTCGATCGCCGGGTCGGCCGCCAGCCGCGCCGCCAGGTGACCGCCCAGGAAGCGGCTGACACCCGTCACCAGCACGACTTTCGGCCCCATGTTCACCCCGCGCAGTCGAAGGAGTGCCGCCAGAGATCGATGCTACAGGCGGACCCGCCTCCTACCAGCCAGCACGGCGTTACCGGGCGGGGTCGAAAAAGCAAAACCGCCGTCGACTCCGAGGGTCGACGGCGGATTTGGTCAGATCACTTGCCCAACTTGCGACGCTGGACGCGCGTCTTGCGAAGCAGCTTGCGGTGCTTCTTCTTGGACATACGCTTGCGGCGCTTCTTGATGACCGAGCCCATGCGGACTCCTTCACTCTTGACGGCGGTTCGAACGTCTTCCGTGCCGGAGCAGCTGCCAGGAGCGCATCAGGCACGACCAACCCAAAACTTTACCTGCCCTGGTCTGGGCCCTGCCGCCGTGGTCCGGCAAGCGCGCTTCGATCACCCCCGGGGCGGGCCTGGGGGTGATCTTCGAGAGCGGCTCAACCCGCGTCGTAGTAGGCGTGTTCGAGGTAGGCGTGGACGTCCTTCTCGGCCACGCGGAACGAGCGGCCCACCCTGGCGGCGGGCAGCTCGCCGGCGTGCACGAGCCGGTAGACCGTCATCTTCGACACCCGCATCAGCTTGGCCACCTCGGCGACGGTGAGGAACCGCACCTGGCCCATGCTCGGCGGTGCCTGGCGCCCGGGTTCGGAGTTCGCAGACATGCTTCACCGTGCCCTCCACACGTGTCGCCCCCGGCGGCTTCCCCGTCCGCCGGAAACCTCACGCACGTGCTCCATCGAGACTAACGGGACACACAACAATTGTTGAGTTGACTTTTGCCTCTTAGGTTGCCGGTTGGCTTGTTGGGCGGTGCGGGTGGCGGAACCTGAGCGGCGCTGTGGACTCCGCGCGCCACTCCTGATGCATGCCAATACACGGCGTCGCGGCGTGCTCGCCACAGCACCGCTCAGAACCCGCGGCGGTGCCGGTTGCGAGGGTGGGGCACTGAGGAACCGGCTTCGCCGGTTGCCTGACGTCAGTCTTCGTGGGCTTTGCCGAGTTCGATCGAGCGGTCTCGGGCTGCTTCGATGGCGTCGATGAGGGCTGCTCGGACTCCGTGCTTCTCCAGCTCGCGGATGCCTGCGATGGTGGTGCCCGCCGGGGAGGTGACCGCTTCGCGGAGCATGACCGGGTGCCCGCCGCCCTCGCGGAGCATGGCCGCCGCGCCGACCGCGGACTGGACGATGAGGTCGGCGGCGGTGGCGCGCGGGATGCCCAGCAGGATCCCGGCGTCGATCATGGCCTCGACCAGGTAGAAGAAGTAGGCGGGACCGGAGCCCGACAGCGCGGTGACCGCGTCCTGCTGGCTCTCCGGAACCCTCGCGACCTTGCCGACGCTGCCCAGCAGCTCCTCGACGAGGTCCAGGTCCCGATCCGCGGCGTGCGCGCCACCGGAGATGGCGGCCATGGCCTCGCCGACCAGCATCGGGGTGTTCGGCATGACCCGGACGACCGCCGTGCCCTCGGGCAACCTGCGCTCGAACAGCTTCGTCGGCAGACCCGCGCACAGCGACACGACCAGCTTGCCGCCCGGGATCTTCGGCGCCATCTCGTCCAGCAGCGGCTCGATGTCCTGCGGCTTGACCGCCACCACGATCACGTCCGCGCGCTGCACCGCCGTGGGCACGTCGACGTGCGAGATGCCGTAGGTCTTGGTCAGCTCCTCGGCACGAGTCGGGAAGCGCTCGGTGAACAGCAGATCGGACGGGGCCCGTCCGGCTTTGATCAAGCCCGAGAGCAGGGCTTCTCCGATCTTTCCGGCTCCGAGCACGGCGATGGTCGTCATGAGGCTCAGGGTGCCAGACCACGCTGCGTGTCGACCCCTCCCGTTGACCCGCACCGGCCGCTACTGTGTTTCGCACCACACATCGAAGGTCTTTCACCCCGCCGCCGCCACGCGACCCCCACAGCGAAGGAGCTTCGACCATGTTGAGCACGATGAACGACGGCCCCCTCTCGATCGCCCGGATCATGCGGCAGGGAACCGGTCCGCACGGTGCCACCGCCGAGGTCGTGACCTGG
The DNA here is from genome assembly GCF_040676935.1 of Saccharopolyspora sp. NPDC049426. Taxonomy (NCBI): domain Bacteria; kingdom Bacillati; phylum Actinomycetota; class Actinomycetes; order Pseudonocardiales; family Pseudonocardiaceae; genus Saccharopolyspora; species Saccharopolyspora sp. NPDC049426. Next base: position 427,635 of record NZ_JBFAPZ010000001.1, on the reverse strand, counting down.
ACCGGCGCCGAGCCCCGGCGCAGCGGGTACGCCCAGATCGGCCGGGAAGCCGCGCAGCTGGCGCATGCGCTGCGCGGACTGGGCGTCACCGGTGACCAGCGCGTCGGCACGTTCATGTGGAACAACGCCGAGCACCTGACCGCCTACCTCGCGGTGCCGTCCATGGGCGCGGTGCTGCACACCCTCAACATCCGCCTGTTCCCCGAGCAGCTGGTCTACGTCGCCAACCACGCCGAGGACCACGTGGTGCTGGTCGACCACACCCTGCTGCCGCTGTTCGCCAAGCTGCTGCCCGAGATGAAGACCGTCCGGCACGCGGTCGTGGTCGGCGGTGATGCGAGCGCCCTGGACGCACCAGCGGGCGTCGAGGTGCACGGCTACGCGGACCTGCTGGCCGGGCAGCCGGAGGAGTTCGACTGGCCCGAGCTGGACGAGCGCTCCGCCGCCGCGATGTGTTACACGTCCGGGACCACCGCCAACCCCAAGGGCGTCGTCTACTCGCACCGCTCGATCTACCTGCACTCGATGCAGGTGTGCATGACCGACGGGATGGCCCTGGAGCAGGGCGACCGGGGTCTCGCGGTGGTGCCGATGTTCCACGCGATGTCGTGGGGCCTGCCCTACGCGGCGTTCATGGTCGGCGCCTCCATGATCATGCCGGACCGGTTCCTGCAGCCCGAACCGCTGGTGGCGATGATGGCCGCCGAGCGCCCGACGATGGCCGCGGCCGTGCCGACCATCTGGCAGGGCGTGCTCGCCGAGCTGGAGAAGGAGCCCCGCGACATCTCCTCGCTGCGCGAGGTCGTGATCGGCGGTTCGGCGTGCCCACCTGCGATGATGCGGACCTTCCAGGAGGAGTACGGCATCACGGTCGTGCACGCCTGGGGCATGACCGAGACCTCGCCGCTGGGCAGCCTCGCCCGGCCACCCGCCGGAGTCACCGGCGAGGACCAGTGGGCCTACCGCGTGAGTCAGGGGCGGCTGCCGGCCTCGGTGGAGGCGCGGCTCGTCGACGACGACGGCCGGTTCCTGCAGTGGGACGGGCAGAGCGTCGGTGAGCTGGAGGTTCGCGGCCCGTGGGTCGCCGAGGCCTACTACGGCGACGACGATCCGGAGAAGTTCCACGACGGCTGGCTGCGCACCGGCGACGTCGGCTACCTGACGCCCGAGGGCTTCCTGCACCTGACCGACCGGGCCAAGGACGTCATCAAGTCCGGCGGCGAGTGGATCTCATCGGTGGAGCTGGAGAACCAGGTCATGGCGCATCCCGCGGTGGCCGAGGCGATGGTCATCGGCGTCCCGGACGAGAAGTGGTCGGAGCGCCCGCTGGTGGCGGTGGTGCTGCGCGAGGGCGAGACCGCCGACGCGGCGGAGCTCCGCGAGTTCCTGTCGGGTTCGGTCGCGCGCTGGCAGCTGCCCGAGTACTGGACGTTCATCACCGAGGCGCCGAAGACCAGCGTCGGCAAGTTCGACAAGAAGCGCCTCCGCAAGCAGCACTCCGAAGGCGATCTCGACGTCATCCACCTCACCTGATCGAGGCGGCGAGGGCGGGGACGGGCGGGCGTCCCCGCCCTCGCTCCCGCGTCAGGAGGGGGACAGGGCGAGCTGGCGGGCCTGGCAGATGAGGCGGCCGACCGAGTCGATGACCTGGACGTCCTCGTCGAACCACTGGCCGTGCACGGCCCGGCAGTCGACCAGCATGCGCAGCCACCCGTTGGCGGGGTGAGCGCGCAGGTAGGCGGTCAGCTGCACCGTCGGCGCCCAGCCGAAGCGGCCCATGTTCAGCGTGACCGGAACCGTGAGATCCCCCGCGACCAGGCCGAACAGCAGGTCGGGCTGGCCCTCGCGGGGCCTGACCCACATCCGGTAGCGGGGCTCACCGGTGCCGCCGTTGAGGAACTCGGCCGTGTTCGGGTCCAGCCGCATGTCGCAGACCTCGGCGAGGTGGAAGAACCTCGTGGACTGGCTGAGGTCGATGGCGTCCGGCGGCGGGTTGACCGGCATTGACGGGAGATCCGACCACTCGGGCTCGGCCGCGGGCATCCGTCCCGCGGTGACCGTCGCGTCGACGCACACCTGACCGCGCTGCTCCAGCGCCGCGCGCACCACTGTGACGGTCTTGCCGGTCTTGAGCGGCTGCAACCGGATCATCACCGGCCCGACGCGCGGCGGGCGCAGGTACTGCGCGCTGATCGACAGCGGTTCGAGCCCGCTGCCGTCGCTGACGGCTCTGGTGAGCAGTGCCAGCAAGTACCCGCCGTGCGGGTTGTCACCGACAGCCCAATCCGGGTGGAGGTTCGCGACGTAACTGCCGTCGCCGAGCGAACGCACCGAAGTGGCCGCGGAGAACGGATCCTGGACCTCGGTCACGTGCGATCCACCGGTCGAACGCCCACTACGCGCAACGAGTTCATGGTCGACGATTCTAATGACCTTGCCCGAAGTTGATCATCAGGTATCGGTTAGCGGCCCTAAGCTCCCAGCGGTTCCAGGTGCAGACGGGCGAACAGCAGCGCTTCGGCGAGTATTTCCGCTCGTTGCTGGGGATTCCGCGCCTTGCGGGTGTTGACCTCCAGCACCACCGAACCGTCGTAGCCGTCGGCCGCCAGCGCCTCGCAGACCTCCGCGCACGGCTGGCTGCCCTGGCCGGGCAGCAGGTGCTCGTCGCGGGAGGCGCCGGTGCCGTCGGCGAGGTGGACGTGCGCGAGGCCGTCGCGCATCCGCTTGAGCAGCTCGATGGCGTCCACGTGAGCCGCGGCCGCGTGCGAGAGGTCCAGCGTGTAGTTGCGGAAGCCCACGTCGGTGGGGTCCGGTGAGGGCTTGAACGCCGAGAGCCCGTTGCTCCGGTTGCTGCGGAGCCGGTTCAGCGTGTTCGGCGGGCGCAGCGGGAACATGTTCTCCACCGCGATCTTGAGGCCGCTGATCTCCTCCAGCTCCTCGACCAGCTCCGGGAAGGCGTCGGCGTACCGGCGCTGCCAGCGGAACGGCGGGTGCACCACGACCGTCGAAGCGCCCAGCTCGCCGGCCACGACCACGGCCCTGCGCAGGCGTTCCTCGGGTTCCGGCGACCAGACCCGCTGGGTGATCAGCAGGCAGGGCGCGTGCACCGCGAGCACCGGCACCCCGTGCTGCTGCGACAACCGGCTCAGCGCGTCGACGTCCTGGCTGACCGCATCGGCCCAGACCATCACCTCGACCCCGTCGAAACCGAGGTCGGCGGACATCTCGAAGGCCGCGCGAGCAGGTTGCGGCCACACCGAGGCGCTGGACAGCCCCACCGGAATCCGCCCGGGGGTGTCCTGGCGCTCAGACCGCGATGGTTGTCCCGTCATCTCGAACCAAGCATGACCCACGACCTCGGTGAGGTTGCGCGGCGGTGGGTCGTCCGGCCTCGCACCGCCCGGCGTTCACCTGTCCGAGCCAACACCGACAACCTCTCACTGATTGATCAACAGCAACGCGGCCGGCGACACCGTGCAGAACAGGCCGACCAGCACCGAGAGCAGGATGGTCTGCAGATCGTTGGTGCGGAAGAACTTCCACGCAACGAGCACCAAAAGGCCGGTGAACACCAGGGCCGCGCCGAACGCGGCGAGGGTCGCGTTGATCCACAACCAGCGGAAACCCACCCACACGGCACCTCCGCCGACCAGGCCGAGGACGCCCTGCAGGGCGAGCGTGCCCCACTCCTTGCCCGCCGACGGCGGGCGGTCGACCTCGTCGTCGGGGTCGTAGTCGTCGCTCAGCCCGGCGGGCGCCGAGGTGTCGTAGTCCTCGTCGTAGGCCTGGTCGTACGGCTCGTCGTAGGGCTGCTCGTAGGCACCGGAGTAGCTCTGCTCGGAGTCGTCGAAGGACTCGTAGTCGTACGGATCGGCGTTGGGCTCGGCGGTCTGCGCCGGGTACGCCTGATCAGCACCGCCGTCGATGCGCGGCAGCTGCTCGGTGAAGTTCTCCGGCAGCTGCGGCGGGCCTGCGGGCGCCATCGGCGGCCCCGACCGAGCGGGCGGGGCCGGCAGCGCGGGCTGCCGGATGGTCGCCTCGGCGTCGCTGCTCGGCGCGGAGGGCGCCGGCGGGGTCGAGGAGGCGCTGCCCGTGCTGCCGAAGCGCTGCGCCCAGTAACCGGCGCCGCCGGACTCGGCCGGCGGTTCGGCCGCGGGGCGCGCGGGCGTGCTGGGCGGCGACACCGGCCCGGAGGCCTGCGGCGGCTTCGCCGGGGGCTGAGAGGCCGGAGGCTGGGGAGCCGGAGGCTGCGCTGCCGGAGCTTGGGGGGCCGGAGCCTGGGCGGCCGGAGGTTGGGCCGCTGGTGGTGCCGCCGGAGGTTGGGCCGCCGGAGGCTGAGCGGGCGGTGGGCTCGCCGGAGCCGCCTGGGGCGGGGAGGAGGCCGGACCCGACTGCCTGCGGCTGGTCGGCGGCTCCTCGTCCGGCTTGACCGCGCGCATCTTGCCGCTGTCGGACAGCACCCGGTTGATGATCTCCTGAGGCGCCGTCTCGGTCGGGTCCTCGGCCTTCCTGCGCCGGCGCCGGGAGCTCTTCTCCGAGCTGCCGCCGTACTCGGCGAGCAGCTCTGCAACGGTGCGCTGGGTGGGCTGGTCCGCCCCGCTGTCCCGACTCATCGTTCCCACCGTGCCCCGTGCCGCGTTCGCAGTCCAGTTCCGTCCACCGGTGCCTCGGTTTCATCCCGTGTCGGGCCGGACGCATTCTCCTGCGCCGGCACGAGCCCTTCCGTGCCCCCCGCACGCACCGGAACGCCGCTCTTGAACGCAGTGTGACTATCTCCGTTGGTGTGGTCCAGCCGCCGAAGGATGACTCCCTCGCGCAGCGCCCACGGGCAGATCTCGAGTTCGGTGACGCCTAAGGCCTTCATCGCGGCCTCCGCGACCAGCGCACCTCCGACGAGCTGGTGCGACCGCGCGGAGCTCACACCGTCGAGCGCGGCGAGGTCGCTGGAGGACATGCGTGTGATGAACGCCAAGAGCTGCCGCAGCCCCGTGTCGGTCAGCGTGCGCGACACGCGCTGCCCCGCCGAGGACGGTGCGGCGCCGGTCAGCCGGGCCAGCGAGCGGAACGTCTTCGACGACGCCACCACCCGGTCCGGCCGGGCCAGCTTGCGGAACTTCTTGGCGGTGGGCGCCAGCTGGCCCTCCAGCCAGTCCCGCGCCTTCTTGATCTCGTCCTGCTTCGGCGGGTCCTTGAGCATCGTGCGGCTCATCCGTCCCGCGCCCAGCGGCAGCGAGACGGCGAGGTCCGGATGCTCGTCGATGCCCAGCGCCATCTCCAGCGAACCGCCGCCGATGTCCAGCAGCAGCAGGTTGCCCGCCGACCAGCCGTACCAGCGGCGGGCCGCGAGGAAGGTGTAGCGGGCCTCGTCCTCGCCCGGCAGCACCTCCAGCTCGACCCCGGTCTCGGTGCGCAGCCGCTCCAGGACCTCCACGGCGTTGTCCGCGTCGCGGATCGCCGAGGTCGCGAAGGCCATCAGCTCGTCGCAACCGGCCGCCACGGCCGAATCCCGGGCTTCGGCGATGGTCCGGATCAGTTCGTCGGCGTCGTCGTCGGAGAGCCGCCCTTGGTGCGCACCGATCCGCTCGGCGAGCCGCAGCACGGTCTTCTCCGATGTCATCGGGGTCGGATGCGCACCACGGTGCGCGTCCACCACGAGCAGGTGGACGGTGTTGGATCCGACGTCGAGGACCCCTAGGCGCATGACCGACAAATTACCGGCTGCGCATGCGCCGGGGCGTCAGGTGGGCGGGAAACTGCGTTCCGGAACACTCCGAACACGCCCGCCACCAGGTCAGCAGCCCCTCGGGGATGCGACCGGTCCCGCGCGCCCGGCTCAGGCCTCGAACTTGTAGCCAAGACCACGCACCGTGATCAGGTAGCGCGGGTCCGCCGGGTCCGGTTCGACCTTCGAGCGAAGCCGCTTGACGTGCACGTCGAGGGTCTTGGTGTCGCCGACGTAGTCCGCACCCCACACCCGGTCGATGAGCTGACCGCGGGTGAGCACCCGGCCGACGTTGCGCAGCAGGTACTCCAGGAGGTCGAACTCCTTGAGCGGCAGGCTCACGTCCTCGCCCTCGACGGTCACCACGTGCCGCTCGACGTCCAGCCGGACGGGGCCCGCCGCCAGCACCTGCGGCTGCAGCTCCTCGGCCTCACCGCGGCGGCGCAGCACGGCGCGCACGCGGGCGATCAGCTCGCGCGCCGAGTAGGGCTTGGTGACGTAGTCGTCCGCTCCCAGCTCCAGACCCACGACCTTGTCGATCTCGCTGTCGCGCGCGGTCACCATGATCACCGGGACCGCGGAACGCTGCCGCAGCTGCTTGCACACGTCGGTGCCGCTCATCCCGGGCAGCATCAGGTCCAGCAGCACTATGTCCGCACCGTTGCGGTCGAACTCGTCCAGGGCATCGGTGCCGTTGGTCGCGACGGCGGCCGTGAAGCCCTCCTTGCGGAGCAGGAAGGCAAGTGGGTCGGCGAAGGACTCCTCGTCCTCCACGATCAACACTCTGGTCACCGGACTCCTCCCGTTTCGACGGTTGTCACGCCGTCCGCGCTTTCGGTGATCGACCGCGCGGCTGGTGCCGCACGATCCGGTTCGGTGGTCGCCTCATCACCGTCGAACTCGCCCGTGCCGTGCCTGGGCACGCGGATGGTGAAGGTGGAACCCGTCCCCGGCCTGCTCCACAGCTTCACCTCGCCTCCGTGGTTCGCGGCGACGTGCTTGACGATGGCCAGCCCCAAACCTGTACCGCCGGTGGCCCGCGAGCGAGCGGGATCCACCCGGAAGAACCGCTCGAACACCCTTTCGTGGTGTTCGGGTTCGATCCCGATACCGCGGTCGGTGACCGCGATCTCGACGAAGTCCTCGGACAACCGGCGCGAGATCGACACCGGGCTCCCGTGGGACGAGTAGTTGACCGCGTTGGTGATCAGGTTGGTCAGCGCGGTGACCAGCAGCGCCCGGTCGCCTTCCAGGAGGTACCCGGACGGCCCGTCCACCGCGATCTCGATGCCGGCGGACTCGGCGGCCAGCCGGGACCGGCCCAGCGCCTCCTCGACGACCTCGTCCACCTCGATCGAGTTGAGCTCCGGCAGCCGCTCCGCGCCCTGCAGGCGGGACAGCGCGATCAGCTCGGAGACGAGCGTCCCGAGGCGGGTCGACTCGTGCAGGATCTTGGTGGAGAAGCGCCGGACCTCTTCCGGGTCCTCGGCGGTGTCGAGCAGCGCCTCGGCCAGCAGCGCCAGCGCGCCCACCGGCGTCTTGAGCTCGTGGCTGACGTTGGCCACGAAGTCCCGCCGGGTCGCCTCCAGCCGCACCGAGTCGGACTGGTCCGCGGCGTCGACGACGGTGAAGCCGTCGCCGAGCGGGCGGACGTCGCCGATCACGGCGGCCGGACCGCGTCCGGCCAGCGAGGCGCGCCCGTCCAGCGGGCAGAGGTCGACGGTCACCGTCTCCCCGGTCTTGCGCGCCTGTTCAGCGGCCTTCTGCGCCCGGGGGTCGGCTCGGTAGTCGTGGATCACGCCCAGCTCGGCAGCGCGCGGGTTGTGCAGCACCACGTCGCCGAAGCGGTTGAGCAGCACGACACCGCTGGTGCTGGTGTGCACCTGGCGCTGGAGGAGCTCTGCGACGGTGGGGCCCTGCGGCTGGGACTTGCGGTAGGGCCGGGATCCTCCGGCTGCCAAGAATCCGCCGACCGCGCCCAGCAGGAGCGCGGCGATGATCAGGGCGGTGTAGCCCAAAGCGGTCACATCTGCATCGTAAGCAAGCGCGGGTGGGGAAGGGCCAGTCCACGAGGGCGTTCAGTGACGCCCGTGACACGAATCGGGCCGTTCTTCACCTCTGGTTCACCCCCTGCTCGGAGCGGGTTCAGCTACCGACCGAGCCTCGGTAGCGCTCCGTTCCCCGAGTGGGCGATTTTTCGCCACTCCTCACCCACGTGGGTGACGCGTGGAGGGCACCTCGGCTACGTGCCGGGGCGCCCTCCACCGCTGTCTGCGGCTCAGCGGCCCTGGTTCGCCACGGCGGCGGCGGCCTTCGCGGCGGCCTCCGGGTCCAGGTAGGTGCCGCCCGGGTTGGTGGGCTTGAAGTTCTCGTCGAGGTCGTAGCGCAGCGGGATGCCGGTGGGGATGTTCAACCCCGCGATGCTCTCGTCGGAGATCCCGTCCAGGTGCTTGACCAGCGCGCGCAGCGAGTTGCCGTGCGCGGCGACCAGCACGGTCTTGCCGGCCTGGAGGTCCGGGACGATCGCCGACTCCCAGTACGGCAGCAGCCGGGCCACGACGTCCTTGAGGCACTCCGTGCGCGGCATGTCGGCGCCGAGGTCCGCGTAGCGCGGGTCGGAGTCCTGGCTGAACTCGTCGCCGAGCTCGATCTCCGGCGGCGGGGTGTCGTAGGAACGGCGCCAGAGCATGAACTGCTCCTCGCCGTAGGTGTCCAGCGTCTGCTTCTTGTTCTTGCCCTGCAGAGCGCCGTAGTGGCGCTCGTTGAGCCGCCAGTCGCGCTTGACCGGGATCCAGTGACGGTCAGCGCCGTCGAGGGCGATGTTCGCGGTGGAGATCGCGCGCCGCAGCAGCGAGGTGTGCAGCACGTCCGGCAGCGCACCCGCCTCGCGCAGCAGCTCGCCGCCGCGCTTGGCCTCGGCCTGGCCCTTGTCCGACAGCGGGACGTCCACCCAGCCCGTGAACAGGTTCTCGGCGTTCCACGTGCTCTCACCGTGCCGCAGCAGCACCAAAGTCGAAGTCATGGCCCCAGGCTATCCGCACACCTGAGCAGGGCAGCGAGGTTGTGAGCTTCACCCGAGAGTTACTCGATCACCGTACGACTGTGACACGACCGTGTCGGTCGTCACTTTCCGTGGAAGATATGGCCCTCTCCAGGGCTCCTGCTCTAGTTTTCTTTCCGAACATCACACGAATGGAGTAATGCGGCAGCCTTGTGGCGGCTACATAACTCTGCGAAGTTGGCAATGCTCTCCTTGATCGGCTCCCACGCACTCCCCGATCCAGCGAGAGCGAGAAACGCGGTTCAGCTCCCCCAACGAACCGCACCCCGCCGGGTCCAGGGTGCCCCCCGCCCTCCAGACCCGTCAGGCGGGACCAGCGTGGTGGGGCGGCTCGAGCTCGTGACTCCCCCTCTCTCCCGAGCCGCCCCCCTCGTGGGGGTTTTTCTCTTGGTTCTGATCGTGGTCGTTTTGCGGGGCGGTGCGGGTAGGGGAACCTGACCGGCGCTGTGGACTCCGCGCGCCACTCCTGATGTATGCCAATACACGGCGTCGCGGCGTGCTCGCCACAGCACCGCTCAGAACCCCCGGCGGTGCCGGCTGCTCAGGTGGGGCACTGAGAAAGCGCCTTCGGCGCTTGCCTGACGGGGGGGGGAGCCTGTTGCTCGGGTGGTGAGAGTGGAAGCGGCTTCGCCGCTTGCCTGACGGGTGGGGGCCTCAGTCTTCTTGCACCAGTTGTTTGAAGGGTTGGAGGTTGGCCAGGGACTCTCCTCTGGACTCGCGCCAGGCCCACTCCCTGCGGATGGCCGTGGCGAAGCCGAGTTCCAGGAGGGTGTTGAAGTCCCCGTCCGCCGCTTCCAGGACCTGGCCCAGGACCCTGTCCAGCTCTTCCTCGGTGACCGCGTGGAGACCGATGCGGCCCACCAGGTAGATGTCGCCGGACTTGTCGATCGTGTAGTGGACGCCGTAGAGCTTGGCGTTGCGGCGCAGCAGGTAGCGGTAGACGTCCTCGTGCGCCTCGTCCGGCTGCCTGCAGACGAACGCCTCGATGAGCAGCGCGTGCTCGGCGACGATGAGCCAGCAGTTGGTCTGCAGCTTCTTGGCGCCGGGCAGCGTGACGAAGAACCGGCTGCCGCCCTTGTCCTGGTAGCCGAGCTCGTTGGCCTCCAGCGTGGACGTGATGACCTGCTCGGGGTTCACGCCGTCACCTCCTCGATCCGCAGACTCCGGTTGAAGGCCAGTTTGGCCTGCGCGTAGGCGTCGAGCAGCGACTCGGTCGTGCGCGCCCAGGAGAACGTGGTCGCGTGCTCGCGGGCGTTGCTCGCCAACCGCTCCCGCAAACCGCGGTCCAGCACGACCGAACCGAGTGCGTCGGCCCACTGCCCGGTGCGGTGCCCGTCGACGAGCAGTCCCGAAACACCGTCGCGGACCGCGACCGGCAGACCGCCGACCTCCGCCGCCACGACCGGAGTGCCGCACGCCTGCGCCTCCAGCGCGACCAGGCCGAACGACTCGTTGTGGCTGGGCACCGCCACCACGTCGGCGGCCCGGTAGACCTGCGCGAGCTCCGCCCCGCCACGCGGCGGGAGGAAGCGCACCACGTCGTCGATGCCCAGGTCCACCGCCAGCTGCTGCAACGCCCGGGGCCGCTCCAACCCGCTGCCGGAGGGTCCGCCGACGACCAGCACGACCAGCCGCTCGCGCAGTTCGGGACGACGGCCCAGCAGCTCGGCGGCCGCGCGCAGCAGCACGTCCGGGGCCTTCAGCGGCTGGATCCGGCCGATGAACGCCAGCACCAGCGCGTCTGCCGGAACGCCCAGCTGATCGCGGGCAGCGACACCGTCGCCGGGGGTGAAGACGTCCAGGTCCACACCGGGCGGGATGGTCGCGACCGCGTCCGGATCGGCGTCGTAGCGGTCGACGAGATCGGTGGCCTCGAACTCGGTGTTGGCGACCAGCATGTCGGCCTGATCGACGATCTGCTCCTCGCCCAGCACGCGGACCCGCGGTTCCGGCGAATCCCCTTCGGCGAGGTTGGCGTTCTTGACCTTCGCCAGGGTGTGCGCGGTGTGCACCAGCGGCACGCCCCAGCGCTCCCGCGCCAGCCAGCCGACCTGCCCGGACAGCCAGTAGTGCGAGTGCACGAGGTCGTAGTAACCGGGTTCGTGCCGGGCCTCCACCCGCAGCGCGCCTGCGGCGAACGCGCACAGCTGCGAGGGGAGCTCGTTCTTGTCCAGGCCCTCGAACGGCCCCGCCACCACGTTGCGGACCAGCACCCCGGGGGCCAGTTCCGCGATCGGCGGGATGTCGGAGGAGGTGGCGCGGGTGAAGATCTCCACCTCGGTGCCGAGCTCGGCCAACCGCCGGGAGGTCTGAGCGATGTAGACGTTCATCCCGCCGGCGTCACCGGTACCGGGCTGCTCCAGCGGGGAGGTGTGCAACGAGAAGACGGCGGCGCGGCGAGGCCGCATGCGTAATGTCCTGGAAGTCATCTGCTGCCCTCGCAAGCCGGTCCGCCCGAGTCGTTCGGACGCTGATCAACTCCGACATCGCGCGCCGCTGAAACATTCCCGTCGAGCCGGCGAAACCTCGGAGCCAACGCTCGACGCTACCGCCAAGGGGCGGCGAAGCCCTCAACTCCGCCGCCACTCGGTGGCTTCCGTCACAGCAGCCGTGCAGTCGAGCGGCGAAGCCGATTTCTCCTCGCAACCCTGCGCGGAACGAGCGCATCCGACTAGAGAGCGGACTTCGCCGTCCACTGGTCCCAGGTGAGGATCCAGTCGTAGACGTCGTAGCGGGGCTCCATCGAGCTGGCCGAGCCCGTGACCTCGACGGGGTCGCCCAGCAGGGCGCTGTCGTAGTAGGCCTTGGCGTCGGCGGCGCTGAGGTTGATGCAGCCGTGCGAGTTGTTCACCTTGCCCAGCGCGGCGGCGTTCTCCTGGTTCTCGTGGATGAACTCGCCGTGGTTGGAGAACCGCGCGGCCCAGGTCTTGCGCACGTCGCGGTAGCCGTAGCGCGGGTTGTCCATGATCTCGACCGGGTTCTTCTGCATCACGATGTAGGTGCCGTTCGGGGTGTTGCGCCCCGGGTCGTACTCCTCGCCGAAGCTGGCCGGGTAGCTGGCGACCTGCTGCCCGTCGCGCATCACGACCATCTGGTGGGTGCCCACCGCGGCCTTGACGATCTGCGCGCGGCCGATGTCGAACTCGCTGGTCAGATCAGCAAGGCCGTAGGCGCCGTTGCCGTAGGGAACGCCGTAGAGGTCGGCCTTGACCGTCACGTGGGTGTTGGCCGGCCAGTACTCCTTGGGCCGGTAGTCGACCTGCTTGTCCGACAGCCACGCCCACGAGCCCTCGACCGGCGTGGAGGTCTGCACGCTCAGCGCCCGCTCGGCGGCGGCCTTGTCCTTGACCGGCTCGTCGAACTTGACGCTGATCGGCATCGCGACGCCGACCTGGGCGTCGTCGGTCGGGTTCACGGTCGCGCGAACCGTCTTCTTCGGCTGCACGGTCCGGAAGGAGCCCCGCACCGGCGCCTTCTTCCCGTCGGTGCCGACGGCCTGGCCGGACCAGGTGTAGTCCTTGCCGTAGCCGAGCGCCTCGCCGGCCTGCCACGTCCTGCCGTCCGCGGACAGCTGCCCGGCGACGGCCTTGCCGTCGCCGTTGGTCAGCTGGACGGATTCGAAACGGCCCTGCTCGACCGTGGCCTTGATCGGAGCGGTCGGACTGACCTCACCCGCACCGGCACCCGGTTCGAAGTGGACCGCGGCGACCGGCGGAGCGGGTTCGGACTGCCCCGGCGGTTGCGCGGAACAGCCCGAGATCAGCAGGACGGCCGCCAGCGCCCCCAACAACACGCGCCAAGGCAGCCGCATCACACCACTCACTTTGAAAAGTCCTCTCTGAAATTGAGTCAAACCATGATGAATGGGACATCGCCGGAAAAGCGGAACCGGCCCACTTCTCCTTCAGCCGACGATTTCCCCTCGCCCCACCATTAAAGACGCGCGAAGGAACCAAAAGATGTCCGAACCTCGCTGTGCATCGCATCACAACCGCTGAACCACACGTCAACCAGCCCGAATTGCGCGCAATCCGCGCGAATGGCATTCGGCGGGAAAACCCAAGACAATTCGCGCGAAATACCGCTCAGACGCCGAGCGGTTGCGGTTGCGGATTGAGCCGGACGTCCAGTTCGGCGAGAACGTCACCGATGGGCGTCGCGAAACCGATCGCGCCATCGGAGGCACCTGCGACGTGCAGACCCACCAACCGGCCGCCCGGGTCGAGGACCGCCGCGCCCGCATCACCGGGACCGCAGAAGCGCGGCCGGTCGGTGGCGATGCGGATCTGCTCGCGCAGCACCCGCACGCCCAACGCCTCGCCGTGGTCCACGCGGATGGTGGCGTCGGTCGAGGTCACGAAGCCGTCGGTGAGACCGGTGCCGAAGCCGTGCTTTCGGACCAGCTCACCCGGGTACGCGCGAGCGCGACCGGTCACCGGCCCCAGCCCGCCGACCTCGGGCGAAGCCGCCAGGCCCGGGACGAGGCTGACCGCCGCGGCATCGACCCTGCCGGACAGCGCCGCCCGCGCGAGCTCGGCGTGCACCCTCCCGCTGTCGGCGTCGGCCATCCGGTCGCCCACCGACCAGGCGTCGTCCAGACAGCCGACGTCGAAGGTCGTCAGCCCCATCGGCTCGGCGGAATCACTGGTCACGAGCACCCCGAGGGTGCCGACGCGGCGGTACTCGCCGGACCCGAGCCGGACCGCCCGGCAGGGCGCCAGACCGCTGCCGCCGCGCACCGCCCGAGTCGGGCAGCCCGCGCTGCAGCCGTCCGAACCGATGGTCCGGGTCGGCCACCGCAGCGGCTCACCGCGCGCGCGGTGAATGTGCTGCAGGACGGGCTGCTCCTGGACGACGTCGGTGGGGATGCCGAAGACCTCGGCGGGCACGCAGTCGCCGCGCCCGAGCGTCTCCCGCGGCCGCTTGCCCACGACCGACACGACGATGACCTGCTCCCGGAGACGGGAGCCCGCGCGAGTCCTGCTGCCGATGTCGACGCCCGTCACGCCGGGCAGGTCGAGCAGCTGATCCTCGACCGCGCGCTTGATCGGACGGATCACCGCCCGATCCCGAAGTTCCCTGATGCTCAACATGGTGGCCCCCTCCACCCACCCCATTTAACACTCAGGGTTATCGATCAGTCACTAAGCGTCACCCTTACGGCCGCTAGTCAGACCTCGCAGTCGACCATGACCGGTTCCGGCACGAGGGTGACGCCGAACGCGGAACGCACGCCGTCGCGGACCTCGCGGGCGAGTCCCAGCAGATCAGCGGTGGTGGCGCGGCCTCGGTTGGTCAGCGCCAGCGTGTGCTTGGAGGACAGCGCGACGCGTCCGCCCGGTCCCGGGTGGCCCTTGGCGAAGCCGGCGCGCTCGATCAGCCAGGCCGCCGACAGCTTCCCGCCGCCCGCCGCCGGGTACTGCGGAATCCGCTGGTCGGCGCCGACCTGCGCGGCGATGCGCGCGATCACGTCCGGCAGCTCCGCCTCGGCGATGATCGGGTTGGTGAAGAACGAACCCGCGCTCCAGGTGTCGTGATCGGCGGGGTCGAGCACCATTCCCTTGCCGCGCCGCAGTTCCAGCACCGCCTGCCGCGCCTTCGCCGCGTCGACCCGCTCACCGGGCTCGACTTCCAGGGTGCGGGCGAGCTCGGCGTAGCGGATCGGGGCCGACAGCCCGCTGTCGTGCAGCTGGAAGCGAGCGCGCAGCACCACCGCCGCCTCGCTGTGCTTGAGCACGCTGTTGCGGTAGGTCAGCCCCAGGTCCGCGGCCCGCACGGTCCGCACCCGCCCGGTCGCCCGGTCCAGCAGATCCACCGAGACCAGCAGCTCGGAGACCTCCACGCCGTAGGCGCCGACGTTCTGCACCGGGGTCGCCCCGGCCAGGCCCGGGATGCCGGAGAGGCATTCCAGCCCGCCCAAGCCCTGCTCGACCGAGTCGGCGACCACGTCGTCCCAGTCCTCGCCCGCCTCGGCGGTGAGCTGGACGATCCCGTCGCCGACGTTGTCGTACTCGCGGCCCTTCGTGGCGATGCGCACCGCGTGCCCGTCGAAGCCTTCATCGGCGACGACCAGGTTCGAGCCGCCGCCCAGCACCAGCAGCCGGTGACCGTTCCCGTCGGCCGCGCGGACCGCGTCGATCAGCGCGTCGTCGCTCGTGGCGACCACCAGACCGGTCGCGGGGCCGCCGAGTCGCAGGGTGGTGAACTCTGCCAGCGGCGACCCACCGCCCGGCCGTTCACCAGGCAGGGCAGTGTTCTCGCGCACTTCTTCGGCACCGGACATAGAGGCACTCACGATTGCCAAAGGTAACCTCCGCTGCATGGCACGCCGCATCGAGCACCGCAGCACCTCCGAACGGTCCGCCGTCGAGGTGTACCGGGCGCTGATCGATTCCGATTACCTCGCAGCCCGGTTGGAGGAGCTCGGGGGCTCCACCGCGACCCTCGTGCAGCACGTGGGCACCGAGGACGGCGCGCGCTTCCAGACCAGGCAGGGCGTCCCCGTCGACAAGCTCCCGTCGCTGGCCCGCACGGTCGTCGGCGGTGACCTGCTCATCGACCGCAGCGAGTCCTGGCGGCGCGAGGAGGACGGCCACTACACGGGCGAGATCGCCGCGGAGATCGCCGGAGCGCCGTGCTCGATCACCGGCTCGATGTGGCTGCGCGACCTGGTGGCGCCGACCGGCACCGCGGTCAGCGAACTCGTCGTGGAGGGCACGGTCAAGGTCACCGTCCCGTTCATCTCCGGCAAGCTCGAAGACCTCATCGCGGACCAGGTGCAGAAGATGCTGGTGGCCGAGGAGAACTTCACCGCCGCCTGGCTGGTCAAGCACGGCTGATGAGCTCTTCGCCGTCCCGCCGCGCAGCGGTGGGGGAAACCCGCTCGGGCGCTCACCGCGAAGAGGGGGCGGCGCCGCTCCGGGTCCCACCCGCGATGAACGTCCCGAAGAAGCGCAATCCCCGGCTCGCCGCCGGACGCGCCCGCGCGATGGGCGTGCCCACCCGCGGCACGACCAACCCGAACCGGCTGCGCCGCATCGACCGCTGGATCGCCGGCACCCCGTGGGTGGCGCGCGCGGTGCGCAAGGCCGTCGAGCCGGTCGTCATCGACCTCGGCTACGGCGCGACCCCGACGACGACCGTCGAGCTCGCGCAGCGGCTGTCCGGGCTGCACCCGCGGTTGCGGGTCGTCGGTCTGGAGATCGACCCCGATCGGGTGGCGGCGGGCAAGGCCGTGGCCGACCCGCCCCGGCTGGAGTTCCGGCGCGGCGGCTTCGAACTCGCCGGGCTCGCGGCGGGGATCCGCGACTTCCCCGGCCCGGCGCTGATCCGCGCGCTCAACGTGCTGCGCCAGTACACCGAACCGGAAGCGTGGAAGGCGTGGGACGAGGTGTGCTCCCGGCTGGCGCCGGACGGACTGCTCGTCGAAGGCACCTGCGACGAGATCGGCCGCCGCTGCTGCTGGGTGACGCTCACCCGGGAAGGGCCTCGCACGCTCACCCTGGCCTGCCTGCCCTCCGACATCGACAAGCCCTCCGACCTGGCCGAACGCCTGCCCAAGACGCTGATCCACCGCAACGTCCCCGGCGAACGGGTCCACGCGCTGCTCAGCGATCTCGACGTCTGCTGGGCGAAGGCCGCCCCGCACGCCACCTTCGGCCCCCGGGCGCGCTGGGCGCACACCGCCCGCCTGTTCGCCGAGCGGTGGCCGGTCCTCGACCGGCACCCCCGCTGGCGCCTCGGCGAACTCACCGTCCCCTGGACGGCGGTCGCCCCGCAGGTGTGAGATTTCCGTTTCGCGCCACGGGCTCAGCACCTTTAATGGGGGGCATGGATCTCGACTTCCACCTCGATGCGTTCCACGAGCAGGCGGAGGCGTTCCGCCGCGCGGTGCTCAAGAGCGGCCCGGACGCCGCTGTGCCCACCTGTCCCGGCTGGGACGTCCGGCAGCTGACCGGGCACGTCGCGCAGGCCTACTGGCGAGCGCGGGAGTCGCTGAAGGTCGAGCGCGGCGGCAGCAGACCGGAAGCGCCCGAAGCGCCGGCGGATCTGGACGCCGCGCTGTCCTGGTGGGACGAACTCCGCACCGACCTGCGCACCGAGCTGTCCACGGTGGACCCCGACCTCCCGGTGTACGCGATCTTCGCCGGCGGGACCCCGGCCGGGTGGGCGCGCCGGGTCGCGCACGAGACCGCGATCCACCGGCTCGACGTCGAACTCGTCCTCGGCCAGGGCGGCGACCTGGTCTTCGACCCCGAACTGGCGGCCGACGGCATCGACGAGATGCTGACCAAGCTGCTGCCGCTGGGCGACTGGACGACCCGCGAGCACGCCGGCACCGTGCTCTACCACGCGGCGGACGCCGGTCGGGCCTGGTTGGTGACCTACCGGCCGGGCGAACCACCCACGACGGGGGCTCCGTCGGACGCCGGGCTGGAAACCGACGCGACCGTGGCGGGCACCGCAGACGCCCTCTACCGCCGGGTGTGGGGACGTCCGAGTTCGGCGCTGGTCACCGGCGACACCACGCTCGCCGGAGTGGCGGCCGGACGCTGATGTAGCCCATCCCACCTGCGACAATCATCGTCGTGAGCTCTTCCGAACGCCGCTTCGTCATCAGCCTCGGCTGCCCCGACCGCACCGGGATCGTCGCCCGGGTATCCGGATTCCTGGCCGAGTTCGGCGGCTGGATCGTCGAGGCCGGTCACCACACCGACATCGCGACCGGCTGGTTCTTCACGCGGCAGGAGGTGCGCGCGGACTCGCTGCCCTTCGGCGTCGACGAGCTGCGCGAGCGCTTCGCGGCCGTCGCGGAGGGGCTCAGCGACCAGGCGGAGTGGCGGGTCTGGGACACCGGTGAGCGGCGCCGGGTCGTCGTGCTGGTGTCCAAGGAGGCGCACTGCCTGCACGACCTGCTGGGGCGCGTCGGGTCCGGGGAGCTGGACGTCGAGCTGTGCGCGGTGATCGGCAACCACCCGGAGCTGGGGCCGATCACCGAGGCGCACGGCATCCCGTTCCACCACGTGCCCTTCAGCAAGGACCCGGAGTCCAAGGCCGCCGCGTTCGAGCAGGTCAGGACGCTGGCGGAGGAGCACGACCCGCACGCGATCGTGCTGGCGCGGTTCATGCAGGTGCTGCCGCCGGAGCTGTGCGACCGGTGGGCGGGCAAGGCCATCAACATCCACCACAGCTTCCTGCCCTCGTTCGCGGGCGCCCGGCCGTACCACCAGGCGTACGAGCGCGGCGTGAAGCTGATCGGCGCGACCTGCCACTACGTGACGGCGGAGCTCGACGCGGGCCCGATCATCGAGCAGGGCGTGATCCGCATCGACCACACCGACGACGTCACCGACATGGTCCGCCAGGGCCGCGACATCGAGAAGATGGTCCTGGCCCGCGGCCTGCGCGCCCACGTGGAGGACAGGGTCCTGGTCCACGGCAAGCGCACCGTCGTCTTCTGACCCCTGCCCCCCGCGCGAGGCGGAACTGTCGCCAGGAACACCGCGGTTCAGCGGGCGAGGTCCTCCAGGAGCTCCGCTCCGGGGAGCTCGGTGAGGACGTCCGCCGGGGTGATGATCTTGCTCCGGCGGAGGCCGCTGCCGACGACCACCGCGCCCGCCTCGGCCACCCTCGCGTCGATCAAGATCGGCCACGAGCCCGGGAGCCCGAACGGGGTGATCCCGCCGTACTCCATGCCGGTGAGCGACACCGCCTCGTCCATCGGCGCGAAGGACGCCTTGCGCACGTCGAGGCGGCGCTTGACCACGCCGTTGACGTCAGCGCGAGTGGTGGCCAGCACGACGCAGGCCGCGTAGCGGACCTCTCCGGAGCGCTTGCCCGCGACCACCACGCAGTTGGCCGACCGCTCCAGCGGCGACCCGTACTTCTCGCAGAACGCGGCGGTGTCGGCGAGCTCCGGGTCGATCTCGGTGGCGCCGACCCGATCGTCACCGAGCGAGCGCACGACCTCGGCGACCGGGTCGGCCAGCAGGTCGAGCCGTTCCAGCGCGGTCGTGACTTCCAGCGTTCCCGCGGCTGCGGACCAATCGAAACCCATGGTCGCCCACGATAGAGCGCTCAGCGGAGGAAGTTCGTCAGCAGGTCCCGCAGCTGCCTGCGGTGGGTGAGCATCGGGGCCTGCGATTCCAGCAGCTCCAGCCGTGCGGAGCGGAACGCCGCAGCGGTCGCCTTCGCCGCCGAGGCGGGATGCATGGGGTCGTCGGTGGCGCCGATGACCAGGACCTCCGCGGCAGCGTCCGACAGCGCGCCCGCGTCGGCGACCGGGACCTGCTCGGGCAGGTCGCGCAGCGCCTCGGAGAGCCGGGACAGCGCCCGGGCGCGCTGGTCGAGGTGGTCGCCGACCTCGACGCCCGGCGGGATCTCCGCGGCCAGCACCTCGTGCAGGCTCGCCCCGCCGTCGTCCGCGGCGACCGCTGCCGCCAGGCGCTCGTAGGCCCAGGCCGCGGCGGGTTCGCGGGGACGGTCCAGGGCAGCCGGGAGCAGCAGCGCCAGACGCTCGAAGCGGTCCGGGCGTTCGGCGGCGATGCGGGTCAGAGCGCCCGCGCCGAGCGAGACGCCGACGGCCTGGGTCGCGCCGACCTCGTCGGCGACCGCGAGCACGTCGGCGGCGACCGAACCGTAGTTCCAGTAGCCGACCGGGGCGTCCGGCGCGGAGCCGTGGCCGGGCAGGGTCATCACGACCCGGGTGCCGCGCAGCCCGGATGCGGGAATGCGCGCCTCGCCCTCGGTCGCGCCGAGTCCGTGCACGACCAGCGTCACCGGGGTGCCGCTGCCGAGCACCCGACGACGGGCGTGCACTACCAGGACCGTCCCTGGACTTCCCTCACCTTGGGACGGACGTCGACGATGTAGACGAGGGCGGCGACCAGACCGGCGATCCAGATGATCCCGTAGGGGCCGCGCATGTCGAGGATCAGCAGGAGCGCGGCGGCACCGGTGATCCCCATCCAGGCCAGCTTGTTCAGCTTGTCCGCGGCCGTGAAGGCGTCCGCGCGCTGCAGCGCGGCGTGCACGAAAGCGAACACACCGACGGGGATGCACACGACCCAGATGACCGTCAGGATCCACCAGTACAGCGGCATTCCGCTCGAAAAACCCACGTCCCCACCTTACGTGCTCATCAACGCGGAAGGCACCCACCTTCACAGCGACCGGTCCCGGCACCCGCGTCGGGTACCGGGACCGGTGCTCGCGGTGATCAGTTGCCGCTGGTCTTGGCGGGGGTCGACTTCTTGGCGGCGGGGGTCGACTTGGGGGCCGTCGCCTTGGCGGCCGGGTCGGCCTTCGCCGCAGCCGGCTTCGCCGCGGGCTTCTCGGCGGCGGTCTCGCTCTGGCCCGTCTGAGCCTGGCCGGTCTCCGCCTTGGTGGAGTCGGCCTGGGCGGTCTCGGTCTGGGCGGTCTGGGTCTGGTCCTCGTCCTTGGCGAAGGTGCGGGTGACCTTGCCCAGCACGTCGTCGGCCAGGCCGCGCACGTCGCCGACGGTGTCCTCGACCCGGCCCTGAGCGGTGCCGACCTGCTCGCGGACCTTCTTCACCTGCGAGGAGTCCTGCAGCTTCTTGAAGGTCTCCTCACCGTGCTCGCTGAGCTGGTCATAGATCTTCTTGGCGGACTCGCCGTAGGTCTCCAGCTGCTTGCGGACCTCGGACGGGTCCAGCTTGGCCTTGAACTCGCTGAAGTCCTTGGGCAGCTCGGCCTTGGCGGACTCGGTGCGCTCGGTGACCTGGGTGCGGAACTTGTTCACGGCGTCCAGCACGGCCTGCGCGGCGAGGTCACCGGCGCCGAGCGCGGCCAGCAGGGGCGTGCGCGCCTGGTCGACGCCGTCCTTGAATGCCTTGTTGACGTCGTCGGTCTTGGGGAAAGTCGGCATCTCGCGGTTCACTCCTCGGGTTGGTGGGTGTTCCCGTTGGCGTCCCCGTCCACCGTCGCGTCCTGCTCGCGACGGAACGAGGAGTAGATGTCCAGGAGGACCTGCTTCTGCCGCTCGTTGAGCTCCGGGTCGGCGAGGACCGCGTCGACCACGGGCCCGGACTCGCGGCTTTCCAGGATTCCGGCCTGCACGTAGAGGGCCTCAGCGGAAATCCTCAGCCCCTTGGCGATCTGCTGCAGGATTTCCGCGCTCGGCTTGCGCAGTCCGCGTTCCACCTGGCTCAGATACGGGTTGGACACGCCGGCGAGCTTCGCCAGCTGTCGCAACGAGATCTGCGCGTTGTTGCGTTGGGTCCGGATGTAGCTCCCGAGGTCGCTGACCGCCTGGTTCACCGCTTTGGGGACTGCTTTGTCCATGCGTTCCATCGGGCACCTCTCCGGCTCACGACCCACCATACGGCCGAGTGCTAACTATTGCAAGCACTCAGCTAACGCCCTGTCAGCGCTCGGCCGACAACCCTACTGAGCTGCGCACATGCAGAAGGGGTGACCTTCCGGATCGACGTAAACCCGAAACTTCGCGTCGAGCTGATCGGCTGGCTGCGGCAGCTGCACCGCACCGGCGCCGATCGCCCGCTCGTGCCCCTCGTCGAGCGTGTTCACCCGGACGTCGAGGTGCGCCATCTGCGGAACCTCCCGATCGGGCCAGGTCGACGGCCGGTGATCGGGGTCGAGCTGGAAGGCCAGCGGAGCGCCGCCCGACGGGTCGGCGAGCTCCACCCAGCGATCCCCCGACTCCTCCTCATCGATCTGCCAGCCCAGCAGCCGCCCGTAGAACTCGGCGAGCCGACGCGGGTCGGCGCAGTCGATCGCGTACGCGGCGAGCTTCAACGCACTCATCGCACTCCCTCTCAAACCAGTCTCGACGTGTTGGCGGTTACTAACCGTCAAGAAGCAGAATGCTGGTTACAGGGGTCGGCCGCAACCCCCTACTGGCTTACGATGGTGTCCGTGAACAGCAGAGCTGTCGCTCCGGAAGTGGGCCGCGCGCCTGTGCTGGAGGCGGTCGAACTCGACTTCGACCACGACATCGAGCTAGTCCTGGCCTTCCTCAACACGTGCGACGCCGAGAAGGGCACCGAAGTCCTCGATGATCACGTCCGATGGCAGCGGTGGTGCACCGAACGCGGTCTGGTCGTGGTTTCCGAAGTCGAAGCCGCCCGCGAAATCCGCGACACGATGCGGTCGGCGGTGACCTACGGGATGCGCCCCTCCGGCCTGGCGAACACGACGTGGCCCGTGCAGATACAGCTGCGCAACGGCATCCCCTCGCTGGTCGGCGTGGACGCGCTGGGCAGCGTGCTGGTCGCCGCCACGCGGCTGGTGCACACCGAGCACTGGGATCGGATCAAGATCTGCCCGGCCGAGGACTGCCTGTGGGCGTTCTACGACCGCTCGCGCAACAGATCGCGCACCTGGTGCTCGATGCGCGTCTGCGGCAACCGCGAGAAGGCCCGCTCCTGGCGCGAGAGGCACACACCGGCCTGAGAACACCGGCGGCGCGGGTGGTTCGCACGCCTCGCGGCCACGCCGCTCGCAGGCAGTGCGCGTTCAGAACAGCAGGTCCGAGATCGCGTAGATCGCCAGGCCGGCGAGGGCGCCGACGACGGTGCCGTTGATGCGGATGAACTGCAGGTCGCGGCCGACCTGCAGCTCGATCTTGCGCGAGGTCTCCTGGGCGTCCCAGCGCTCCACCGTGTCGGTGATCAGCGCGGTCAGCTCGTCGCGGTAGTTCGACACCACGTAGGTGACGGCGCCTTCCAGCCAGCCGTCGACCTTCTCCCGCAGCTCGGGTTCGGTGTGCAGCCGGGCGCCGAGCGAGCGCAGGCCGTCCCGGACCCGCACGCGCAGCTCGCTGGAGGGGTCCTCCGCGGCGTCAAGCAGCATCTTCTTGGCCGTGCCCCAGGCCGAGGACACCAGGTTCTGCACCTCGGGGTGCTCCAGCACCTGGTGCTTGATCTGCTCGGCCTTGGCCATCGTCTTCTCGTCGTGCTGCAGGTCGTGCGCGAACTCGACCAGGAAGCGGTCCACGGCCTGGCGCATCGGGTGCTCGGAGTCGGTCCGCACCGCCCACGCGAACGAGAGCACCTCGGCGTAGATCTTGTCGGCGAGCATCGCGTCGACGAACTTCGGCGACCACGACGGCGCCCGCTGGCTGACCACCCGCAGCACGGTCTCGTGGTTGTCGCGCACCCAGTCGTAGGCGCGATCGCAGACCAGGTCGACGAGCTTGTGGTGCGAGCCGTCGGTGAACACCTGGCCCAGGATCCGCCCCAGCGGCGGTCCCCACTGCTGGTCGACCAGCTTGCGCACGACCCCGTGCTCGATGATCGCCTGCACGTCATCGTCGCGGAGCACCTGAACCGCACCGCGCACGGCGGTGGCCAGCTCGGAGGTGACCCGCTCGGCGTGATCGGCGTCGTCGAGCCAGAGCCCGACCCGGCGGCTGATGCCCGCGCTGCGCAGCTTGTCGCGCACCACGTTCTCGGCGAGGAAGTTGGTGCCGACGAAGTCGCCGAGGCTGCGACCGATGGTGTCCTTGCGGGTCGGGATGATCGCGGTGTGCGGGATCGGCAGGCCCAGCGGGCGCCGGAACAGCGCGGTCACCGCGAACCAGTCCGCCAGCGCACCGACCATGCCCGCCTCCGCGGCGGCTCGGACGTAGCCCACCCACGCTCCGGCTCCGGCGGTCTCCTGCCAGCGAGCGAAGAAGTAGACCGCTACCGCCACCAGCAGGAATGCAGTGGCGACGGTCTTCATCCGCCGAAGACTCCGGCGCTTTTCCGAGTCGGGAACCGATGAGGGGTGCACGCATCGATTGTTGCAGCGTTTCGGGGCAAGCCGGGGCGAACGCGACCACGTGGCCTTGCTAACAGCGGCCACGACGACCTGGCGGAGACCCGCGAGCGGCCGCTCTCCGGGGTGGACGTGCGTTGGCGAGAACGCGTCGGCGCGCCCCGAGCCGCCTCCGGTTCCACTGCGCGAGACGACCGCCGGCGGCGCTAAAACGCTGGTCACCGGCTTCGTCCGATGCATTAGCATCCGGAGGCGTGCGCACTCCTGCTTTGACCTCCCGCCTCCGGCCGTTCACGTCCACGATCTTCGCGGAGATCACCGAGCTGGCCCGCCGCACCGGCGCGGTCAACCTCGGCCAGGGCTTCCCCGACACCGACGGCCCGGAGAGCATGCTCCGCGTCGCGCAGGAAGCGATCGCGAGCGGCGTGAACCAGTACCCGCCGGGAGCAGGTGAGCCCGAGCTGCGCGCGGCCATCAGCGAGCACCGCGCCGCCCTCTACGGCACCGAGTACGACCCGGAGGGCCAGGTGCTGGTCACCGTCGGCGCCACCGAGGCGCTGACCGCGACGATGATGGCGCTGGTCGAGCCCGGCGAGGAGGTCGTGCTCGTCGAGCCGTACTACGACTCGTACCCGGTCGCGGTGGCGATGGCCGGTGGGGTGCGCAAGACCGTCGGCCTGCGCCACGGCCCCGACCACCGCTTCGAGCTCGACCTCGACCAGCTGCGGTCGGTCGTCGGCCCGCAGACCCGAGCGCTGGTGCTCAACTCGCCGCACAACCCGACCGGCACCGTGTTCACCGATGCCGAGCTGGCAGCGATCGCCGAGGTCTGCCGGGACAACGACGTCATCGCCATCACCGACGAGGTCTACGAGCACCTGCTGTTCGACGGGCGCGCGCACCACCCGCTGGCCGGGTTGCCGGGCATGGCCGAGCGGACCGTGTCGATCTCCAGCGTGGGCAAGAGCTTCAGCGCCACCGGCTGGAAGATCGGCTGGGTCTGCGGCCCGTCCGAGCTGGTCGCGGCCGTGCGAGCCGCCAAGCAGTTCATGACCTTCGTCGGTGGCGCGCCGTTCCAACCGGCCGTCGCGCACGCGCTGCGCAACGAGCTGGCCTGGGTGGACCAGCTGCGCTCCGACCTGCAGCGCAAGCGGGACCGGCTCTCCGACGGCCTCGGCGAAGCCGGGTTCGACGTGCTCGACAGCGAGGGCACCTACTTCATCTGCGCCGACGTCCGTCCGCTGGGCTTCAACGACGGGGCCGACTTCTGCCGCTCGCTGCCCGAGCGCGTCGGGGTCGCCGCCATCCCGGTGCAGGTGTTCTGCGACAACCCGGGCGACTTCCAGCACCTGGTCCGCTTCGCGTTCTGCAAGAAGGACGAGGTCCTCGACGAAGGCATCCGCCGACTGCACAAGCTGCGGTAGTCCTCAACCACCTCCGTACCCGATGCAGATGAACCCCGCTTCGCCGTGCCGCGCTTGGGCTTCGGCCAGGGCAGCGGCAGGTGGCATGCCTGCGTCGAGCCCGTCGTGGAGCGTCAGCATCACCTCCACGGTCCGCTCGTCGGGGACCGGGACGACGCTGGCGATCACCGTCGCGGTGCCCCGATCCAGCAGGGTCGCGGTCAGCCCGCTGAGCTGATCGCCCCTGCTGATCGCGGACTTCCCGACGTCGCAGGCCGACAGCACCACCGTGGTGGGGCTGCGGCGGAGACCGTCGAGGTCGTGCGCGTAGAGCGGGCCGTCGTCCAGGTCCAGGCAGGACAGCAGCGGTTGGTCGTCGCGGAAGTGGCCGTGCGCGGCCAGGTGCGCGACGCGAGCTCCGTCCAATGCGGACAGAACCCGGTCGGTTTTCGCACCCGACCCGGTGAGCAGCCGCCCGCCGCCGCGGTGGTGCAGCGTGCGGACCTCGCGGTCGGCGTGGTCCAGACGCGGCCCGGCGATCCACGCCTTGCCGTCTGCCGGATCCGTCGCACGCGCCCGCTCAGCACCGCCCAGCCAGCAGCGGATCGACGGGCTGACCGTGACCGGGCCGCCCCGGCACGCGGGCAGCGCCGCCCACGGCAGCAGGTGCAGCCGACCGGTCGGCACCACGACGAGTTCACGTCCCTGCTCCAGGGCCGGGAGGACGGGCGTCAGCAGCTGCGCTTGGAGTTCGGCCGCGGCCAGGTCGACCCCGTGCTCGAACATCGGGGCCGCGCGGGTGTCCACGCCACACGCCTGCCGCGCGAGCAGGTGGCGGAGGCGGACGGCCTGGCTCTCCGCCGCGGCTTCCGGACCGAGCACGTGCAACGCGGCTTCACCGTCCACGATGGACACCGCGAAGAGCCTGCCGCGCTCGGAGAACAGGCTCAGCAGGACGGCGTCCCCGAGTTCGGCGTTGATCTCGCCGATCTCGGCCGGCGCCCGCAGCCGATCGGTGCGGCCTTCCACCAGCATCGCCTGGTGCCGCACCTGTTCTTCCAGCTCGGCAACGGTGTTCATGGCCCGTTTCGGGTCCGCCGCGCGCTGCGCGTCGAGCACCGCACCGCGCAGCCGGACAAGCGCCGCGTTCAGCCGCGGGTCCGATGGCGGTCGCAGCGCCCGGCGGTGCAGTGCGCTGGCCCGGGAGCGTTCGGTCCAGCGCAGCACCAGCTGCGGGTCGCCGATGCGCAGCGCGGCGCGCACGGCGACCGCGCCGATCTCGTCGCCCAGCCCCAGTGCGTGCACCCGCATCTCGAAGGCGGCCATGCCGACGGCCTGACCGTCGACGGCCTTGAGCCCGGCGCGGCACGCCCGCAGCAGCCGGGCGGTGTTGCCCTCCTGTTCGGCGAGCAACGCCTCGGCCAGCCAGCCCAGGGCTCGCAGCTGCGGTGGCACGGCGAGCTCGCGCAGATCAGCGCAGCGCCCGAGCAGCCTGCGCGCCACCGAGTTCAGGCCCGCCGCCTGTGCGGTGCGCCCAGCGGTGAGCCGGAGCTCGGCGGCGGCCACGCGCCACCCGAAGTCCTCGCACGCGTTGGCCGCCCGTCGCGCCGCGGACAAGGCGTACCGCGTGTTCTGCCCGGACCGCAGCTTGGCCTGCCACACGGTCGCCGAGGCCAACGCCGCCCACGCGGGCCGCTTCTGGTCGCGGAACAACCGCCTCGCCGCGCTCGCCGCTTCCGCCGCCGCAGCCGGGTCGCCGTCGCGCAGCGCGCATTCCGCCAGCGCGAGCCGGGTTTCGGCGAGCCGGCCCTGCCGTCCGGTGGCGGCCAAGCGCTGCGCCGCCTGTTCCATCACCGCGCGGGCGCGCTGGGTCAGTCCCGCCGCCGCGAGCGCTTCACCCCGGTCCACCAGCGCTTCCGGGTTCGCGGTGACGTCGAGCCCGGCCGCCACCGCCTGCTCGAACAGTCGCAGCGCACGGGGCAGATCGCCCGCCCGGAACGCCACGCAGCCCCGGTTGTGGCGGCAGCCCGCGGCGCGCGCACCGCGGGCGTCGTCGGCGAAGATCCGCTCGGCGTCGGCCAGGTCCTGCTCGGCCTCCTCCAACCTGTTCGTGTAGAGGTTGGCCAGGCCGCGACCGAGCAGCGCGTTGGCCTTCCACCGCCGATCCCCGTCGAGGTGAACCAACGCGCTGGTCAGGCGCAGCCTCGCGTCCCGGTGGTGGCCGCGCTGGCAGTGCAGCAACCCGCGCAGGCACGTCGCCCTGGGCCGGTCCTCGGCGGGCAGGTGCGGTTCGGCGGCGGCGAGGTTCGCCCAGCTCGCACCGGTGGCTCCTCGTTCCAGCTCGATCCACGCCAGCGTCAGCTGCAGCTGCGCGGCCCGCTTGGACCAGCCACCGCGTTGCGCGGTGGACAGCCCGAGCCGCACGTGCCCGCGCGCCTCGTCGACCCGGCCGAGCTCGACCGCCGCCAGCGCGGCGATGTGCCGGGCCAGCACCCGCAACTCACCGTCGGAAGCCGCGCCCGACAGCAGCCGTTCGGCCTCCCGCAACGCGTCCTGCGGTGCCGCGGTCGCCTCGTCGCGCCAGCGCAGCGCGGCCTCGATCGCATCCGGCGGCGCCACCGCCGTCGCCGCGCTCAACAGACCAGCCAATCCGCGATGGCGGGCTCGGCCCGCTCGGGACGGAACACCACGCTCAGCGGGCCGCGCGGTACGTCGGTCACCTGGAACGCGCCGTCCCGGTCGAGCTCACCGCTGCGCTCGCCGGACGGGTGGCGCAACACCACCTCGCCGGTCGGCGGGGCCTGCCCGGACCTGTTGAGCACCATCCCGGACACCCGGACCAGTCCGGCCGTCGTGGGCACCACGTCCATCTCCAGCACCCGGCCGGGCATCGCGAAGGTCAGCACGCGCGACTGCGAGCCGCCCGCGCGCACCCCGATGCGTTCGTCCGCGGAGTCGCCGACGAGCGTCAGCTCGCCCCGGTCACCGCGCACCGCCCGCATCGCGACCGCCGCGTACGAGTCGGCCAGCACTCGGTCCGGGACCGGGTCCTGGGTCTGGAACAGTTCGCGCAGTCGGCGCAGTTCCGCCGGAATCCGCTGCTTCATCCCGCCACCTCCTCGGGCAGGTCGGCGCTGACCAGCCGCCTGCGCAGCTCGGCCAAGCACCGGCTCTTCTTCGGGCCGATCGTTCCTCTCGGTATCCCCAACGCCTCGCTGACCTGCGCGTAGGTGGTCTCCGGCGCGACGGCCAGGACCCGCAGCAGCTGTTGGCAGCGATGCGGCAACGCGCCGAACGCCTGCGCCAGCCGAGTACCGGAGACCACGCGCAGCGCCAGCTTCTCGGCGGCCTCGGAGTGCTCGGCGGCGCCCAGGTGATCGGTGTCCAGGCCGACGGGCGCTTCCCGCGCCCGCGCGCGGCGCAACCGGATGGCCTTCCTCCTGGCGGTGGTGACCAGCCAGCCCGGCAGGGCGTCGGGCTCGCGGAGCCGTTCGAGGTTCTCCGCCAACGACAACCAGGTCGCCTGGCAGACGTCCTCGGCGTCCGCGGTGCTGCCGGCGTACGCCCGCGAGACACCCCAGATCACGGGCGTGTACAGGTCCACCAGTTCCCGCCACGCCTGTTCGTCCCCGGACGCCACCCGATTCAGCAGCACCGCAGCCGGACCGGCTTCCCCGACCTCGTACACGACCAGCACCTCCGGAGCTCGGTGATCTCTTCCTTCCCACCGAGTAAGAGGACGAAGGGGTGCTCAAAGATTCAGTTGGCGCTGGATACCCCACGATCGGGTCAAGAAATGCGGTACTTGATCACTCGGCCGCGACGGGCTCCGGCAGCGCGGTGCCGTACGGGTAGCAGTGCTCGACGAGTTCGCGCGCCCGTGCGCGGTTGCGGTCCGCTTGCAGGGCCGTGGCGATCACGGCGGCGACCCGGGGCGCGGCGAAGGACGTCCCGCTCCAGCGGGCGAAGCCGAAGTCGCGGTCGCCGCCGGAGGCCATCCGGACGAAGCAGCTGCGCACGTCCACACCCGGCGCCGCGGCGTCGACCCAGTCGCCGGTGTTGGAGAACGGGGCGATCTTGCCGTCGGCCCCGGTCGCGGCAACGGCCAGCGCCTCGGGCATCGCCGCGGGCCAGAAGGGCCGGGTCCGGCCGTGGTTGCCGGCCGCGGCCACCACGACGGCCGGGTCCATCGCGCGCAGCGCTGAGGCCAGAACCTCCGGGCAGCGGTCGTCGGCGGTGTGGCAGCCGGAGGTCAGCACGACCACGTCGACCGACTCGCCCCGGCGTTGCGCCGAACGCCGCAGAGCCCGCAGACCGGAGGCGACGGTGTAGTCGTCGGTGAATCCCAGCGAGGACAGCACGCGCTTCGGCCGGATGACCGCGCCCGGGGCGTGCTGCAGGACGACTCCGCTGACGAAGGTGCCGTGCCCGGCCTGCCGGTCCTGCCCGGAATCGTCGTCGGCGTCCAACACTTCCGGAACAGCTTCGAATCCGGGACGGCCGGTGAACCAGGGATGCGGGTCGCAACCGGTGTCGAGCACGCCGACGAACACCGGTGGTTCCCATTCGACCGAAGGCGGCTCGGCAACCGGATGGGTGAATTCCGGTTTTTCTCCGGTGCCGAACATCACCGGCGTTCCGAACATGACCGGACTTCCGACGTGGACGTTGTTCACCGACGCACCGGCGGCCTCTCCGGCCAGGTCGACGCAATGGTCGCGTTCGGCATCGCGGAGCCGAATTCGGGCGAGCAGCAGGTCTTCGTCGTGGTGCACCCGATCGATCCATCTGCGGTACCGGTCGAGCACCGGATCCAGCGAGTCCGCCGGGGCCAGCAATTCACCGCGCCTGACCAGGCATTCGCCATCGCCGCCGGGATCGTGCAGCAGCATCTCGTGCCCGTAGGACGTCCAGATGCGATGGAGTTCGGCAAGACCCAGCCGTTCCTGATTCTGATCCTGATCCACAGCGGACACTGTGCCGCTTTCGGTCTAGGTCCACAGCGGACGAGACCCCTTCGGGGAAAGGGAGTCATCCCTTCCGACAACATTTGGCCCCTTCCGGGTCCTCCAAATGCATGGAGAATGCTGGCCCAACTGTCGTGATCGTCGCTCGAGGTGGTCCGAAATCGCCCCCTGGGGTGGTTGAATGTCAGCCGGCGGCGCCGATCGTGGCGCAACCGTTGCTCCACCGCGCCACGTGGCGCGACTCGACCGGAATTGGCGGTGGTGACCGTGATGGGAATTCGCGCAGTGCGCGGTCCCCGTTCGCGGATCGCTGCGTTTCTGGTCAGGGCCTCTCTCTTCAGCGGTTTGTGCCTGGGAGTGATGGTCGGCGGTGCGACCGCGGCTTCAGCCGCTGAGAATGCGCACGCCGACAAACCGGGCGTATCGCAGCCCGCTTCGGCATCAGCGTCGAGCAAGCCCGACTCCGCTGATCACTCCGCGGGATCAATGGCCAAGGGCTCGGACTCCGGAAAATCGTCGAAGCCCGCCGGGAAGGTCTCCCAGCAGAAGACCACCAAGCCTCAGAAGTCGGTCGAGACCGAGAAGCCCGACCCACCGAAAAAGGTTCAGCCGGAAAAGCCCGAGAAGGCAGAACCGGCGAAACCGGAGAAGGCCGCACCCGCCGAACCGGCGGCCCCCGACACCGCCAACGCGTCGGCGAACTCCAACGCGAGCGCGGTGCCGAGCGGGAACGCCTCCGCGAGCGCCAGCTCCTCGGCCAACGGCAACTCCTCCTCCCAGGCGAATTCCGCCTCCCAGAGCGAGCACGACTCGCTGGGCAAGGGCAGCAGCGCACGTCACAAGAACACCCACGCCGTCGCCGACGAGCAGTCGAACGCACCGTCCAGCGCCGTGGTCACCGGGCCGGCGGTCCGCAAATCGGTGAAGGCGTCGGGAACCAGCACCGCTCGCGATGACGCACGGCCCCGGGCACCTGATGCGGACGAAGCGCCGGACGGCGACAGTTCGAGCCCTGCCGTGCCGTCTCCCTGCTCGCCTCCCGCGAGCTCGCTGACCACGGCGAGCGTCGGTGGTGTCGGCGGCCTGCGCAACGCGCACGCCATCCTGCCCACCGCACCTGATCTCTCGGGCACCGCTGCCATCCTGGTGGCCCAGCGCGACATCGGACCGAACGTCAACACACGATCGGCCGAAACCACGGCGTCGCCTGACTGATCGCGGCAGTTCCGGCCTGCGCATCACCGCTTCTGCGGTGACCCTGGTGTCAACACCACCCGATGAACTCCGATCCGGACGCCTGCGCCCGACCGGATCGGAACGGGGCGCCACCAGCCTGTCCGGCAGCGTCGATCAAGAACATCGCTGATTAAGCGTCTCTGACCTGCTGAAAGAACAGGACTGGGCCCTGGCCCCGGTGCCGCAATTGCCCCTGCGGCACCGGGGTGGCGCCCTCTGGTCGAACCGCCCGTCGGCACGTCGAGGGGCCGTGCCGACGGGCGGCCGGCGACTACTCCGGGGTGGAATCCGTGCGGAGACCGCACGGGAGTTCGCACGGATTTCACCTGGCGCGGGCCTGAAGCTTTCTACGAGGGGTGTCAGCTTCAGGCGATCGGAACGGTGAGCGGGTTCGGTGCTGGTCCTGGCCGCACCGAACCCGCTGCCGCAGCGAGCCGCTGGATGGCTTCGACCAGCCGTTCACCCGGCAACGTGTAGGGCACCCGGATCCAGCGCTCCAGAGATCCGTTCACCGAGAAGCGAGCGCCCGGCGCCAATCGAACCGCATGTGCCTCGGCCGCGACCGCCAGCCTGCTGGAGATGGGTTCGCCGACGTCGCACCAGAGCGACAACCCGCCGTCGGGTGAGCGAAAACGCCACTCCGGCAAGTGTTCCCGCAGTGCGGCGACCAAGACGTCGAGCCGCTGCCGAGTTTCCTCCCGCCGCCGGGCCAGAACCGGTTCGGCGTCGTCGAGCAGTTCCGCGAGCACCAGCTGCTCCAGCACCGGCGTGCCCAGGTCGACGGCCGCCCGGCCGAGCACCAGCCGCTGCACGAACTCCTCGCCGGCCCGGATCCAGCCGAGCCGCAACCCGCCCCAGAACGACTTGCCCGCCGAGCCGATGGTGATGGCGCGCTCGGTGAAGCTCGCCATCGGCGGCGGGGGTTCCTCGCCGGTGAGGTCGATGTCGATCAACGTCTCGTCGATGACCGCGTTCGTGCAGGTCCTCGCCAGAGCCGTCGCCAGCCGCGACCGGCCCTCGGCGTCCAGCCGCACACCGGTCGGGTTGTGGAAGTCGGGGATCAGGTAGGCCAGCCGGGGCGCGGTCTGGCGCAGCGTGGCGTTGAGCAGCTCCAGGTCCCAGCCGTCGTCGGTCATCGGCACGGCCACCGGGGTCACCCCGTGGCCGCGCAGGGCCTCGACGGCGTTGGGGTAGGTGGGGTGTTCGACGAGGACCCGCTCGCCGGGGGCGACCAGCGTGCGCAGGACCAGCGCGAACGCGTGCTGAGCGCCGTTGGTGACCAGGATCTGCTCGGGGTTGGTCGGCAGACCGCGCGCGGTGTAGCGCTCCGCGATGCGGGTGCGCAGCGCGGGGAGCCCGTGCGGCTGGTAACCGTGGTCACCGAGCTGCTCGGCGAGGCGCACCTGCGCGCGCTCCACGGCTGCGCGCATCTCGGGCGGAGCTCCCGGGGTCGCCTGGGCCAGGTTGATCACACCCGGGTCGTTGGACGGGAACCAACCGCCGTGCATCTCGTTGCCCCGCCGCGAATCCGGCAGCTTCACCCACGAGCCGGCGCCTCGCCGACTCGCCACGAAATCGTCCTCCCGCAGCCGTTCGATCGCCCTGGCGACCAGGGTCCGGCTCACGTCGAGGGCGGCGGCGAGCTCCCGCTCGGCGGGCAGCCGCGTTCCCGGCGGTAGCCGTCCGTCGAGCACCAGCTGGCGAACGCCCTCGGCGAGCAGCTGCGAAGAGGGTCGGGACGCGCCGTGCCAGGTTCCGAGGAGATCGACGAGCTTCTGGCCGTAGATGTGGGCACCCGGAGTCGGCAACATGAGTCCAATCTAGCCCGATTGGCTATCGATATGAAGTCCAATTCGCGGGTAGGAAAGGAGTCATGGCTTCGATCCCCGCTCCACTGGACCTCTCTCCGCTGTCAGTGCGCTTCCGCCCGCACGCCCGGTTCCCGCAGCTCATCGGCGGACTCCTGCTCTACGGGGCGAGCCTGGCGCTGATGGTGCGCGGCGACCTCGGCCTGTCGCCGTGGAGCGTGCTCGACCAGGGGATCTCGGAGCGGCTGGGCGTGAGCATGGGGATGGCGAGCGCGGTGGTGGGCGTCGCGGTCCTGCTCTCCTGGTTACCGCTGCGGCAGCGGCCGGGCGTGGGCACGGTCGCCAACGTGCTGCTGATCGCGTTCGCGGTGGACGCCACCCTCGCCCTTCTCCCACCGGTGGAGGCTCTGGGGATCAGGGTTCCGCTGCTGATCGCAGGGGTCGTGCTCAACGCGCTGGCGACCGCGACCTACGTCGGCGCCCGCCTCGGGCCGGGCCCTCGGGACGGGCTGATGACCGGGCTGCACGCGCGAACGGGCTGGTCGGTGCGCCTGGTGCGGACGTCCATCGAGGTCTGCGTGCTCGCAGCGGGCTGGCTGCTCGGCGGGACTGCCGGCCTCGGGACGGTCCTCTACGCGGTGGCGATCGGGCCACTCACACAAACCTGCCTCCGGTTCACCGCCGTGCGCGTGAAAAAAGATCTCTGCCCCTAGAGACATCTCGGATACCACGCAGTAGCATTGACGCCGTCCACCTGACCCCCAGGGGTGGACCTTGACGCCCCCGCACTCCCGGTAACCCCCAGGCCGGTTGAGCGCGGGGGCGTCGCTACTTCTGGACCTCCCCACCCGCGGTCATCCGAACGCTACCCGGGGCCACCGACAAACCCGGGAGATCGCCGCGGCGATGACTTCCTAGCGGATCGCCGGTCTACCTCTGCGACAGCGCGGAGACGAGGAGCGGACATGCGGAAGCGAGAACCGGTGACGGGTACTGAGCTGGTCGGGTCGTTGGAGCGGGCCTTCGAAGACACCTCCGCGGTGCTGCGGGCGGTACCGCCGCAGCGGTTCGGGGATCCGAGCCCGTGCGAGGGGTGGACCGTCGGCCAGGTCGGCGGTCATCTCGTCGGTGGTGCGAGGTACTTCGGGCAGGTCGCGGCGGGGCAGGCCCCCGAGCTGCCCGCCGACGACCCGCAGCTCTCCGAAGACGAGATGGCGACCGCGTTCGGCGAAGCGGCGCGGCTCACCCTGGCAGCCTTCAGCAGGCCGGGCGTTCTCGATCAGCAGCTCGCGTTCGCGTTCGGCCCGACGCCGGGCTGGGTCGTCGCCAACATCAGCCTGTCGGAAACCGTGATCCACGGCTGGGACCTGGCCCGCGCGGTCGGCCTGCCGTACTCACCGGACGATGCCGCCGTCGACGCCGTCCTGCGGTTCCAGTCCCAGAGCAGCGAGGACGAGCTGCGCGCCGAAGGGATGTTCGGCGCGGCCGCGTCGGCACCCGAGGACGCGAGCCCGTTCGAGGAGCTGCTGGCCTTCACCGGCCGCGAGCCCTGATCCCGTTTCGGGATGAAACGGGCGCGGTTGTCGGACGGGCGTGGCAGGATTTCGCAGGTGGGTGGGGCATCGGGCAGGTCGGCGCGGTTGCGGGACCTCGCCTTGCTGAGGCAGGTCCGGGATCGGGTCGACCGCGAGCACGCGCAGCCGCTGGACGTCGAGGCGCTGGCGCGCGGGGTGAACATGTCCGCTGGACACCTCAGCAGGCGGTTCCGCGCCGCCTACGGCGAATCCGTCTACGCCTACCTGATGACCAGGCGGATCGAGCGGGCGATGGCGCTGCTGAGGCGAGGCGACCTGAGCGTCACCGAGGTGTGCTTCGAGGTCGGCTGCTCGTCGCTGGGCACCTTCAGCACCCGGTTCACCGAGCTCGTCGGGGTCCCGCCCAGCACGTACCGGCGCGAGGCGGCCGGGACGGCGGCGATCGTGCCGTGCCTGGCCAAGCAGGTCACCAGACCGGTCAGGAATCGAGAAGCGCCGTCGGGAAGCAGCTCATAGCGTGATTGCCATGGACATCAGCATCAACGCCAGCTTCCTCCCGCAGGACGACCCGGAGGCGGCCCTGGCCTTCTACCGCGATCTGCTCGGCTTCGAGGTCCGCAAGGACGTCGGCTACGCCGGGATGCGCTGGCTGACCGTCGGCCCGCCCGGACAGCCCGGCACCTCGATCGTGCTGCACCCGCCGGGCGTCGACCCGGGCATCACCGACGACGAGCGGCAGCTGATCAGCGAGATGATGGCCAAGGGGACCTACGCCGGAATCTGCTGGCCACACCCGATCTCACCGCCACGTTCGACGCGCTGCAGGCCGGCGACGCCGAGATCGTCCAGGAACCCACCGACCAGCCCTACGGCGTGCGCGACTGCGCCGTCCGGGACCCCGCCGGGAACATGATCAGAATCCAGGAAGCGCAGTGAACGGAGCCGCGATGCACATCGCCGACAGCCACGACCTGATCCGGGTTCACGGGGCGCGGGTCAACAACCTCCAGGACGTGAGCGTCGAGATCCCCAAGCGCCGGTTGACCGTGTTCACCGGCGTGTCGGGTTCGGGCAAGAGCTCGCTGGTCTTCGGCACCATCGCCTCCGAGTCGCAGCGGATGATCAACGAGACCTACAGCGCGTTCCTCCAGGGCTTCATGCCGACGCTGGCGCGACCCGACGTCGACGTGCTCGACGGGCTGACCACGGCGATCATCGTCGACCAGGAGCGGATGGGCGCGGACCCGCGTTCCACGGTCGGCACCGCCACCGACGCGAACGCGATGCTGCGGATCCTGTTCAGCAAGCTCGGGAAACCGCACGTCGGCTCACCGCAGGCGTTCTCGTTCAACGTCGCCTCCATCAGCGGGGCGGGAGCGGTCACGATGGAACGCGGCGGGACGAAGGTGAAGGAGCGCCGCGAGTTCAGCATCACCGGCGGCATGTGCCCGAGGTGCGAGGGACGCGGCAACGTCTCCGACTTCGACCTCACCCAGCTCTACGACGATTCGAAGTCGCTGCGCGAGGGTGCGCTGACCATCCCCGGCTACACCATGGACGGCTGGTACGGGCGGATCTACATGGGTTCGGGGTTCCTCGACCCGGACAAGCCGATCCGCAAGTACACCAAGAAGGAGCTGCACGACCTGCTCCACAAGGAGGCCACGCGGGTCAAGGTCGAGGGCGTCAACGTCACCTACGAGGGTCTGATCCCGCGGATCCAGAAGTCGATGCTGGCCAAGGACCGCGAGGGGATGCAGCCGCACATCCGCGCTTTCGTGGACCGCGCGATCACCTTCGCGACCTGCCCGGAGTGCGACGGCACCCGGCTCAGCGAAGGAGCCCGGTCGTCAAAGATCGCGGGCATCAACATCGCCGACGTCTGCCGGATGCAGATCAGCGACCTGGCCGAATGGGTCAGCGGGCTGGACGAACCGTCGGTGAAACCACTGCTCGGCAAGCTCCGGCACACCCTGGACTCGTTCGTCGAGATCGGCCTCGGCTACCTCTCGCTGGACCGGCCCGCCGGCACCCTGTCCGGCGGTGAAGCCCAGCGCACCAAGATGATCCGGCACCTCGGGTCGTCGCTGACCGACGTGACCTACGTGTTCGACGAGCCGACGATCGGGCTGCACCCGCATGACATCCAGCGGATGAACGACCTGCTGCTGCGGCTGCGCGACAAGGGCAACACGGTCCTGGTCGTCGAGCACAAGCCGGAGACGATCACCATCGCCGATCACGTCGTCGACCTGGGTCCCGGCGCCGGAACCGACGGCGGCACGGTCTGCTTCGAGGGCGACGTGGCTGGTCTGCGCACCAGCGACACCGTGACCGGCAAGCACTTCGACGACCGGGCCTCGCTCAAGTCGGAGTTCCGCCAGGCCACCGGTGCGCTGGAGATCCGCGGCGCGACGGCGAACAACCTGCGCGAGGTGGACGTCGACGTGCCGCTCGGCGTGCTGTGCGTGGTCACCGGGGTCGCGGGTTCCGGCAAGAGCTCGCTGATCCACGGTTCGCTCCCGGCAGCACAAGGCGTCGTGTCCATCGACCAGAGCGGCATCCGCGGTTCGCGGCGCAGCAATCCGGCGACCTACACCGGGCTCCTCGACCCGATCCGCAAGGCGTTCGCCAAGGCCAACGGCGTGAAACCCGCTCTGTTCAGCGCGAATTCCGAAGGCGCGTGCCCCACCTGCAACGGTGCCGGTGTCGTCTACACCGACCTCGGGATCATGGAGACCGTTGCCACGACGTGCGAGGAGTGCGAGGGCAAGCGGTTCAACGCCTCGGTGCTGGAGTACCGCTTCGGCGGGCGCGACATCAGCGAGGTGCTGGACATGTCCGTCGCCCAGGCCGAGGAGTTCTTCGGCGGCGGGGACGCCCGAACGCCCGCCGCGCACAAGGTCCTGGAGCGCATGGACCAGGTGGGCCTGGGCTACCTGCGCCTCGGCCAGCCGCTGACCACGCTCTCCGGTGGCGAGCGGCAGCGCCTCAAACTGGCCACGCACATGGGTGACAAGGGCGGCGTCTACGTCCTCGACGAGCCCACCACCGGTCTTCACCTGGCGGACGTGGAACAGCTCCTCGGCCTGCTCGACCGGCTCGTGGAATCCGGCAAGTCGGTGATCGTCATCGAGCACCACCAGGCGGTCATGGCCCACGCGGACTGGATCATCGACCTCGGTCCGGGCGCCGGTCACGACGGCGGTCAGGTCATCTTCGAAGGCACCCCGGCCGACCTGGTCGCGTCCGGCAAGACGCTGACCGCCCGACACCTCGCCGACTACGTCCGAGCCTGAGCGCCTTGCAGTAACGCCCCGAGGAATCCCCTCCCGAGATCGGCAGGGGATTCCTCTGCTCAGCGCTTGGTCTGGGGACTTTCCGGAGTGATGCGCACCGCTTCGGGCTCCCATCACCCGCGACCAGGCTCTTCGCGAGCGCGCTCGGAAACGCCCCATAACGCGGTTAGCGGCCATCGGGGTGATGAGAACCGGGCAGGCGCACCTCCGCGAGCGGCAAGCCGTTGGTTCATCCGCCCGGCGATGTTGCCTCCAAGCGAAAGGGAACCCATGCGCGGAACCCGTCTGTTCGTGACCGCCGCCTTAGCGGCAGCAACCGCTCTGCCCCTCACCGCAGGACCCGCGACAGCAGTCGAACGCAATCCGGTGATCTTCGTTCACGGCTGGAACGGCAGCGCCTCCAACTGGAACGAGCTGGTGGCCGACTTCAAGGCCGACGGCTACACCGATGGCGAGCTCACCGCCTGGAACTACAACACCTCGCAGTCGAACAAGACCACCGCCGACCAGCTCTCCGCCGTCGTCGACGACGTGCTCGCCAGGACCGGCGCGACCGAGGTCGACATCGTCACGCACTCGATGGGCGGGCTCAACAGCCGCTGGTACCTCAAGTTCGTCGGCGGAGCCGACAAGGTCGACGACTGGGTCTCGCTGGCAGGCCCGAACCACGGCACCACGTCGGCGAACACCTGCTTCGACGCGTCCTGCGTGGAGATGCGGCCGGGGTCGGAATTCCTGACCACCCTCAACGACGGGGACGAATCACCGGGCGCGGTCAGCTACGGCACGTGGTGGTCGACCTGCGACGAGACCATCGACCCCGATGACAGCACGGTCGTCTCGGGCGCGCGCAACACCCAGACCGGGTGCATCACGCACCTCGGCTTCCTCAGCGACGACGGCGTGTCGCAGGACGTCCGCACGTTCGTCGCATGACGGTGACCTGAGAACGGGGCGGTCCGGCGGATCTCGATCCGGGCCACCCCGACTCAGGTCCACTGTGGATATTCGCAGCGGCTCAGAACCGCCGGTCTCCACCAGCTCTCCGGCCGTCAGCACGCGGTTGCGCCACCAGGGGGACCGAAACGACGATCAGAACCCCGAGCACGATCACGTTGAGGACCTGGTCCAGCGGTTCGTACATGTGCAGCATCGTCAC
Source organism: Saccharopolyspora sp. NPDC049426 (assembly GCF_040676935.1). Taxonomy (NCBI): domain Bacteria; kingdom Bacillati; phylum Actinomycetota; class Actinomycetes; order Pseudonocardiales; family Pseudonocardiaceae; genus Saccharopolyspora; species Saccharopolyspora sp. NPDC049426. The sequence goes on along the minus strand of NZ_JBFAPZ010000001.1, from coordinate 388,703 downwards.
GTGGTAGCCGAAGTGCAGGACGTTGAACACCAGCCACACCGCCCCCGCCATCCGCGACGACCGCCCGTCATCGGCGTGCCTGAGGGCGACCGCGCTGAGCACCGCCAACGCCAGGAACATCGCCCCGACGTCCTTGACGAAGTGCTCGTTGTACGGCCCCAGCTGCGGTAACCAGCTCAGGCCGAGACCGGGGAAGGAGTCGTAGAAGAACCTCGGCGCGAAGTACGCCCACGCGCCGGTGAACACGGATGCGAAGGTCAGAACCGCAAGGCACGCACGATCGATCACGACCTTCGGAGATTTGTCCTGCCGCGCTTCGCTTGAACTGATCACGAGCTCCTCCTGTTCTCGATGCGAGCGCCCTTCTCCTCTGGTCGCGAAGGGCGGGACGAAGTGCTCGTCGTGGAGACGACGGGACCGAGGCGGCATCCGTGACAGCGCGAGCCGCCGACGCGACGCAGCTCACTTCGCGTCACACCGGTGACGGGCTGCCGCGTCGTCACCGCGACGCCGGGGAACGCCAGCCACCCGAACGCTCGAAAACGCCCACATCTCATTGTCGACTTGTGGATCAGTTCTCAGATCGATCGAACAGTCTGCGGGTTGTGTCCCACCGGTTTGACTCGATCCGCACGATTACGTCGTCCAGCTCATGACCACGAACCGGCGAATCGATTAACGTGACCCGTTCGTGCACTTGGGCAGCACACGACCGCTATTCGTGATCGAGAGGGTGGCTCCTTGGTGAGGCGAAGCTGGCTCGCCCTGCTGGTCGCATTGGGAGTGGACGATTTCGGTTCTGGGCTGTTCCTGCCTTTGGCGCTGGTGTACGCGACGCGGGTCGTTGGCATACCGCTCGCGCTCGCGGGCATCGTGGTGGCAACGGGCACCCTCGTAGGGTTCCTTGTCCCACCCGCGGCGGGGCGGCTCGTCGACCGAGTGGGGCCACGAACCGTGGTCATCGCCGCCCAGCTCATGCAGGCGCTCGGCGCGTTGAGCTATCTCGTGGCCGATGGCGTGGCGGTGACGTTCCTGGCCGCGATCCTGCTTGCCGCCGGGCTCCAGCTCTTCTATTGCGCCCTGTTCTCGCTGATCGCTGATGTGTACGGAGAAGGCGCGAAAGACAGGCCGTTTGCCGTCGTGGGCATGGTGCGGTCTGCTTGTTTCGGGCTCGGCGCGCTAGCCGGTGGCGGGCTTCTGAGCACACTCGGGGCGACCGGACTCCGGCTCGTGGTGGGCGTCAACGCACTCAGCTTCATCGCGTGTGCTCTGGTGCTGGCCCTGTTTGTCCAGGGGGCAGGTGCTTCACGAGATTCGCAGCAAGCCACGGAGCCCGGCAGTCGGGGAGTCCTGCAAGATCGGCCGTTCCTGATTTTTATCGCGGTCACGGCATTGCTCGCGCTGGCAAGCGACTTTTTCCTTGTGGGCGTTCCCGTTTACGTGCTCGAACAACTCACCGGCCCCGCCTGGCTTCCGGGCTTGATGCTGGCTTTGCTCACCACCTCGTTGAGCATCGGTGGTACCGCAGCCGTCCGTGCAACCCGGTATCTCGCCCGGACCACGACGCTTGCTATCAGCGCAGGGCTTTGCGTGGTGTGGTGCTTGATGAGCCTCGCTGCCGTCTTCATCACCCCAGCATCGCTACCGGCCTTCCTGCTATCGGCAACGCTGCTTCAAGCCGCCGCGGCCCTGCTGTCCGCAACGCGGGTCAACGCGCTCGCCGAGGCTGCCGCACCACCCGAAATGCGAGGCCGCTACCTCGCCACCTTTCAGTACGCTTTCACCATTCCCCAGGCCCTCGCCCCCGCGCTCGCCGGCCTGTTTGCTGCAGGCGTGTGGGTCCCCTGGATGCTCGTCGCAGCAAGCGCCAGCGCCGCGATCTACGGTCTCCGCTGGCTCACACCGCGCTTCCCCGCACACGCGGTGAAACCCCCAGAACATCCAGACAACCGAGCAGTGTCGGAAACACCCTCAGCAAACGACGCTTGACACCCCTCCACCAACCCGACCCGCGTCCCAACACCTATTGCCGGACCAAATGCCCCGGGGACGTTCGAACGCCAGATGTTGAGCAGCACCCGACTCGCAAATTCGAAACCTCGCCGGTTCCGATCTGAGGCACTCGAACGTAGGCGAGGTGAACCTTCGAGGCGCGCGCCTAAACGAGACCAAGCTCTCGGGACAAGCCGACAAGTGCACCTGGACGCATCGGCAGTTCAGAACCACAACCCGGATGAAACTGAGACGAAAAATGAGACGAAGAAGCCCCCGTCGAGATCAACGGGGGCTGTTTTCGCAGCTCTGAGCGGTGGCCAGGGGCGGGGTCGAACCGCCGACCTTCCGCTTTTCAGTTCTACGATCATCGGTTCAGCAAAGGCCGATCGCCCGATACTTGCTGGTCAAAGACCTACCGTGAACTTCAGGCGAGTAGTCAGACCTCCGCTGAACGGCGATGAACGAGACCAAAAATGAGACCGCGCCAGCCACGTCGCACTCATTGAACAGGGGCTGCACACCGGCTTTCGAGGGCACCTCGACGTCGCCAGCGAAGGTGTCGCCCGCTCGGTGGCTGCTTGGGCTCGAACGACTCGGGCATCATCCACCACATCGGGCTCGACAGAAGGGCGAAAGATGCACTGTGCGGAGTGTTGCCTACCCCTACGAATGACCAAGGCTCGCGCCGTGCCAGTCCACTACCTCGAAGAGGTGCACTTCTTCGGCGGCTGGACACAGAAGCGCTGTCCTGCCTCTGGGACCTCGAATTTCGTCCACCGCGTGGACCGCTGTGCACGGCCACGAAGCCGTCGCGAGTGCCCGTGCTGCGGCCGAAAACTCACGTTGAACAAGAACGGAAAGTTTCCGGTGCATGATGACCGCGACGCTGGCCGAGAGTGCAAGGTAAGCAGGGACAACCGCGCGTAGCCTGCAAACTTCCCCGCGGCGGCCCAGGAAACGACGCGACGACCTTTTGGTTCAGACGGGACACTCCAGCAATCGCATGCCTCCCAGGCGCCGGGAGGTAGGCGCGCTTCTTCCTGGCGTCCTCACCCTGGACCCCCTACCTAGATATTGGAATACCTATGTAGGATAGCCCGATGAGGAGAACTCATGCGTTGATGCAGGTCGCGGTCACACTGCTAGAAGACCCGACCGGCAAGCACTGGGGATACGAGCTCGGCAGGCAGGCCGGCGTCCGCTCCGGAGTGCTTTACCCGATGCTGACTCGTCTGCTTAATGAAGGCTGGCTCGTCGACGGATGGGAAGATCCGTCGACGATCAAGGGGCGGCCACCACGGCGTTACTACGAGTTGACGGACCGAGGCAGGCATGAACTTGCTGCAATGCTGCATGCCGCCGAGGCAGAAGGGCGGCCCCGTGGATTTCGGATGGGGTGGGCGGGTTGACGGAACTACTCGAAGCAGTTGTGTCCTGGCACAACCTGCTTATGGTGTTGCTTGTCTTCGGTTTCGCGCCCGGGTTCGTGCTGCGACTGCTGGTCCGAATCTACCCAAAGGATGACCCGCGCCGAGATGAACACCTCGCGGCCTTCTACGCGCACAGCAGGGTCGAACGCCCACTGTTCGTTGCTGACCTCCTTGCTGCAGGCCTGACTGATGCTTTGCCGAGCCGCCTAAGGGCCTTGCGAGCGCGACTGCGCAGCCCGAGCACACTGGCCGCCTCAGAACCCGTCGGCATCCGCTTCATCAGCAACGTGATCGAAGGTAGCGTCATCCATCACGGGCGGATCTACGTGTGGGATGGCCGCGCCGAAACGGAGTGCGGCAAGGAGCTCAGCCACGGCGCATACCGGGAGAGCAAAAAGTTCCTCATGACGGACGCGAACTGCACAAACTGTGCACGAGTGCGGCAAGGTAGCCGCTAACCGCGTATTGAGCGTCTAGGTTTCATCCTGGACGCTCTTTTTTCTGACTACGGGTCGTGCGAATTCAACGGGGCTGGACCGCTGACTTTCCGCGAAGGTGCGCGACTTGACTAATCACCCTTCTTTCGCCCCCCAATCTGGGCCTGAATTCCATGGCCAGCCAACAGTTCAACAAGCATCTTTCCGTCGATCAGTTCGATTGGCTCCGCCTCGGCGATCCACTGAGCTTCCTTCGCGAATGAACTCGAAGTGATCAACATTGCCGATCGCGCGGAAGTGTGTCGGACAGCGCCAATTAACTGATAGACCACCTCGGAAGGAACAGGCCTTCTGTAACGCTTTACTTCGACAATGGCAGGAACATTTTCCATCTCAGGTCCTGCCGTTAACCAAAAATCGTAAGGGCGAGCGAGAGACGGGCCTACCTCGACGTTGTACCCCATTTGAATTAGGAGGTAACGGATAAGTCGCTCGAATTCGAGAGGCGGAAGCTCTTGGAGGTCAGGCACAGAGGACGGTTCGCGGAATTCTGCAGGCAGCAATGATTCTACGTCACCACTGGCTTCTCGGAGTTGTTCCAGCGTCTCATCAGAAACCGTTGACGACAGATATTTTCTTGCACCCTCGATAAAATCTTTCAAAGAAATCAGCAGCAGGTCGGAATCAGCAAGGTCACGCATCTCCTGCACAAGCTCAGGAAGAGGGCCTCGGGGCCGCCTTTTCGAGTCTAACTCCCACCAGTCGCTCTTGAAGTCCTTCGTAATCAGCATGACGAGACGCTCACCATGGACCTCTTGCACTGCCCTATCGATTGTCTGACGCCAGAGCAAGTAGTCTCCCGCCGCACGTAACGGCGTTTCCTTGGAGGCGTCGCGAAAGCCAGGAGGGATCTCGTTTGGGAAGCGAAAGGCGTGGGCCTCTTCGACCAATGCGCGGAGCTCTTCGGGGCGGAACGCCGGTCCGATGCGGCCGGCTAGAAGTTGGTCGACCTGCGATAGTACGGCATCAACCTGCTGCATGTCTTTCGGATGCAGGTCGTGCTCTTCCTCCAAGGTCGACAGTTCTTCGAGGGCTGGCACCATAAGCCCGTCGAGACGGGAAGCGAGGTGCTCCTGATCAAGTTCCGCCGCTCGAAGATCCCACGCCCTGGTAGTGCCGTTAACGTCGCGGAGCTCCTGCAAACGCGACACCGCAGACTCCAGCACGGCGACAGCGTCTGCTTCAGCGGTCTGTAAGAGTCGTCGCACCTTCCTGAACGATGACATGCGGTCTTCGACGACACGTTTACGGTTCCGACTGAATTCGGTAGCAGCCTGATGCGGCACCCAAAGCCTCGTACCCACCCTTGTGAAGGCATCGAGCACTTGAGCGCGAGCTTCCGGGGTAAGCCGGTACAAATCGAGCAGAACGTTGGCGTCCAAGACGACCAGCCCGCACTGGAAGAAGCGCTCCGGCGGGACCCGCCTCTGATTCAGCAAGCCCGCAAAGTCGACTGTCAACCGGCGCCGGTCTTCAGGGTTGTCCGTCACAGGGGACAACATAGTGACCCGGCCGTAGGACGTCGTCCCTGAGTCTGCATCCCGTTCTCGGGGTGATGGGGCCTCGAGGCACACGGACCGTCACCAGCCAGCGGCAGGCTAGCTTTGGCGCTGTCTTACAGCGGCAGGCGGCACGAGTTGAGTCACCACCAGACCCGGCCTTCTTGACCGGTTGGTGAGTTCGAAGGTGACGAGTGCCCACCAGTCACCGGTGATGGTTTGGTGCCAGGCGAGTAGGACGCCCGGGACGATCTTGGTGATGTCGATGCCAGCGGCACGGACTCGGAGCGGGATTCCGTCGAGGCCGCCGGGTCGTGGGCTGGGCGGCAGAACGTAGGCGAGCTTGATCCAGACGGGGACTGGGGCGTCTGGTCGTTGCCGGGTGCCCTGCCAGTCCCCGTCCTTGTGCGCCATGTGATGCCCGCCCTGGTGTGCCCATAGGGCGGGCCGGTCGAAGTGGGGTGCAGATCGACCGGCCCGCATCGGGTCGGTCGATCTTCCCCATCGCCCGACCCGACCTACAAGCATCATAGAACGTGCGTTCGAAAGATCGCCAGTTTGGCGTTGTCCTCGATCGGGGCGTGTCACGGCTGGCATGCTGGATCTTGCCTCCCGCCGGAGGTGTTAGCCCCCAGGGGACGCTCTGGGGGCGCCGGTGGGGGTTTCCGGCGGGAAGGTAGAGGACCATGTCCGTGGAGTCTTTCGGGCAGGCCCTGCGGCGGCATCGTCGTGCGGCCGGCCTGTCTCAAGCCCAACTTGCCCAGGAACTTCACCTCGACCAGGGCAATCTCTCCCGGTACGAGAACGACCGGCAACGCCCCGAACCTGCGACCGTGGACGCCTTAGACGCGCTGCTGTGCGCCGGCGGCGAGCTCCGCGCCCTAGCCAACGCCGCTTCCCCGCAACCTGCGACCAGGGGCATCCCGGCCGCCGGTGCGATGCGGCCGAGCGACGAGACCGATGCGATGGAGCTGGCCCGCAGGGTCGCGGCCTCCGACATCAGCACCGAGACGCTGGCCCAGCTCGAAATGGCCTTCGATGACCTGGCCACCGCCTACCCCGCGTCCAGCCCGCACGACCTGCTGCCCCGGTTGCGGGAGCACCTGGGCTACATCTCCCAGCTCATCGACGCGCCCCGCAAGACCCTCGCCGCCCACCGTCACCTGCTGGTGCTCGGTGGCTGGTTCTCCTTGCTGGCCGCCACGGTGCACATCGACCTGAACCAGCACGCGCCGGCCACCGCCCGGCTGCGCACCGCCGCAGGTCTGGCCACCCACGCAGAGCAGGACGAGATCCGTGCCTGGTGCTACGAAACCGAGGCCTGGCGCACCCTCACCGGCGGCAACTATCGGCGTGCCGCCGAGCTCTCCCAGCACGCCCAGTCGATCGCACCGTCCGGAAGCTCGGCTGAGATCCAGGCGACCGCCCAGGAAGGACGGGCGTGGGCGCGACTCGGTGAAGCCGACGCCACCTACCGCACCGTCGAGCGGGTCCATTCGCTGTCGGCGCATCTACCGAAGCCGGTGCCGGCTGAGCACCACTACCGATACGACCCCGGCAAAGCCGCGGCCTACACCGCGACCACCCTGGCCTGGCTCGGCGACCCGGAAGGCGAGCAACACGCCCGCCAGGTCATCGAGCGTTTCCGGCCCACCAACGACTTCCAGCCCTGGCCCCGCCGCTACGCCACCGCCCACGTCGACCTCGCTCTCTGCGCCGCGCGCAACGGGCGCCTAGACGAAGCGGCCGATGCGGCCCAGACAGCGATCGAGTCCGGGCAGGTCGCCCCGTCCAACTGGTGGCGCGTGCGCGAAGTCGTCAACCACGTCACCGCAGGAAAGCTCCCAACCGCAGGCGAGCTCCAGGACTCCTACCGGACCATGACCAGCCGCTAACCGCCTGGCTATGCGCATCAGCACTGGGCTGATGCGCATAGCCCCGCATTCAAGGTCACGAACCGTGGTGGTTCGGCAGCGTTGGGTGCATGGATGCGGCACCAGCAACGCCCCCGCTCGACGCGGGCCTGTGGACCAGTCCTGACGGCTGCGTCCACATCCGCAACGCCGGCACCGGAAACACCTTCTGCGGCCAACCCGTCGGCAACTATGGCACCCACCCCACCCACGCCTGCGACGACTGCGTCGCCGTGAGTCTGCGCGAGTACGCCCGCATCCACGCCTGCAACCTCATCTGCCGAAAGCAGGCCGAGTCATGAGCGCCCCGACTCAATGCGAGCAGCGCTACGCCCAGGTGTGGACCGACCACCTCGGCGTCGTGCACGAACGCCGCCAGGACGACCACGGCCGGACCCTCTGCGGCCTTAACGCCGGCGAAAGCAACCACCCGATCTCCGCTCGCGCCTGCCCAAGCTGCATCACCGATCGCCTTGCATCCGAGATCCCCTAGCAGCCGAGGGGCGCGGATGGCCCCGAACTCCGCGCTCCTCGGTGTTCCACGCCCTCCATCCCTCCGGACGTTCCCGAACAAGTCGCGTACGGCGCTCTCAGCGCGCCATGAAATCGCCGACACCGGCACTGACCAGCGAGGCAAGGACAAGGCCGCGCCTCCCCGAAAGATCCGCGTGAGCCCGGCACAGCGCTCCGTAATCGCCGGGCTTCGATGCACAACCCAACTCGCCGATGACCGTTTGAGACCGTGAAAGGTAGCGTGAGCGCACATGGAGCTGGTCCAGCAAGCCGCCGAGACTGCCGAACGCTTCGTGGCCCCGCTGGGGCGCCGTTGGGAGCATGTTCAGGCAGTCGCTGCACGAGCGTCCGAGCTCAGCGACGCCGTGCCACCGCAGGACCGAGACATCTTGGTCGCCGCGGCTTGGCTGCACGACATCGGATACGCCCCCGAGATCGGCCACACCAAGTTCCACCCGCTCGACGGTGCCCGGTACCTCCGGGAACAGGAGTGGCCCGAGGTGATCGTGAACCTCGTCGCGCACCACTCCGGGGCGCGTTTCGAGGCGGCCGAGCGCGGCATGTCTGACGAGTTGGCCGAGTTCCCGTTCGAGGACTCGGCATTGCTGGATGCGCTGGTCATGGCCGACCTCACCACCGGGCCGGCGGGGCAACGCCTGGCCTACGACGAGCGGATCGAAGAGATCTTCAGCCGCTACGCGCCCGAAGACCCGGTTCACCGCACGTGGGTGAAGGCACGTCCTGTCATGGCTGATGCCGTCCGGCGAACCGAACAGCGCTTGGCCGCTCAGCCCAAGTAGGGCTGCGTGCGCGTCTCGTCCAGCGCGTGATCGATGCGCAGGCGCATCGAGGTGTGGATGTTCAGGCGATCGAGGTCCGTTGGGGCGACCCAGCGGACCTCTTTCGTTTCGCTGCCGTCTTCGCGCGGCCGGCCACCGACCCACTTGGCCTCGAAGCACAGCGAGAATTGCTGCCGCACTTCCCCATCGTCGTAGGCCATGACGTGGTGGGGGTTGGTGTAAGTGCCGACCAGGCGCACGACCTCGACGTCGAGGCCGGTTTCCTCCTTGACCTCGCGAACCACGGTGTCGGTGAGGGATTCGCCAGCGTCGTGGCCACCGCCCGGCAGCGCCCACAGGTCGTTGTCGATTTTGTGGATCAGCAGGATGTCGCCGGCGTCGTTGCGGATGGCTGCGGTCACCGAGGGCACGACTGAGTTGGCCGCCGGTGCGTTGGGGTCGTTGAAATAGTCCACGCGGGCCACGGTTGTGCTCCTCAGACGGTTTCCGGCGTGGCTTCCTGCCACACGCGCTCGAACGACCGCAGGTAGTGCTCCCACATCGGTCCGTCGTCCACCTGACGCAGGTGCAGAACGGGATTCTCACCGGCAAGGGAGCCGAAGGCGTGCCCGTTGACCAGCATCTGATCGTCGAAGCGGTAGATGGAGTTGTAGAGGATCGTCCCGTGGGTCCGGATCTCGACGTTGTCCAACTCCGCAACCTTGCTCAGATAGCGCCGCATCATCTGAATCCGGCCTTCCAAGCCTCCGGTCGTACCCTCCTCGACCGCGCGCTGGATGACCGCCGGCGAGGTCTCATCCCCCACCGCGAAGCGAAAAACTGTGCCCTCTTCGGCTTTCCGCCTGATCACGGGCAGGATGTTGTGCTGCTCCACGAGGAATTGCCCCGAGAAGACCAGCACCTCCATGCGCTCCTGGACGCCGTGGATCAGCTCGTTCCACAGCTCGAACGGCACAGCCGAGCGAGACGGGAAGAGGTGCACCAGCTCAACGTCCTGGTTCGGCGTGGTGTGCGGGTCTTCCGCCAGGGACGGCCAGAGCTGGACCTCGGACGTGCCGAGCAGCTCAGCGACCTTCCTCCGGGTCTGCGGGTGCGGCTTCCGTTCCTTGGTGATCCAGCGTCCGGCAGTCTTCTCATCGACTCGCACCTTGGCGGCGACCTGCTCAATCGTGAGGCCAGCCGCGCGCACTGCTGCACGAAGACGCTCGTTCGCCATCTCTACCTCGGGACGTTTTGAGGACCTTTTGGGACGTTGAGCAGACGTTATAGAGCTGCGAGGACGTCTGCAACCGACCCGGAAAGACCCGTGGGAACGTCCGCGGTTTCGCGGTGAACTTGTTGCCAGAGACGGAAAAACCCCGACCACCAAATCGGCGGCGGGGCTGACCGAGGAGGCAACTCATGGCGAAGAACGCGGTTCCGATGATGCCGAAGGCTGGCGGCGGTGTGATGCCGAAGCTGATCGGCTTCCTGGTCCTGTTCGCGGTCGGATCGATGATCATCAAGCAGCCGGTCGAGTCGGCCCACGTGATCGGCGACCTGTGGACGAAGTTCGCCGGCGCCGGCGACGTCCTGGCGACCTTCCTTCAGGCGATCGGCGGCTGACCGATGTCAGGCCTGCTTCTCCTCCAGAACGCCGAGGCGTTCCCGCAGCTCAGCCACGTCCTCGCGAAGGCGGGCGACTTCCGCGCGAAGGTCCGCTTCCTCTTCAGGGGACTCGCCTTCGAGGACCTTGGCCAGGTGGTCGGACGGCCAGCGGAGCGCTTCGGAGATGGCGGCCAGCAAGCGCGGACTACGACGACGCGGCTCGTAGTTGTTCTGGAGCTGTCGCAGAGTCGCGGTGCTCACCCCGGACCGCTCGGCGAGCTCTCGCTGCGTGAGGTCGAGCTCCGCCAATCGGGTGTTGATTGCGGTCGCTACTGCGTCCCAGTCCTTGCCCACGACACCTCCCGTTGACCCACTCCTATCAGCGCAAATCCTAGCGCTGAAGTTCCCATTTCCCCGAGAAATCCCAAGCAGGAGTTATCCGTGGTCACCCCCCATCGCTTCCGTAGCGCTAATAGTTGCGCTAATGTTCGCGCATCGCTCAAGGAAGGAGCCTGGGAGATGCACTCTCACAACTACGACACGTTCGCCTCTGACCTGGACGGACAGCACGACATCGAGGCCTACGCCTCGTTCGGCGCCGAGCTGGCCGGCTGCGAGGCCGAGCTCAGTGAGTTCGAGCAGGAGGCGGTGCAGAACTACTGGGATCAGGTCATCGCCGAGCAGCTGGGCGAGCTGCCAGTCACGCCGTTCGTCTGGTCGGAGCTGGGCGCGGGAGAGCGGACGCGGCTGCGTCGCTACGAGCGTCGCGAGGCCGGCGCCGCGCTGCGGCTGATCACCACCGATGCGGACTCCGGGGAGGCGGCGTGAACGGGTTGCTGAATTGGCTGTTGTCCGGGCGGCCGGTGTCGCAGTTTTCGACCGAGGACGGTTCTCGGGGTGCCAGGCGGCGGCGTGAGCTGACCTGCCCGGGGCACAAGCCCAGCCGTGGTGAGCAGGTCACTGAGGTGACGGTGCGGTGGACCTGCGATTGCGGTGCGTTCCGCTTCGAGATCGACGCGCCTCCGCCCCACGTTGATGAGGTCCCCACGGCGGCCTATCTGGAGATGGAGCGCAGGGGCCTTCAGGGGCAGAAGGGGCCGTGGCGTTCCCAGATCACCGGCAAGCCCTTGCTGGTCGCGCCCGCCGAACCGGCCGACGAGACGGCCGAGGCGAGCGCGTCGGACGAGACGCGGAGCGAACTGCGGTGCGACCGGCAGGCCAGGGAGTACGTCGAGCGGTACGGGCCGTGTGCGGCGCGGGATGAGGCCTATTGGGCGGATCACCGCAACGACGACTTGATGGCCGAGGCCCTGTTGAGGGCTGCCGAGCGTGTCGACGGCGGCGAGACCACGTGGGCTTTTTGATGCACCCGGCCCAGCAGGCCAGTCGCCAAACCTACTGCTGGGCCGGGTCTCCCATCGATCAACAATCCGTTAGGAGATCTCCGATGCTACGGATCGCCACCAGCCCCTGTGGGGGTGTGCGATGAAGACCCTGATCCTCGGACTGCTGAGCCTGCTGATCGAGCTGGCCGTGGTCGTGGTGCTGCCGCTGGTGTTGCTGGTGGCCGCCGGGCTGCTGCGGGTCACCGTCCTGACCGTTCTGCCGCTGGTCGTGCTCTTCGCCCTGGCGGTGGCCTCCGGTATCGCCCGCACCCTCGGCGTCGGGCTTTTCGGCCTTGGTGTGGCGTTGCGGCTGGTCATGACGGCCGTTGATGGGTTGGGTGCTCGGGTGCCTGCTCCGCGGCTTCCTGTGGGGGTGGGCCGATGACCACCGCGAAGAGTTCCTACCCCGTACCGGTTGCCGAGCTGCTGCCGCAGGCCCGCCAGCTGGTCACGCAGTTGGGGCACATGCCGAGTCGGAACCAGTTGATGGCTGATTTGCGGATCGGGGCGCCGAAGGCCCGCGTGATCCTGGACCGCCTGGCCGACGAGCACCCGGCCAAGGCTCCCAACCCGGTTGGTCTGCACGTTGTCACCGAACGGACCGCCGACGAACCTACCGAAACCCACGACCACCCCACCGAGCCCGAGCCCACTCAAGCGGACACGGTGGCCGAGGTTGAGCCGGTTCCGGATGAGGTGGAGCCGGTGCGGGAGGAGGAGTCTGAGCCGATCACGGCTGCCGCAGACCCGGATGCGCCCACCCAGGAGCAGACGCCGAGGCCGGTGGCGGTGTGGCCGGTCATGCTGCTGGCTTTGCCCGCGTTCGTGGCCATCTGGTCCGGGTGGGTCGGACTCGGCCAGCTGACCGGGTTCGGCATCGTGCACCCACTGCCTGGGATCGCGGACGGGTTCGCGATCAACACCGCGATCACGCTCCCGATCGGGGTGGAGACCTACGCCGCCTACGCCCTGCGCGTGTGGCTCTCCGGCCAGGTCCCGACCAAGGCTCGCAGATTCGCGAAGTACTCCGCGCTCGGCTCACTCGCTCTCGGAGCACTGGGTCAGATCGCTTTCCACCTGATGAAGGCCGCCGGCATGACCGAGGCCCCGTGGCTCATCACCGCCGCCGTGGCCTGCCTACCCGTCGCAGTGCTCGGCATGGGTGCGGGCCTGGCCCACCTGATCAAAGACACCAATGACCACCGGGAGGTGCAGCGATGACCGAACAGCCGCAGACCCCCAAGACCAAGAGCAACGAGCACCAGGCGCACGAGGACGGCGAGCAGGCGCGGGTGCTGCGCTTCCCCTCCGAACGCCTCAACCCCGACCAGACCCGCGATGAGGGCGAGTCGGAGCACCAGGTCATCGATGGCGAGCTGGTCGACGAGGACCAGGCCCCGCAGGTTGACCAGCCCCATACCGCCGAGGCGGGATCGAGCTTGGTCCGGCACCAGAAGCGGGAACCGATCCTGCCTGGCTGGGCGAGCAGCGTGGAGGAGTTCCGGGAGACCGCGAAGTGGGCGATGGGCTACGCCGGCCACACCTTCGCCTTCCACGCGGTGCGGTGCCCGGTCTACCTCGGCCGCATCCTGATCCGAATTCCACAAGGGACGCTGCGGCTGCTGGGTGGGTTTCTGCGGTGGGTGACCGACGCCGAAGGCCGGACCGTTCGCCATGCTGCCGCTGACCGCGCGGATGCCGCCGAATACCTCCGGCTGTCGAGCCAGCGTGATAGCCGGGTCCGAGGACGGTTCTACGCCACGGTGGGTCTGGGCGCGGCCGCGTTGGCGGCGTTCTTCCTCGGACGGGCGTTCCTCCCGGAGCTGGTCCAGTACGCCATTGTGGCCGGCGCCCTCGGCGCGGTGGGGTGGTTGGGAGCTCCGGCGGATCAGCCGATCGCCTCGCGGGCGGTGGAGGCGACGAAGGTGCCGAAGCTGACCAGCAACGCCGTCGAAATCGCCCTCGCCTCCCTGGGCATCTCGGGGATCAACCAGGCGATGGGCAAGGGCGGGGAAGGCATCGGGTTCCCCAAGCCGATTTCGCGTGATGGCAAGGGATGGCGGGCGGACGTCGACTTGCCCCACGGGGTGACGGTCGGGGACATCATGGATCGCCGCGAAAAGCTCGCCTCCGGCCTCCGCCGCCCGCTCGGGTGCGTGTGGCCGGAAGCCGACAACGCCGAGCACGCGGCCCGGTTGATCCTGTGGGTCGGCGACCAGGACATGCGCAAGGCCAAGCAACCCGCCTGGGCACTGCGCAAGGGCGTCAAGGTCGACCTGTTCCAGCCCCAGCCCTTCGGCACCGACCAGCGCGGCCGCTGGGTCGATCTCCGGCTGATGTTCACCAGCGTGGCGATCGGGGCAATCCCGCGCATGGGCAAGACCTTCGCTCTGCGCGAGCTGCTGCTCATCGCCGCACTCGACCCCAGGGCGGAGTTGCACACCTACGACCTCAAGGGCACCGGCGACCTCGACCCCCTGGAAAAAGTCACCCACGCCCACGGCGTCGGAGACGACGACGAAGAGATCGAAAAGGCCATTAGTGACCTGCGCAAACTCCGCGACGAGCTCCGCCGCCGCGCGAAGCTCATCCGCGACCTGGCCAAGCAAGGCCTCGCTCCCGAGAACAAGGTCACCCCGGAGCTGGCCGGCAAGAAATCGCTCGGTCTGCACCCGATCGTCATCGGTGTCGACGAGTGCCAGGTGTGGTTCGAGCACCCCGACCACGGCGAGGAATTCGAAGCCATCTGCACCGACCTGGTCAAACGCGGCCCGGCGCTCGGGATCATCATCATGCTGGCCACCCAGCGCCCGGACGCCAAGAGCCTCCCGACCGGGATCAGCGCGAACGTCTCCACACGGTTCTGCCTGAAGGTGCAGGGCCAGACCGAAAACGACATGGTCCTCGGCACCTCCAAGTACAAGCAAGGCGTGCGCGCAACAACGTTCGCCTGGGCCGACAAGGGCATTGGCTATCTGGTCGGCGAAGGCTCCGATGCGCAGATCGTGCGCACCGTGGCCGGTTTGGATGGTCCTGCCTCGGAGAAGGTTGCCGCTTACGCCCGCACCTTGCGCGAGCAGGCCGGCACGCTGACCGGTCACGCGGTCGGTGAGGTGCCGGAGGTCGACGAGTCGGTGTCGAAGAAGGACACGTTGCTCGAAGACATCCTGGCCGTGGTGGGCGAGACCGAGAAGAAGGTCTGGAACGAGCGGGTCATCGCCCGGCTGTATGAGCTCAGGCCGGAGGTCTACGGCACCTACACCGAGTCGGCCGATCTGACCGCCGCGCTCAAGCGGCACGGCATCCGTACCGGCCAGGTGTGGGGAACCACCGACGACGGCAAGGGCGCCAGCCGCATCGGCATCACCCGCGCCGACATCGCCCAGGAAGTTGCACAGCGTAATCGCAGCGAGGGGTCCGGCTAGCCCTCGCCGGGTCTCTAGACCTAGACGACCGGCCTTCTAGGTCTAGAGACCCCGCTAGGCCCCCATCCCGCTTTTCACCAGCGCCCTAGTCCCTAGAGGTGCGTGGGCCAGTGCGCCCAAAAACCGCCCTGGAGGCCATCTGTGACCCCCACCGACCCTGCTAGCGCCGTCCTGTTCCTCGCACTCCTGTTGGTCACGTTTGGTTACGGAGTGACGTGCTGGTTCTGGCCCTTCAAGGCCTGCCGCACCTGCCGAGGCACCGGCAAACGCCGCGCCCCCTTCGGCCGCGCCCTCCGGCTCTGCCCGCCCTGTGACGGCACCGGCCTTCGCCTTCGCCCCGGCCGCCGTGTGATCAACGCCGCCCGCCGCATCCACCGCGCCAACCACCACCGCCACTGAAAGGGGCCAGCCATGACCACGAACATCACCATCGCGACTTGGCTTGCCACCCAGGGCATCCACGTCTTTCCTCTCCGCCCGTTCAGCAAACGACCTTTCGCCAACTGCCCGCACTGCAAGACCGGCCACGCCGCTCCGACCGTCTGCCGGTGCCTGGCCGCTGAACAGCCCTGCCATGGACTCCTCGCCGCCACCACCAAGCCGGAGCTGATTCGCCAGTGGTGGGCACGGACGCCCAGCGCCGGCGTCGGCATCGCGACCGGCCCGTCCGGGCTGGTCGTGCTCGACCTCGACCGCAAGGACAAGGCCCCGTCCCCGGCCGCGCACGACGTGCCCAGTCCAGTCGGAGACGGGTTGGAAGCCCTCGACGCTCTGAGCATCGCCGCTGGAGCCTCCTGGCCGACGACCCTGACCGTGGCCACGCCCAGCGGAGGCCGGCACCTGTACTTCCGCGCTCCCACTGGTCTGGACGTCTCCAGCGACGCAACCGGGCGTGTGGGGCACCAGATCGACGTCCGCGCCCAGGGCGGTTACGTCCTCGCGCCCGGAACCTCGATCACCTCACCTCCGGAAGATCTCGTCGGCACCTACCGCCGCGTCTCGACCACCACCGAGGTTGCAGCACTGCCGGACTGGCTGTGCCAGCGCGTCACGCCACCGGCCACACCGGCACCGGTGGCTCCCAACCTCCGGGCGCAGCGGGCGGGCGATCACGCGCCGGGCTACTGGCAGCGCGTTTGGGAAGGCCAGCTGACCAAGGTCGAAACCGAGCCAGGGGAGCGCTGGCGCCTGGTCTACGCGGCCGCTCGCCGACTGGCCAACCTCGCCACCTACGACACCGCCCCTTGGACGGCAACTGAGGCGATCGACGCCCTGACCGCCGCCGCGCTCCGCCGGCGGGAGCGCACCGGCAAACCGCTCGAACCCGCCGCCGCCCGCCGCAACGCCCTCCGCGGTTGGGAGCGCGGAACCCACGACGGCCCGGACTCACTGCACGGCCTCGGAAACCGCATCGCATGACCACAAGCTCGGAAGGAGGTAGCTCAATGACGTCTCAACCCAACGGGGCCGGGCTACTCGACCAGCTGCACACCGCGCTGACCCGCTACGTCATCCTGCCCAGCCCGCAGGCCGTCGACGCCGTGGTGCTGTGGATTGCCGCGACCCACGCCCAGCCCGCTTGGGCACACGCCCCGCGCCTGGTGATCCGCGCCCCGGAGAAGCGCTGCGGGAAATCGCGACTGCTCGATGTGGTCGAAGCCGTCTGCTACGAGCCATTGATCACCGTCAACGCTTCGCCCTCGGCGATCTACCGCTCCATCACCGACGACCCGCCCACGATGCTGGTTGACGAAGCCGACACGATTTTCGGCGCCGAGGCTGCGAGCAACGAGGACCTGCGAGGTCTGCTCAACGCCGGCCACCAGCGCAACCGACCCGCAATCCGGTTCGACGCGAACACTCGCAAGGTCGAGGCCATTCCGACGTTCGCCATGGCCGCGTTGGCTGGCATCGGCGCCATGCCAGACACCATCGAGGACCGCGCCGTGATCGTCCGGATGCGGCGACGCGCTCCAGGCGAGTCCGTCTCGCCCTACCGCCACCGTCGCGACCGCCCGGCCCTGACGCACTTGGGCGACCAGATGACCGCCTGGCTTCGAGGCGACCTCAACACCCTCGAACGCGCCGAACCTGAGATGCCGCTGGAAGACCGAGCGGCGGATACGTGGGAACCGCTGATCGCAGTAGCAGACCACGCCGGCGGCAGCTGGCCGGACCGCGCACGCCAAGCCGCGGTTGACCTCCTCGCCGAAGCCACCGACAACGACCAGGGCACCATCCGCACTCGGCTGCTGGTCGACTGCCGCACCGCGTTCAACGACGCACAGGTCATCTCCACCGCCGATCTGCTCCGGCAGCTCAACTCCGACCTCGAAGCCCCGTGGCGCGACTACGGACCTGGCGGATTGAGCCCGGCGAAGCTGTCCAAGCTGCTCGCCGAGTTCGAGATCAGGTCAGCGAACGTTCGGTTCCCCGACGGCTCTCAGGCCAAGGGCTACCGCCGCGCCGACTTCGCCGACGCCTGGGCTCGGTACTGCCCTCCGGAGGCCCCTGCGGGGGAGGCGTCCCAGCCGTCCCAAGCGTCCCAGCCCAGGTCAGCGCGGGACGGCAACACCGACCGGGACGGCTCAAGCCGTCCCACCCAGATCACCGGCCCAGTCCCCTGGGACGGCACAAGCCGTCCCAGCAACCCAAGCCGTCCCAGCCTGACCTGCATTGGGACGGATGGGACGGCTGGGACGGCCACCCCACGCACCATCAACACCAGGGGGATCGCATGACAGCGAACACCGCACAACTCGCCGCCACCCTCGCCTCACTCGCAGCGATGCTCGCCGAGCAGGACATCCCCGAACCGGCCGCACCGGCACCACCCGCCCGCAAGATGCCCGACCGCGTGCTGCTGACCGTCGAGGAAACAGCCGAACAACTCGGCATCGGCCGGACCAAGACCTACGCACTCGTCAAGGCCGGCGAACTCGAATCCGTCCAGATCGGCCGACTCCGCCGCGTGCCCAAGGCCGCGATCGAGGACTACGCCAACCGACTCATCAACCAGCGAAGCGCCTGAAGGAGGCCAAGGTGGAAGAGAAGCGCAGCAGGGCCGCCAACGGACGCTCGTCGATCTACTTCGGCAACGACGGCCTCTGGCACGGCCGCGTGACGATGGGCGTCGGCGACGACGGGAAGCCGGATCGCCGACACGTCAAGCGGAAGAACCGCGATGAGGTCGCGGAACAGGTCAGCAAGTTGGAGGCCGAGCGGTCCTCAGGGAAGGTTCGCAAGAAGGGGCGTAGCTGGAAGGTCGAGCGGTGGCTGACCCACTGGGTAGAGGACATCGCACCGCTCACGACCAGGTACAAGACGATGCGTGGCTACCAGACGGCTGTGTACAAGCACCTGATACCGGGGTTGGGAGCTCACCGGCTGGACCACATCGAGAAGCACCCGGAGCTCTTCGAAAAGCTCTACCGCCGAATGCTCGACTCCGGCCTCAAGCCCGGCACCGCGCACCAGGTGCACCGCACGGCACGGACTGCCTTCGGTGAGGCGTACAAGCGGGGCTACATCAACAGGAATCCGCTGGAAATCGCCAAGGCGCCACGCCTGGAGGAAGAGGAGATCGAACCGCTCGACGCTGAGGACGTGCAGCGAATCCTCAAGGTCTGCCTCGACCGCCGCAACGGAGTCCGGTTCGTAATCGCCCTAGCCCTCGGCACCCGGCAAGGCGAATCACTCGCGCTGAAGTGGGAGAACTTCGACGAACGCCGGGCCATGATCCGGATTCGCAAGGCGCTCCAGCGTCAGACCTGGCAGCACGGATGCAAGGACGCCCACGCCTGCGGAGCCAAGTATCACAAGACCAAACCCTGCCCGGACGGCTGCAAGCGCCACACCCGCACTTGTCCTCCGCCTTGCCCGCCTGACTGCACCGACCACGCCAGGTGGTGCCCGCAGCGCAGGAACGGCGGGCTGGTCGAGGTCGACGTCAAATCGCGCGCCGGCCGCCGCAGCATCCCCGTGCCGAACGAACTCCTGGAGCTCATCACTCGCCACCGAAAGGTCCAAGCCGCGGAACGGGAACGAGCTGCCAACGAGTGGGCAGAAGGAGGGTGGATGTTCACCCAGCCCAACGGCAAACCCCTCGACCCACGCCGAGACCTCGACGGGTGGAAGGCCGTACTCACCGAGGCCGGCGTCCGCGAGGCCCGCCTACACGACGCCCGCCACACCGCCGCCACAGTCCTGCTCATCCTCGGCGTCCCAGACCGAACGGTCATGGACCTCATGGGCTGGTCAACCATCTCCATGAAACAGCGCTACATGCACGTCACCGACACCCTCAGACGAGACGTCGCCGACCGCCTCAACAGCTACTTCTGGGGAGTGAACTAGACCGAAATTGAGACAAAGCCGGTCTACGCCTGACTTCGGCGTAGACCGGCTTGCGGCCATCCCACTTCCGGCCGGTATCAGCACGATCATGTGGTCGTCTGGCTGATCGCCGGGGCACAACCACTATTGAGCTCACGCTTGGCAGGAGCGCGTGGGTGCGATCATCGCGCTTGTCGCTCAACCACTTGCCGGACCAGTGCGGCGCGCTCCTCCAGCGGAGCCGCCGGCACGTCGACGAGTCGGAACCCGAGTTCGCGGTACATCTCTTCGTGTAGTTGCTCGAAGACAAGCGAGTCTTCGAGACCGATCTGCCTGGCTGCCGTAGTCTCGACGAAGCCTTGGTTGCGGACGAAGAAGACCGTTGACGCGTACGCGTTCGTTGAGACAACACGATCAACCTCTTCGGTAAGCCGACGTGACGGTGTGAAGCCCAGATAGTGACTGAGGGCAAGAGTGCATACCGGAGAGCGGTCGAAGAAGACGGCGGTGGTGGTGGTGGTCGCAGTTGCCCGAGTGGCGTTCTGCCTCTGCTGCTGCAGAGCCACTACTTTGTCTATGAACCGGTCCTCTTTCCAAGGCTCTCCTCGATCAAGGGCCTGCTCAAGCGCGATGACGTCTGTTGCGGCCTCCTCAACAACGACATGCCCTTCGACCTCCAGTCGGCGCAAGATGGCAGTCTTCCCGGCGCCAGGGGCGCCGGTGAGTATGTAACTGGGCATAGCAACTCCTTCCTAAGACTAAGAGCGGGTGGAGGCATGGTTCGCCGGGGTAACAACCCGATACGGGGAAAATGATCACGGTTTCGACCGCATGAACCCAGGAGTCCAGCTCGACCGGGACGGTCCGTGCAAGCATAGAAGAACCGGCCGCTCACTCGCAGGCATAACAGCGCACTGTGCTGGTTACCGCTGATCGCCCATTGAAGAAGCGCCACGAGACTGAGCAACGTGACTTCGGGCTGAGGCGACCTGGGAACCACAGGCGCATCAAGATCAACGTGCCGCGGCCGGCCCGCCTACAGGTCCTCAAGTTCGCTGACACGGACCATCGCGCCTGCCACCAATGAGACCCAAACTGAGACCCAAAAAAGCCCCTCCGGGATCCGGAGGGGCTTCTTCGCAGGTAAGAGCGGTGGCCAGGGGCGGGGTCGAACCGCCGACCTTCCGCTTTTCAGGCGGACGCTCGTACCAACTGAGCTACCTGGCCGATAGCGTCCGGCGTGTTGCCGTTCGCCTTGGCGACCCAGACGGGACTCGAACCCGCGACCTCCGCCGTGACAGGGCGGCGCGCTAACCAACTGCGCCACTGGGCCATGCTTCAATCTTCAGTTGTTCGTACCCCCAACGGGATTCGAACCCGCGCTACCGCCTTGAAAGGGCGGCGTCCTAGGCCGCTAGACGATGGGGGCTTGACCGATCCGAAACCGGTCCGGCCTTCGCCTCCAACCGGCTTTCCCTTTCGGGGCGCCCCGTTGGCAGTGATGAAAGCTTACGACACACGCTTCCAGCCACCCAAACCGGGGGTCCCTTTAGCCGCGCGACACCGTCGCGGACCGCCCCAGCGCTCCGCGCTCAGGCCCGATACTAGTCCCCTGACCTGCCGAATCGCCACCATCAGCGGAGGCGCCCTGCGGGCCGCCCCGAGGCGACCGAGGGGCTCAGCCAGGCCTGGAAACGGTCAAATCGGCTAGTTGTGGAGTTTTGTGATCCACGACTCATGATCATCCGACCGACGCGGAGACCCCGGAGCCGTCGACCGCCAGGCCCGAGAGCAGGACTCCCCACGACTCCTCCAGGCGGGATGCGAGGCGCCTCGGGTCGCCCGCTACGAGCAGGTTCGTGCCGACGACCACCGCGTAGCAGAGGCGGGCCGTCGCGGCCGGGTCCACGCCCGGACGCAGCAGGCCGTGGTCGGCGGCGCGGCGGATCAGGTCGTCGAACAGGAACTCCCAGCCGTCCGTGTCCGTGCCGACGTGGTTGCAGGCCAGGGACAGGCCCGCGCGCAGCAGCACGTCCTCCTCCAGGCGGCGAGCCGTCTCGCAGGTGAGGCCGACCATCGTCGCCAGCGGGTCCTGCCCGCGCTCGTACCAGCCGTTGCTCAGCTGGGCGAGGTGCTCGCGGTAGCGCTCGACGAGCGCGTGAGCCACCTCCAGCTTGCCGCTGAAGTGGAAGTAGAACGCACCCTTGGTGGTTCCACAGCGGCGCAGGATCGCGCTGAGCCTGGCGGCCTCGTAACCGACGTCGTCGATCTCCTCCGCCGCGGCGACCATGATCGAGTGACGGGTGAGCTGCGCCCGGTGCTGCTGTGCCATTGATCGACTCCGACCCCCGGTGGCCATGCCTGACCGCCCATGCGGGCGACGCACGCCCGAACGGTTGATCAAATATGCCACCGGAAGTTACCCCGGATGCGCACCTTTCGCCCAGCGGAACACAGGTTGTCACACGTTCGTAGAACGCCTGCCGACGGTGAGTTCGGCCAGCGAGATCACGCGCGCCTCAGGACCGGCCGACGCGCGGTCCAGCCCACGACGCGTTCCAGGTCAGCGCGCCACCGGTGGCTGCCCGTCCTCGTCCGGGACCAGGCCCAGCATGTCCAGCAGCAGGCGGCAGTCCTCCGCGCTCTCGGCGCTGCGAGCGACCGCGATTCTGGCTCGGTGCACTTGCTCCTCCGAGATGCGCGAGGGCTCGCCGACGCGCTGCCCGGGCACCGCGGACTGCTGCCGCGACTGCCCGTCTTCCTGCTGCCACAAGAACTTTCGTACGTCCAGCGACCCGTACATGACGCCTCCCAGGCCCTCGGGTTCCGGCCGCAGGTTATCCACAGGTTGTCAACAGCCGCAGCCCCCCAGAGAGTGATTCGCCTTCAACTGAGAGTAATCGCGTGCGTGGCTCGATCCACTTCGGATATTGCCTGCATCACACCGTGCGTCCACCCCGGACAACGAACAGGAGGGCCCTCGCATTCCGGTTCATTGCGATCTCGCGGTCCGCAGCGGGCGAGCGGGACCCCCTACCGGGCGCAGGCGGACGGCGCCGGATGCACGAATCGTGGCCGCAACGCTCCCCGAGAGAGGGAGGCGCATGCCACAATTAGCGGCGCTGACACACCCCCGGTCAGCACCTGTGGAGATCCCCCTCCGGCCCCCGTGCTCCTCCCCCTGGCGCGGGGGCCTTCCACGTCAGAGCGGGTTTTCGCCAAATCTCACCCGATCGGAAGACTCGCTGGTGGCGGTCTCGCGCCCAGAACCGCGAGCCGAACTCCAAGGTCGCCACGATAGGCAGGCCGCAATACAACCGTTATCGTGTCCGCGTGGCTCTAGGACGAACGAAGGCGAATCGGCAGCGCAAGCCCGCCGAAGAAGCCGAACCGGACCCCGAATTCGAGTCGTACCTGGCTGCGCTTGACCCGGAGGAAAGCCCCGAAACCACCGGATCAGGGCGTCGCTTCGGTGCCGCTCAGGTGTACCAGCTGCGGCTGCCGCTGCTGGCCAACGAGCGTCTCCGCGAGCTCGCCTTCAAGCAGGGAACATCCCCCGCCTCGCTCGCGCGGGACTGGGTGATGCAGCACCTCGAGATCGCCGAAGAGGAACACGCGGCCCAGCCGCAGGCGCAGCAGCAGCCGATGGCTCACGCGCCCGCGTGGCCCGGTCAGGACGGCCCCCACCCCGACAACGCCCCCGACCCGATGCAAGCACGACTCGCCGGCGGCATCCCCGACGTCGAGCAGACCGAAGAGATGACCGTCCCGGTCGACCGCTATCGACCCATGTGAGACGGCGAAAGAAGAGGTCGTGGCCGCGAAGCCCCCGCTCGCGACCACGACCTCTCGTCTTGCTCAGGCCGGTAGGCCGAGCTCCCTGGCGATGAGCATGAGCTGCACCTCGCTGGTGCCCTCACCGATCTCCAGGATCTTGGAGTCCCGGTAGAAGCGCCCCACCGGCGTCTCGTTCATGAAGCCGTAGCCGCCGAAGATCTGCGTGGCGTCGCGGGCGTTGTCCATCGCCGCGTTCGACGAGGCCAGCTTGGCGATCGCGGCCTCCTTCTTGTACTGCTCGCCGCGCAGCATCCGCGAGGCCGCGTCGTAGTAGGCCAGCCGGGCCGTGTGGGCCCGCAGCTCCATCTGGGCGACCTTGAACTGCATCGCCTGGTACTCGCCGATCTTGTGCCCGAACGCCTCGCGTTCTCCCAGGTAGCGCAGGCACTCGTCGACGCAGCCCTGAGCCGTGCCGACGCCGAGCGCGGCGATCGCCACCCGGCCCTCGGTGAGCGTGGCCAGGAACTGGGCGTAACCCCGGCCGCGTTCGCCGACGAGGTTGTCCGCCGGGACCCGGCAGTCGTCGAAGGACAGGGCGTGCGTGTCGGAGGCGTTCCAGCCGACCTTCGAGTACTTCTTGGCGACCGTGAAGCCCGGGGTGCCCGAGGGCACCAGGATCGCCGAGATCTCCTTGCGGCCGTCCGGACGCTCACCGGTGACGGCGGTGACCGTGACGAACCCGGTCATGTCGGTGCCGGAGTTGGTGATGAACGCCTTCGAACCGTTGATCACCCACTCGTCGCCGTCGAGCACCGCCGTCGTGCGGGTGGCGCCCGCGTCGGAACCGCCGTCGGGCTCGGTGAGGCCGAACGCCCCGAGCACCTCGCCCCGGGCCAGCTTGGGCAGCCAGGTGCGCTTCTGCTCCTCCGTGCCGAAGCGCAGGATCGGCATGATGCCCAGCGACACCCCGGCTTCGAGGGTGATGGCCACCGACTGGTCGATGCGCCCGAGCTCCTCCAGCGCCAGGCACAGCGCGAAGTAGTCGCCGCCCATGCCGCCGTTCTCCTCCGGGACCGGCAGGCCGAACAGGCCCATCTCACCCATCTTGCGCACCAGCGGGTAGGCGAACTCCTCCCGCTCGTAGTAGTCGGCGATGACCGGGGCTACTTCCTTGCGCGCGAACTCCCGCACGCTCTCGCGCAGCGCTTCGTGCTCCTCGCTGAGCCGGTGGTCAACCATCGCGTCATTCCTCCCCTTGAGCGGTGAGAACGGCCAGCGGCTGATCGAGCCCGACCGACTGCCCCCTCCTCGCGTGAACTTCGGTGACTGTTCCGTCGATCGGGGCGGTGACGGTGTGCTCCATCTTCATCGCCTCGACGACGAACAGTCGTTGTCCGCTGCGCACCTGCTGCCCCTGCGTGACGTCGGTGACCAGCACCGTTCCCGGCATCGGGGCGGTGACGACACCGTCGGAGCGGCCGGCGGCGCCGCCGCGTTCGGCCAGCAGCCGGTGCTCGGTGAGTGCCCAGGTGTGCCCGTCCGCGGCCAGCCAGGTGGTGCCGTCGACGTGCGCGCACCGGTATCGGCGGGTCCGTCCCTGGTAGGTGACGGTGAGGGTGTCGCCCTGGAGGTGGCCGGAGGTGTCCGTCGACGCCGTCGTGTCCCCGGTCTCGACCGCGACCTCCGCGCGCTCCGGAGCACCCCGGAGGTGGACCTTGAGATCTCCGGTGAAGCGCCAGGTGCTCCACGCCGGGCGGCCGAGGCGCCAGCCGTTGGGCGCTTCCCAGGGGTCGGCTCCGCTGCTCGGCTGGACCGCGATGAGGCGTTCCAGCGCCGCGGCGACGTAGGCGTGCTCGGGCACCTCGCTCTCGGTCAGCGAGTCCAGGTCGCGTTCGACCAGGCCCGTGTCGAGGTCGCCCGCGAGGACGTCGGCGTGCTGCAGCAAGGCGCGAAGGAAGGCGATGTTGCTGTTCAGCCCGAGGATCGTGGTGTCGGCGAGGGCCTTGTCGAGACGACGCAGGGCGTCGGCCCGGTCGGGAGCCCAGGCGATGACCTTGGCCAGCATCGGGTCGTAGTCGGAGCCGACGCTGCCGCCGGGTCGGATGCCGGAGTCGACGCGGATTCCCGGACCGGTGGGTTCGTGGACGGCGAGGAGCTCACCGCCGGTGGGCAGGAAGCCGCGGGCCGGGTCCTCGGCGTAGACGCGGGCCTCGACGGCGTGACCGTCGAGCGTCAGGTCCTGCTGCTCCCAGGTCAGGGGCTGGCCCGAGGCCACCCGGACCTGCTGCTCGACGAGGTCCACACCGCGCTCGCCGCGCACCGCCGTGACCAGCTCGGTCACCGGGTGCTCGACCTGCAGGCGAGTGTTCATCTCCATGAAGAAGAACTCGTCCGGCCGGTCGGCGGAGACGATGAACTCCACCGTGCCGGCACCGGTGTAACCGACCGCGCGCGCCGCGTCGGCCGCCGAGGCCCCGATCCGGGCGCGCGTCTGGGCGTCGAGCAGCGGCGACGGCGCCTCTTCGATGATCTTCTGGTGCCGCCGCTGCAGGCTGCACTCCCGTTCGCCGAGGTGCACGACGTTGCCGTGCGAGTCGGCGAGGACCTGGACCTCGATGTGCCGGGGTCGCGAGACGAACCGCTCGACGAACAGGGTGTCGTCGCCGAAGGACGAGCCGGCCTCGCGGCGCGCGGAGGCGATCTGGTCGTCCAGCTCGGCTTCGGCGTGCACCAGCCGCATTCCCTTGCCGCCGCCGCCCGCCGAGGGCTTGAGCAGCACCGGGAACCCCACCTCCAGCGCGGCCCGGTGCAGGTCGGCGTCAGTCATGCCGGCGTCGCTGCGGCCCGGCACCACCGGGACCCCCGCCGCCGAGACGGTCTGCTTGGCGCGGATCTTGTCGCCCATCGACTCGATCGCGCTCGCGGGCGGACCGATGAACACCACGCCCGCCTGCTCGCAGGCGCGCGCGAAGTTGGCGTTCTCGGCCAGGAATCCGTAACCGGGGTGGATCGCCTGCGCGCCGGTTTCCCGGGCTGCATCGAGGATCCGCTTGCCGTTGAGGTAGCTCTCGGTCGCCAGCGCGGGTCCGATGTGGACCGCCGTGTCGGCTTCGGTCACGTGGCGGGCATCGCGGTCGGCGTCGCTGAACACCGCGACCGAGCGGATGCCCAGTTCACGCAGGGTGCGGACGACTCGAACCGCGATCTCCCCGCGGTTGGCGACCAGCACGGTGTCGAACATGCTCATCCCTCACATCCGGAAAACGCCGTAGGAGATCGGTTCGAGCGGTGCGTTGCCCGCCGCCGAGATGGCCAGCCCCAGCACGTCCCGGGTCTGCTTGGGGTCGATCACGCCGTCGTCCCAGAGCCGCGCCGTCGCGTAGTAGGGGTGGCCCTGGTGCTCGTACTGGTCGCGGATCGGCTGCTTGAACGCCTCTTCGTCCTCGGCGGGCCACTGCTCGCCGCGCGCGTCCAGCTGGTCGCGCCGGACCGTGGCCAGCACGGATGCGGCCTGCTCACCGCCCATCACCGAGATCCGGGCGTTGGGCCACATCCACATGAACCGCGGCGAGTACGCCCGGCCGCACATCGAGTAGTTGCCCGCGCCGAACGAACCGCCGATGACCACGGTGAACTTCGGGACCCGGGCGCAGGCGACGGCGGTGACCATCTTCGCGCCGTGCTTGGCGATACCGCCGGCCTCGTACTCCTTGCCGACCATGAACCCGGAGATGTTCTGCAGGAACACCAGCGGGATCGAGCGCTTGTCGCACAGCTCGATGAAGTGCGCGCCCTTCTGGGCGGACTCGCTGAACAGGATCCCGTTGTTGGCGATGATGCCGACCGGCTGGCCGTGGATGCGGGCGAAACCGGTCACCAAGGTCTGGCCGTAGTCGTGCTTGAACTCCGCGAAGCGGCTTCCGTCGACGATCCGCGCGATCACTTCGCGCACGTCGTAGGGGGTGCGGGAGTCCGTGGGCACCGCACCGTAGAGCTCGTCGGGATCGACCGCGGGCTCCTCGCTCGACGCGACCTCCCACGGGCGCGGTTCACGCGGACCGAGCGTGCTGACGATGTTGCGGACGATGCGCAGCGCGTCGGCGTCGTCGGCGGCGAGGTGGTCGGTGACACCCGAGGTGCGCGAGTGCAGCTCTCCGCCGCCCAGCTCCTCGGCGGTCACCTCGGCCCCGGTCGCTGCCTTCACCAGCGGCGGACCACCCAGGAAGATCGTGCCCTGCTCGCGCACGATCACGGCCTCGTCGCTCATCGCCGGCACGTAGGCACCGCCCGCCGTGCAGGAACCGAGGACCGCGGCGATCTGCGGGATGCCGCGCGCGGACATCGTGGCCTGGTTGTAGAAGATCCGGCCGAAGTGCTCGCGATCCGGGAACACGTCGTCCTGCCTGGGCAGGAACGCACCGCCCGAGTCGACCAGGTACAGGCAGGGCAGGTTGTTGTGCAGTGCGACTTCCTGCGCGCGCAGGTGCTTCTTGACCGTCACCGGGTAGTAGGTGCCGCCCTTGACCGTCGCGTCGTTGGCCACCACCACGCACTCGCGACCGGACACCCGGCCGACTCCGGTGATGATCCCCGCCGACGGAGCCTCGTCGTCGTAGAGGCCGTGGGCGGCCATCGGCGAGAGCTCCAGGAACGGCGAACCGCGGTCGAGCAGCGCGTCCACCCGATCCCGGGGCAGCAGCTTGCCGCGCTCGACGTGCCTGATGCGCGCCTTCTCCGGCCCACCCAGGCGGGCCCTGTCCAGCTGCGCGTTGAGGTCGTCGACGAGCTTGGCGTGCTGCTCGGCGTTGCGCGCGAACTCCGGCGAGCCCGGGTCCACCGACGTGCGCAGAGCGGGCGCATCCATGGGGCACACCTTCCGCTTGGCTCGGTTAGTCATCGTTAACTTGTGCTCCATGTTAACGCCGGTTAACAGAGTCGTCTAGTATTGAGCAGCATGTCGACCGATGCGGCGAAACCGACCCGGCGCGAGCAGATCCTGACCGCGGCGGCGGAGAAGTTCGCGCGCGCCGGCTTCCACGGCGTCGGCATCGACGACATCGGAGCCGCCGTGGGCATCTCCGGACCCGCGCTGTACCGGCACTTCCGCAGCAAGGACGCGATGCTGGCGGAGCTGCTGACCGGCATCAGCGACCGGCTGCTGCTCGGCGGCAAGCACCGGGTCGACGCCGCTTCCGAACCGCAGGACGCCCTGGACCGCCTGGTGCGCTGGCACGTGGAGTTCGCGCTGCACAACCCCGCGCTGATCACGGTGCACATGCGCGACCTGGACTCCCTCTCCGACCGCGACCACCGCCGGGTCCGGGAATCCCAGCGGCTCTACGTCGAAGTGTGGGTCGCGGTGCTCCGCGACGCCCGCCCGGAGCTGGACCGGCCCCGCGCCCGCGCGGCGGCGCACGCGGTCTTCGGCCTGATCAACTCGACGCCGTTCAGCGCGCACCTGGACACCTCGGCGATGGCGCGACTCCTCCGCGACATGGCGCACGGAGCCATCGCAGCGATCTGAACCCCGCCGGGCTCCGGATCGTGGAGCCGGGATTCCACCGAAGTCCTCTCCGGCTCGAACGGCCCGTGATCAGCAGCGCCAGACCTGACCGCGCGACGAAGATTGCGAGGGCGGATTCGCGGGTAAGGACGGAGCATTGGTCGGTAGAGGTCGCTCCCGCGAAGGCCGGAGGCTGCATGGCCACCACTCAGATCCAACCGACGCCGGTGCCCACCCGGACCGCGGCCGGCAGGCGCCCGCGCAAGGGCGCGCGGCTGGTGCCCTGGCTGCGGACCACCGATCCCAAGGACATCGGGATCCTCTACCTGATCACCTCGTTCGCCTTCTTCATCGCCGGCGGAGCGATGGCGCTGCTGATCCGCGGTGAACTGGCCGCCCCCGGCCTGCAGTTCCTGTCCCAGGAGCAGTACAACCAGCTGTTCACCATGCACGGCACGATCATGCTGCTGCTGTTCGCCACGCCGATCGTGTTCGGCTTCGCCAACGTGATCCTCCCGCTGCAGATCGGCGCACCGGACGTGGCGTTCCCGCGGCTGAACGCCTTCTCCTACTGGCTGTTCCTGTTCGGCGGGCTGATCGTGATCAGCGGCCTGCTGATGCCCGGAGGCGCGGCCGACTTCGGCTGGACCGCCTATGCACCGCTGTCGCGCGGCGGGTTCAGCGTCGGTCCCGGCGGCGACCTGTGGGCGGCCGGGCTGATCGTCAGCGGTCTGGGCACGATCCTGGGCGCGGTCAACATGATCACGACCGTGGTGTGCCTGCGCTGCCCGGGGATGACGATGTGGCGGATGCCGATCTTCACCTGGAACATCCTGGCCACCAGCATCCTGGTGCTGATGGCGTTCCCGATCCTGACGGCCGCGCTGTTCGGGCTGCTGGTGGACCGCCACCTCGGCGGGCACGTCTTCGACCCGGCCCACGGCGGAGCGATCCTCTACCAGCACCTGTTCTGGTTCTTCGGCCATCCCGAGGTCTACATCGTGGC
Source organism: Saccharopolyspora sp. NPDC049426 (assembly GCF_040676935.1). Taxonomy (NCBI): domain Bacteria; kingdom Bacillati; phylum Actinomycetota; class Actinomycetes; order Pseudonocardiales; family Pseudonocardiaceae; genus Saccharopolyspora; species Saccharopolyspora sp. NPDC049426. The sequence goes on along the minus strand of NZ_JBFAPZ010000001.1, from coordinate 359,038 downwards.
GCTGCCGTTCTTCGGAATCGTCACCGAGATCCTGCCGGTGTTCAGCCGGAAACCGCTGTTCGGCTACACCGGGCTGGTGCTGGCCACCATGGTGATCATGGGCCTGTCCGCGGTCGTGTGGGCGCACCACATGTTCGCCACGGGCGCCGTGCTGCTGCCGTTCTTCTCGTTCGCGACGTTCCTGATCGCGGTGCCGACGGGCATCAAGTTCTTCAACTGGATCGGGACGTTGTGGCGCGGACAGCTGACGTTCGAGTCCCCGATGCTGTTCTCGATCGGGTTCCTGGTGACGTTCCTGCTCGGCGGCCTGACCGGGGTGCTGCTGGCCTCACCGCCGCTGGACTTCCACATCACCGACACCTACTTCGTCGTGGCGCACTTCCACTACGTGCTGTTCGGCACGATCGTGTTCGCGGTGTTCGGCGGGGTCTACTACTGGTTCCCGAAGATGACCGGCCGGATGCTCGACGAGCGGCTGGGCAAGCTGCACTTCTGGCTGACGTTCGTCGGGTTCCACCTGACGTTCCTGGTGCAGCACTGGCTCGGCGACGAGGGGATGCCGCGCCGCTACGCCGACTACCTGGTCACCGACGGTTTCACGGCTCTGAACACGGTCTCCACCATCGGCGCGTTCGTGCTCGGCGCCTCGATGCTGCCGTTCCTCTACAACGTTCTCACCAGCTACCGCTTCGGCACGCCGGTGGACGTGGACGACCCGTGGGGCCACGGCAACTCCCTGGAGTGGGCGACGACGTGCCCGCCGCCGCGGCACAACTTCACCGCGCTGCCGCGCATCCGGTCCATCCGCCCGGCTTTCGAACTGCACTACCCGCACATGGCCGATCGCCTGGAGTCCGAAGCGCACGCCTCGCTGCGCCGCGGCCCTGGGCCGAACGGGCGATGACCTCCGTGGCGCGGTTCATACTCCGACGAGGAAGAGCGCAGGCCTGCGTACTGTTGGACGTAAGCGGAGCGCCATCGTCGGCGCTGAACTGAATCGTTTCCGACGACCGCGCACCCACGAAGCGACGATCGCCTGACAACGCCGTGCAGTGCAGCGCGCGCGGAAGAGACCACCACCTTCTTCACCACACGGGAGACTTCCTTGCCCATTGCCCTGTTGGCCCTGGCCATCGCCGCATTCGGGATCGGAACGACCGAGTTCGTGATGATGGGGCTGCTGCCTGAAGTGGCCACCGACCTGCAGGTGTCGATCCCCGACGCCGGCGGTTACATCTCGCTGTACGCACTCGGCGTCGTCATCGGCGCGCCCGCGCTCACCATGATCGGACTGCGCTCGCGCCGCAAGACGATGCTGCTGAACATGCTGGTGCTGTTCACGGCCGGGAACCTGTTCTCCGCGTTCGCGATGAACCACGAGACGCTGCTGGCCGCCCGGTTCATCTCCGGACTGCCGCACGGCGCGTTCTTCGGCATCGGCGCGGTCGTCGCCGCCGGGCTGGTCGCAGCCGACCGGCGCGGGCAGGCGATCTCGATGATGTTCATCGGCCTCACCGTCGCCAACATCGTGGGCGTGCCGATCGGCACCCAGCTCGGACACGCCCTCGGGTGGCGCTGGGCTTTCGGCCTGGTCGCCGTGATCGGCGTGATCGCCCTGGCCGCCGTGGCGATCCTGGTGCCCAAGCAGCCCAAGCCCACCGAGGTCAGCCTGCGCGGTGAGCTGCGGGCGTTCCGGCGCCCGCAGGTGTGGCTCGCCTTCGCCGTCGTCGTGTTCGGCTTCGCCGCGATCTTCTCCTTCTACAGCTACATCAAGCCCGTGCTCACCGACGTCACCGGTTTCAGCGCCACCGCCGTCACCCCGCTGCTGGCGGTGTTCGGCGTCGGCATGACCGTCGGCACCGCGGTGGGCGGACGGCTCGCCGACCGCTCACCGCTCAAGACGCTGTGCGCGGGCATCTCCGCGCTGGCGGTGTCGCTGGTGGTGTTCGCGCTGACCGCGCAGAACCCGATCATGGCTCCGATCATGGTCTTCCTGATCGGCGCGACCGGGTTCACCGCGATCCCGAGCATCCAGGCCCGCATCCTCGACGAGGCGAAGGAAGCCCCCGCGCTGGGCTCGGCGAGCATCCAGTCCACCTTCAACATCGCCAACTCGCTGGGCGCCTACCTGGGCGGCGTGGTGATCGCCGCCGGGTTCGGGCTGGTCTCGCCGAGCTGGATCGGCGCGCTGCTGGCGCTCGTCGGACTCGGCTTCGCAGTGCTGTCGGGCCGGCTGGACAGCCGCCCGAAGCGGGGCGGGGTCGTGGCCTCGCACCAGGCCTCGCCCGCGACCGAATCCGAGCTCACCGCCTGATCTGCGGTTGCTCAGCTCACAAGAGTGCTCTGGAATGCAAGGGGCCCTGAATCGGTTCCAGCCGACCGGGGCCCCTTGGCCAGACCAATCCCGAATTCGGTGGAGGAAACACGCACATGACTCAGGTTCCGAACGTCACGCTGAACACCGGTGCATCCATGCCTCAGCTGGGTTACGGCGTCTTCCTGGTTCCGGCCGACGAGGTCATCGCCCCGGTCCGCGCAGCGATCGACGCCGGGTACCGCAGCATCGACACCGCGAAGGTGTACGGCAACGAGGAAGGCGTGGGCAAGGCCATCGCCGACTCGGGCGTCAAGCGTGAGGACCTCTTCGTCACCACCAAGCTGTGGAACGACGACCAGGGCTACGACAGCACGCTCAAGGCGTTCGACGACAGCCTGTCCCGCCTGGGCCTCGACTACGTGGACCTCTACCTGATCCACTGGCCGGTTCCGAGCCAGGACTCCTACGTCGACACCTGGAAGGCGTTCGAGAAGATCTACACCAGCGGCCGCGCCAAGGCGATCGGCGTGTCGAACTTCCAGATCCCGCACCTGCAGCGCCTCTTCGACGAGACCAGCATCGTGCCCGCGCTCAACCAGATCGAGCTGCACCCGAACCTGCCGCAGGCCGAGCTGCGCGCCTTCCACGCCGAGCACGGCATCGCCACCGAAGCGTGGAGCCCGCTGGGCCGCAACAACGGCCTGCTGGACAGCGCCACGGTCGCCAACCTGGCGGAGAAGTACGGCAAGACCCCGGCTCAGATCGTGCTGCGCTGGCACATCGAGCTGGGCAACGTGACCATCCCGAAGTCGGTCACGCCTTCGCGCATCAAGGAGAACATCGAGGTCTTCGACTTCGAGCTCGCCCAGGACGACGTCAAGGCCATCACCGCCCTCGAAACGGGTGTCCGCGTCGGCCCGAACCCTGACGAGATGTGAGCCTTCGCCCTCGCTGAGAAGACCCCCGACCGCCGCTGGTGGTCGGGGGTCTTTCTCCTTCGCGGTCAGGCGACGCGGAGGCGGGGCCTCGGGGCCAGGGCGCGCAGGATGTTGCTGCCCGAGCGCAGCGAGACGACCTGGCTGTGGGTGGCCAGCCAGCCCGGGAAGCGGGCGATGCGCTGGATGGGGGTCCGGCGCTGCGCCGAGGTTAGCGCCGCCGTGCGGGAGACCTTGAGGACCCGCGGGCGGCGTTCGAACTCGTAGGCGCGCAGCCGCTCGGCCGGGGTGCCCTCGGCGTCGGCCATGTACTGGGTGAGCAGCCAGGCGTCTTCGAGCGTCTGGTTGGCCGCTTGGGCCACCGCGGGCGGCATCGCGTGCACGGCGTCGCCGAGCAGGGTGCTGCGAGGCCCGCCCCAGATGTGCGGGACCTTGTGCCGGATGTGCGGGAAGAAGCCCAGGTCGTCGTCGGTGACGGAGGCCAGCAGCGCCTCGACCGGACCCGGCCAGCCGCGGAACATCTCGCGCAGCTCGGCGACCGTGTGGACCCGGTCGCCCTCCTTCCAGGGCATGTCGAACCACCAGTGCAGCAGCCCGTCCCCGGTGGGGATGAGCCCGCAGTGCGCGTTGCGCCCGGCGATGTTGAGCGTCTGCCTGCCCGTGGCTACCGGCAGTTCGCTGCGGGTCAGTCCCTGCCAGCTGGCCCAGCCGGTGGGCTTGGCGGGATCACCGCCGAGGACCTGCTGGCGCACCACCGAGCGCTGCCCGTCGGCGCCGATGAGCACGTCGCCGACCGCGCTGGAGCCGTCGGCGAACTCGACCCGCACGTGATCGGAGTGCTCGCTGACCGTCACGCACCGGCGGCCGAACTGCAGCGCGCCCGGGGGCAGCGCGGCGGCCATCTCCGCGATCAGCTCCCGGCGCGGGATCTGCACGGTCGGCGACCCGAGCCGCTCGGTGACCTCGTCCAGGTCGGCTTCCCAGAGCAACCGTCCGGATTCGGTGAGTGACCGGAGGCTGTCGAGCTGATGCCCCCGGTCGGTGATGTCCACGCCCAGCTCGCGCAGCGCCGCGGTGCCGTTGCTCCACACCGTGATGCCCGCCCCAGACGTTCTCAAGGCGTCGTGGTGCTCATAAACCTGCACGTCATGGCCTTTGCCGAGCAACCCGTTGGCGATTGCGAGTCCCCCGACTCCGGCTCCGATCACGAGAACTCGCATCGTCTCCATCCGTCATCCCCGACGTAGCTGCCCCGACAATTTTATCCACTCGACCGTATGTACCGAATTGTCCTTGGTCACACGCCGTGAACGGCTACGCCGCAGCATAACGGGGACAGGTTTTCGGAAAATGAAAACTCGCCTAGGCACCGGGGTACCCGAGAACTATGTTGCCTGCCATGAGCCCACGTGTTGCACCACCGTTCCGGGCCGACCACGTCGGCAGCCTGCTCCGCCCCGAGCGCCTGTTGGAAGCCCGAGACTCGCACGCGGCCGGCCGCATCGACGACGCCGAGCTGCGCGGGATCGAAGACGAGGCGATCACCCAGGTCGTGAAGATGCAGGAGGACATCGGCCTGCAGAGCGCCACCGACGGCGAGTTCCGCCGCAGCTCATGGCACATGGACTTCCTGTACCAGCTGGACGGCGTCGAGCGCGTCGACGACAACAGCCTCAAGGTCCAGTTCCACAACGCCCAGGGTGACATCGAGTTCATCACCCCCGATCTGAAGGTCACCGACAAGATCAAGCTCTCGGGCACGATCTTCGCCGACGCCTTCAGGTTCCTGGCCTCGAAGACCACCAAGAACACACCGAAGCTGACCATCCCGTCGCCGGGCATGCTCACCTACCGGGGCGGCCCCGCTGCCGTCGACTCCAGCGTCTACCCGGACATGGCCGAGTTCCGCGCCGACCTCGCCGCCGCCTACCGGGCGGAGGTGCGCGCCCTGGCCGACCTGGGCTGCCACTACCTGCAGCTCGACGACACGAGCCTGGCCTACCTCAACGACCCGAAGCAGCGCGAGATGCTCAACGCCCGGGGCGAGGACGGCGAGAACGCGCACGTCAAGGACATCGAGCTGATCAACGAGTCGCTGCGCGGCCGCCCGGACACGCTGACGGTGACCACGCACATGTGCCGGGGCAACTTCCGCTCCTCGTGGGTCGCCGAGGGCGGCTACGACTTCGTCGCCGAGGCGCTGTTCGGCCGGTTGGAGGTCGACGGCTTCTTCATGGAGTTCGACGACGAGCGCTCGGGCACCTTCGCCCCGCTGCGGTACGTGCCCAAGGGCAAGCACGTGGTGCTGGGCCTGGTGACGACCAAGCGCGGTGAGCTGGAGTCCAAGGACGACCTCAAGCGCCGCATCGACGAGGCCGCCAAGTACGTCGACCTCGACCAGCTGTGCCTGTCGCCGCAGTGCGGATTCGCCTCGACCAAGGACGGCAACGCCCTGACCTACGACGAAGAGGTCGCCAAGCTCTGCCTGGTCGTGGAAACGGCCCAGGAGGTCTGGGGCTGATCGTTCGCGGGCGGTTGCTCGGTCCTCGTCCTTCCCACCGGAGCAATCGCACCGCGCAGGTTCTGGGCGGCTTCGTGGCGAGGACGGCCGTCGCGTCGTGCGTTGGACCGCATGCGCGACGGCACCCGCGGTCCGCGGAGCCGCTCAGGTTCTGCTTACCCGGCACCGCCGCGGACGGCGTCAGATCGAGATCAGGCCGCTTCTTCGAGGAAGCGTCCTGCCACCAGGCCCGGTTCTTCGGCGCCGTCGAATCTCACCCAGAGGACCGGGCCTTCGAAGACCTGCGGGAGACCCGTGGCGGCCTCCACCACCGTGCCCTCCTGATCACGGAACCGGCCGAACGTGGCACGCACCCGCACGCCTGGTTCAAACGGGCTCGATGATTGCTCCATGAGGGTGGACGGTACGTGGCGGCACCGACAAGGCGGAAATCGCCCGTCCCTTCCATGAAAATCCCCACACGCCGATCTTTGAACCCCCAGGTGGGAAGATGGCCGGGGGAGGGTTGATGCGGACGATCAAGCGGTCGGGCGAGCACGAGATCGAGGTGCGCAGATCCCGGTTCATCTGCTCGTTGGCGCGGGTGACCGAGGCGTCCGAGGCGCGGGAGTTCATCCAGCTCCAGCGCAAGACGCACCACGACGCCCGCCACCACTGCTCGGCGTTCGTCCTCGGCGACTCCGGCGAGATCCAGAAGTCCAGCGATGACGGCGAACCCGCGGGCACGGCCGGGGTGCCGATGCTGGAAGTGCTGCGCCGCAACGAGATCACCAACGCCGTGGCCGTGGTGACCCGCTACTTCGGCGGGGTGCTGCTGGGCGCGGGCGGTCTGGTCCGCGCCTACGGGGGCGCGGTGTCGGCGGCACTGGAGGACGTCGGGACCCTTCGGCGGCGACCGGTGCGGGTGCTGCTGGTGGAGGCCGATTACGTGCTGGCGGGCAGGCTCGACAACGACCTGCGGTCGGCCGGCTACCTGGTCGCCGACACCTCCTACGACGCCGCGGTCCGCTTCCACGTCCACGTGCCGGTGGAGGACGTCGACGGGTTCCACGCCTGGCTGGCCGAGAGCACCGGCGGAGCCGCTCAGGCCGCCGAAGGCCCGCTCGTCCACGCCGAGATGTAGGTCAGGACGCAGTCGACGTGGTGACCGCAGCGCTGCCGGCGGGTGCGGCAGGAGGACGTCTGTCGCCGGGCTTGCCCGCCACCGCGGCGATCGTGCCGATGAGCGTTCCGAACAGCAGGCCGAGGACCACGTCATGCGGGTAGTGCACACCGATGTAGACCCGCAGGAACGCCTCCAGCAACGCCACGACCGCGACCACCGCGGCGGCGCGCCGCCACAGCGCGGCCACGGTCACCGCGAACGCCGCCGCCGTGGCCGAGTGCCCGCTGGGCAGCGAGAAGATCCCGACCTCGCTGCAGTGCTCGACCGTGGGAACGGGCATCGCGCGGCACGGCCTCGGCTGCTCGATGAGCGCCTTGACCAGGCCGTTGAGCACCCACGCGGAGCCGCCGGAGAGCAAGATCGCCAGCATCGCTCGAATCCGCCGGTCGACCCTCCACCACACGAACACGGCGACGGGGATGAACGCGAGCAGCAAGGCATCGGTCAGCACCACCGCGACGGCCTGCACCCAGGCCGGAGAAGCCACACCCCACCCCGCGATGACACGGAACAACTCGGAGCTGAAATCCACCACACCCACCCTAACCGGATTCCCGGGCATCGCCCGGCACACCGGCCGGGGGGCGAATTCCCGCAGGATTTCAACGGGATCACCAGTTCAGCGGAAATCCGTTACCCCGCACCGGAGCCGTGTGTATGAGTGGAGGGAAACCGATCTTCTGGGAGGGTTCTGCGATGCGTTCGTTGATCGTCGGAAGTGCTGTCGTCGTCGCTGTTCTGGGGCTGGGGCTTCCGGCGAGCGCGGGAGGAGCGCTGGACCCGCTGGTGGGTTCGGCCGCGGAGCGCGTGGCGCTGTCCGACCAGGTCGCGGCGGCCAAGTGGGGAACGGATTCGCCGATCGAGGACCCCGAGCGCGAGCAGCAGGTGCTCGACGGTGTCGCGGTGAAGGCGGCCGAGATGGGGCTCGACCCCGAGGAGGCCACACGAGTGTTCCGCGACCAGATCGAGGCCAGCAAGCTCGTGCAGCGAGGGCTGCACGCGCACTGGAGCGCCCACCCGGACGAGCAGCCCACCGAGCGGCCCGATCTCGGCGAGATCCGCCCCGAGCTGGATCGACTGGGGGAGGCGATCCTGCTGCAGCTCCGCGACACCGATGAGCTGCGCGACGGCCCGTCCTGCGACGGCCGGCTGCTCAGCACCTACGCCCGCACCGCGCACGACCTCACCGTCCTGCACCAGGCCGGGCTGGGCCGGGCGATCCCCTCGATCTGCTCCTGACCTCCGCTCAGGCGAGGGCCTGGTAGGTGGTGGTCTCGAAGTCCTGGAAGTGCGGTGCGCCTCCGGTCAGCGCGCGCTGCGTGAGCAGAATTCCGATCAGGTCCTCGGCCGGTTCGGCGAACGCGGTGGTGCCGAAGCCCCCGCTCCAGCCGAACTGGCCGACCCCCGCCAGACCGACCCGCCGGGTCACCACGCTCTGCCCGAACGCCCAGCCGACGTTGCCGGGCAAAGTGGCTGCGGGATCGGGTTTCTGCGCCTCGACGAGACGATCCGTGGTGAGCAGCTCGACCGACGCGCGGGACAGCACGCGGGTTCCCCCGTGCTTCCCGCCGTTGAGCAGCATCCGGTAGAACGCGAGGAAATCGTCCGCCGTGGACAGCAGTCCTCCCGCTCCCGAGCCGAAGGCGGGCTCCTCGGAAGCGGGTGCGGGGAACGGGACGAGCACGCCCTCGTCGGGCATGTAGACGGTGGGAACCCGGGATTCGGCCGAGGTGCGGAAGCCGGTGTCGCGCATCCCCAGCGGTTCGAAGATCCGCTCGCGCAGCAGGTCCGCGAGCTCCCGCCCGGTCGCGCGGGCGATCAGCACGCCGAGCACGTCCGAGCCGGTGTGGTAGAGCCACTGGCCACCGGGCTGGTACGCCAGCGGGAGTTCGCCGAGCCGCCGCATCCACTCGTCGGGAGCCACGCCCGGGTCGACCGGGGACGGTGACAGACCCGCTTCGTGCATCGCCTTCGCGATCGGCACGTCGCCCGGCACGGCGCCGAGCCCGAAGGTGAAGGTCAGCAGGTCACGCGCGGTGATCGGCCGAGTCGCCGGGACCGTGTCCGACAGCGGGGCGTCCGGGCTGGTCAGCACGCGCCGGTCGGCGAGTTCGGGCAGCCACTCCTCGACCGGGTCGTCGAGCCGCAGCGCGCACTCCTCCACCAGGCTCATCACGGCCGCAGCGGTGATGGGCTTGGTCATCGAGGCGATGCGGAAGATCGTGTCGCGCCGCACGGGCTCGCCGCCGATCGACAGGTTCCCGTACGACGCGATGTGCGTTTCACCGCCGCGGCTGACCGCGGTCACCGCTCCGGGGAGCGTGCCGTCGGCGACGTAGCCCTCCATGACCTGGCGCATCCGCGCCAGCCTGGTCTGATCGAATCCCACCGTCGTCCTCCTTCGAAGCCTTCGTATGTCGACTCGACGGCACCCCGGAACTCATCGGCGCCGGAAGAGACCGACCTGGAGGAAGTCCACGCCGAAGACCGGTGACTCCGGCGGCTGGACGCGCATCGGCCGGACCTCCACGGGGGTGAGATCGGCGAAGACGTCCCGCAGCTCCTCGTGGGTGTAGGCGAGACCTCCGGCCAGGACGCCCTGGCGGTAGAGCTCCAGGTCGGGGAGCTCGGTCCCGGAGTTGTCGACTCCGGCGGCGAAGCAGCTGACCGCCAGGTGCCCACCGGGGGCGAGGAGCCGGTCGAGCAGGTCGAGGTAGCTGATCCGGCGGTGCGGCGGCAGGTGGTGGAAGCAGCCGGAGTCGTAGATGAGGTCGTAGGGGCCCGTGAGGTCCGCGGTGAAGGCGTCGCCCTGGTGGAAGCGGACCTCCGGGGATCGCTCCCGGGCCCACGCGATCGCGGTGGCCGACAGGTCCACCGCGTCGACGTCGAACCCGGAGGCGGCCAGGTGCGCGGCGTTGCGGCCGGGACCGCACCCCAGATCCAGCGCGCGGCCGGTCTCCAGCATCCCTCTGTCCAGGTAGGACACGAGACTTTCATCCGGTTTGGCGGCGAAGAACGGGACGTCCCGGTCGCGGTCGTCGTAGAAGCGGTCCCAGAACGGTTCTGGCGCCGGGAAGATCTCGTCGAGCATCCGCAGCAGACCGTCAACGTCGCGCACCGAACGAGCAGCATCTCCCATCCGGTCATGGTACCGAAAAACGAAGCGGCACAGAGGAAATCAGCGACTCCAAAGATGCTGCGACGCCAGTCGCGCGCCCTCCGCCAGAGCCGAGAGCTTCGCCCACTGGATCTCCTCGTGGACCCGCTTCACGAAGGCGCCCTGCGCGAAACCGCAGTCCGTTCCGGCGAGCACGTTGTCCCGCCCGACGACACCCGCCAGCCGAACCAGCCGCTGCGCCACCAGCTCCGGGTGCTCGACGACGTTGGTGTGGTGCGTGACCACGCCCGGGATGAGCTTCTTGCCGTCCGGCAGCTTCACGTCCTCCCACACCCGCCACTCGTGCTCGTGCCGCGGGTTGGCCTGCTCCATCGCGTAAGAACCCGCGTTGACCTGCAAGATCAGGTCGATGACGTCGCGCAGCGGTGGGTCGTACGCGTGCGGACCGTGCCAGCTGCCGAAGCACACGTGGTACCGGACGCGCTCCTCCGGCAATCCCTCCAACGCGTGGTTGAGGGCCCGCACGCGCAGCTCCGCCCAGCGCCGGTAGTCGTCGTAGGAACCGCCCCCGGCCAGGATCGTGTCGCCCTCGTGCATCAGCACCGCGTCGTCGACCTGCAGCAGCAGGCCGCTGTCGACGATCGCCCGGTACTCCTGCTTGAGCACGTCGGCCAGCGCGAAGACGAACTCCTCTTCGGAGTCGTAGTGCTCGTTGGTCAGCCAGTAGGCGCTCGCCGGCGCGACCACCGGAAGGAACGCCTCGACCCCTTCGTGCTGCGCCACAGCGGCTTTCACGTTGGCGATGTCGCGGTCGATCGCGGTCCGGTCGTAGCGCAGCGGACCGGTGCAGTACCAGGCCGACGGCGCCTGCTCCTGCGCGCTGCTCTTGCGGACGGCCGCCTCGTCGAGCGCGTCGAGCTCGGCGTAGGCACCGGGGAACGCCTGCCGGTCGCGGCTCGGCGGGAGCATGCTCGACCCTTCGAGGTCGATCGGCCGCGATTCCAGGCCGCTGACCCGTTCGTAGAGGTAGGTGATCCAGCTGGCCTTGCCCATCTCGCCGTCGTCGACGACGTCGACACCCGCCTCCACCTGCTTGCGGACGACATCGTCGACGCACTCGGACAGGTGCAGCTGGTAGGCGTCCTCGTCCACGGCCGCGCCTCGGGCCTTCGCGGACAGGAAGGACAGGAGTTCGGTCGGACGGATCAGACTTCCGGTGTGCGTCGCGAGGATCCTGCTCACGGCTCTCCTTCTGCCGGCAACCCTGACGAACACGGCCCCCAGGACCGCACTCCGAACCCTTCTCCGCCCCCGGCTTCCGGTCAACACCCCCACCACGCCCCGGAAACCCACCGGGAGCGTTCGAGTGCGCACCGGAAGGTTCCGATCCGACCGACCATGATCAACATCTGGCTGGCCCGGTCAGCTCAGACCGAAACCGCCGCCCCCGGCGGGCCCGAGCGGAAGCCCCACGAAAACGACGTCCTCAGCACGACCGTCGAGATCGGCCACGGCCGGAAGACGTCCCCACTCCTGGAAGCCGTGGGACCGGAAGAGGCGGAGGCTCCGCTCGTTCGAGACGAAGATCGTCGTCGCGATCGTCCGCAAGCCCAGTTCGGTCGCCCGCGCGATGGCCTGGCTCAGCAGGTACGCGCCCTGGCCGGCGCCCCGATGTTCGGGATGCAGGTACAGCGCCAGATCGGCGGTGACGTCGTAGCCTCGGCGCCCGTTGAGGAACGGCTCCAATGACACGTACCCGGTCACGACCTCCGGCTTCCCGGACTCGTGGCCGACCCAGATCGGATGGCGCTGCGGATCGGACCCCGCGAACCACGCCTCCCGGGAGGCGACCGTGACCGGTTCCAGATCGCAGGTGGCCGAGCGCTCCGGGATCACCGAGTTGTAGATGTTCACGATCGCAGGCAGATCCTCGCGCGTGGCGAGGCGGTGCTGGTAGGTCAAGACGTCGCTCTCCCTTCGAGTTCGGCGGAAGTGCACGCATCCGCAGACCCCGGTTGCGCGACCAACCGGACGCCATGGTGTGACTTCGGTCCGAATTGCCGCTACCACGAGCCACGAAGATCATCCGGACCTTGTAACCTTGCGCTCGAGGGCCGTTAGCTCAACTGGCAGAGCAGCGGACTTTTAATCCGCGGGTTCAGGGTTCGATCCCCTGGCGGCCCACCAAAAACCCCAGGTCACACGGCCTGGGGTTCTTTTTCAAGATCACGCCCGACCCGAACGACTCGCAGGTCCCGGCCCTCGCCAGCCCGCCGGAAGGGCAGTGGCCGACGTTGAGACGACCGGCCCGCTCAACATCTGAGGCCCGACCCAAAACCGGCGCACGCGACCCCAGAGCTGTCCCTTGCCGAAGCTGTCCCGGGGTCCACAACTGGCGATCATTCGCACGAGTGTTCTACCTTGGGTTGTCGGGCTGGAGGATGGGGAAGATCCAGAAGGCTCGGCACGGGTCGGTCGCTGCACCTCGCTGGCCGGCCCGACCAAACCTCACGTCGGATCGGGCGCCAGGTGGCGAACGAACTCCCCGCAGCCCACCTGCCGCCTGGCCGGGCGTGCCGCCTTTTTCGGCGCTCAGTGCCAGGGGGTGTAATCCGATTGAGTGGACTGCAGGTCGAATAGCTGCGCCTACCGATGGCGCATGGTGCGTCCACCTATCGTTCTGCACCGCGAGTGACGTTCACGTTGACCGCCTACGACACCCCCATACGTGGGCGGTCAACGACTCGCAAGGGCGCTGGGCTGGCCGCACCTCTCTCCGGCTGGCCCAGCGCTCCACTCGCACCGCGCACGGACCCAGCAAACGCGGTCGGCCAACGTCGTCAGACCACGTTGGTGACCACGGAAGTCGCCGACCAGTTGCCGAGAACCAGCTGCGGACGACGGCGAACAACGCCAGGCGAGGCGAACTTCGAGATCTTCACAACACGCCCGCCCGCTGGGGGAGTTCCAATTTCTCGCGAAATTGGAATCCGTCCGATCAGGTTCCCAAAGGCGTTGCCAGGAAACGACAAGCGCTGTCCACCATGGATCGTGGTGCAGGTTTTCGATTCCCATGGCGGCCCAGCAACAACCCCAGGCCTGGGGTTGTTGCTGTCCTGATCAGGTCAGGAGATCCACTGCTGTTCTCTGATCGGGGAGCGCATGCCGCGGATGCAGGCCACCATCTCCAGCGTGCGCCGGGTGGGCAGGACCTGGTGGGAGCGGAACATGATGGCTCCGGCGTGGGCGGCCACGGCGGTGGCCGCCAGGGTGCCGGTGAGGAGCTCGTCCTTGTCGGCGACGTCCAGGTCCAGGCTTTCGCGGACGAAGGTCTTGTTCGACAGCGCCATCAGCACCGGCCATCCCGCGGAGACGATCTCCTCCACGCGTGCCACCAGTTCCAGGTGGTCCACCGTGTTCTTCCCGTAGCCGGTGCCGTCGATGAGAATGCCCTCGCGGGGCACGCCCTTGGACTCGGCGAGTTCGGCCAAGCGCGTGGTCTCGTGGACCACCGCGGAGACGACGTCGTCGTAGTCGGAGCGGACCGGCTCGGCGCGGGGGTCGCGGTTGGCGTGGGTGCACAGGTACCCCGCGCCGTAGTTCGCCGCGACGTCGAGGATCTGCGGGTCAGCGGCGCCCCAGGCGTCGTTGATGATGTCCGCGCCCGCTCGGCAGACCGCGTCGGCCACCTCGTGCCGCCAGGTGTCCACGCTGATCAGCACGTCCGGGTAGTTCTGGTGGGTCCACTCCACCGTCGGGAGCACGCGCCGGATCTCTTCCTCGGTGTCGACCTCGGCGCCGGGGCTCGCGGTCACCCCGCCGATGTCGATCACGTCGGCGCCCTCTGAGACAGCGCGTTCCACAGCCGCCTTGGCCGCGTCTTCCTCGAAGGTGGCGCCTCGGTCGTAGAACGAATCCGGCGTGCGGTTGACGATCGCCATCACCAACGCCCGGTCCCGAACAACCCGGCGACCGCGGAAGACCAAGTCGACCGCGCTGGATCCAAGATCTCGCAATGCCCGTTCCTTCCTGAGAGGGCCTCGGAGGCCCGATGCGGGCAAGTCTGCCAGAACAGCCGAGCCGCGAGGAGCGCTCAGCTGTTCGAGACCAGGTAGCGGACCAGCAGGGTGTCGTCCTGCGCGAGCACCGAGGCGAGGCTGAGCCGGGCGGGGTCGATGCCGGCGCCCGTGGCGATCCGGTCCGCCGTCCCGGACACCAGCAGCGGCGAGATCGTCAGGCGCAGCTCGTCGACGGCACCCGCTTCGAGCAGCGAGCCGAAGAGCCGCGGGCCGCCATCGCAGTGGATCCGCCGGAGGCCCCGCTGTTCCAGTGCCGCGATCGCCGCGCCGAAGTCGACCTCGGACTCACCGGCCAGCACGACCTCCGCACCGGCCGCGTCCCACTGCTCCCGCAGCTCGCGAGGTGCTGAACCGCTGGTGATCACGATCGTCGGGACCTGGGCGTCGGTGATCACCGGCGGCTCCGGCGGGAGGGTTCGACCGGACGTGACGACCGCGATGCGGGGGATCGGCGCCAGACCGTGGCGCTCGCGGAGCTCGGCCTGGTCCTCGTCGGGGTCGATGCCGCGGAACTCCTCGATGACCGCGGTGTTCGACCCGACCAGGATGACGTCGGCCAGCTTGCTCCCCAGCGGGTACACCTCGCGGTCGGCCGCGTTCGTCAGCCCGCCGGAGCGTCCGGCGACCTCGACGGCACCGTCCGCGCTCGACACGAAGTTCACCGCCAGCCACTTGGACTCGCCCTCGGGATACCCGTAGAGGCGTTCGAGCTCAGCGCGTTCGACGTTCCCCGCCTCGTCGGGCGGCCACAACAGGTGCATCAGTCCAGATACCTCACGACGTTCGAGGGCTCGCGCCCGCCTGCGATGCTCGCGACCATTTCCAGGGTGTGCCGGGTCTGCCGGACCTGGTGCGCGCGGAACATGGCAGCCCCGGCCTGCGCGGCGAGCGCGGTCGCGGCGAGCGTGCCGGTCACGCGGTCGCCGAGCTCCACGTCGAGCGTTTCGCCCACGACGTTCTTGTTGCTCATCGCCATCAGCACCGGCCAGCCGGTGTCGATCAGTTCCGGCAACCGGCGGAGGATCTCCAGCGACTGGTAGGTGTTCTTGCCGAAGTCGATCGCGGGGTCGATCAGCAGGCCTTCGCGGGGAACGCCGAGCGAAACCGCCTTCTCCGCCAGCGTCGTCGTCTGGTCGATGACGTCCGCGACGACGTCGTCGTAGTGCGGGCGCGACGGGTCGGTGCGCGGTTCCAGCCCGCCGGTGTGGGAGCAGACGTAACCGGCGCCGTACTGGGCGGCGACGTCGAGCATCTCCGGGTCGTAGCCCTGCCACGTGTCGTTGAGCAGGTCGGCGCCGGCCTGGCACACGCGGTCGGCGACCTCGTGCCGGTAGGTGTCGATGCTGATGATCAGGTCGGGGAACTCCGCGCGAGTCCACTCCAGGGTCGGGAGCACGCGGCGGATCTCCTCCTCGACCGTCACCTCCGGACCCGGGCTCGCCGGGATGCCGCCGATGTCCAGGACGTCGGCGCCTTCCGCGACGGCGTCGGCGATGGCCGCCCGAGCCCGGCCTTCCTCGAAGGTGGCGCCGTGGTCGTAGAACGAATCCGGCGTGCGGTTGACGATCGCCATGATCAAGGCCCGATCGCTGACCACAGCCCGGCCCCGGAAGGCCAACTCAGGCATCCAGCCCCCTAACTGGGAAAACTCGGCGCATATCGCTTCTCGCCGAGCCTACCGAACCAGGGCTGTTCCACGGTCCGCTCACCCTTCGCCTCCGCGGCCGTTGGCATCGGGCGGTCTCGGTCCGAACCGCCCATGATCGATGTCGGTTCTGCCCGGTCGGTTCGGACCAAAACCGCCCACCGGCCCTACCGGCAGCTCGCGGGCGAACCGCTCACCATCGCCGCCCAGGTTCTCGCCGACCGCATCGGCGGAGAACTCCTGACGGTGCCCGGCTTCTACCCGCACGTCCAAGAACCGGAAACCGTCAACCACGCCCTCCAGAACCTCTGGTCCCGCGCCTGAGATGTCAATCGTGCGAGGTCAGGTGGGCAACGGCCATGTCCGCGGTCCTGTCGGCCCAGATCGGCCAGGTCAGGTCGTCCGGCCAGGCGTGGCTGCTGGCGGCTCGGTGAACGCAGGCGCCGATGATGGTGCGAGCGGTGAACCGCACGGCAGCCCGCGGTTCGGACCGCGCGATGTCGTTCAAGTGCGGCTCGACGGCGTCGACGAGTGCCCGTTGGACCGTGTCCAACGCCCGCAAGCCGCGCTCGGCGCCGTCCGCCGACTGCCCGCTGAGCAGTTCGGGGAAGGCCCGGGTGTGCCCCGAGAAGGCGCCCGCCATCGCGCGAGTGAAGGCTTCGATCAAGCCGCGCAGGCCAGGACGGGCTGACCGGAGGGCCTCGGCCACAGCCGATTCCAGCTGTTCGAGGAGCTGGTCCTTCACTGCTTCGAGCAGTTGTTCCTTGCCGCTGAAGCGACGGTAGATCGCGCCCACCGACACGCCCGCGTGCTCGGCGACCGCCGCGACGGTGAAGTCGTCGATGCCGCCTGTGCTGAGGACGTCCTCGGCCGAGGTCAGCAGCTTCTGCAGGGACTCTCGGCTGCGTGCCTGCTGCGGCGGCCGGAAATGCGGGGCGGTCATCTCCACGACGCTACCGCCTGCCTTCGAACTCTCCATATGCGAATGGTAATTTTCGTTCGCTTATACGAGAGCGAGGCCGGACCGTGGTGAACATCGAGGTGCGCGACGCCTACGTCGATTTCCCGATCTTCGACGCCAGAACGCGCTCACTAAAGAAGAAGGTCTTCGGCAAGGTCGGAGGCAAGATCGGCACCGGGGCCAAGGTGCCGGTGATCGAGGCGCTGCGGGGCATCTCGTTGTCGCTGCGCGACGGCGACCGCGTGGCGCTCGTCGGACACAACGGAGCGGGCAAGTCGACGCTGCTACGGCTGTTGTCGGGCATCTACGAACCCACTCGCGGCACCGCCCGCATCCGGGGCAAGGTCGCCCCGGTCTTCGACCTCGGCGTTGGGATGGACCCCGAGGTCTCGGGCTACGAGAACATCGTCATCCGCGGCCTGTTCCTCGGCATGACCCGCGCGCAGATGCGGGAACGCGCCGACGACATCGCGGAGTTCACCGAGCTCGGCGACTACTTGCACATGCCGCTGCGCACCTACTCCGCCGGCATGCGGGTGCGCTTGGCGCTCGGGGTGGTCACCACGATCGACCCGGAGATCCTCATTCTCGACGAGGGCTTGGGCGCGGTCGACGCGGCATTCATCGCGAAAGCCCGCCATCGCATGGTGGATCTGGTCGAACGCTCGGGAATGCTGGTGTTCGCCTCGCATTCCGACGAACTCCTGCTGGAGTTGTGCACCACGGCTATCTGGATGGACGAGGGCACGATCCGCGAGATCGGTTCGGTGCAGGAGGTTCTTGCTGCTTACAAAGGGCATCAGGCGGTGTTGGCTGGCGGCGTGGGTAGTGTGGAGCCGTGATGGAGATCTGGGTCAACCCGCAGTGCTCGAAGTGCCGTTCCGCTGTTGGTGAGCTCGACGCCGCCGGGGCCGGGTACACCGTGCGGCGGTACCTCGAAGACCCTCCGTCCGTCGCCGAGCTCGAAGCCGTGCTGGGGCGACTCGGCTTGGAACCGTGGGACATCGCGCGAACCGGCGAGGCCGTGGCGAAGGAGCTCGGGCTCCGCGAGCTGCCGAAGGACGCCGAGCACCGGGACGACTGGCTGCGGCTGATGAGCGAGAACCCGAAGCTGATCCAGCGGCCGATCATCACCGCGTCCGAGGGCACCACCGTCGTCGGCCGCGACCCGGAATCGGTGAGCCGCGTCCTCGACGCCGAGAAGAACGCCTAGCCGCCAAGGGTTTTCGGCGGATCAGTCGCGGCGGCTGAGACGCTCGCCGACGCGGATGATGCGCTCACCGACGTTGTCGGCGAGACCGCTGGTGGCGTGGGCGACCCGGTCCGCCGCGGTCCTGCTCACCGCCGCCGCCTTGGTCGCGGCGTCGTCGGTGAACTCCGCCGTCGCGGCACCGGCCTGATCCGCCCAGCTGGCGGCACGTCCGGAGAACCGCGCGACGTGCTCGGCGGTGTCCTCGCGAACCTGCTCGTAGAACTTCGCGGTCTGCGCGACCGTGCTGTCGACCAGCTTCGAGAGCGCTTCGGGAACCGGCACCGCAACCTCCTCCGGAGACGTCGAGCGAACCTGTTACTTCGAGTAACACATTAGGCATCTCACACCCCGTCCGCAACGCTCGCCACGACGCGCCGCGATGATCGTCCGAACGGAGCAGCGGTGCGCGCGTTCGCCGGAGCCCGCTGGGACGTCGGGTCTAGTCCAATGTGGAATCGTGCGCGCCGGGCGTGACGAGGGTCGCTCCGGACCGAGGCTTGATCGTGCCGAGCTGGGGCGATTTCTTCGCCCAACCGGAAGTTTCGATTCCACGTGGCCCGGGTGATGCCGGACCGCAACCTTGGGCACATAGGATCAAAGCCCCAGGGAAGGGATTGCCCGCACGGCCGCTGAGCAGGCGTGACCTGAATGTGCCAAAACCGTTCATGCGGGCAGAAACGGCGCCGATACGTCGGCAACCACTAAGGACAGATACCTATGCTTCAGCAGCGGACGCGACTGTTCGGTTCCATCGCGGGCCTGTGCACCGCCGGCGCACTGCTCGCCGGCTGCGGCGGTGGCGATTCGGCCGAGCACGCGCAGCACCAGCCCGCGCCGCAGGCTCCCGCCCAGGGACAGTCCGCTGCGGGCAAGCAGACCTCCGGGACGTTCGAGAACTTCTCACCGGCCGCCAAGGCCATCACCTACAAGCCGGACCAGGTGCCGGTGGGCGGGCAGATCAACGTGTCCTCCTCCAACGCCGACGGCAAGAGCAAGGTGACCGTCGAGGTCAAGGGCCTGCAGCCGAACCGCGCCTACGGTGCGCACGTGCACGTCAAGCCGTGCGGCCCGACCGGCGAGGACGCCGGCTCGCACTACCAGGAGAAGGCGGACCCGGTGAAGCCGTCGGTCGACCCGGCCTTCGCCAACCCGCAGAACGAGGTCTGGCTGGACTTCCACACCGACGCCCAGGGCAACGGCACCGCCGCCGCCGAGGGCTCCTGGGCGCTGGCCACCCGCGATGACGCCCAGTCGGTCGTCATCCACGAGACCCATACCCACTCCGAGCCCGGCAAGGCCGGCTCCGCGGGCTCTCGCCTGGCCTGCATCGCCGCGGACTTCTGAGCCGCCTGAACCAGCGGGAGGGCACTCGCCGACAGGCGGGTGCCCTCCCTGCTCTTCCGGCTGCGAGAACGACCGCGACGCAGGTCACGGGTGATCGAGGTTCGGCATCAGGGACAATGGGTGCGATGACCGCTCTGGACCTGCCCGCCGCGACGGGCGCCAAGACGCTGCGGATCGGACCCCACGTGGTCGATCCGCCGGTGGTGCTCGCGCCCATGGCTGGGATCACCAACGTCGCGTTCCGGCGGTTGTGCCGGGAGTACGGCGCCGGGTTGTACGTGTGCGAGATGATCACCAGCCGCGCGCTGGTGGAACGGCACCCGAAGACGCTGGAAATGATCACCTTCGACGCCGACGAGCACCCGCGCTCGATGCAGCTCTACGGCGTCGACCCGCTGACCATGGGCAAGGCCGTGCGCATGATCGTCGAGGAGGACCTCGCCGATCACGTCGACATGAACTTCGGCTGCCCGGTGCCGAAGGTGACCCGCAAGGGCGGCGGATCGGCGCTGCCGTACAAGCGGCGGCTGTTCGCCGACATCGTGCGCGCCGCCGTCGAAGCCGCCGAGCCCGCCGGGATCCCGGTCACCGTGAAGTTCCGCATCGGCATCGACGACGAGCACATCACCTACCTCGACGCCGGTCGCATCGCCGAGGACAACGGTGCCGCCGCCGTCGCGCTGCACGGCCGGACCGCCTCGCAGCGCTACTCCGGCACCGCGGACTGGTCGGCGATCCGCACTCTCAAGGAACACGTCACCTCCATCCCGGTGCTCGGCAACGGCGACATCTTCAGCGCCGACGACGCGCTGCGGATGGTGGCCGAAACCGGTTGCGACGGCGTGGTCGTCGGCCGCGGCTGCCTCGGGCGCCCGTGGCTGTTCCGCGACCTGCAAGCCGCGTTCACCGGACGCCCCGTTCCGGAAGGCCCGAACCTGGGCGAGGTCTCGCGCGTGCTGCGGCGTCACGGCGAGCTGCTCGCCGACCACATGGGCGAGGAGAAGGGCCTTCGGGACCTGCGCAAGCACATGTCGCAGTACCTGCGGGGATTCCCCGTGGGATCGGATCTGCGGCAGGGTTTCGGACTCGTCTCCAGCCTCGCGCAGCTCGACGACCTGCTGGCCCAGCTCGACCCGGACGTGCCGTTCCCGGTCGACGCCGAAGGACCGCGCGGACGGCAGGGATCGGCGGGCAAGGTCGTGCTGCCGGAAGGCTGGCTCGACGACCCCGACGACCTCACCGTGCCCTCGGGCGCGGAGATCGACTCCAGCGGCGGCTGACCCGTGCGAGTGGTCTGGCCGCTCCTGGTCGCGCTGTGCGCGGCCGGGTGTGCGACGGCCCCGCAGCAACCGGACTTCCGCGGCTACTTCGCGGACAACAACACCGCCGCGACAGCCGGGCCGCAGGCGCAGCAGGAGTTCTTCCACCGCTCGCAGCACCCCGATTTCACCGACAGCACGTGCGAACTGGGCGATCTCACGGTCCAGCTGGACCCCGCCTGGAGCACGCTGCGGCCCGACCCCGGATTCACCGCCGACGGCGTGGTCCCGCGCGGCGAGATCTGGGCGATCGGCGTCGAAGTCACCACCCGCGTGAACGGCAGCGCCACCGGTCATCAAATCGGGTCACAACACCTCGTAGTCCTCGACGGGCGGACCTTCGGGTTCGCACCCTGTCCCCAATAACCGAAAACCTCTGACATGCGGCCAAGATCACCTCGATGCGGTTGCAGGGCGGTGATATGAAACCGACACTGGCTCGTCCGTGCGGGTGGGTCCGAACCGATTCGCTTCCACATCCGCCCCTCCGCCCGGTACACACCTAGGAGCCGATGACTCGGTCTCCGATCGCCGACGTTGTCACCCGATCGCGCGAATTGAGATGTGTGGCGAGTCCAACCGGCATGATCGTTCCGTCAGATGACGACAGCGCGGACGGGAGGTGGTCGACGTGATCCGCAACAGGTACGCCGGGCAAGACCCGCACTCCGGTGGCGGTGACGTGCCGCAACCGCCCACGCCTCGCAGCCGTGAGGAAGTCGCCGGCGGCACGGGCATGGCGGAGCTGCACGAGTCCATCGCGCGCCTGCTGGCCTCCCGGGGCCAGTGGCGGCAGGCGTACCACCACCTGCGGTCCGCGCTGGACATGATGTCGTCGGACAAGCCCGCCGTGCCCGAACAGCTGCGCAGCGAGGTCGAACTGCTGCGCAAGGAGCACGCCAAGGCTCGCGAGGAGAGCCTGCGCGACAGCCTCACCGCCAGCTACAACCGTCGCTACCTCGACGAACGGCTCGCGGACCTGGTCGCCGAGAACTCCATGACCGGCGAGGGCATTGCCGTGGCCCTGATCGACCTGGACTGGTTCAAGCTGGTCAACGACACCTACGGACACCTGTTCGGGGACCGGGTGCTGCAGCGCGTCGTCGACCTGCTGCAGGAGGCGCTGCCGGACGGCGCGTTCTGCGCCCGCTACGGCGGTGAGGAGTTCGTGCTGGTGCTGCCGCACATCCTGCCCAACTCGGCGGTGCAGGTCTGCGAAGCGGCCCGGCAGCGCGTGGAGCACTTCCCGTGGGAGACCATGGCGTCCGGACTCGGCGTGACGATCAGCATCGGCGTCGTGCACGAGCAGGGAACCGGCGGGCACGTCTCGGGCGAGCAACAGCTCATCTCCGCCGACGCTCTGCTGTACGCGGCGAAGCGGGCCGGCCGGAACGCCGTCGCGTACCGGAAGGGCGCGAAAGTCCGGTTGGCCGGTGCCGCAGGCGAGCGCGTCTCCGAGGCCGGGAGAGCCGTCGGTTACTGATGGCGATCACCCGAGGACACTCGGTGCCTTCAAGCTGCGCGCATACCGGTCATCTGGCTTAGCACTGTTAGTCGTAACAGACCAGCGGGACGGTAGGATCGTGCACTGATTGTGAAGAAACTGTCGGCGCTATCGTCAGTTCGGGCGATCAGCCGTACTATCTTTGAGGCGCAACGCGATACATGTCGGGGAGTATCGAGCGCGTCAAGATCCGCAGAACGATGACTGAGGCAGGTTGGGAGGGAACACGCGTGCCGCAAGACCCCCGGCATGGCGACTTCGGGCACCGGCGTACCCGCCCCGACGAAGACGCCGATGCCACCGGTTCGGCAAGTGGTTCCGGACGTCGCCGACGCGCGTTGTCAGAGGACGGCTCGGGTGGCACCCGCGTGATCGACCTGCTGTCCAAGCACGGCAAGGGACCGGGCACCTCCGGCCACCGCCGCGCCGCTGAGCCGCAGCCGCCGTCGGCACCTCAACCTCCGCAAAAACCTCCGCAAAAACCCCCGCAGACCGGCCCGCGTCGGGCCGCTCCGCAGGCACCGCCGGAACCTCCGCAGGCGTGGACCTCGCCCGAGCCGACCGGCCGCCGCCCCCGGCAGGCACCGCCGAGTCGCCCGATGCCCACGCCGCCCGCTCCGCCGAACAACCCGGCGCCCCCGGCCGGCTGGACCCCGCCGAGCACCGGTCCGCGGCCCGTGCAGCCGCCGCCGGCAGGCCCGGTGTCCCCGCCCTCCGGTCGCAATCAGCGACCCACCCCGCCACCACCTCCCGCCGCTCCAGGAGCCGCCGCCGCGTTCACCGGTGGTGCCGCCGCGCGTCCCGCCCGGCGCAACCCCGAGCCGCCGGCGGAAGAGGCCACCCGGATCAGCCAGGCGCTGAGCACCGACGCCCCGCAGCGCGTCTCACCCCCGTCCGGCCGCAACCCGCGCCCGGCCCCCGCGCATCCGGCCCCCGCGCACCCGCCCGCCGACATGGACGCCACCACGCAGCACCCGCGCGTGCCGGCGGCCCCGCAGCAGGAGCGGCCCGCGCGGCCCGCCAAACCCACGCCGCCGCCGGTCGAGCAGGCCGAGAAGACCGCGATCGTGGCGCCCGCCGACGGCTACTCCGAACTCGACGAGTTCGACGACGAAGCCGGCATCGCCGAGGACTTCGGCGACGAAGACGATCGCAAGAACGACATCGAGCAGATCGACCTCACGCTCGCCCGGTTCTCCGCGGTGCACGACGAGATCGCCGCCGAGGAGGCCAAGCGCCGCAAGCGCTACGCGTGGCTCCCCGGCAACAAGAAGGAACCCGAGCTCGGCAGCGACATGCCCTTCGACTTCCGCGACGACCGCGGTGGCGGGTCGCGCATGGAGTGGAAGAAGAAGCAGCGCAAGCGCCGCACGCACCTCATCGTCATGGCCGTGGCGGTCGCCGCGTCGCTGACGGTGTTCCTGTCGCTGGGCTTCGCCTGGGGCGCGACCGCGCTGTTCGGACCCCCCGCCGTGCTGGCGCTGGACCCGAACTCCTCCGACATCAAGGACGCCGCCGGGCAGGCGGGCGACCAGAACTTCCTGATGATCGGCTCCGACACCCGCGCCGGAGCCAGTGCGTCCGACGGCGTCGGCGACGAGAACGACGAACCGGGCGCTCGCTCGGACACCACGATGGTCGCCCACATCCCCGCCGACCGGAGCCGGGTGGAGCTGGTGTCCTTCCCGCGCGACCTGCAGGTGGACAGGCCCGACTGCCAGCGCTGGGACCCCAATACCGGCAAGTACAGCGGCGAGATCGTCCCGGGCAAGAAGGGCGCGCGCCTCAACGAGGCGTACGCGGTCGGCGGCCCGCTGTGCACCACCAAGGTCATCCAGCAGCTCTCCGGCCTGCGGATGGACAGCTTCCTCGGCATCGACTTCAACGGCTTCAAGTCCATGGTCGACGCCGTGCACGGCGTCGAGATCTGCACCGAGAAGCCCGTCGTGGACTCCACGCTCGGCACGGTCATCCCCGAGGCCGGACGGCACAACCTCACCGGCGACCAGGCCCTGACCTACGTCCGCGCCCGGCACGTCAAGGGCGACCCGACCTCGGACTACGGCCGGATGCAGCGCCAGCAGATGTTCCTGTCGTCGCTGCTGCGCAAGACCATGTCCAGCCAGGTGCTGCTGGACCCGCGCAAGCTCAGCGACTTCGTCAAGGCCGTCAGCGCCAACACCTTCGGCGACAACATCGGCGCCGACCGGCTGATGGACCTGGGCCAGCAGCTGCAGGGCCTGGACCCGAACAAGGTCACCTTCGTGACGGTCCCGACCACCGGCTACGCCAACGAAGAGGGCATGGAAGTCCTGCGCGACGACGCCGCGAGGGCGCTGTTCCAGTCGATGATCGACGACGCACCGGTGACCACCGACGGCACTCCGCAGAAGGCCGCCCAGTCCAGTCCGACCGGCGGATCGGGCGGTTCCGGTGGCGCGGCGGGTGTCGGCCGCGTGCTGCACCAGCAGCCCGCGGAGCCGTCCCTCCCGGGTGACTCAACCGTGAGCGCTGGAACCGAGATCTGCGGCTGACCTGCGCTTATCGTCGGCTTCGAGCTGGTCGATCACGCCGATTTCACCTCCGGTTCACCACAGGTCATTCTGTCCGATTCCGCGGGGAAGTACGCTGGGTGACATGCGCGAGGTCTACCAGGAACAACTAGGCATGCTGACCGACGTTCTCGCCTCCATGTCGGCGATGGTCGGCACGGCGATGGAGCGCGCCACCAAGTCGCTCCTGGAGACCGACCTGAGCCTGGCCGAGCAGGTCATCGACGAGGACGCGCTGGTCGACGAGGCGCGGTCCCGGGCCGAGGAGTACGCCTTCGGGCTGCTGGCCCTCCAGGCCCCGGTGGCCGGTGACCTGCGCAGCGTCATCGCCACCATCCACGCCGCCGAGGACATGGAGCGGATGGGCGACCTCGCCCTGCACGTGGCCAAGGCCGCCCGGCGCCGGCACCCGAACGCGGTGCTGCCGGACGACGTCGCCGCCTACTTCGCCGAGATGGGCCGCATCGCCGTGAAGCTGGCCCACCAGGTCAGCACCGTCATCCGCACCCAGGACGTCGAGGCAGCCCGGCTGCTGGACGAGGTCGACGACGAGATGGACGACCTGCACCGCCACCTGTTCACCGTGCTGATGAGCCCGGACTGGGAGCACGGCGTGGCCACGGCCGTCGACGTGACGCTGCTGGGCCGCTTCTACGAGCGCTTCGCCGACCACGCGGTCGCGGTCGCTCGCCGGGTCGAGTTCATCGTGACCGGAAAGATGCCGTCCCGTTGATCGCTTTTCGCTGGTCGGTGACGATCTTGCGCGGAAAGTATTAATAGTCGGTCTCAGCACTCGATGTTGTGATCATCGTGTGCCATCCTCTTTCGAGTGAGAAGCGACCGAACTCGTACCGATGAGGTGCTCGGTGGGTAAGAGTCCGACCGTGCACCGACGTCGACTGGGAAGTGAACTGCGGCGCCTCCGCGAGATCGCCGGCCGCACGCACCGCGAGGTCGCCGCCCACCTGGACTGCTCGCAGGGCAAGATCAGCCAGATCGAGCTGGGCCGGGTACCGGTGCGCACCTCCGACGTGCGCCTGATGGCCGAGTTCTACGGCGTCGCCGGCGACCAGCTCGAAGCGCTCATCGACCTGGCCCAGGACTCCAAGCAGCGCGGCTGGTGGCAGCAGTACCCCAGCACGGCGCTGCGTCCCGGCCTGCAGACCTACCTCGGGCTGGAGACCTCGGCGAAGGCCGTCAGCTGCTTCGGCAGCGACCCGCTGCCCGAGCTGCTGCAGACCACCGACTACACCCAGGCCCTGCTGGCCTCGGACTCCCAGGTGTTCACCGACGACGAGATCGCCGAACGGCTCAAGGTGGTCTCCACGCGCCAGCAGCGGCTGCTGGGCGAACAACCCCTGGAGCTGTGGGCGGTCCTCGACGAGTCGGCTCTGCGGCGCCGCGTGGGCGGTCCCGCCGTGATGCGGGCGCAGCTGGAGCACCTGGTGCTGCTGGGCTACCGCCGCAACGTCACCATCCAGGTCCTGCCGTTCCATCACGGCGGCCACCCGCTGATGGGCGACCGCGCAGCGGTGTTCTCCTTCACCAACGAGGCCGACCCCCAGGTCGTGCACCTGGGCGACTCGGCCAACTCCCGCTTCCTGGACAAGGCCGCCGACACGGCCGACTACCTCAAAGCCTTCGAGCAGGTCTGCACCAGCGCCATGACCCCGAAGGACTCCAGCGCCTTCATCTCCTCGATTGCGGACGAGCTGCCGGTTTAAGACTCTGTGGTCCTTCTGCTTGGCGGTGCGGGAAGCGGAACCTCAGACGCCTTCTGGCTCCGGGATCCGAGACTTGAGTATGGAACGGATACGCGGCGCTACGGCTGTCCTCCCCAGAAGACGTCTGAGAACCCGCGGCGGTGCTAGTTGCTCAGGTGGGGTGAGGAGAAAGCGACTTCGTCGCTTGCCTGACGTGAGAAGAGGACAAAAATGCAGGGCTTCCCTTGGGAGGCCCTGCATTTCGCGTCGCCGAAGGTCAGCCGAAGCGGCCGGAGATGTAGTCTTCCGTGGCCTTCTGGGTGGGGTTGGAGAAGATCTTGCCGGTTTCGTCGATCTCCACGAGCTGACCGGGCTCACCGACGGCGCGCAGGTTGAAGAACGCGGTCTGGTCGCTGACGCGGGCGGCCTGCTGCATGTTGTGGGTGACGATGACGATCGTGTAGTCCTGCTTGAGGTGCGAGATCAGGTCTTCGATCGCCAGGGTCGAGATCGGGTCCAGCGCGGAGCAGGGCTCGTCCATCAGCAGCACGTCGGGACGCACGGCGATGGCGCGGGCGATGCACAGCCGCTGCTGCTGACCGCCGGAGAGGCCGCCGCCCGGCTTGTTCAGCCGGTCCTTGACCTCTTCCCACAGGTTCGCGCCGCGCAGCGCCTTCTCGGCGACCTCGTCGAGGTGCGACTTGTTCTTCTCGCCCGCCAGCTTCAGCCCGGCCACCACGTTGTCCCGGATGGACATGGTGGGGAACGGGTTGGCCCGCTGGAAGACCATGCCGATGGTCTTGCGCACCTGCACCGGGTCGACGTTGTCGGCGTAGATGTCCTCGCCGTCGAGCATCACCTTGCCCTCGACGCGGGCACCCGGGATGACCTCGTGCATCCGGTTCAGCGACCGCAGCACGGTGGACTTGCCGCAACCGGAGGGACCGATGAAAGCGGTGACGCTGCGGGCGGGCACCTGCAGGGTCACGTCCTGCACGGCGTGGAACTTGCCGTAGTGCAGGTTCAGGTCTTTGATGTCGAGACGCTTGGCCATTTCGAAAGTCCCTACTTGGTCTTGATCGCGAAGATCTTGGACAGACCGGTCGCGGCAAGGTTGATCAGCATGATGACGATCACGAGGGTCAGCGCCGCCCCCCACATCCGGTAGTCACCGGCCATGGTTCCGGTGCTGCGCTCCATGAAGATGGTCAGCGGCAGCGACGCCATCTCCCCGCCGAAGAGGTCGAAGTTGATCGCCGAGGAGTACCCGACCAGGATCAGCAGTGGCGCGGTCTCGCCGAGAACGCGCGCCAGGCCGAGCATGACGCCGGTGACGATGCCCGACAGCGCGGTCGGAAGCACGATCCGCACGATCGTCTTCCACTTCGGCAGACCCAGCGCGTAGGCCGCCTCGCGCAGTTCGTTCGGCACGATCAGCAGCATCGTCTCGGTGACCCGGACGACGACCGGCAGCATCAGCAGCAGCAGCGCCAGCGCCACCGCGAAACCGCTGCGGGTGAAGCCGAAGGTGGTGATCCACAGCGCGTAGATGAACAGGCCGGCCACGATCGAGGGCAGACCGCTGAGGATGTCCACCATGAAGGTGGCGACCTTCGCCAGCTTCGACTGCTGTCCGTACTCGACCAGGTAGACGGCGACCATCACGCCCAGCGGGACCGCGAAGACCAGGCAGACCAGGCCTTCGAAGACGGTGCCGACCATGGCGTGGTAAACGCCGCCGCCGGTGTCGGTGGGCAGCAGGCCCTTGAACGAGTGCGACCACCAGTCGGCGCTGAGGACCGGCTGGAGACCGCGTTCCAGCAGCGTCCACAGCACCCACAGCAGCGGGATGACCGCGATCACGAAGGCCGCCGCGAACAGGACGGTGGCCAGGTTGTCCTTGAACTTCCGGCCGAAGCCGATGCTCTGGAAGGCCGGCGCGGTTGCGAGCTGCTCCACGTCGGCAGCGTCGGTCCTCATGACTTCCCCTTAGCGCCGGCCGCACTCTCGATCCAGCGCGCGATCGCGTTGACTGCGAAGGTGATGACGAACAGCACCAGACCGGCCGAGATGTAGGCCCCGACCTGCAGGTTGTTGTTGAACTCCGCGGACCCGAGGGCGATCTTGGACGCGAAGGTCGCTCCGCTGTCGAAGATGCTGTACCCGGGAGGCGCGGTGGTCGCGCTCAAGATGATGGTCAGCGCCATCGTCTCGCCCAGCGCGCGACCGAGGCCGAGCATCGAACCGCCCACGAAGCCGTTCCGGCCGAAGGGCCACACCGTGGTCTTGATGACCTCCCAGCGGGTCGCGCCGAGCGCCAGCGCGCCCTCGATCTGCGCGTCCGGGGTGCGCGCGAAGACCTCGCGGGTCACGCCGGTGATCGTGGGGATGATCATCACCGCGAGCACGATCCCGGCGGTGAAGACGTTCGCGCCGGAGTCGACCTGGGCGATGTTGCCCTGGCCGAAGATCGGGATCCAGCCCAGCGTCTCGTTCAGCCACGTCGACACCGGCTTGAGGAACGGGCCCAGCACCAGGAAGCCCCAGAGGCCGTAGACGACCGAGGGCACCGCGGCCAGCAGGTCGACGATGTAGGCGAACGGGCGGGCCAGGTTCCTCGGCGCGTACCGGGTGAGGAAGAGGGCGATCCCACCGGACAGCGGCATCGCGATCACCAGCGCGACGATGGAGCTGGCCACGGTGATCCACGCGAGGTCGAGGATCCCGAAGCTCATGCTGCTCGGGTCCCGGGTGTCCCACTCCCTGCTGAACAGGAAGTTCACCTGGTTCACCTGCAGCGCCGGGATCGCCCGGATGAGCAGGAAGATCGCGATGGCAGCGATCACCGCCACCACGAACGCACCCGAAGCGGTGGCGAGCGAGGAGAACACCTTGTCGCCGACGCGGGAGGACTTGCCCGCTGTCTTCTCTGGAGCGGAAATGGGTGCCTCCGGTCCGGAACTGGGCGCCGAAGCGCCCCGCTGGGCACCGGTGGTGCCCGCGGGGCGCGTGGCGGCTCTCGTCGAGTCGGTCACTGCTGTTTGCAGCCTCTCATCTTGTCCGTTGGACCAGGGGCCCGCCCGGGGTGCGGGCGGGCCCGGTCACTATCAAGAGATGGCGTTGACGGCTTCCAGGACCTTGCCCTTGAAGCTCTCCGGCAGCGGGACGTAGCCCGCCTTCTCGAGTTCCTGCGGGTTGGCGTTGGCAGCCACGGTCAGGAACGCCTTGACCGCCTTGGCGGTCTCCGGGTCGTAGCCCTTCGAGCAGACGATCTCGTAGGTGTTCAGCACGATCGGGTAGACGCCCGCGGCCTTGTTGCCGTAGATCGACTCCAGGTCGACCTTGAGGTCGTTGCCCTCACCCTCGATCTTGGCGCCCTCGATGGCCTTGCCGACGTTGGCGGTGTTGAGCTCGACCGGGCCGGCGCCGCTGTCGATCTTGGCGATGCCCAGGCCCAGGTTCTTCGGGAAGGACCACTCGACGTAGGTGAAGCCGCCCTCGGTGGCCTTGACCGACTGCGCGACCTGGTCGGAGCCGTCACGGCCCTGGCCGACGCCCTGACCGCCCTGGAAGGTCTTGCCCTCACCGGAGAACGCGCCACCGGTGGCGGTCTTGAGGTACTTCTGGAAGTTCTCGGTGGTGCCCGACTCGTCCGAGCGGAAGAACGGAACGATGTCGATCGACGGCAGCTGAGCGTTGGGGTTCAGCGCCTTGACCGCCGGGTCGTCCCACTTCTTGATCTCACCCTTGAAGATCTTGGCGATCACGTCGGGGTTGAGAGTCAGGTCGGAGACGCCGGGGATGTTGTAGGACATGGCGACGGGACCGAACACCATCGGCAGGTTCCAGGCCGGGTTGCCCTGGCAGCGCTCGGCCGCCTTGGCGACCTCGCCCTTCTCCTCCTTCAGCGCGGAGTCGGAACCACCGAAGTCGATCTGGCCGGCGGTGAAGGCGGCGACGCCCTTGCCGGAGCCGGACTTGGTGTAGTTGACGGTCTGGTTCGGGCACTTGAGGCCGTAGTCGCGTGCGAAGACGTCGACCGCGTTCTTCTGCGCCGACGAGCCCTCACCGGAGACCGGCTTGGTACCGCACGCGACCTGCAGGCCGTCGAGGGCCGGGTTGCCGCCGCCCTGCGGGACGTTCTGGTCCGAGCCGCAGCCGGCGAGCACGAGCGCGCCCGCGGCGACGACGGCCAACGCAGCGCTGTGCCGCTTGATTCTCACTTCGTTCCTCCACCCAAGGGACAAACTGCCGGGCGCGGCCGAGCCGCGCAGGCTCGTGCTTCATGCCGCTTGTGCCAGACGCTAAGCAGCGAGGATGGACTGCCTTCACCATCCAAGTGAACGCGAAGTGAACAAGGCACGCTTAGTAAGCGGGGACACACCCCAACGGGCGAGGGGGAGGTAGATCTTCCACTCGCACCGTGACTCACAGCATTCTCGGCTCAGCGTCCGAATTGCACGTCGCTGTCCAACTTGGCGAAGCCCAGCCGCTGGTAGACCTTCACCGCAGGCACGTTGTCGGCTTCGACGTAGAGGATGACGCGACTACGCCCGGTATCCCGAAGGTGTCGCAGGCCGACCACGGTCAGTGACTTCCCCAGGCCGCCGCCTTGCGCGTGCGGGTCGACACCGACGACGTAGACCTCACCGGTCCCGTCGGGGTGGACCTTCGTCCAGTGGAACCCCAGGAGCTCGCCGGACTCGTCGACCGCCAGGAAGAAGCCCTCCGGGTCGAACCAGTCCTCCTTCTCCTTGGCGCGCACGTCCTCCTCGGTCATGTCGCCCTGCTCCGGGTGCCAGACGAACGCGCGGTGGTTCACCCGGACCACTGCGGCCTCGTCCTCGCCGGGCCGGAAGGTGCGGATGGCCACGCCCTCCGGTGGCTGCGCGTCGGGCAGCTCCGGCTCAGCCAGCTCGCGGCCCATCCGCCACAGCTCGCGTGGCCGGTGGAAGCCGTAGCGCTCGGACAGCCGCAACGCGCCCGGGTGCTCGCCGTGCGACCAGATCCGCAGCCGCCCGGTGTCGGCGTCCGGCTCGGCACCCAGATCCGCGCGCTCCAGCAGCGCCTCGACGAGCCGGGTGCCCGCACCCAGCCTCCGGTGCTCGGGGTGGACGGCGAGCTCGGCGACCAGCTGACCCGAACCGGCCTCGTGCTCGGTGTCCAGGTGCGCGTAGCCGGTCAGGACACCGCCGGAATCGCGAACGATGAAGTGCTCGGACCGCACATCGGCCTGCACCGGCTCGATCTGGTGGACGACGTCGCGGTGGGCCTTGAGCCGCAGGATCACGTGCTCACCGACCGGAGCGACACCGTCGGCCTTCTCGGTCTCGTCGAGCAGGCCCATCACCTCGGCCGTCTCGCTGTCGTCCAGTCCATTACGCCAAGTCAGCTGCACATCCACGACCCTACCCACGCGCACGCGACGAAGCCCCCGACCTTCAAGATCGAGGGCTTCGTCAGGTGATCTCGCGGTTACGCGTTGAGGCTCCGCAAGTCCGCTGACTCCACGGCCTCGGCCGCAGCGGACTCGGCCTCCGCGACCTCGGCGGCCAGCGGGGAGGTCGAACCTCCGCGGTTCGGGCGGACGAACTTGTAGCCCACGTTGCGCACGGTGCCGATCATGGAGTCGTGCTCCGGGCCGAGCTTGGCGCGCAGCCGCCGGACGTGCACGTCGACGGTGCGGGTGCCGCCGAAGAAGTCGTAGCCCCAGACCTCCTGCAGCAGCTGGGCGCGGGTGAACACCCGGCCCGCGTGACCGGCCAGGTACTTCAGCAGCTCGAACTCCTTGTAGGTCAGTTCGAGCGCCCGGCCGCGCAGCCGGGCGGTGTAGGTGGCCTCCTCGATGACCAGGTCGCCGACGCTCAGCGAACCGTCACCGGTGGAGGAGGACTCGCTGCGGCGGGAGACCAGCAGGCGCAGCCGGGCGTCGATCTCGGCCGGTCCGGTGGTCGGCAGCAGGATGTCGTCGACCCCCCACTCGGCGTTGACGGTCACCAGACCACCCTCGTTGACCAGGGCGATCACCGGTGCGTCACCGGCAGCGAGCAGGCGGCACAGATCACGGGCGCCCACGAGGTCGGTGCGGGCGTCGACGATGACCACGTCGTGCGCACCGCCCGACAGGATGGCCCCGGGGTCGGCGGGCAGCACTCGCACCCGGTGCGGCAGCAGTGCCAGCGACGGAAGGACCGCGTCGCAATCGGATTCACTGGTCAGCAGGAGCAGCTCGGAGCTCATCTGGGGCCTCCATCTCCAGGCGAGAACGACTGACGGCCGTGAGTGGCCATCACCCGCAGTCATCGGATGACTTGGCGTCGTTGCCTGTGGATGGCAAGGAGAATAACCGACATGCGGCGGAAAAACCCAGGTCCAACCGAGGGCATCACATTTGTGAACGGAAGCGCACCACATGTTTCACAGATGTTTCGCGGTCGCCCCGTCACGTTGCGAGCCGAAGACGGAACCCGGCTGCGCGGCGTTCTGCACCCCGGCCCGGGGCTTCCGGCGCCCCTGGGTTTCGTCGTCGGTCACGGCTTCACCAACCACATCCGGAAGCCCGGCGTGCGCAGCGTCCTGGAACGGCTCGCCACGCACGGGCCGGTGCTGGCCACGGACTTCCGCGGCCACGGCCGCTCCGGCGGGCGGACCACCGTCGGCCCGAACGAGGCCATGGACATCGACGTGGCCGTGGCGCACCTGCGCGCGGCCGGCTGCGAGCGCGTCGTCACGGTCGGGTTCTCCCTCGGCGGATCGGTCGTGCTCCGGCAGGCCGCGCTGGGCACCCCGCCGGACGCGGTGATCTCGGTGAGCAGCCCGGCGCGCTGGTTCGTGCGCGACACCCCCGCGATGCGCAGGGTCCACTGGCTGCTCGAACAACCCCACGGGCGGTTGAGCGCCCGCCTGCTCGGCGTCCGGCTGGCCGGTCCCTGGCCTCGGGTTCCGGTGTCGCCGATCGAACTCGCCACCCGCATCGAGGTGCCGCAGCTGATCGTGCACGGTGCCGAAGATCACTACTTCCCACCATCCGACGCGCGCGCCCTCAGCGAAGCGGGCGGCGCGGAGTTCTGGCTGGTCGAGGGCATGCGCCACGCCGAGAGCTCGACCACCCCCGAACTGGTGGACCGGATCGCGGCGTGGGCGGTCGATACAGTGACACCACCCGATCGGGCCCGGTCGGGCCCCCGGCGCCCCGACAGAACGGAACGCGCGGAGTGAAGAAGCTCGCGATCACCCTCGTCCTCGTCATCGGCCTCCTGGTCGCCGCCGACTTCGGCTCGGCCGCGTTCGCCGAGTACCAGGTGTCGAAGAAGGTCGCCCAGCAGCTCAAGCTGCCGGAGCAGCCCGAAGTCTCGATCAACGGCTTCCCGTTCCTGACCCAGGTCGCCGCGGGCAACTACCGCGACGTGCAGCTGGTGGCCAACGCGGTGCCGGTCGAGCCGTTCAACGAGGTGGGCATCGAAGCCGACCTGCACGGCGTGAAGGTCGCGACCTCCGAGGTCATCGCGGGCACCGCCGATCAGTTCACGGTCGACCAGCTGGTGGGCCGGGTGAAGCTGAAGGCCTCCGACGTCGCCCGCCTGATCGGCATCCAGGACCTGACCATCGAACCCGCTGCCCCGGACGCGCTCGCCGACGACGACGGCAACATCAGCGAGTCCGACAAGCGGCTGGCCGAGGGCGGCGACGACCAGCGCGTGCCGGTGCAGCTCGACGGCACCGTCAACATCGCGGGCTCCGACAACAAGGTGCGGGTGATCGCGGTGTTGTCGCTGGTCAACGGCAAGATGGAGATCGAGCCGCGCAAGCTGGAGCTGAACAACAGCGCGCTGGGACCGATCGACCTGCCGCCGATCTTCGAGCAGTCGGTGCTCAAGCAGTTCAACACCACCCTCGACCCGGGGATGCTGCCGTTCGAGGTGCAGCCCACGGCGGTGCGCGCCGAGCGCGGCGCGCTGGTCATCGAGGGCACCGCGGAGAACGTCACGATCAACGGCAACGGGGTGACCACGGGATGAGCCCAGGTGTGATCGCACTGCTGATCGTCGTGCCGGTGGCCCTCGTGCTTGGGCTGGTCTGGCAGGCCCGGCAGGGCAAGGTGCGCGAGAGCGGCGGTGAGGAGATCGTGACCGACAACTTCCCGGACGGGCTCAAGCAGCGGCTCGCCGACGCCCCCGAACCGGACGCGAAGGTGACGCTGCTCCAGCTGTCGACCACCTTCTGCCAGCCGTGCCGGCACGCCCGCATCCTGCTGGCCGACTTCGCGGGCAAGACCACCGACGTCCGCCACGTCGAGGTCGACCTCACCGACCACCCCGAGTGGTCCACGCCGCTGCGCGTCCACAGCACCCCGACGACCCTGGTACTGGACCGCGCGGGCCGGGAGCTGTTCCGCGTCGGCGGCGTCCCCCGCCCCCAGGCCCTCTCCGAGGCGATCGAGCCGCTCCTGTGACCTGCAACGGCGCAGCCATCATCTCGTTCACCACCTGAGCACCCGGCACCGCCGCGCAAAGTGAGCAGCACGGTCTAATCCGTCCCACTGTATGAACGTTCTTCCCGGCGATCGGTCTATCCGGGTAACCTCCGTCTCGTGCATGTACTGCTGACCCGAAGGCGCGCGGTTGATCTCTGCCGCGTGGGTAGCAGCCTGTGTTGATGGCACTGACCGGGCGGTAGTACGCGTTCCAAGCACGGCCTCGTCATGTCCTCATGACTCTCGCCGGCGCGCGCCCACCGCCTGACGGACTCGGCAGACCCAGTCCACATCGTCAGGAGGCCCTCGAAAGATGTCTGTCACGACGCTCGACCCACGCGGGGTCAGGTTCACCGCAGCGATGACCAGCGTGATCCTCGCGTTGGGTCTGGTGACCACGAGCTGGCGCGTCATGGCGGCCCAGATGGTTCTGTTCGGTCTGTGCGCGTTCATCGGAATGCAGCTCAACCCGTGGGGCGCGCTGTACCGCACCACCGTGCGGTCCAAGCTCCCACCGGTCGCGCCGGAGGACCGCGAGGACCCCGCACCCGTTCGCTTCTCGCAAGGAGTGGGCTTCGTCTTCACCCTCGTGGCCACCATCGGCTACGCGGCGGACCTGACCACTCTCGGCATCGCGGCAAACGCCCTAGCCCTGGTGGCGGCACTGCTCAACGCGGTGTTCGGCTACTGCCTCGGCTGCCAGATGTACCTGGTGCTCCGCCGGTTCGCGCCGGCCGGGGCGTCCACAACAGACTGACCAAGTTCGAAGATCAACGAAGGAGTCGCTCGATGAGCCGCGCAGAGGTCCTGGTCTCCACCGAGTGGGCCGAAGAGAACCTGAACACCGCCGGGGTGGTGTTCGCTGAGGTGGACGAGGACACCACCGCCTACGACGGCGGCCACATCCCCGGGGCCATCAAGCTGGACTGGAAGAACGAGCTGCAGGACCACGTCCGTCGTGACTTCGTCGACCGCGAGGGCTTCGAGAAGCTGCTGTCGGCCAAGGGCATCAGCAACGACGACACGGTGGTGCTCTACGGCGGCAACAACAACTGGTTCGCCGCCTACGCCTACTGGTACTTCAAGCTCTACGGACACGGCGACGTCAAGCTGCTCGACGGTGGCCGCAAGAAGTGGGAGCTCGACGGCCGCGAGCTGACCAAGGAAGAGCCGAACAAGGCCTCCACCACCTACAAGGCCCAGGAGCCGGACACCTCGATCCGCGCCTTCCGGGACGAGGTCGTGGACGCCATCGGCAACAAGAACCTGGTCGACGTGCGTTCGCCCGACGAGTTCTCCGGCAAGCTGCTGGCCCCGGCTCACCTGCCGCAGGAAGCCGCGCAGCGCGGTGGCCACATCCCCAGCGCGATCAACGTGCCGTGGAGCAAGGCC
Organism: Saccharopolyspora sp. NPDC049426; assembly: GCF_040676935.1. NCBI lineage: Bacteria > Bacillati > Actinomycetota > Actinomycetes > Pseudonocardiales > Pseudonocardiaceae > Saccharopolyspora > Saccharopolyspora sp. NPDC049426. The sequence goes on along the minus strand of NZ_JBFAPZ010000001.1, from coordinate 322,758 downwards.
GCGAACGAGGACGGCACCTTCCGCTCCGACGAGGAGCTCAAGGAGATCTACGGCGAGGCCGGGCTGGACACCGCCAAGGACACCATCGCCTACTGCCGCATCGGCGAGCGCTCGTCGCACACCTGGTTCGTGCTGCGCGAGCTGCTGGGCCACCAGAACGTCAAGAACTACGACGGTTCCTGGACCGAGTACGGCTCGCTGGTCGGCGTGCCGATCGAGAACCCGTCCGAGGCCTGATCACCCCGGTAACACCGAGCAAGGAGTTTGTGACATGAGTGGATGCGGAGCGCCGCAGCAGTCGGCAACCGCGGTCGACGAGGCCACTGACCAGGTCGTCGTGGCCGGCAAGGTGCGGTCCGGGGAGTCGCCCGTCGGCGGGGCTTTCGTCCGCCTGCTGGACTCCTCGGGTGAGTTCACCGCCGAGGTCGTCACCTCCGAGGAGGGCGACTTCCGGTTCTACGCGGCTCCGGGTGACTGGACCGTCCGCGCGCTGCACCGCAGCGGCAAGGGCGAGTCCAAGGTCTCCCCGACGGGCACCGGAGTCCACGCCGTGGACATCGCGGTCGCCTGACCTGCGCAGCACGAAGGGCCGGCACCTCGCGGGGTGCCGGCCCTTCGCCGTTTCAGACCTTGCGGGAGCGCAGCAGCGCGAAGGCCCGCTCGTCGCGGTCCGGGGTCCGGGGATCCGAGTCCTGCCGGCAGCCGACCGTGGTGAAGTCGACGACGTCCCAGCCGGTCCGGTCGAAGATCCGGCGGAGACCGGTCTCGCTGAAAATCCAGAAGTTGGTGGCGTCGTCGTTGGCCTCGGCCGGGTCCAGCAGGTAGGCGACCGGCTGGTCGGCGATGCGCGTGCCGTCCGGGGTGACCTGGGCGATGCGGGTCGAGACGAAGCACAGCTCGGCGCGCTCGGCCAGGCGCTCCAGCACCAGGAACGGGTTCTTCAGGTGGTAGAGCAGGCCGAGGAAGAACACCGCGCCGTAGCGCTCGGCGGGCAGCCGGAACTGGGCGTCCAGGTCGATCTCGTGCACCTGGGCGCGCGACGGCAGCTCCTCGACCAGGCGCCGGGCACCGCGCAGGCCGTTGAAGTTGGTGGGCGCGTTGTCGATCAGGTCGACCTCGCAGCCCAGCTCGTCCTCCAGGAAGAACCCGAAATCGCCGTCGGCGGCACCGATGTCGGCGATGCGGGTGCCCGCGATGCCGTCGAACACCTGCCGCTGGGGCCCGCTGAGCAGGGCGTCCAGGTGGAAGATGTTGGCCATCGTGTCGTACGGGTACCAACCGAAGTCGGCCGGCGCGATCTTGTCCTTGCGGGCCAGCAGCTCCTCGCGGTAGGCCAGCGCGCGCTCGCGCAGCGTCTCGAAGTCCATGTGATCCTCGTCCCGGCTCTGACGTTCCTGGTGTTCAGCGGCCCGTTCCCGCCGCTCACCACGCCGATCATGCCGCACGCCACACTCCGCTGGGAGGTCGCCGTGGTTATCCTTCATCCGTGGAACTCCTCGACTTTCTGCACTACGGCCTCGTCACGCTCGTCGGACTCGCTGCGGTCGCGACCATCTGGTTCGCCTTCTACGTGGTGTACCGCCTGTACAACGACTGATGACGGCCTCGTTGTAGCCTCGATGCGATGACTGCAACGCCGAACGAACCGCAGCCGGGCAGCGGCGACGCCGCAGTTGCCGCGGCGGCGGAACGAGCCAAGATCACCCGGGAACTCAACGTCCCGGAGTTCGACGACCTCCCCGGCGAGGGCGACACCGCGAACCTGCGGCTGGGCCCCTCGCTCGATGACGCATGCCTGTCGCTGCTGCCGCTGGTCGGCGTGTGGCGCGGCGAGGGCGAGGCCTCCCACCCGTCGCTGGAGGAGACCTTCCGGTTCGTCCAGCAGGTGACGATCTCGCACGACGGCCGCCCGTTCCTGATGTACTCCAGCCGCGCGTGGCGGCTGGACGGCGAGGGCGGCAACGTCGTGGCACCCGCGTTCCGCGAGACCGGCTTCCTGCGCCCGCAGCCCGACGACACCATCGAGCTCATGCTGATGCACTCGACGGGCGTCTCGGAGCTGTTCATCGGGCAGCCGCGCAACACCACGACCTGGGAGTTCGGCACCGACGCAGTGCTGCGCACCCCGACGGGCGAAGACGTCACCGCCGCCAGCCGCCTCTACGGCGTCGTCGACGGAGCCCTCGCCTACGTCGAGGAGCGAGCCACCTCGGAGCACGAACTCCAGCCGCGTCTCTCAGCAAAGCTCGACCGGGTCGCAGGCTGATCTCTGGTCACCCTGCTTGGCGGTGCGGGTAGGGGAACCTGAGCGGCGCTGTGGACTCCGCGCGCCACTCCTGATGTATGTCCAATACACGGCGTCGCGGCGTGCTCGCCACAGCACCGCTCAGAACCCCCGGCGGTGCGAGCTGCTCAGGTGGTGAAGGAGAAACCGGCTTCGCCGCTTGCCTGACGCCTCAGTAGTTCGACTCGTAGAGGTTGACGATCTCGGTGTGCAGCGCGTCGTCGGCCTTCACCGAGGTCCCGTTGATGGCGCGGACCTGGGTCAGGCGGCGGATGCTGGAGGCGAGCCAGACGCCGTCGGATTCGAAGAGCGCCGGGGTGGGGAAGTCGACCACCTCGGTCTCCCAGCCCGCCTGCTCGGCCGCGCGGAACAGCGCGCCCTGGGTGGTGCCCGCCAGAACGCCCGAGGCCGGTGGCGTGGTCAGCAGCTTGCGGCCCTGGGCCAGCACGACCGTCGAGGTCGGGCCTTCCAGGACGGTGCCCTCGCTGGCGGTGAAGATGACGTCGTCGGCGCCGCGCGACTCGGCCTCGCGGAGCGCGGCCATGTTCACCGCGTAGGACAGCGTCTTGGCCGACAGCAGCAGCCACGGCGCCCTGTCCATCAGGTCCGGCGCGTAGCCGCGGTCGAGGGTCACGACCTCGACTCCGCTGTCGCGCTTGCGCTTGGTATCCGGCCCGACGTCCATGCCCATCGCGAACCCGTGCGGCGTGCCGTCCCCACCGTCGATGCCTCGGGTGCAGACGAGCTTCAGGCCCATCTCCGGCTCGGAATCCCACGGCCAGGCGTCGATGACGGCCTGCCCTGCGCGCTCCCAGGCCGCGCGCTCGGGAAGCGGCATCTGCAGCAGCCGCGCGGACCTCTCCATGCGGTCGAGGTGCGGACCGAGCTCGCGCGGCTTCCGGTCGACGACCAGGATCGTCTCGAAGCAGCCGTCACCTCGCATCACACCGAGGTCATCGGCCCGGAACAGCGGAGCTTCGGGATCGGCGAGGGTTCCGTCCAAAAGTGCCAGTACGCGCATGCCGGAAGGGTAGAGCGTCCAGTTCCCGGAGTCGGCCCGGAGGTTACGATCGAGGTGGGTTTCCCCATCCGAGCGCGTCGAGCACGGGAGCGGCATTGAGCGACCAGGGATCGCTGCGCAGCACTCTGCACCAACGGGGCATGCGCATGACGCCGCAGCGCCAGCTGGTGCTCGACGCCGTGCGCGAGCTGGGCCACGCCACGCCGGAGCAGGCGTGCAAGAAGGTGCAGGAGATCGCCCCGACGATCAACATCACCACCATCTACCGGGCACTCGACCTGCTCGAACAGCTCGGGCTGGTGCGGCACACCCACCTCGGTCACGGTGCGCCGACCTACTCCGCCGAGGAGCACGAGCACGTCCACCTCGCCTGCCACCGATGCGGCCGGATCGACGAGGTGGCCATCGAGACGATGGACGAGCTGGCCGACAAGCTGCGCGCCGAGCACGGCTTCGCCCTCGACGCGACGCACCTGGCGCTGTCCGGCACCTGCCGGGAATGCCAGGCCGCCGACATCGGCTGAACCCGGTGTCGCACGAGCACGACCTCAAGGAGCGTTGAATGAGTTCACCCACGCTGGATCTGCCGGGCGCGGTGCCCGCGCCGGAGGACTCGGTGGACCGCGGCGTTCCCTGGCACTTCGGCGACCCGTTCGCCGAGCAGCGCTCGGCAGCGCGTTCGGCGGTTCTGGTGGACCGCTCGCACCGCGAGGTCATCGCGGTGCCCGGCGAAGAGCGGCTGAGCTGGTTGCACCTGGTGCTCTCGCAGCACCTCACGGAACTGCCCGACGGGCAGGGCACCGAGGCGCTCGTGCTCGACACCCACGGCCGGGTGGACAGCCACATGCTGGTCGCCCACCACGAGGGCGTGGTGTACCTGGACACCGACGCGGCCTCGGACGTCACCAGCGCGCTGCCGTCGATCGGTGTGAACGGCAGGCAGTCGCTGCCGGACTACCTGGAAGCGATGCGGTTCTGGTCGAAGGTCGAGCCGCGCGACGCCACCTCGGAGTTCGCGGTGCTGACCGCGATGGGCCCCGACGCCGGCGGCATCCTCGCCGGGTTCACCGAGGTCCCCTCCGACGCCTACGAGGTGCGCGGACTGCCGGGCGGCGGGTTCGTGCGCAACGTGCCGTTCCGCGCGCTGCAGACCTACGACCTGCTGGTTCCGCGCGAATCGCTGGTGGACTGGTGGCTCAAGCTCACCGACGCGGGCATCCGCCCGTCGGGCACGATGGCGTTCGAGGCGCTGCGCGTGGAGGCGCTGCGTCCCCGGGTCGGGATGGACACCGACGACCGCGCGATCCCGCACGAGCTGGGCTGGATCCACCTCGCCGCGCACGTGGCCAAGGGGTGCTACCGCGGCCAGGAGACGGTCTCGAAGGTCCACAACGTCGGCAAGCCCCCGCGCAGGATGGTGCTGCTGCACCTGGACGGTTCGGTGGAGGTCTCGCCGGAGATCGGCGACCCGGTGTTCCACGGCGACCGCAAGGTCGGCCGGGTGGGCAGCGTCGTGCAGCACCACGAGCTCGGGCCGGTGGCGTTGGCGCTGCTCAAGCGCACGGCTCCGGTGGACGGAGAGCTGATGGCCGGTGATCCGGAGGAGGACCGCGCGGTGGCCGCCGCGGTCGACCCGGACTCGGTGCCGCCGGACAGCGGTGAGCCCCCCGGCCGGGTGGCCGCCGACCGGCTGCGCGGCCGGTGACCGGTTAGTTTCGGTAACGGCCCTCAAGTTCTGCGCGCCAAGTGACGTCGGTGTTTGACAGGGCGGGTATGCCTTGAGACATGCCGGTCGCCCGATCAGGGGTCGTTTCGAACACCGAGGAACGCTGATCGAACGCTCGGCGTCACACTGTTGTCGTAACGACATCACCCGAACTGTTGGCGAGCTCGACCGAATTGCCGGAGGATGGCCACGTGATCGAAGTCCGCCCGGGTGGACGGCGCCGTATCGACAGGGTCCTGTCCCCGGACTACACCAGTGGCATCGAACAACACGTGCTGGGTGATGTGCGCGCGTTGCGGGACGAGGCCGCCCAGGAGGAGACGGACCTGTCCTACCTGCGACGGGTGCTGCACGCGCGCATCGACATCGTGCGCGCCGAGCAGCGCCGTCGGCGCGAGGACGGTTCGCGGTCCGTGGTCGAGCAGCTGGTGAACATCCTGTCCGACAACGCGGTCGGCCCGGCCGCCGGTTCGGGCCGCTACCAGACCACCGAGCCCTCGCGGGCCGAGGCGCACCGCAGGCACGTGGAAGCGCTGGTCTCGGACGTGGACCTCTCCGACGTGATGTCGCTGTCCGATGAGAAGCTGGACCGGGCGCTGAGCGCCTACACCGCCGAGGAGGACTCGGTCTCGCAGCGCCGCCGCGAGGTTCAGCAGGTCGTGGATCGGCTCAACGCGGAGATCGCCCGCCGCTACCGGGAGGGCGCCGCGTCGGTGGATGACCTTCTGGCAGAGGAGCGAGACCGGCGTTGATCCCACCTGTTCCACTCGTCGAGATCATCCGAAGTGGACTTCGGGAAGGTGTGCACCACGCTTCAGTGGTGGTGATCGACCCGGACGGTGCGCCCCTGATCACGCGGGGTGACGCGACCGCTCCGATGTACCCGCGCTCGTCGCTCAAGCCCGCGCAGGCAGCAGGAATGCTGCGCTGCGGGCTCGAACTCCCCTCCGCCGACCTGGCGCTCGCCGCCGCTTCGCACAGCGGCGAGCAGGACCACATCGCTCGCGTCTCCGAGATGCTGGAGCGGTTCTCCCTGACCGAGGACGACCTGCGCTGCCCGCCGGACCTGCCGATGGGCCAGGCCGCGCGCCGGGGCGTCTCGGAGGAGCGGCGGATCACCATGAACTGCTCCGGCAAGCACGCCGCGATGCTCGCCACCTGCGTGACCAACGGCTGGTCCACCGCCGACTACCTGGATCCGAAGCACCCGCTGCAGGTCGCGATCGCCGACACCGTCGTGGACCTGGCCGGCGAGCCGCTGGCCAACACCGCGGTCGACGGCTGCGGCACCCCGCTGTTCGCCATCTCGCTGACCGGGCTGGCCCGGGTGTTCCAGCGGCTGGTCAACACCCCGGTCGGGCAGGGGATGCACGAGCACCCGTGGCTGGTCTCGGGCACCGGCCGCGAGGACGTCCGGCTGATGGGCGCGGTCCCGGGGCTGATCAGCAAGATCGGCGCGGAGGGCGTCTTCGCCTTCGCCCTGCCGGACGGCCGCGCCGCGGCGATCAAGATCGCCGACGGCGGTGACCGCGCCCGGCTTCCGATCGCGGTCGGCGTCCTCTCCGCTCTCGGCATCACGGGCCTGGACGACCTCGCCGAGGAACCGGTCTTCGGCGGAGGCCACCCCGTCGGCTCGATCCGCCTCATCCCCAACGCCCTGAACTGACCTTCCCGGATTTCGGGTCGAGATCGAACGCTTCTCACCAGCACCTTGCCCGCGATATGCTCATATCGCGGTACAGATATCCCACATTTCGGGACGGTGAGCATGAGCGCGCAGGACACGTACACGCACGGGCACCACGAGAGCGTGCTGCGGTCGCACCAGTGGCGGACGGCTGAGAACTCGGCCGGGTACCTGCTCGGCGACCTGCGCCCCGGCGCCCAGGTGCTCGACGTCGGGTGCGGTCCGGGAACGATCACCCTCGACTTCGCCGAACGGGTCGCGCCGGGCCAGGTGCTGGGCATCGACAACGTCGAAGAACCGCTGGCGATCTCGCGCGCCGCCGCGGCCGAGCGCGGGGTGGACAACGCCCGGTTCGAGGTCGCCGACGTCTACCGCCTGCCCCACGCCGACGACTCCTTCGACGTCGTGCACGCCCACCAGGTCCTGCAGCACCTCACCGACCCGGTCGCCGCACTCCGCGAGATGCGTCGCGTGTGCAAGCCCGGCGGTGTCGTCGCCGCCCGCGACGCCGACTACGGCGGCATGCGCTGGTCGCCCGATCACCCGGGGATGGACCGCTGGCTGGAGCTCTACCGCGCTGTCGCGCGCCGCAACGACGCCTACCCCGACGGCGGCAAGCACCTCAAGGCCTGGGCCCTGGAGGCGGGTTTCACCGACGTCGAGTGCACCGCCTCGGCCTGGTGCTTCGCCACGCCCGAGGAGCGCGCCTGGTGGGGCGGCCTCTGGGCGGACCGCATCCGCCAGTCCTCCTTCGCCGACCAGGCCATCACCTACGGCCTGACCACCCGAGACGAACTCGAGTCCCTCGCCCAGGCCTGGCACGCGTGGCGTGACGCCGATTCCGGCTGGTTCGCCGTCCTCAACGGCGAAGTCCGCTGCCACCCCTGACCTCATCACCCCTGCGGCGGGTTCCCGATTTCAGTGGAAATCAGGTTTCCGATTTCCACTGAAATCGGAAAGACCACCCGCGCGGGGTGACTTCAGGAGCACGGGTTGAGCGGGGATCAGTTGTGGTGTTCGCGGGCGGCGAACTCGGACCAGAAGTCCCGGAGCTGCTCGTAGCGGGTGGCGACCTCTTCGGCGTCATCGGCTTCCATCGCGTCGACGATGGCGTGGACGTCCTCGGCCGAGGTGTCGGCGTCGAGGTCCGACTGGGTCATCAGCTGGACGAGGCCGCCGTAGTCGAGCTCGACGGCGCTGTGCGGGTGGAAGCGCTCCAGCCAGCGCCCGGTCTCCTTGAGGATCCGGGTCGGGCCGTCCTCGCCGATCGACTGCTTCGACACCGAATGCGCGCGAGCCACCCGCCGGCGGGCGTCGGCCATCGCGACCCGCCAGCAGACGCGGCGGCGATCGGGCTCGGTGAACACGCAGCGCTCGGTCGGGTCCACCACGACGAACCAGGGCAGCGGAACGGTCCAGGTCGACGACAGCACGTGCACGGCGCCGCCGGAGAGCTCGCTGACCACCGCGCCCGCGCGGGTGCGGGCCTTGTCCACCGACTCCGGCAGAGCCGCCGTGCGCAACGGGATCTCCGCGTCGCCCAGGAACCCCACCAGCGCCGCCGCAGCGCGGCCGTGCACGTCCAGCGGGCACACCAGCGGTCCCGGGCCAACCGTGGCGGCCGGGGCGGTGGGCACGTCCTCGGGATCCAGCACGAGCACCCCGCCCACGCCTTGGACCTCGCCGTCGGCGTTCTCGCCCGGCAGCAACCGCGGAGGCGCGGCGAGTTGGCTGCGCAGCCACAGGTGCTGCTCCCACAGCCCCGCGTCGAACGGGTCAACGGACCCGCGCTCCACCGCAGCGTCGACTTCCTCGCGCAGCGGTGACTCGAACGACGACAGGGGCTCGTAAACCCTCAGATAGGCGACGAACGGCTCTGGCACAGCGAGCATGGTGTCATGCCCCCGACGAGCCGGTTCGCGCGACTCACGGCCCTCCGCGAGCCGCGCCGAGCGGTTGATCGAATCGGGCGAGTGCCACGTCACCCAAGACACGGCGGCCAACTCCTGGCACCACGTCGCGTTGAACCGCCTCGACACGGTACGGTAGTTACAGGAAAAGTTGTCGAGATCATGCGGGGCCGGCTTTCCCCTGTCCGCCCCGCACACCCTGTGCGAGGGGGTCGAGCCATGGGGCGCGGCCGGGCTAAGGCCAAGCAGACGAAGGTGGCCCGCGAGCTTAAGTACAGTTCCCCGTCCATGGACATAGAGGCGTTGCAGCGAGAGCTGTCGACCTCGGAGTCCGGCGAGTGGTCCAGCGAAGACCGCGATGACTCGCACGACGACGGGTACGACGACTACGACTACGGTCGACGTTGACGCGCTCCTCCGGTGAGAACAGCGGTTTCAACGCTGTTCGCTCGATGGCGGAGTGCGTCGCTTAGCTCGCAGGACCCACAAGAGGAACAACGCCGTGGATGGCGCCGCCGGTCACGACCGGCGGCGCCACTCACGTCTGAGAAACACCCGGAAACGGGACTGAACACGGAGAACGCCCCAGGGGCGGTGCGGGGATCAACTCCCGCACCGCCCCTGGTGCTGCGCGCGTGAAGACCCTCCAACGGGTGATCGCCACCATGCCGGGAATCCTCGGCGGGGCCCACTCGTTGTAGGGGGTGCCGGCGTCGTGCGCGTGCCCCCGGGCTCCAACTATCGCCTGCTGGGAATACCGTTCGGCTGGAGCCCATCAGTGCCACCCGCCGAGAGGCGGCCCGCACGACCCGGCTTCAACTTTCGATCTCCGAGGTGGTCCTTCTGCGCAGCGGTGCGGGTGGGGGGAACCTGAGCGGCTCCGTGGACTCCGCGCGCCACTCGTGAATAAGCGGCGTCGCGGCCTGCTCGCCACCAAGCCGTTCAGAACCCCCGGCGGTGCCGGCTGCTCAGGTTGGGCGAGGAGAAAGCACCTTCGGCGCTTGCCTGACGTTTTTAGGCATGCGAAAAGCCGCAGCGCCGTGGTGGTGCTGCGGCTTTTCGCGTGCTGGTCAGAAGCGGGGGTGGTTGCCCCGCAGGACGACTCGGTCGTCCTCGCCTGCGCCCTCGACCGTGGGCTGCTTGGCGACCTCGCCGAGGACCCAGGCGGGCACGTGGCGGGCGGTGAGCACGGCCAGGGCGCGGTCGACGTCCTCCGCCGTGACCACGGCGACCATGCCGATGCCCATGTTGAAGGTGCGCTCCATCTCCTCGGCCTCGACCCGGCCGCGCTGGGCGATCATCCGGAACACCGGCGCGGGCGTCCACGTGCCGCGGTCCAGCGTGGCGGTCAGGCCCGGCGGGATGACCCGCGCCAGGTTCTGCGCGAGACCACCGCCGGTGACGTGCGCGAACGTCCGGACCTCCGCCTCGGCGGCCAGCGCCAGGCAGTCCTTGGTGTAGATCCGGGTCGGCTCCAGCATCTCCTCGCCGAGGGTGCGGCCGAACTCCTCCACGTGGCCTTCCAACGGCATCCGCGCCAGGTCCAGCAGCACGTGCCGGGCCAGCGAGTAGCCGTTGGAGTGCAGACCGGACGAGCCCATCGCGATGACCACGTCGCCGGTGCGGACCTTGTCCGGCCCCAGCATCCCGTCGGCCTCCACGACGCCCACGCCGGTGGCGGAGATGTCGTACTCGCCGGGCGCCATCATCCCCGGGTGCTCGGCGGTCTCGCCGCCCAGCAGCGCGCAACCCGCCTGCACGCAGCCCTCGGAGATGCCCTTGACCAGGTCCGCGATCCGGTCCGGGATGACCTGGCCGACGGCGATGTAGTCCTGCAGGAACAGGGGCTCGGCACCGGCGACCACCAGGTCGTCGACGACCATGGCGACCAGGTCGATGCCGACCGTGTCGTGCTTGTCCACGGCCTGCGCCACGGCCAGCTTCGTGCCCACACCATCGGTGGAGGACGCGAGGACCGGCTCCTTCCAGCGGTCGAGCTTGAGCTGGAACAGGCCCGCGAACCCGCCGAGGGAACCGAGCACCTCCGGCCGCGTCGCGCGCTCCGCCCAGGGGCGGATCTTCTCCACCGCCTCGTCACCGGCCTCGATGCTCACTCCCGCCGCGGCGTAAGTGGCCTTCGGGGTTTCGGATTGGGCAGACCCTGCGATCAGGTCTTCGGACACGACTGGCTCCACATCTAGTGCGATTTGCGATTCGCCGGACGCGCAATCCTGGCACGACCAACGCTACGCGGCGACGGTGAGGTCAAGGACGTTGCAGCGCGTCTTCCGCCCCGTAACCGCTGGGCAGCACGGGCTCGGCGGGACCGGCCACGCCTCGCTCGTTGCCGAGTCCTTCCAGCAGGTACTTGCCGATCCGCGCGTCGTCCGGCAGCGGGATCGGGTACTCGCCGTCGAAGCAGGCCGCGCACAACCGGTTGCGGGGCTGCTCGGTGGCGGCGATCAGGCCGTCCAGCGAGACGTACCCGAGGCTGTCGGCGCCGATCGAGCGCCGCACGCCGTCGTCGTCGAGGCCGTTGGCAACCAGCTCGGCGCGGGAGGCGAAGTCGATGCCGTAGAAGCACGGCCACTTCACCGGCGGCGAGGCGATCCGCACGTGCACCTCGACGGCTCCGGCCTCGCGCAGCATCCGCACCAGCGCGCGCTGGGTGTTGCCGCGCACGATGGAGTCGTCGACCACGACCAGCCGCTTGCCGCGGATGACCTCGCGCAGCGGGTTGAGCTTGAGCCGGATGCCCAGCTGGCGGATCGTCTGCGAGGGCTGGATGAACGTCCGGCCCACGTAGGAGTTCTTCACCAGGCCGTTGCCGTAGGGGATGCCGGACGCCTGGGCGTAACCGACCGCGGCCGGGGTGCCCGACTCCGGGACGGGGATGACCAGGTCGGCGTCGACGGGGTGCTCCTTGGCCAGCCTGCGGCCGATCTCCACGCGGGTGCCGTGCACCGTGCGGCCGGAGATCGTGGTGTCCGGGCGCGCCAGGTAGACGTACTCGAACACGCAGCCCTTGGGCTTGGGACTGGCGAACGACTGCGAGCGCAGGCCGTCGGCGTCGATGGCCAGCAGCTCACCGGGCTCGACCTCGCGGACGAACGACGCGCCGACGATGTCCAGCGCGGCGGTCTCGCTGGCCACGACCCAGCCGCGTTCGAGGCGGCCGAGCACCAGCGGGCGCACGCCCTGCGGGTCGCGGACCGCGTAGAGGGTGTCCTCGTCGCAGAAGACCATCGAGAACGCGCCCGAGACGGTCGGGAACAGCTCCATCGCGGCCTGCTCCAGGCCGATGTCCGCGGCCTTGGCCGCGAGCATGCCGGTGACCAGGTCGGAGTCGCTGGAGGCGCGTTCGCAGCCGTTGGCGGGCGACGACAGGTTGCCGCCGTCGACCTTGCCGAAGTCGCGCGCGCGTTCCAGCAGCTCGGCGGTGTTGACGAGGTTGCCGTTGTGTCCGAGCGCGAGGCCGCTGCCCGCACCGGTGGTGCGGAAGGTCGGCTGCGCGTTCTCCCAAGATCCTCCACCCGTGGTGGAGTACCGGCAGTGCCCGACGGCGACGTGACCGTGCAGCGAAGCGAGCGTCTGCTCGGTGAACACCTGGCTGACCAAGCCCAGATCCTTGTAGACGACCACCTGAGAGCCGTCGCCGACGGCGATGCCGGCGGCTTCCTGGCCTCGGTGCTGGAGGGCGTAGAGCCCGTAGAACGAGAGCTTGGCGACTTCTTCGCCAGGGGCCCAGACGCCGAACACGCCGCATTCTTCGCGGGGGATGTCCCGCTCCAACGCGTCGGCGGAGGTGTCGAAGGTCGGAAAGGGCAGGTCCGTTGTCGTGCTGGCACTAGCCGGACGGTCGGTGACCACCGAGAACTCCCTGGATGACGGAGCCGGAGTTACACCTCAGTGTAAGGCGCGGGAAACCTGGGCGAACCCCACCCGAAGCGTGTCGGCCATCTCATCACAACACGTAGCAGGTCCGAAGCCCTCAGCCCTGCTCCACGCGCACGATCGGGAGCCACTGGGAGACGTCGGAGCGCGAGCCCGAAGCGGTCAGCAGCCCGCCTTCGACGGCTTCCGACCAGGTCAGGCGTCCGGTCGCGAGCAGCAGCCAGGTCCGCGGATCGGTCTCGACGACGTTCGGCGGGGTACCGCGGGTGTGCCTGGGCCCTTCGACGCACTGCACGGCCGCGAACGGCGGGACCCGCACCTCGACGCTGTTGCCGGGCGCGATCTGCTCCAGCGTCCGCAGGCTCAGGCGCACGGCCTTGGCCATCTCCGGCCTGGCGGGACGGCGTTCGGCGTCGTCGAGCCAGTCGCGCACGGCGGTGACCGCCTCGCGCATCTCCCCGGGGTCCACCGCACCGCGCTTCGGCATGGCGCGAAGTCTAGTGCGGGCGGTTGTGGTCCGAACTGACCGGGCAAAAGGATGTTGATCATGGACGGTTCGGACCGCACCGCCCGATCGTGCGCCTCGGTGCCGGTGCTCAGATGTGCGGAACCGGTGCCGAGACGCCTGATCGATTCACCCGCCAGATCGATTCACAGCCAACCGAGCTTGACCGCCTGCATACCGGCCTGGAACCGCGTCTCGACGCCGAGCCGCGAGATCAGCTCGCGCACCCGGCGGTGCGCGGTGCGAGCGCTGAAACCCATCAGCCGGCCGATGGTGTCATCTGTGGCGCCCGAGGCCAGCAGCGACAGGATCCACCGCTCCTCCTCGGTGGGCCGCAGCTCGTTGCCGTCGAGGTCCTGGTTGGCCGTGAACGGCGCCGCGTAGCGCCACAGGTCCTCGAAGATGCGGGCGATCGCCGCCAGCATCGCCGAGCTGCGCACCACGACCGCGCTCTCCACCGAGGTCTCGGTGACGGTCAGCGGCAGCAGCGCGATCTCGTTGTCCACCATGATCAGCTTGGTGGGCGCCACGTGGATCACCCGCGCCTGCTCGCCCAGCGCGACGAGCTTGGTCGTGATGTCCAGCTGCGGCGGACGAGCCAGCGCGGAGCGGTCGTAGAGCACCTGGTAGCGCACGCCTTCGGCGAGCTTGCGCGATTCCAGCGAGTCCAGCGTGCCGGTCTGCGCGTAGGGCGGCTTGGCGACGCCCTGCACCAGGTGCGTGGCGCTGGCCTGCAGCTCGTAAGCCGCCCAGCCGACCCGCTTGGCCCCGTGCACGACCTGCAGCACTCCCGCGCTGCCGCCCTGCGCCCGAGCCGCTCGGGTGACCGATGCGACCTGCGCCTGCACGGTGCGCTGGCTGAGCTGTTCCGGTGCGCCCGGCTCGGCGACTCCGGTCGGTGCCTTGGTCAGTTCCTCGGTGTATCCGGGTAACACGGCACATCCCTCCTCGATGTGCCCCGGCGACGCCCGCCTCGCGTTCAGGCGCGGCACCGCAATGGACACTGAGCTCCCCCTGTTGTTGGCAACGTATCCACCGGGAACAACCGCCGGAACCGACTTTCGCCGGACAAGTTGGGCGACGAACGTGTTTTACGCCCGATCAGCGGAGCCCCGATACCCCCGAAAACAGCGCCTTCACGCAGCGCGGGCCCTCCCTGAAGCGCTCAGGAAGGGCCCGCGACGGCGCTCTATCGCGTCAGGCGATCACAGGTCGCCGATCTGCAGGAGGTCGGCGAGGGTGCCCTGCGGGGCCCCCTGGACGACACCCGCGGACGCCTGGCCCTGCAGGCCCTTGATGACGTCGGCCGGAGCGGTGCCCGGGTTGGCGCCCAGGAACAGCGCGCCGACGCCGGCCACGTGCGGGCTGGCCATCGAGGTACCGCTCATCGCCTCGGTGCTGCCACCGGGAACGGTGGAGACGATGTCCACGCCGGGGGCGTAGCCCTCGACGGTGGCGCCGAAGTTGGTGAACTCGGCGGAGGTGTCGGTGTTGTCCGACGCTGCCGTGGTGAACACGCCCTCGGCGCTGGCCGGGGACACCTGCTCGGCGTCCTGCGACTCGTTGCCGGCGGCGACGGCGAGGAACACGCCGCTGTTGACCAGGTTGGTGGCCGCCTCGTCGAGGGCCGGGTCCTTCGGACCGCCCAGCGACATGTTGGCGACGGAGTTCTCGTCGTGGTTCTGCGCGACCCAGTCGATGCCGCCGACGACGGACTCCGTGGTGCCCTGGCCCTGGTCGTCCAGGACGCGGACGCCGACGAGCTTGGCAGCCGGGGCGACACCGTAGGTGTTGGAGCCGATGGTGCCGGCGACGTGCGTGCCGTGACCCTGCTTGTCGATGCCGTCGCCACCGGTGGCGTCGAAGCCGACCGAGGCGCGACCGCCGAAGTCGGGGTGGTCGGGCGCGATGCCGGTGTCGATGATGTAGGCGGTCACGCCCTCACCCTTGCCGGTGGGGGTGTAGCTGTCGTCCAGCGGCAGCGCCGGCTGGTCGATGCGGTCCAGGCCCCACGAGCCGACGGCGGCCGGCTTGACGTTGGGCTCGACCGCCATGCGGTAGCTCTGCGAGATGTTCTGGACCTTGTCGCTGGCCCGGACCTTCTCCAGCTGCTCGGGGTTGAGCTTGGCCGAGAAGCCGTTGATCGACGTGGTGTAGGTGTGCCGGGCCTGAACGCCCAGCTCCTCGGCGATGCCCTGCGGGGCGATGCCGTCCTTGAGGTTGACGATGTAGACGTCCGCGGTGTCCCTGGACTGTGCCTGCGGGTGCAGGGTCAGCGGGGCGAGTTCGACCTGCGGCTGTGCGCCGGCGGGAGCTCCGGCGAACACGAGCGCCGCTGCGGCAACCCCTGCCCCGGTGCCGAAGAGCAGCTTCCTCATGCGTTCCCCTCCTTCAAACGGTTCCGCTCGGGTGGGGCCGAGCGGAGGTGTTTCAGAGCGGAACGTAACCAGCGAGTGCACTCATATGGGCGACGTTGGCGATTTTGCGCCAAACAATCGGACGTTGGGGTTAACGAATTCCCAAACGGACCAGTCTTACCGGGAATGAGCAGCTGAAACCCGGGCAAGCGCAAGGGGCTGAACGGCCCGGCGATCGCCGGATTTCCCAGTTGTTACCCGCAAGTAGGAGTAACACTGCGTACTCAATATAACGGAGGGTGCGGACGCTCTAGCGGGTGGCGGCTACCCAGCGCCGCAACCGCAGCCGGACCGACTCGACGTACTCGTCGGACTGCTCGGAATCGCCGTCGGCCGGCTCGGGATCCACGCCGTAGGTCATCCCGTAGTAGCGGAACAGCGCTCGTTCCGTCGCCAGCGGCAGGTCGCCCTTGTCCAGGTCGACCCGAGGTGCTTGCCGGACCGCCTCCTTGCCGACCGAGACGGTGAGCGTGTCGCCGTCGAAAGCGGCGCCGTCGAGCGGCACGAAGCTCTCGTTCGTGCCGAACAGACCGGTCTGGACCGTGATCCACGCGGGTTGTTCGGTGTCGTCGTCGATGAACAGCTGTCCCACGATGCCGATTCGCTGCCCCGCCGGATCGAAGACCTCGCACCCGAACATGCGCAACGCTTCCCGCTGACCGATCATCGAGCACCCCTCCCCGCAAAGCCCGGGAACCAAGTCTCCCCCTTCGTCGCGCGGCGCGGCACCTCAAAACGGCGGACTGACCTCTTCGGACCACCCGGGGCAAAGAATGGGACCCTTCAACGGGAACGCTCGGCAGTCGCGGGGCGTGTTCTTGTCCAGCCGAGTTAACGGAGTCTCGATCCTCATGACCGAACCCACGCCGCCGATCACCGACGAGATGCGGGCGCACGCCAAGGAGAACCCGAACACCTGGCTGTACATCGCCGACCCCGGCTACGCCCAGGACGACGAGGGCGACATGCCGCCGGAGGGCGTCGTGGGTGCTTACCGGATCGATGAGAACGGCGTGATCGACGAGGAGTTCCAGTTCAACGAGCAGTACGTCCCCTCGGACCTGATGCTGCACCGGCCGGAGCCGAGCAACGATCTGGAGCGCGTGCTCGACGAGATCGCCGACGGCGAGCGCCCGGAGGACGACCTGCCGCAGGCGGTGCTGGACGGCGAGGTGATGCTCTACGCGCCGTCGGCCGAAGACCGCAACGTCTACACCGCCGAGATGTCCGACGGGACCACGCTGGTCCCGGCCTGCACGTCGCCCTCCCGGGTTCCCGAGGACTGGCCGGGCTACCGCACGGTTCCCGGTTCCTGGCTGCCCGACGTCCTCGGCGGCTACGACCTCGGCCTCAACCTGCACGAGGCCGTCCAGGCGGTGATCCCCAACGGCGTCCTCGTCCAGTTCGCCGAGGACCAGGGTGAATGAGGCCGCTCATCTCGCTCGGCGGTGCGGGTAGGGGTACCTGACACAACACGATCGACGGTAGGCCGGTCACCCACGTCGAACCTAGGGTCGGCGAGGTGACCGGACCGGGATTGATCGAGGACTACGCGCTGCTGTCCGACCTGCGCACGGCCGCCCTCGTCGGCAAGGACGGATCTCTCGACTGGTTGTGCCTGCCGCGCTTCGACGCGCCCGCGTGCTTCGCGAGGCTGCTGGGCGGCGAGGGCCGCTGGTCGATCGCCCCGACCGAGCCGGTGCGCGAGGTGCGCCGGCGGTACCGGGACAACTCCCTGGTGCTGGAAACGGAGTTCCGCACCGACACCGGCGTGCTGCGGCTGATCGACTTCATGCCGCCGCACGAGGTGAACCAGCACGACGAGCCGTGCGTGGTGCGGATCGTCGAGGGCGTGTCCGGCGAGGTCGGCTTCCAGCTCGACTGGGTGCTGCGCTTCGACTACGGCGATTCCGTGCCGTGGGTGCGGCGGGTCAGCGAGACCGTGCCGGTGCTCGACGAGTACGTCGTGGGCATCGCCGGTCCGCACACCGTCGTGCTGCGCGGCGAGGAACTGCCCACCCGGGTCGACGGCGAACGCGCCCACCGCCACACCGGGACGATCTCCGCCGGTCAGCGCATGTCCTGGGTGCTGCAGTGGTCGTCGGACCCCGACGCGCTGCCCGCGCCGATGGACCCGGAGCAGGAACTGCGGGAGTGCGAGGGGTTCTGGCGGGACTGGTCGTCCAAGATCGTCTACGACGGGCCCTACTCGAAGGCCGTGCGCCGCTCGCTGGCCACGCTCAAGGCGCTGATCTACGCGCCCACCGGGGGCATCGTCGCCGCCCCCACCACCTCGCTGCCGGAAGCCGTTCCCGGCAACCGCAATTGGGACTACCGCTACTGCTGGCTCCGAGACGCCACGCTGGTGCTGCTCGCCCTCGACGACCTCGGCTGCACCGCTGAGGCCGAGGCGTGGCGGCGCTGGCTGGTCCGCTCCGTGGCCGGCGACCCCGCTGACCTGCAGATCATGTACGGCGTCGGCGGTGAGCGGCACCTGATCGAGTGGGAAGCGGACTGGCTGCGCGGATACCGGGACACGAGCCCCGTCCGGGTCGGCAACGCCGCCTACCGGCAGCGGCAGCTGGACGTCTACGGCGAGGTGATGGACGCGCTGCACCTGGCCCGCGAACGCGGACTGGTGGAGAACGAGGACTCGTGGGCCGTGCAGCGCGGCATGCTCGCCCACCTGGAGCGGATCTGGCGGGAACCCGATCGCGGGCTGTGGGAGGTGCGCGGGCCGGACCGGCACTTCACGCACTCGCAGGTGATGGTGTGGGTCGCCTTCGACCGCGCCGTGCGCGCTGCCGAGGAGGACGGGCTGCCGGGCCCGGTCGAGCACTGGCGGGAGCTGCGCGAAGAGGTCCGCGAGGAGGTGCTGCGGCGCGCGTGGAACCCCGAGATCCGCGCGTTCACCCAATTCTACGGCGGAACCTCGCTGGACGCCTCGGTCCTGCTGCTGCCCGCGGTCGGCTTCCTCTCCGGCGATGACGAGCGGATGCGCAGCACCGTCGAGGCCATCCAGCGCGAGCTCCAGCGCGGGGTGCTGGTCGACCGCTACACGACCACCGACGAGCCGAACGAGGTCGACGGTCTGAAGGGGCGGGAGGGTTCGTTCCTGGCCTGCTCGTTCTGGATGGTCGACGCGCTGGTCTACTGCGGCCGGCGCGACGAGGCGGAGCGGATGTTCGTCGAGCTCCTCGAGATGGCCAACGACGTCGGTCTCTACTCCGAGGAGTTCGACGCCGCGAGCGGTTGCTTCACCGGCAACTTCCCGCAGGCGTTCAGCCACCTCGCGCTGGTCAACTCGGCGGCGGTCCTCTACGGCGGCCGCACGCGGGAGCAGAAGTCCCGGCGCAACGGGCTCGGCCAGGATCTGTCATGAGCGCGGTTCCCGCCGCCCGCACCGCGCGGTGATCCCGAGCAGCTCCTACTCCAGGTGGGAGAAGATGTAGTCGGTGACCGTCCGGGGATCGCCGGGTTTGGCCCAGAGGTAGCCCTGGCCGGTCTCGCAGCCGATCTCGGCCATGCGTCGGGCCTGGGCCTGGGTCTCCACGCCCTCGGCGGTGACCGTGAGGCCGAGCGTGTGCGCGAGGTCGACGAGGGTGCCGACGATGCGGGCGTCAACCGGGTCGGCGCGTTCGGCGTCGCGCAGGCCCTCCATGAACGAGCCGGCGATCTTGAGCTCGTGCACGGGGAGGTGCCGCAGGTAGGCGAGATTGGAGTAGCCGGTGCCGAAGTCGTCGATGGCGATGCGCACGCCCATCCGCGCCAGCGCGCGCAGCTTGTCCAGCGGCTCGTCGGCGGTGGACATGATCGTGCTCTCGGTCAGCTCCAGCTGGAGCCGGTGCGGCGCGAGACCCGTCTCCTCCAGGATCTCGACGACGTCGCGGACCAGGTTCGGGTCGCGCGACTGCCGGACCGCGAGGTTCACGCTGACGAACGGTGCCGAGTCGCCGAACCGGTCCTGCCACCGCTTGGCCTGCTCGCACGCCTTGCGCAGCACCCACCGGCCGAGCGGGACGATCAGCCCGGTCTCCTCGGCGAGCCCGATGAACTTGTCCGGCCCGAGCCTGCCGAGGTCGGGATGCGCCCAGCGCACCAGGGCCTCGACGCCGACGACCGAGCTGTCCCGCAGCCCGATCAGCGGCTGGTAGTCCACGTAGAACTCCTCGCGTTCCAACGCCGCGGGCATCGAGGCGGCCAGCCGCAGCCGGGCGACCTCGTTGGCGTTGCGCTCCGGGTCGAACTGCGCCCAGCGGCCCTTGCCGTCGGACTTCGCCCAGTACAGCGTCACGTCGGCGTCGCGCATGAGCTCGGCGGCGGTCTGCCCGTCGACGTTCCGCTCGACGATGCCGACGCTGGCCGAGACGGTCAGCTCGTGGCCGTCGATGCGGATCGGCTCGTCGATGACCGACAGCACCTGCTCAGCGATCTCGACAGCCTGCTCGGTCCCGGTGGAGTTCTGCAGCAGGATGACGAACTCGTCCCCGCCCATCCGCGCGACCAGCCGGTCGTCGCCGTGCACCGCCGCGGCGAGCCGCTCGGCGACGGTCACCAGCAGTTCGTCGCCGACGTGGTGGCCGAGGCTGTCGTTGATGACCTTGAAGCCGTCGAGGTCCATGTAGCACAGCGCGATCCGGTCGTCGCGGTCGTGGCGCTTGAGGACCGATTCCAGGCGGTCGAGGAACAACGCCCGGTTCGGCAACGTCGTCAGCGGATCGTGCATCGCCTGGTAGCGGAGCCGTTCCTGCAGCTCGCGGCGGTCGGTGACGTCCTCGATCAGGGCGACCTGGTAGAGCGGTTTGCCGTCGTCGTCGCGGATCAGGGACACGAACAGCTCGGTCCACACCGTCTTGCCGCTGGGCCGGGAGAACTGCTTCTCCACCCGGAACTGCTCGCGCTCGCCGCGCAGCAGCTCGTCGTAGAGCCGCCAGATCCGCTCCGAGTCAGCGGGGTGGACCATGTCCGGGACCTGCATCCGGCGGATGTCGTCGGGGGAACGGCCCAGGATGCGCGCCAGCGACGCGTTGACCTCCAGGATCCGGCCATCGATGTCGGCGATGCCGATGCCGATGGCGGCCTCGGAGAAGATCGCCCGGAAGCGGGCCTCGCTGGTGCGCAGGGCCAGCTCGACGGCGTCGCGCGCGTCGAGCACGGCCTGCCGGATGGCCTCCTGCTCGTCGAGCGTGCGCTTGCGCGCGGCCTGCACGAACCCGGAGCACAGCGCCGCCTGCAGCGCGGCGACGCGCTTGCGCCACACCGGGTCGTCGCCGAGCCGCAGCACGTCGAGCATCTCGTCGCCGATGAGCTCGACGGTGCGGGCGAGCGACTCGGAGCTGGTGAAGTGCACACCGATCAGGTCAGCGCCCACCGCGCGAGCAGGCGAGGCGTCGAAGGGCTCACCGACCAGCGCGTCGACCAGGCGGTCGGTGTAACCGTGCAGACGACCTTCCACCTCGGCGCTGGTCATCGGCACGTAGCTGGTTCCCATGAGCGCCTGCGCCCAGACCGCGGCGAAGCGTCGTCGGTCCGT
Source organism: Saccharopolyspora sp. NPDC049426 (assembly GCF_040676935.1). Classification (NCBI taxonomy): domain Bacteria; kingdom Bacillati; phylum Actinomycetota; class Actinomycetes; order Pseudonocardiales; family Pseudonocardiaceae; genus Saccharopolyspora; species Saccharopolyspora sp. NPDC049426. Next base: position 301,781 of record NZ_JBFAPZ010000001.1, on the reverse strand, counting down.
TCGGTTCACCTTGGCGGCCACCTCGTGAGCGCTGGGCACCGGCGCGGTCCAGCCAGTCATGCCTGGGCGCCCTCCACTCGTCGTCCTAGCCTGGGCCGTTACTCGTCGGAGCATACGACCGGTTGAGCTTGGCAGTCGAACATCATGTACGGCACCCGGAGCAGTCGCGACACCTGTGTCAGGCGGCCATCCGCGTGGCCGAGAGACAAATACCGCTACCGCCCGCGATCGGTTCATCGATGAACGGCGACGGAGTTCGAACCCCCACTGTTAGACGCTCAACCCACCCCCAGAGGTTGCGCTGGCAATTCTTCGCCAAAACCCCTGTTCGGGTGCCCCGCAGCTGTACGGATTGAGCCGATCCGGTCAAAAGCTAACACAACACCTTCAGCTCCCGGAAAGCGTTCGCCACACTTTCGGGGCACGATGCGTAGTCGCTCGACATGCTCCACGACCATCCGTGAATGCGAGGCCACGATGACTGCACGCGGTCGATCAGCCCTGGTCCTGATGGTCGCGCTGGCGTGCTCGGTGCTCACGGCCCCGGCTCAGGCGAGTCCCGCCGACGAGGACAACGCGACGCTGGGATCGCAGATCCGCAAGTTCGAGCCCCTGGATCCGCTGCCGGAGCCGAACCTCGACCCGCTGGCCACCGTGCCGGGCATGGACGTCGCCAGCTACCAGGGCAACGTCGACTGGGCGTCCTGGTACGGGCAGGGCAAGCGGTTCGCCTACGTCAAGGCGACCGAGTCCCACAGCTACACCAACCCGTACTTCGCGCAGCAGTACAACGGGTCCTACGACGTCGGCATGATCCGCGGCGCCTACCACTTCGCGATCCCCAACGCCTCCAGCGGAGCCGCCCAGGCGAACTACTTCGTCGACAACGGCGGCGGCTGGTCCGCCGACGGCCGCACGCTGCCCGGCGCGCTGGACGTGGAGTACAACCCGTACGGCCAGGTCTGCTACGACATGAGCGAGGACGCGCTGACCGCGTGGATCAAGGACTTCAGCGACACCTACCACGCGCGCACCGGCCGTTACCCGGTCATCTACACCAGCGCGAACTGGTGGAACCAGTGCGTCTCGGGGACCTTCGGCACCACCAACCCGCTGTGGATCGCCCGCTACGCCGACAGTCCCGGCGAGCTCCCCCGCGGCTGGCTGCTGTGGACGTTCTGGCAGCACACCTCGGACCCCCTGGACCAGAACACCTTCAACGGCCCCATCTCAAACCTCCAAGCCCTGGCCCAGGGCTGACCCCGCCGCACCCAGACCCGGAAAACTCCGGTAATCAGGCCCCGGAATACGGGAGTAATCCGGTTCCCCGGTGCGGAAGGGCACCTGTCGGTGATCGGCTTCGGGGAGAATCACCGGCATGGGTGAACGCAAGGTCGGGTTGGTGCTGACGATCTCGCTGGCGATCCTCGTGCTGTGCGGGGTGAGCGTCGGGTTGCTGGTGTTCGACCCGCGGATCACCGGGGCGGACGCGCTGCGGACCGGAGGGCTCGCGGCCGGGTCGGTGGTCGCGCTGTACGCGCTGTGGCTCAACGACCGGCGGCGACGGGTCGAGGAGCAGCGGCAGAGCCTGGAGAGCCGTCGCGCCGACCTGGACCGCGACCGCGTCGCCGACGAGCGCTTCGCCCGCGCGGTCGAGCTGCTGGGGCACGAGACCGACCAGGTCAGGGTGGGTGCGCTGCACGCGCTGGCGGGTCTGGCGCGCAGCAATCGCGACTACACCCAGACCGTCCTCGACGTGCTCTGCTCCTACCTGCGCCGCCCCTTCCAGCACCCGCGCTACTCGCCGTCGCAGCGCTGGACGCCGGAGGAGTCCGACGACGCCGAGCGCCAGCTGCAGGTGCGGCTGACCGCGCAGCGCCTGATCACCGAGCTGCTGCCCGGCGCGGACGACGCCGAGGAACCCGCCTTCGACCTGGACCTGACCGGGGCGACGCTGGAGTACTTCGAGCTGTCCGACCGCAAGGTCGGCACCGTCCTGCTGCGCTACGCGCACCTGTTCAGCAGCAACAACCTCAGTCGCAGCGTCTTCCACGGCGACGTCTACTTCACCGGCAGCGCCTTCGGCACCGGCCGGCTCAGCGGCAGGTTCCGCTGCGACGACGCGGTGTTCCACCGCCGCGCGTGGTTCAGCGGCGTGGACTTCGGCGGCCCGGTGCGCTGCCAGCGCAGCACGTTCCACGGGCCCGTGAAGTTCTCCGACAGCGCCTTCGCCGACGAGGTGACGCTGGCCGGTTCGACGTTCGAAGGGCGGTCGGACTTCGACGGCGTCGTCTTCGAGCAGGCCCCGGACCTGACCGGAACGACAGGAGCCCCGACCATCGCGGTCGGGGCTCCTGAGTGAGCGGACTTCCGGGCCTCAGCCGAACAGCTTCGGCAGGGTGCCTTCCCAGGCTTCGCGGAGCTCCGGCAGCGGGATCTCGGTGACGTCCTGGATGTCCAGCGAGTTCGAGCCCGCGTCGGCGACGCCGACCTTTGCCCACGGCAGGCCGCGGACGGTGCACATGTCGGTGAAGCGCAGCTCCTCGGAGCGCGGGACCGCGACGAGGACACGACCGGCGGACTCGGAGAACAGCTGGACGAACGGGTCCGCGCCCTCCGGCAGCACCACGCGGGCACCGCACTCGCCGACCAGCGCCGTCTCGACCAGCGCCTGCGCCAGACCGCCCTCGGAGAGGTCGTGCGCGGCGGAGATCATGCCGTCGCGGGAACCCGCGAGCAGGATCTCGGCCAGCAGCTTCTCGCGGGCCAGGTCGACCTTCGGCGGCGTGCCGCCGAGGTGGTCGTGCGCCACGCGGGCCCACTCCGAACCGCCGAACTCCTCGCGCGTCTCGCCGAGCAGGATCAGCGTCTCGCCTTCCTCGCCACCGATGCCGGTGGGGATGCGGCGGGTGACGTCGTCGATCGTGCCGAGCACGCCGACGACCGGAGTCGGCAGGATCGCCTGCTGACCGGTCTGGTTGTAGAAGCTGACGTTGCCGCCGGTGACCGGGATGCCCAGCTCGGCGCAGGCGTCGGCCAGGCCGCGCACCGCCTGCTGGAACTGCCACATCACGCCCGGGTCCTCCGGCGAACCGAAGTTCAGGCAGTTGGTGACGGCCATCGGCGTGGCACCGGTGGTGGCCACGTTGCGGTACGCCTCGGCCAGCGCCAGCTGCGCACCCGTGTACGGGTCGAGCCTGGTGTAGCGCGCGTTGCAGTCGGTGGCGATCGCGATGCCGCGACCGGTCTCCTCGTCGATGCGCAGCACGCCGCCGTCGGACGGCTGGGCCAGCACGGTGTTGCCCCGCACGTAGCGGTCGTACTGGTCGGTGACCCACGCGCGCGAGCACAGGTTCGGCGAGGCGGCCATCGTCAGGATGGTCTCCCGCAGCTCGTCCGAAGTGGACGGACGGGCCAGGGTGTTGGCGTTGTCGGCGGCGATGAGGTCCTGCTCGCCCGGCCGCTCGACGGGACGCTGGTAGACCGGGCCGTGGTGGGCCACGGTCCGCGGCGGCACGTCGACGACGAGCTCGTCCTGCCAGTAGATCTCGAGGTTCTCGCCGTCGGTGACCTCACCGATGACGTTGGCCGTGACGTCCCACTTCTGGCAGACCTTCATGAACGCGTCCACCTTGGACGGATCCACGACGGCGCACATGCGCTCCTGGGACTCGCTGGAGAGGATCTCCGCGGCGTTCATGCCGACGGCGCGGAGCGGGACCTGGTCCAGGTCGACGCGCATGCCGCCGTCACCGGCCGCGGCCAGCTCGGAGGTCGCGCAGGACAGCCCGGCGCCCCCGAGGTCCTGGATGCCCACGACCAGGCCCGAGTGGTACAGGTCCAGGCAGCACTCGATGAGCACCTTCTCGGCGAACGGGTCGCCGACCTGCACGCTGGGCAGCTTCTTGCGGCCGCCCGCGCTCTCGTCGCCGTCGAAGGTCTCCGAGGCCAGCACGGACACGCCACCGATGCCGTCGAGGCCGGTGCGCGCGCCGAAGAGGATGATCTTGTTGCCCTTGCCGGAGGCGTGCGCGAGGTGCAGGTCCTCGGTCTTCATCACGCCGACGCACATGGCGTTGACCAGCGGGTTCCCGGCGTAGGAATCGTCGAAGACGACCTCGCCGCCGATGTTGGGCAGACCCAGGCAGTTCCCGTAGCCGCCGACTCCGGCGACGATGCCGGGCAGGACGCGCTTGGTGTCCGGGGCGTCGGCGGGGCCGAAGCGCAGCGGGTCGGCGACGGCTACCGGGCGGGCGCCCATCGCCATGATGTCGCGGACGATGCCGCCCACACCCGTGGCCGCGCCCTGGTAGGGCTCGACGTAGGACGGGTGGTTGTGGCTCTCCAGCTTGAAGGTGACCGCCCAGCCGTCGCCGATGTCGACCACGCCGGCGTTCTCGCCGATGCCGGCGAGCATCTTGGCGCGCATCTCGTCGGTGGTGGTCTCGCCGAAGTACTTGAGGTGGACCTTCGAGGACTTGTAGGAGCAGTGCTCGCTCCACATCACCGAGTACATCGCCAGCTCGGCCTCGGTGGGCCGGCGGCCGAGGATCTCGCGGATCCGCTGGTACTCGTCGTCCTTCAGGCCCAGCTCGCGGAACGGCTGGTCGACGTCCGGAGAGGTCTTCGCCCGGTCGACGGAGTCGATGTGGCCGGCTCCACCGGCCGTGTCGATCTTGTCGGTCACGCTGCCACCAAAGAATCCAGAACGGACAGGAACATGCCGAGGCCGTCGTCGGTGGGCCCGGTCAGCGGGTCGATCGCGTGCTCGGGGTGCGGCATCATGCCCGCGATCCGCCCGCGCGAGTCGGTGATGCCCGCGATGTCGCGCCGCGACCCGTTCGGGTTCTCCCCGGCGTAGCGGAACAGCACGCGGCCTTCGCCTTCGAGCTGGTCGAGCACGGCCTCGTCGGCCACGTAGTTGCCCTCGCCGTGCTTGATCGGGATGAGCAGCTCGGCGCCGGCGTCGTAGCGAGTGGTCCAGGCGCTGGAGTTGTTCTCCACCTTCAGCCACTGGTCGCGGCACACGTAGTGCAGGCCCGCGTTGCGGGTCAGCACGCCGGGCAGCAGCCCGGACTCGCACAAGATCTGGAAGCCGTTGCACACGCCCAGCACCGGCATCCCCTTGCCCGCGGCGATGATGACCTCGGTCATCACCGGTGCGAACTTGGCGATCGCGCCGCAGCGCAGGTAGTCGCCGTAGGAGAAGCCGCCGGGCACGACCACGGCGTCGACGCCCTTGAGGTCGTGGTCGGCGTGCCAGAGGGCGACGGCCTCGCCACCGGCACGGCGGACCGCCCGCGCGGCGTCGACGTCGTCGAGCGTGCCGGGGAAGGTGATGAAACCGATCTTCGCGCTCATGCTTCCACCCGGCGCACGACGAAGTCCTCGATCACGGGGTTGGCCAGCAACGTCTCGGCGATGTTGGCGAGCGTGGCATCGTCGACGTCGTCGGCGACCTCCAGCTCGAACCGCTTCCCCTGGCGGACTTCGGTGATGCCGTCGAACCCGAGACGGGGCAGCGCGTTGGCCACCGCCTGTCCCTGCGGGTCGAGGATCTCCTGCTTCGGCATGACGTCGACAACGACTCGGGCCACGGGTGCTGCTCCCGGTTTCCGTGCAGATCCGCCGGTACCGGCGGATGGCCAGCAGTACGTGCGCAGCGTAACTGAGCTGGGCGTTCGCCCTCCCGAGCAGGGGCCTGACGTGCGTCGCAGCTCACCCATCGCCTGTGTTCTGCATCACCCGAAGGGGTGGTTGTCTGAACCTATTCCGGGGTTGGGCGTCTTCAGGACATCAACGACATCGCTCGCACTGAGGGGATTTCACGATGCGCAGCTTGAAGACCGCGCTCGCCGGAGCCGCACTCGCCGGCCTCGCGCTGACCGCCACCGGGCCCATCGCCACCGCTGTTCCGGCCACCGGCACCGCGCCGACCGCCGCGGTCACCGCCCAGGGCGACGGGCTGACCGTCGACCGCGCCGTGGTGCGCCCGGGTGAGCAGCTGAAGATCCACCTCGACCACGGGCCGGAGGCGCTGAGCTGGATCTCCTCCGGTTCGTTCGTCCGCGACTCCGAGCACCCGATGGGCGCCGACGAGGGAGTCGCCCACCTGGTCCGCGACTCCGGCGGCAGCGCCGACGCGGTCGCCACCATCGGCGACGTCCCGCCCGGCCAGTACGTGGTGCACGCACGCGTGGGCGGCGGCTCGGTTCCGGGAGTCACCATCACCGTCCGATGACAGGAGGCGAAGACCGGCGGGGCTCGGGGGCCACCGGTCTTCGCCCTCGCGCGGGCGGTGGCAGAGTGGGGTGCGGATTTCGCCCGCCGCTGAGGAGGATTCGCGTGCACATCACCCACTTCGGACATGCGTGCGTGCTGCTGGAGACCGGGTCGGCCAGGCTGCTGCTCGATCCGGGCGCGTTCTCGACCGACTTCGAGGACCTGCGCGACCTCGACGCCGTGCTGATCACCCACCAGCACCCCGACCACCTCGACTTCGAGCGGCTCCCGGCGCTGCTGGCGGCCAACCCGGACGCCCGGCTGGTCGTCGACCCGGGCAGCGCTCCCGCCGTCGCCGAGAAGGGCCTGACCGCCACCACGGCTCGGCCCGGCGACGCCCTTGAACTGGGCGGATCCTCGATCAACATCGTCGGCGGGCAGCACGCGGTGATCCACCCGGACATCCCGAACATCGACAACATCGGCTACCTCGTCGACCACGGCGCCTTCTACCACCCGGGCGACGCGTTCCACGTCCCCGAGCAGCGGGTCGACGTGCTGGGCCTGCCTACCGGCGCGCCCTGGCTCAAGCTCTCCGAGGCCGTCGACTTCCTGCGCGCCGTCGCGCCGCGCGCCGCCGTGCCTATCCACGAAGCGGTCCTGGCGATGCCCGCGATGCACTACCGCAGGTTCGAAGAGCTCAGCCCCTCGGAGACCACGGTCGACGTCCTCCCCCGGGGCTCGGCCACGGAGGTCTAGGGCGATGTGCGGTCGTGGTCCGAACCGTCCATGATCGATGTCCTCGCCCGGGCAGTTCGGACCATGTCCCGATCACCAGGCCTCGTGCGGAATCCGCGGGGTCGGGATCCGGTCCGGCTCCGAGCGGACCGTGGCGAACGAGGCGTAGGTGACGGGCTCGGCGCCGTGGTGCAGCGCCAGGTCCACCGCGTCCAGGATCGCGTGGCGCACCGCCGGTTTCGCCAGCGTCTGCGCCTCCAGCGCCAAGCGGACGGCACGTCCTCGGCGAGCCGCGCGACCGGCGCCCAGCACCAGCGCCCGGCACCACCACGGCTCCGCGACCTCACCCGGACCCAAGATCCGGATGCGGGACCGCAGCACGGTGCCGGTGCCGAGGTCGCGCACGCCCAGAGCGTCCGCGCACACCGCGAAGCCACGCCGCTGAGCGGCCAGGACCGTTCCCGGCGAGGCCAGCCAGCGCGGCGGGATGAACGTGTGCGTGCGCAGCCCGGCCTGCTCCAGCACCGCCGAGGCCGCCACCAGCCGCAAACCCGCTTCGTGCGCGGGGAGCCGCGCCGCAGGCGCGAGCCGCGAGCGCAGACCGGGTGAGCTGCGGGCGAAGCCGTGCAGGCTCACCGTGTCCCGGCCGTTGAGCCGATCGGCCACCCAGCCGAGCAGCGGTGACCTGCGGTCGCGGGCGTCGAGATCGGTCGGGCTCGGAGAGATCAACAAGGACAGCGGGACGTTCCGGCGGTCCAGCTCCGCGGCGAAATCCGCGCAGCTGTCCAGCGACCGGTGTTCCAGCCCCGACAACGACACCACGAGCGGCGTGCTCACAAACACCCATTCGGCCTGGCGCGGGTGACCGTTACCTGAAAGCCAGGTGTCCCCCCGGCGCAAATCCGGCGAACCTCCACCCCGCAACCATCAAACGCGCAGGCCAGGTCCACCCCGCGACACGCCGCCCAATCCCGCTACCGGGTGAAGCATTCGAATTTCGCGCGAAATTCGACCCCGAAGTTCTCGACTCGAATTTCGCGCGAAATTCGAAAGCCCGTGGTCAGGAGCCCTGCGGCCAGTCGGCGAAGGAGCGGCCCGTGATGCGCTCGTACGCCTCGATGTAGCGGGCCCGGGTCGCCTCGACGATGTGGTCCGGCAGCGCGGGCGGCGGGGTGTCGGAATGGCGGTCCCAGCCGGATTCCTCCGAGGTCAGCCAGTTGCGGACGAACTGCTTGTCGAAGGACGGCTGGACCTTGCCCGCCTCGTAGCCGTTGGCCGGCCAGTAGCGGGACGAGTCCGGGGTCAGCACCTCGTCGCCGAGCACCAGCTCACCGGCGGAGTTGTGGCCGAACTCGAACTTCGTGTCCGCCAGGATCACGCCGCGCTCGCGCGCGTGCTCCGCCGCGCGGGCGTAGACGCGCAGCGTCAGGTCCCTCAGCTCGGTGGCGAGCTCGGTGCCCTCCTTCGCGGCGACGGCCTCGAAGCTCACGTTCTCGTCGTGCTCGCCGATCTCGGCCTTGGTCGCCGGGGTGAAGATCGGCTCCGGCAGACGCGACGACTCGACCAGCCCGTCCGGCAGCGCGACGCCGCACACCGAACCGGTGCGCTGGTAGTCGATCAGCCCGGACCCGGTCAGGTAGCCGCGGGCCACGCACTCCACCTGCACCATGCTCAGCCGCTTGACCAGCAGCGCGCGGCCGCGGACCTCGGCGGGGATGCGCGGGTCGTCGCGGGCCACCAGGTGGTTGGGCAGCTCGTCGGCCAACAGCTCGAACCAGAACACGCTCATCGCGGTGAGCACGGCGCCCTTGTCCGGGATCGGCGTGTCCAGCACGTGGTCGTAGGCCGAGATGCGGTCCGAGGCGACCAGCAGCAGGTGTTCGTCGTCAACGGCGTGCAGCTGGCGAACCTTGCCTGCCGCGATCTGGGGGTAATCGGCGAGTGCAACCACGACGCGATTGTCTCCCACCGCAGGTTGGCGGCTCGCACGTGGTGGGATTGAGGGGATCAGGAGGAGGAGATCGTGACCGAGAATTTCACCGACTGGCTGCGCGGTCGCAGCGAACCCGACTGGACCCAGGTCGTGGAGCACCCGTTCACCGACGCGCTCTTCGACGGTTCCATGCCCGACGAGTACATGAGCTCCTACCTGGTGCAGGACTACCAGTTCGTGGACGACTTCCTTGCGCTGCTCGGCGCCGCCGTCGCCCAGGCCGACCGGTACTCCTCGCGGCTGGCGCTGGCGGGCAGCATCGCGGTGGTCACCAGCGAGGAGAACACCTACTTCCAGCGCTCCTTCGACGCGCTGGGAATCGGTGAGGCCGACCGGGTCAACCCGGAGCTGGACCCGGCGACGGTGGCGTTCCGCGACCTGATGCGCGACACCCGCGACAACGGCGGCTACGCCGAGATCCTGACGGTGCTCACCGTCGCCGAGTGGACCTACCTGGAGTGGGCGGTGCGTGCACCGGCGAAGCCGGAGAACTTCGTCCACGCCGAGTGGATCGAGCTGCACGCCAACCCCGACTTCAAGGAGTGGGTGACCTGGCTGCGCTCCGAGCTCGACCGCATCGGCGCGGACCTCGACGAGCGCGAACGAGCCCGCTGCCTGCGCCTGTTCCAGCAGGCCACCAAGTGCGAGATCGACTTCTTCAACGCCCACTGGGACTGAAGGTTCATTCAGATCTCACCTTGCTCAGCGGTGCAAGTAGCGGAAACCCCCGAATGGGAAAGCACTGAGGTCCTCCTGCTCCGGGCGCGCCGACTCATGTGCCAATACACCACGTCGACACGTCCTCACAGGAGAACCACCTCAGAACCCGCGGCGGTGCGAGCTGAGTCCCACACCTGAAACAGCGGCTACCGCCGCATTCCTCAAGCAACGCGGAGCGGTAGTTCCTGGCCCTCGCCCGGTGGCGGGCGGTGCAGGTCAGAGGATGTCGCTCGGGGAGTAGGTCGCGGCCTGGGGGTACTGGGTCGCTACCTTCTCCACTGCGGCGACGACGTCGCTGACCTGGGACGACGCTGCGCCGGTGAAGGCCAGCTTGTCGGCCAGGAGGGCTTCCAGCTGCTCGCGGTCGAGCGGCAGCCGCTCGTCGGCGGCGAGCCGGTCGAGGAGGTCGTTGCGCTCGGCGCCCTGCTCGCGCATGTCCAGGGCGACCGCGACGGCGTTCTCCTTGATCGCCTCGTGCGCGACCTCCCGGCCCACGCCCGCGCGAACCGCTCCCATCAGCACCTTGGTGGTCGCGAGGAACGGCAGGTAGCGGTCGAGCTCGCGGGCCACGACGGCCGGGAACGCCCCGAACTCGTCGAGCACCGTCAGGAACGTCTCCAGCAGGCCGTCGAAGGCGAAGAACGCGTCCGGCAGCGCCACCCGGCGGACCACCGAGCACGACACGTCGCCCTCGTTCCACTGGTCACCGGCCAGTTCCGCGCTCATCGAGACGTACCCGCGCACGATCACCGCGAGACCGTTGACGCGCTCGCAGGAGCGGGTGTTCATCTTGTGCGGCATGGCGCTGGAGCCGACCTGGCCGGGCTTGAAGCCCTCGGTGACCAGCTCGTGCCCGGCCATCAGCCGGATCGTCTTGGCGACGCTGGAGGGCGCGGCGGCCAGCTGCGAGAGCAGGCTCAGCACCTCGAAGTCCAGCGAGCGCGGGTAGACCTGGCCGACGCTGGTGAGCGTGCTGGCGAAGCCGAGGTGACCGGCGACGCGGCGCTCCAGCTCGGTGAGCTTGTCGGTGTCGCCGCCGAGCAGGTCGAGCATGTCCTGAGCGGTGCCGACCGGGCCCTTGATGCCGCGCAGCGGGTAGCGGTCGAGGAGCTCTTCGAGGCGGCGGAAGGCGACGAGCAGCTCGTCGGCGGCGGTGGCGAAGCGCTTGCCCAGCGTGGTGGCCTGCGCGGCGACGTTGTGCGAACGACCGGCCATGACCAGCTCGGCGTTCTGCCCGGCGAGCTTGGCCAGCCGGGCGAGCACGGCGACGGTGCGGTCGCGGACGTGCTCCAGGCTGCGGCGGACCTGCAGCTGCTCGACGTTCTCGGTCAGATCCCGCGAGGTCATGCCCTTGTGGATCTGCTCGTGACCGGCCAGGGCGTTGAACTCCTCGATCCGGGCCTTCACGTCGTGCCTGGTCACGCGCTCACGCGCGGCGATGGAGTCGAGGTCGACCTGCTCCAGCACCCGCTCGTAGTCGGCCACGGCCTGCTCCGGCACCTCGATGCCGAGGTCGGCCTGGGCGCGCAGCACGGCCAGCCAGAGGCTCCGCTCGAGAACGATCTTGTGCTGCGGCGACCACAGCTCGACCAGCTCCGGCGAGGCGTAGCGACCGGCGAGAACATTGGGGATGCTGGGCTTGTCCGTCACCCGGCCAGGATAATTGACGGGCGTGTCGACTCGTTCTGCGTAGCGGCTGACGACCCGCTCGGCGTCGCGGATCGGTGCACCCGAGGTGGCTGAGGGGCCGCTGCCCGTGGAGTTCGCCGCGATCGAATCCCGACCCCGCCGAACTCGTCCGTCCCAGGGCGTTCACGTCGTGAAACATTTTCCGTCAATCGCCGGTTCGGCGAAATCATCAATTCCGCTCGATCCGGTGTGGGATTCTGGACGAATACAACGGCGCGAACTTATGGTTGACCGACGCATTCGCGGCTGTGCACGGGAACGGGAGCGGATGGACATCACCAGGTTCACCGAAGATCGGCAGGACGTGTTCTGGATCGTGGGCGCAGGTCAGGCGGAACGCCACGCGACGACCATGCGACCAGGGGCGGTGTACGCCGGGCAATGCGTAGCGGCGCTCTGCGACGTTCAGATCAAGATTCCGCAGCCAACCCCGCTGGGCCGCGATCCGCTGACTAAGAAAGTCACAAGAAAGTGCCCAGCGTGCGAAGGAATCGCCGAGGTCAAGAATTACGCGGAAACCAGTTGGGACTTTTAACGTGAAAGAACGTTCTCGGTTCGCCAGATGACCGGGCGGCGTTCTTGCACGCGAATCAGGAAAGCTGCGTGCGCAACATTCTGCGGGCCACTCCGCGCGGATCGGGATCGGACTCGATCAGCGCGTTCACCACGGCTCCGTCGACCAGCGCGACGAGCTCGGTGAGCCGCTCCGCGCCCACCTCCATACCGCTGCGGTAGAAGATCTCCGCGAGCAGGTTCTGCAGCTCGACGGCCATCTCGCGCATCAGCGGGGCGAGGTAGGGGCGGCGCGGCGAGCCGACCAGCCGCTCGTAGCGCAGCAGCACCGGCTCGACGCCGCCGTGCCGGGAGTCGACGCCCAGGAGCAGGTCCAGCAGGAGTTCGATCACCGCGTCGGTGCTGCGCTGCTGCTCGGACAGATCGGCGAGCCGGGCCCGCCCGGCGGCGAGCTCCTCCCTCGCGTTGTGCTCCACCGCTGCGGTGATCAGGTCTTCCAGCGAGGAGAAGTAGTAGGTCGTCGACGCCAGCGGAAGCGCGGCGCGCTCGGCAACGGCGCGGTGCCGCACCGCGTCGAACCCGCCCTCGACGAGCAGCTGCGCCGCAGCCGCAACCAACGCCTGCCGCCGCCGCTCGCCCTTCGGTGTGCTGGCCGCTGTCATGACCCGCGATCCTATGCCGTGTCCGGAACATCCGGTTGATCGCCGCTGCGGAGGAACTCCGCAGCACGGCCGACCAGCCGCTTCACCGATCAGAACCGGGTGGCGAGGTCCCCGGCGATGCTGCCGACCCGCGTGACGAACGGAGCCCCCGGCGAACCGGCCTCGGGCTCGCTGAGCACCACCACGAGCTTGCCGCTGCGCGCCTTGCGCACCGACTGCTGCGCACCGTCGGGACGCTGCACGTCGCCTGGGGCCGACTGGCCCGCCTGCGCCGCGCCCGCCGGACTGATCATCACCGTCACCCGCCCTGCCGCGGCACCGTCGCGCAGCGAGAACGCCGCCGCCTTCGCGCCGGTCGGGCACGTGCGCACCGATGTCGGCGTGGTGCTCCCGGCCTCGGGCAGCGTGGCCTCGACCGCTTCGACCAGCGACGCGTCCGGCTGGCAGCCGGACGAGCGCGGGCTGATCCCGCCGGACTCGAGATGCGGGCCGGGTGCCGCCGTCTGCGGTGCCACCGGCGGCGGGCTCGCCACCGTGTCGGTCTTCGACGAGAACCAACCGGTTCCCGCCCCGATCCCGCCGACCAGCACCGCAGCCGCCACGACCGTCCCACCGGCGGTCGCGGTCATCCGGCGCCGGGCCGTGATCCGCCGCGACGCCGTCGAGATGTCGCCTTCGTCGAACGACGCCGGCGGAACGGCTCGCACCGAGTCACGGAAAAGCTCTTCGAGCTTGCGCTCGTCCAACCCGCACCCCCTTCACGCGGACCTCAGATCCCCGAGCTCGTCTCCCAGCACCTCTCGCAGCGTCGCCAACCCCCTGGCGCACTGGCTCTTCACGGTTCCTTCGCTGCATCGCATCACCGCCGCCACTCCCGCGACGTCCAGCCCCTCGAGGAACCGCAGGACCAGCACGGCGCGCTGCTTCGGCGGCACCTTGCGCAACCCCGCGATGAGGGTCTGCCTGGTGGACACCGAGTCGTCCACGTCCGGGTCGTCGACCGGACTGTCGGGCAGAGTCTCGGCGGCCCTCTCCCGTCGCCAGGGCCGCCTCGACTCGTCGATCACCGCCCGGGTCAAGGTCCGGCGCACGTACGCGTCGAGCGCGCCCTTGTCCCGGACCTTTCGCCAGTGGCGGTGCAGGGCGATGAACGCGGTCTGGGCGAGATCGTCCGCGCGGTGCCAGTCGCCGCACATCATGTACGCCATCCGACGCACCGCCTCCCGCCGAGCCACGAAGTACTCCGCGAACTCCTGCTCTTCGCGCTGGTCCACGCGGAACTCTCCGCTCGTTCGTTGCCTGCACTGCTATGACGGGATCGCGTGCCCGAACCGTTGCACGACGTTTCGAGCCGATCCACCTGTGATTGATACCGCAGCGGTGAGATCACGCCTCACAGGGCCATTGCCCCGACCCGGTGCAGGTGTGATGTGATCTGTTCGTGACCACTCCGGCGCCCATCGATCTCCGCTCCGACACGGTGACTCGTCCCGACGAGCAGATGCTTGCCGCGATGGCCGCCGCCGAAGTCGGCGATGACGTCCTCGACCACGATCCCACCACGCGCGCGCTGGAGGAACGGGTGGCCCAGCTTCTGGGCACCGCCTCGGCGTTGTGGGTGCCCAGCGGCACGATGGGCAACCTGATCGCGCTGATGCTGCACCTCAAGCGGGGCGACCGCTTCCTCGCGCCGCGCGGTGCGCACGTGCTCAACCACGAGCTCGGTTCGGCGGCGTGGCTGGCGGGCGGGATGCCGGATCCGCTGGAGTGGGACGCCGGTCCGGGCGCGCCCACGGCCGAGGCGGTGCGCACGCAGGCGAACCTGACCATGGCCTACGACGCCCTGCACACCACGTTGCTGTGCCTGGAGAACACGCACAACGGCGCGGGTGGGGCGGTCCTCCCGCCGCACGAGCACGCACGGCTGGCGGCCGCGGCGAAGGAGCTCGGCCTCAAGGTGCACCTCGACGGCGCCCGGTTGTGGAACGCCTCGGTCGCGCTCGGTGTGCCTCCCGCCGCGCTGACGGTGGGCGTGGACAGCGTGCAGGTGTGCCTGAGCAAGGGTCTCGGCGCGCCGGTCGGATCGGTGCTGGCAGGAGAAGCGGAGTTCATCAAGGCCGGGCGGCGGATCCGCAAGATGCTCGGTGGCGGCGTCCGGCAGGGCGGTGTGCTGGCCGCGGCCGGGCTGGTCGCGCTGGACCGCGTCGACGCGCTGGCGGACGATCACGACAACGTCCGGGTGCTCGCCGACGGCCTGACCGAGCAGGGCTGGCAGGTGACCGCGCCGCAGACGAACATGCTGCTGGCGGCGGTCCCGGACGTGCAGCTGACGTTGCAGCGGCTGCGCTCGGTGGGCGTGCTGGCGGTGCCGATGAACGGGCAGGTCCGGTTCGTCACGCACCGGGACGTGTCCAAGTCGGACGTGGAAGAGGCGTTGCGCCGGATCGACCGAGCCGGGGTCTAGCGCGAGGAGCGGAGGTTCGAATGCTGCGGTGGATCGTGTTCGACTACGGCGAGGTCATCAGCCGACGCACCCACGCGCTGCCCGACATGGCCGCGATGCTGGACACCGATCTGCCGACCTTCGAGGAGGCCTACTGGGCCGAGCGCCGGGCCTACGACGCGGGTATCTCCGACGCCGACTACTGGCGCGCGGTGGCCGCACGACTGGACCGCGAGCTGGACGACTCGCTGATCCACCGCCTGACCAGCGTCGACGTCGACGGCTGGATGTTCGCCGACCCGGATTCGCTGGCACTGCTGGAAGACCTGCACCGGCGCGAGGTACCGCTGGCGCTGCTGTCCAACGCCTCGACGACGTTCGCCCGCGCCGGTGAGAGCAAGCCGTGGGCGCGGTTCTTCGACCACCTGCTGTTCTCCTGCGACCTGCGCGTCACCAAGCCCGCCCCGGAGATCTGGCGGATCCTGCTCGACACCCTCGGCGCCGAGCCCGCCGAATGCCTGTTCTTCGACGACCGCGCGGAGAACATCGCCGGCGCCCGGCAAGCAGGCCTCAACGCGGAGCTCTGGCACTCAGCCGACCACGCCCGCGACCTCCTCCAAGAAAAACTGGCCGCCTGAGCACCGAAGGTGCTCTCTCCTTCACCACCTGAGCAGCTTGCACCGCCGGGGGTTCTGAGCGGCTTCGTGGCGAGCACGCCGCGAAGCCGATGTCCACCCCCTGGGTAAGCGGAATACATCAGGAGTGGCGCGCGGAGTCCACGGAGCCGGTCAGGTTCCCCCACCCGCACCGCCAAGCAAGCCGACCACCGTGATGATGGGCCTACACCTAGGGCTTGATTTCCTTTTTGTCTTTGGCCCAGCCCAGGGCGGCGGTGGCGACGAACAGGATCCCGCCGATCACCGCGAGCCAGAACAGGCCCTTGATCAGCACTCCGGCGACGGAGACCACCAGCCACAGGACCAGCAGACCGCCGAGCACCTTCCACAACATCACGACCACCTCTTCACCGGGGAGAGTCCCGCGCGTCCAGCCTGCCAGAGGGAACGCGGAAATCGGCAGGTCGAAGGCCCGGTTCCGGGAAACATCAGGGTGCCCCTGAGCCCCGCCGAGCCACCGGGTCTACAGCCAGGCTCCGAGCCGTTGAACGGCCTCGGTGATGTCGTGGGGATCGCCCGCGAAGGAGAGGCGCAGGTAGTGGTGGCCGCGGGCCGGGTCGAAGTCCACGCCGGGGACCAGCGCCACGCCCGTGTCGTCGAGGAGCCGGCGGCAGAACGACGCCGCGTCGTCGGTGTGATCGCTGATGTCGACCCACGCGTAGAAGGCGCCGTCCGCCGGGGCGACCTTGGTGATGCCCGCGTCCGCCAGACCGTCGAGCAGCAGCGCCCGGTTCTCCCGGTAGCGCTCGACCTGGGCCTCCACCTCGTCGTAGGCCTCCGGGCTGAACGCCGCGACGGCCGCCTGCTGCGAGATCGCGGGCGGGCAGAGGGTGAAGTTCCCGGTCAGCGAGTCGACCGCGCGCAGCAGGCGCGGCGGCACGAGCATCCAGCCGAGGCGCCACCCGGTCATCGACCAGAACTTGGAGAAGCTGTTGACCACGATCGCCTCGGCGGAGAACTCCCGCGCGGTGTGCAGCGGTTCGCCGTAGCTGAGGCCGTGGTAGATCTCGTCGCTGATCAGCTGCACCCCGTTGGCCTCGCACCATTCCGCGAGCCCGGCGAGCTCGTCGCGGGAGAGCACGGTGCCGGTCGGGTTGGCGGGGCTGGCGACGATCAGCCCGCGCACCGGCTCGTCGAGGGCTTCGAGCATCTCGACGGTCGGCTGGAACCGGGTGGACGCGTCGCAGGGCAGCTCGACGACCTCGCAGCCCAGCGCGGACAGGATGTTGCGGTAGGCCGGGTACCCCGGGCTGGCCAGCGCGACCCGGTCACCGGCGTCGAAGGCGCCGAGGAACGCCAGCAGGAACGCGCCCGAGGCGCCGGTGGTCACCACGACCTCGTCCACCGGGACCGAGCGGCCGTACGCCTTCTCGTAGTGCCCGGCGATGGCTTCCCGCAGCTCCAGGACGCCGAGCTGCTCGGTGTAACCCAGCGCGTTGCTCTCCAGCGCCCGCGCGGCGGCCTCGCGGACCGCCTTCGGCGCCGGGGTGGAGGGCTGACCGGCGGCCAGCGACACGACGTCGCCGCGCGCCCGCTGCCGGGCGGCTGCGGCCGTGAGGACCTCCATGACCTGGAACGGGTCTACGTTCGCGCGTTGTGCTGCGGCCAGCGCGGCGGGCTTCACCATGCGAGCCAGCGTGCCAGATGCCGGCGCGGATCCCGAGGACCGGGACCGCTCCGGCCGCTACCGGCCACCGCGGACGCGGCCGGTGCCGCCGGTCGTCAGGGTTTCGGAACGCTGATCTCGCCGTCGACCGCGCGAAGGGCGATGTCGGTGCGCCAGTGCGCACCGGGCAGGTGGACGCGCTCGACCCGCTGGTAGACCTCGTCGCGGGCGGTGCTGAGGTCGGAACCGGTGGCCACCACCGACAGGACCCGTCCGCCCGACGACAGCACGGCGCCGTCCTCGCGGCGACGCGTGCCGGAGTGCAGCACGCCCTGCAGGTCCGAGCCCTGGATGACGTCGTCGACGCGCGGGCGGCCCGGGTAGCCCTCGGCGGCCAGCACGACCGTCACCGCCGAGCCCTGCTCCCACTCCAGTTCCGGCTGCTCGGCGAGCTCACCGCGCGCCACGGCGTTGAACAGCTGCGCCAGCGGGGTGTGCAGCAGCGCCAGCACGGCCTGGGTCTCGGGGTCGCCGAAGCGGCAGTTGAACTCGATGACCTGCGGGCCGTTCGAGGTCAGCGCGAGTCCGGCGTAGAGCAGGCCGGAGAACGGGGTGCCGCGGCGGTCGAGCTCGTCGACGGTGGGCTGCACGACCGTGCGGACCACGGTGTCGACCAGGTCGTCCGGGGCCCACGGCAGCGGCGCGTAGGCGCCCATGCCGCCGGTGTTCGGGCCCGCGTCGCCGTCACCGACGCGCTTGAAGTCCTGCGCGGGCAGCAGCGGGACCACGGTGGTGCCGTCGACCAGGCAGAACAGCGAGGCTTCGGGCCCGTCGAGGAAGGACTCCAGCAGCACCGGGTGGCCGCCGTCGAGCAGCTTCATCGCGTGCGCGCGGGCGGCGTCGAAATCACCGGTGACCAGCACGCCCTTGCCCGCGGCCAGACCGTCGTCCTTGACCACCCAGGTCGGGCCGAAACCGGCCAGCGCGGCGTCCAGCTTCGCGGGGTTGTCCACGATCTCGCTGCGCGCGGTCGGCACACCGGCGGAGACCATGACGTCCTTGGCGAAGGCCTTGGACCCCTCGATGCGGGCCGCCGCCTTGGACGGGCCGAAGCACGGGATGCCCGCGGCGCGCACGGCGTCGGAAGCGCCTGCGACCAGCGGTGTTTCCGGTCCGAAGACCACCAGGTCGGCCTTCCAGCGGGTGGCCAGCGCGGCCACCTCGTCGGGCTTGGCGACGTCGACGGCGTAGGACTCGGCGAGCGCGGCGGTTCCGGCGTTGCCGGGCGCGCAGGCCAGTGCCGTCACGGACGGATCACGGGACAGCGCCAACACGATCGCATGCTCCCGGCCGCCGCCGCCGATCACGAGGATTCGCACAAAACGCAGCGTAGAGCGTGCGGTGGGCCACTTGGCGGCTGCCCCCGGGGAAGTGTTGCCGCCGGATGGCGCATCGCAGGTCGCGCGGCGTTCACCCGGCGGTCGGCCGCACGTCGCACTGGTGTGCCCCTGGCGTCGGATGCGGGGGGTTGGGTGGAGCCGCCACAATCGGAACGGGGAGAACGCATGACGATTCGGGGACGGTTGATCGCTTTGTCCGTTGTGGGCGCCGCCGCGCTCGGGGTGACCACCTCGGTGGGGCCCGCTGCCGCCGAGCCGGCCCCGGACACCGCGCAGATCGAGGTGTTCGGCCACCGAGGCGCCTCCGGCTACCGGCCGGAGCACACGCTCGCCTCCTACGAGCTGGCCGCCCGGATGGGCGCCGACTACATCGAGCCCGACCTGGTGCCCACCAAGGACGGCGTGCTGGTCGCCCGGCACGAGCCCGAGATCGGCGGCACCACCGACGTCGCCGAGCACCCGGAGTTCGCCTCCCGCAAGACCACCAAGGTCATCGACGGGACCGAGATGACCGGCTGGTTCACCGAGGACTTCACCCTCGCCGAGCTCAAGACGCTGCGCGCCAAGGAGCGCATCCCGGAGATCCGCCAGCACAACACGGTCTACGACGGCCTCTACGAGGTGCCGACCTTCCAGGAGGTGCTGGACCTGCGAGAGCGGCTGTCCGAGGAGCTCGGCCGCGACATCGGCGTGGCTCCGGAGACCAAGCACCCCAGCTACTTCCGCAAGCTCGGCCTGCCGGTCGAGCCCGGAGTGGTCGAGGCGCTCGACGCCAACGGCCTGAACGAGGAGGACGCGAAGGTCGTCGTGCAGTCCTTCGAGGTCGGCAACCTCAAGGAGCTGCGCGAACAGCTCCGGGTGCGGCTCGTTCAGCTGATCAGCAACAGCGGCGCACCGCAGGACTTCATCGAAGCCGGTGACCCGCGCACCTACGCCGACCTGGTCGCGCCGGAGGGGCTGAAAGAGATCGCGACCTACGCGGACGTGATCGGCCCCGACACCAAGGTGATCCTCCCGGTCGACGACAGCAACCACCTCACCGAGCCGACCACCGTGGTCGCCGACGCGCACGCCGCCGGTCTGCAGGTCGTGCCCTACACCGTCCGCGCCGAGAACAACTTCCTGCCCGCGGACTTCCAGTCCTCGCAGGACCCGGCCCAGTGGGGCGACGCCCTCGGTTTCTTCCACGCCCTCTACGACCAGGGCATCGACGGCGTCTTCAGCGACATGCCCGACCTCGCCATCACCGCCCGAGACCAGCACTGACCCACCGGCCCCACCTGGGGTGACCGGATTTCAGTGGAAGTCGGGAACCCGATTTCAGTGGAAATCGGACCCCTGAGTTCCGTGGAAGTCGGGTGCCCCGGGGTGGAGTGCGAGATGAGTGAGACCGTCGTCCCCTTTAGGGGGCGGCGGTTTCGTCGTTTCGGGTGATCGCGGGGGTGCGCACCTAGGGTGTCCATCGTGGACGGAGGTGCGAGTTGACCCAGCTGATTCTGGTCCTCATCGGGGCGTTGCTGGTCACGGCGCTGGCGCGGAGCCGGGAGATCGCTGCGCCGTTGCTGCTGGTGGCGGTCGGCATGGCGGTGTCGCTGGTGCCCGGGCTCGACGAGCTGCGCATCGAGCCGGAGCTGCTGCTCACCGCCGTGCTCCCGCCGCTGCTGTACGCGGCCGCGCTGGAGAGCTCGTTCACCAACTTCAGGGCGAGGATCCGTCCGATCGTGCACCACGGGGTGCTGCAGGTGATCGTCACGTCGTTCGTGCTGGGCTGGATCGCGTTCCTGCTGATCCCGGACCTGCCGCTGGCGTCGGCGATCGTGCTGGGCGCGGTGATCGCCCCGCCGGACGCGGTGACGGCGGCGGCGATCGGCCGCCAGCTGAAGCTGCCGCGCGGGGTGATGACGGTGCTCGGCGGCGAGAGCCTGATCAACGACGCCGCCGCGCTGACGATCTACCGGATGGCGATCACCGCGGCCGTGGGGACCACGCCGACGCTCGCCCAGGGCTTGTGGGTGTTCGCGCTGGCCGTGGTGGTCGGCGTCGTGCTGGGGCTGGGATTCGGGATGCTCGCGCAGCTGGCCCGCCAGCACATCCCGGACGTGCAGATTGCGACGCTGCTGGGCGTGCTCGTGCCGTTCATCGCCTACCTGACGGCCGAGGAGCTGGGCGGTTCCGGCGTGCTGGCGGTGGTCACCGCCGGGCTGTACGTGGGCCACAACCTGCCCCGGGCGCGCGCCGCCGGGCGGCTGCAGGAGCACACCGTGTGGGGCGCGATCAACCTGCTGCTGGAGAGCCTGGTGTTCGCCTACATCGGCCTGCAGTTGAAGTCGGTGGTCACCGAGGTGCTGGAGTCCGGGCGCCCGGCGGGTGACATCGCGCTGGCCACGCTGCTGATCCTGCTGTCGTTGATGGCGTTCCGGGTGCTCTGGATGTTCGCCTCGAACTACCTGCCCGGCGTGTCGCACCTGATCAGGAGTGGTCGCCAGCGCGGCGGCCGGTGGCGGCGGACGGCGGTGCTGTCCTGGGCGGGGATGCGCGGCGTGGTGACGCTGGCGGCGGCGGGCGCGATCCCGTTCACCACCGGCAGCGGAGCTCCGCTGCCCGGCCGCGAGGTGATCCAGTTCGTCGCCGCCGTGGTCACGGTCGGCACGATCCTGCTGCAGGGCACCACGTTGCCGCTGCTCATCCGCCGGTTGGGCATCACCGACCCGGAGGAGGCGCGCAGCGACGACCAGGCCGAGGCGGAGGCGCGGCGGATCGCCACGAACGCGGCCCTGGCCTACTTGGACGGGCTGACCCCGGCCGACGCGCGCTGCGAGAGCTCCGCGCTGAACCGGATGGTCTCCCGGATGCGAGGCCTGGTCGAGCACCAGGGCATGGCCGCGGCCGATCAGGTGGGGCGGACTCCGGCGGAGCGCGCCGACACCTCGACCCGGACGTTCTCCGAGCTGCGGCGCAGCATCATCGACGTGCAGCGCTCGGCGATCGCGGACGAACGCGACGCGGGCAACCTCGACGACGAGGTGCTGCGCCGCGTCCTCCGCGAACTCGACCTGCAGGAAGCCGCTGTGGAGAGCTCCTGGCGGAACCGCTGAGGGGACGGAGTTTCAGTTGAAACCCCGTCCACCGCGAGAGGATCAGGCCATCGAGTGGCGCACGATCGTCTGATCGCGCCCCGGACCCACGCCGACCGCCGACACGCGGGCGCCAGAGAGCTCCTCGATGCGTTCGATGTAGGCGCGGGCGTTGGCCGGCAGGTCCTCGAAGCTGCGGCAGTCGCTGAGGTCCTCCCACCAGCCCGGCATCTCCTCGTACACCGGAACCGCGTGGTGCACGCCGGTCTGGGTCATCGGCATGTCCTCGACCCGCTCGCCGTCGACGTCGTACGCGACGCAGATCGGGATGGTCTCCAGGCCGGAGAGCACGTCGAGCTTGGTCAGGAAGTAGTCGGTGATGCCGTTGACGCGGGTCGCGTAGCGGGCGATCACCGCGTCGAACCACCCGGTCCGCCGCGAGCGACCGGTGGTCACGCCGAACTCGCCGCCCTGCTTGCGCAGGTTCTCGCCGGCCTCGTCGGTCAGCTCGGTCGGGAACGGGCCCGCACCGACGCGCGTGGTGTAGGCCTTGAGGATGCCGATCACCGCGCTGATCTTCGTCGGGCCGATGCCGGAACCGGCCGAAGCGCCACCGGCGGTCGGGTTCGACGAGGTCACGAACGGGTAGGTGCCGTGGTCGACGTCGAGCAGCGTGCCCTGGGAACCTTCCAGCAGCACCCGCTCGCCGCGCTCCAGCGCCTTGTTGATCAGCAGCTTGGTGTCGGCGATGCGGCCCGCGAACTTCTCCGCCTGCCCCAGCACGGTGTCCACGACCTCTTCCGCGTCGATCGCGCGGCGGTTGTAGACCTTGACCAGGATCTGGTTCTTGATGTCGAGGGCGGCCTCGACCTTCTGGCGCAGGATCTTCTCGTCGAGCAGGTCCTGCATCCGCACGCCGACGCGAGCGATCTTGTCCTGGTAGCAGGGGCCGATGCCGCGGCCGGTGGTGCCGATCTGCTTCTTGCCCAGGTACCGCTCGGTCACGCGGTCGATGGCCACGTGGTACGGCATGATCAGGTGTGCGTCGGCGGACAGCAGCAGCCGCGAGGTGTCGACCCCGCGCTCCTCCAGACCGGCGAGCTCCTCCAGCAGGACGCCCGGGTCGACGACGACGCCGTTGCCGATCACGTTCGTCACGCCGGGGGTCAGGATCCCCGACGGGATGAGGTGCAGCGCGAAGTCCTGCCCGTCCGGGAGCACGACGGTGTGTCCCGCGTTGTTGCCGCCCTGGTAACGCACGACCCACTGCGCCTGCTCGCCGAGCAGGTCTGTCGCCTTACCCTTGCCTTCGTCGCCCCACTGGGCGCCGATCAGCACGATCGCCGGCATGTGAAACTCCAACCTGGACTGGGTGGTCGCCAGCGTGACCGCACGCTTCGCCCGCTCCCACCACGGGGTATGCCGGTCGATCAGGGTAAACCAGGAGCGAAACGTGAGTACCACCGCATTGTCCTGCGGAAACGTTGATGGCGCAGCGCGTCCGTCCGGTGACTCTGTGCAATGGCACGAGGTTTCCGCCGCGCCGGGTCGCAACGAGGTCGATCCGCTGCTGGCAGAAGCAACCGATCGGGTGGTCGTGCACGGCACTGACATGGACCTGGCGGCCGTCGTGCTGCGGTTGCTGCGCAAGGAACGGCTGACCGAACTGACCGTCGGCTACGTGCCGGTGGCCGACTCGCCGGTGGCCCGGCTGTGGGGGCTGGCCGTCGGGGACTTCGAGCGCGCGCTGACCGCGTCCCCGCGACCGGTGCCGCTGATCAGGGACGACTCGGGCGGAATCCTGCTGGGGGAGGGCGTGATCGCACCGATCACCGGCCAGGCGTACTGCGACGACGCGCAGGTCCTCAACGGCGCCGCGCAGAGCCTCGTGGTCTCCCCGGACCCGGACGCGGCACCGCTGCCGGACCCGACGGCCGATCCGCTGAACCACACGATCGAACCCCCGATGGACGGGCTGCGGGTCGGCATCACCCGGCGCGGGCTGCTGCGCCGTCGCACCGAATCCGCCCGGGGGCGGGCGTTCCAGGCGTCGTTCCGGTCGGCCACCGTGCGGCACGACGGCACCGATCACCCCAGGCCGATGGAGAAGTGGGTCTGGTACCGGCACACCGAGGACCTCAACCTGGCGCGTTGATCACCGAGTGTGTGGAATTCACATTCTGGTAGCGCGATCGGTGGCGACTTCACGCCATGTCACCTTCCGGCCACTCCTCGGCATTGAATCGGCCACCCACGTGGGCAATCGTCATCTCGAAGCAGGCGATCTAGCCCACTGCGGAGGAAGCCATGACACGTTCGTTGCGCGCCACCCTGACCGCCCTGCCGCTGGCCGGACTGATCAGCATCGGCCTCGCCATCCCGGCCGCCGCCGAGCCGCCGGGAGTCCCCGACCCGGCGACCGCGAAGGCCGAGCTCGCTGAGCTGACCGTCGCCGCCGAGGGCTCGATGGACGGCTACAGCCGGGAGAAGTTCCCGCACTGGATCGACGGGCCGGACAACTGCAACACCCGCGAAGCGGTGCTCAAGCGGGACGGCGAGGGCGTCGAGGTCGGCTCCGACTGCTACCCGACCGCAGGCAGCTGGGCCAGCCCGTACGACGGCGAGACCTGGACCCAGCCGTCCGACGTGGACATCGACCACATCGTGCCGCTGGCCGCCGCGTGGCGCTCCGGTGCCGCCGAGTGGACCCAGGACCAGCGCCAGGCGTTCGCCAACGACCTGGAAGGCCCGCAGCTCATCGCGGTCACCGACAACGTCAACCAGGAGAAGGGCGACCAGACCCCGGAGACCTGGATGCCGCCGGCGACCGACTACCACTGCACCTACGCCTCGATGTGGGTCGGCACCAAGCACAAGTACCAGCTGACCATCACCGAAGCCGAGAAGGGCGCTCTCCAGACCGCCCTGGACGGCTGCTGAAGCGGCGCAGCCGCTTCCTCGACCTGAGGTGGTCCTCCTGCGAGGACGCGTCGACGTGGTGCCTTGGGCACGCACGAGTCGGCGCGCCCGGAGCAGGAGGACCCCAGTGCTTTCCCGTTCGGGGTTCCCGCCACCCGCACCGCCGCGCGAAGGGCCCCGAACGAACCCCGGAAAGGCATACTGCGGTCATGGGCGAGTTGCGCACGACTCTGACCGCGCCTCCGGGCGGGGTGATGACCGACGAGGTCGGCGTGATCACCGGCGACCTGGAACTGGCGACCTCCTGCGAGCAGGGCGCGGTGCAGGTGTGGATCCGCTACTCGGGTGCCGAGGAGTGGTACCGCCTCTCAGCGGCCGACTGCGAGCTGCACGACCCGCGCGACCACGAGCCGCTGCACGCCTGCCTGGCAGCCGTGCTGAACCGGCCCTAGCTCTCCTCGGGGTGCAGTGGCGGCAGGGTGGCGACCGCTTCGGCGCGGGTCAGGCCGGACGCCTGCAGCAGGTCGACGGCGATCGAGCGCACCTGCAGGACCACGACCTGCATCGAGAAGTCGCCCTCACCCAGGAGTTCCACTGTGGACTTCTTGGCGACTGCGCGCGCGGCTTCCCTGGCCTGCAGCGGATCCTTGCCGCTGGCCAGCTCGTCGCGCAGCAGCACGACGGTTCCCGCGAGCTCCTCCAGCATGCCCGGTAGCGGTCGCGGAACGGGTTCTTCGTCGCGCAGCGCGGCCAGCGCCCGCCGGGTCAGCACGCGCGTGTTGCGCAGCGCGCGGTCGACGGGGGTGGCGGCGGTTTCGTAGCGCTCCAGGTCGCCGCGCCTGCGCCAGCGGATCGGCGCGAACCTGGCGATCTCGGCTCCGGCCTCCAGCGCAGCGCGGAACTCCTCGACGGACTTGTGGCTCTTGCGAGCATCGGCCAGCACGTCGGCGGCCATCGACATGTCGCGGTGCGCGACCGCGCTCGCGACCCCGCGCAGCGCGTCGGCGAGCGCTCCCAGCACCACGCGACCGTTGCGGTGCGCGACCGCGAGGGGGTTGGCGGGCAGCAGCGCGGCGACGGCGAAGCCGACCAGCCCGCCGATCGCGGCGTCGAGCATCCGCGTCAGCCCGCCCGCGGTGGCGGGCGGCAGCAACGTCGCGACCAACACCGACGAGGACGCGGCCTGCAGCACGATCACGCCGCCGCTGTCCAGCAGCACGGCGGTGGACATCGCCAGCGCGACGACCAGCGCGATCTGCCAGGTCCCGGTGCCGATCACCGAGATCAGCACGTCGCCGACCCCGACGCCGATGCTCACGCCGACGACCAGTTCCAGGGCTCGCCGCATCCGCTGCCCGAGCGAGACGCCCAGCGAGATCACCGCGGCGATGGGGGCGAAGAACGGCGCGACGTGCCCGACGACGTCGTGCGCGAGGAACCAGGCCACGCCGGCGGCCAGCGCGCACTGGACGATCGGCACACCGGTTCGCAGCAACCGCCGGAGCCGGCGGATCAACTCCTCACGCAAACGCAGCACGACACCATCCTCCGCCACCGAACGCCCGCGCCCGCCGGGCGGTCCCGGATTTCAGTGGAAATCGGGGCCCGGAGTTCCACTGAAATCGGGTTCCCGATTTCCACTGAAATCCGGTCACCCCGGGACGTGCGGGATCCGGGTACGACGAGCCGGCCACGTGCGGGCAGGGCGTCCGCGCGTGGCCGGGTTCGTGGTCGTCAGGCGAGGTCGTTGGCTTCCAGGGAGGCCGGGTCGCTGTCCTCGAGGAGCTGGCGGCAGCGGTCGAACTCCTCGATCTCGCCGATGGCGCGAGCCGCCTTGGCCAGTGCCGCGACCGAGCGGAGCACGCCGCGGTTGGGCTCGTGGCGCCACGGGACCGGGCCGAAGCCCTTCCAGCCGGAGCGGCGCAGGGCGTCCAGGCCGCGGTGGTACCCGGTGCGCGCGTAGGCGTAGGCGGCGATGTTCTCCCCGCTGTTCAGGGCGTTGTCGGCGAGCGCGGCCCAAGCGGCGCTGAACGCCGGGTGCTGCGCGGCGACCTCGGCGGGGTCGGTGCCTGCGTCCAGGGCGCCCTGCGCCTCCGGGCTCTCCGGCAGCAGCGTCTCCGGCGGCTCCAACAGATTCCTCGTCATGACCCCATCCTCGCACTTCGCCCAAGACGACGACGGTCCGTCCACCCACAGGGCGAACGGACCGTCGAAAGACAACAAAGCCAACCAACGTCAGGCAAACGGCGAAGCCGGTTTCTCTTTTCACCACCTGAGCAACTCGCACCGCCGCGGGTTCTCAGCGGCTCTCTGGGGAGGACAGCCGAAGCGTCGTGTATTGGACATGCACAAGTCTCGGATCCCGGAGCCAGAGAGCCGCTGAGGTTCCGCCACCCGCACCGCCCGGCGAGGCGAGTGCGAACCGAGAAAACTCAGCCGGCGATCATGCGGCCTGCGGACTTGAGGACCTCGCAGCCCTGCGCGACGCGAGCGGCCATGGCCTGCTCGGCGACCTTGAGGTAGCTGCGCGGGTCGTAGGTCTTCTTGTTGCCGACCTCGCCATCGATCTTGAGCACACCGTCGTAGTTCTTCAGCATGTGGTCCACGATGGGCCGGGTGAAGGCGTACTGGGTGTCGGTGTCGATGTTCATCTTGATCACGCCGTAGGTGAGCGCCTCGTGGATCTCCTCCAGCAGCGAACCGGATCCACCGTGGAAGACCAGGTCGAACGGCTTGGAGCCGGCGGCCAGGCCCAGCTTCTCCGACACCACGTCCTGACCCTGCTTGAGGATCTCCGGGCGCAGCTTGACGTTGCCCGGCTTGTAGACGCCGTGCACGTTGCCGAAGGTCGCGGCCAGCAGGTAGCGGCCCTTCTCGCCGGTGCCGAGGGCTTCGACGGTCTTGATGTAGTCGCCGGGCGCGGTGTAGAGCTTGTCGTTGATGTCGTTGGCGACGCCGTCCTCTTCGCCGCCGACGACGCCGACCTCCAGCTCCAGGACGATCTTGGCCTTGGCCGACAGCTCCAGCAGTTCCTGCGCGATCTGCAGGTTCTCGTCGAGGTCGATCGCCGAGCCGTCCCACATGTGCGACTGGAACAGCGGGTTCTCGCCGCGGTTGACCCGCTCCTGGCTGATCTGGATCAGCGGCTTGACGTAGCCGTCGAGCTTGTCCTTCGGGCAGTGGTCGGTGTGCAGCGCGATGTTCACCGGGTACTTGGCGGCGACGACGTGCGCGTACTCGGCGAGCGCGGTGGCACCCGTGACCATGTCCTTGACCTTGGTGCCGGAGGCGAACTCGGCGCCCCCGGTCGACACCTGGATGATGCCGTCACTCTCGGCCTCGGCGAACCCGCGCAGCGCCGCGTTGAGCGTCTCCGACGAGGTCACGTTGATCGCTGGGTAGGCGAATTCACCGGTCTTCGCCCGGTCCAGCATCTCCGTGTAGACCTCGGGGGTCGCGATGGGCATCGGTCATCCTCCTCAGATGGAGTTCGGTCGTGAAGTGTCGCGAGATCGCGCAGCATCCTAGGAACCCCAGCGCACCGTCCGCGGCGCGTCGGGGCACATACCACTCTTTCGCGCGTCACAGTGCCCCAGCGGTGTTGTTTTGAAAAGTTGGTGCAAGGATTCAGAAAACGTTCCTGTGCACATACTCACACGCTGGGGCCCTCGCCGCCTACAGCCAAGCGCCGGTGACGACTTCCCACTGGCGGATGGTGGTCGAGGCGATCACCCCGGCCTCGGTGTACGGGTCGGCGGCCAGGACGTCTTCGAGCTCGGCCTCGTCGGCGGTCTCGTAGATGATCTGGGCGCCCTTGCCGTCGGTGTAGGGCCCGCCGGCCAGCAGGGTGCCCCGTTCGGCCAGTCCGCGCGAGTACTCCCGGTGCTCCGGGCGGACCGCCAGCCTCTTGTCCTCGTCGGGCCCGTAGACCAGCTCGACAACGAACCTCGCCATGTTGTGCCTCCCTAGCGGCGAATTCAACGATCCACGCGACGCTAACCCGAACCCACCCCGCGAACCCATCCTCGCCGGGTAAGTTCTTCGATCATGGGCGGTGATTCGGAAGGGATCGAGCGCAGCGTCGAGAAGACCTTCGGCACGCTGCGCAAGTTGGACGGAGTCCACCGGCAGACGCAGCAACCGCTGTCCCTGGAGGACATCTACAAGCAGCAGCGGATGCGGATGGTCCGGCTGGCGATCCTGCTGGTCGACGACATCAGCAGCGCCGAGGACGTGGTCCAGGAGGCGTTCACCGGCCTCTACCGGAACTGGTCCGGGCTGCGCGATGCCAACGCCGCGATCGCCTACCTGCGCACGGCGGTCGTCAACGGTTCCCGCTCGATGCTGCGCCGCCGCAAGACCGCCCGCGAGTACCAGCCGCCGCACCAGGCCAACGCGCGCTCCGCGGAGTCGCTGGCGATGCTCACCGCCGAGCACCAGGCCGTGGTGGACGCGCTGGGCAAGCTGCCGCGCAGGCAGCGCGAGGTGCTGGTGCTGCGCTACTACGGGAACCTGTCGGAGGCCGAGATCGCCGAGGCGACCGGCGTCTCCAAGGGCACCGTCAAGTCGACGGCGAGCCGCGCCCTGGAGGCGTTGCAGAAGCACATCGCTAGTTGACGACGGTCTATATTCGGCGAATCAGGCATTCCCTCCGGTCTCACCGTCCGTGACCGGCTCGGCGAGTTCGGGCTGAGCCGCAAAACACCGATTTTGGTGTAGACCACTGCTCGCGTTTGGCGGAGGATCGTCGTTGTGAACACTGCCGAACTGATCCTCACCGGCGCGCGGGTCGTCACCCCGGGCGGAGTCGCGCAGCCGGGCTGGGTGCGGGTGTCCGCGGGCAAGATCGCCGCCGTCGGTGACGGCGCCGTCCCCCAGGGCCCGGCGATCGAGCTGTCCGGGCGCTGGCTGGTGCCGGGCTTCGTGGACATCCACTGCCACGGCGGTGGCGGCGGTTCGTTCACCTCGCTGGAACCCGAGCAGACCGAGACCGCGGTGGCCCACCACCGCGCGCACGGGACCACCACGATGCTGGCCAGCCTGGTGTCCGCGCCGGTGCCGGAGCTGGTCAAGCAGATCGCCACGCTGGCCGAGCTGACCGCCGAGGGCCTGGTGGCCGGTGTTCACCTGGAAGGACCGTTCCTCTCCCACGCCCGGTGCGGCGCGCACGCTCCGGAGGCGCTGCGCGCGCCGGAGGCCGACGACGTCCGCCAGCTGCTCGACGCCGGCCGCGGCACGGTCCGGATGGTCACCCTGGCTCCCGAGCTGCCCGGTTCGCGGGACGCGGTCCGGCAGCTGGTCGACGGCGGTGCGATCGCGGCCGTCGGGCACACCGACGCGGTCGCCGACCAGGTGCTGGAGGCCGTGGAGGCCGGGGCGACCGTGGCGACGCACCTGTTCAACGGCATGCGTCCGCTGCACCACCGCGAGCCCGGACCGGTCGGCGCGCTGCTCGACGACGAGCGGGTCAGCGTGGAGCTGATCTGCGACCTCGTGCACCTGCACCCGACCGTCGCCCGGCTGGCCGCCACCCACGCCGGAGCGGACCGGACGATCCTGGTCACCGACGCCATCAGCGCCACCGGCGCCGGTGACGGCACCTACGAGCTGGGCGCGCTGCCGGTGACCGTCGTCGACGGCGAACCCCGGCTGGCCGACGGCTCGCTGGCCGGCAGCACGCTGACCATGGACGCCGCGTTCCGCAACCTGGTGCGCAGCTGCGGGCTGTCCGTGCCGACCGCGGTCGCGGCCACCTCGACGAACCCGGCGCGGCGGCTCGGGCTGACCGACGTGGGCGAGATCCGCCCGGGCGCGGAGGCGAACATGGTCGTGCTCGGTGACGACCTGGACCTGCAGGGCGTCATGCACGGCGGCCGGTGGCTCACCGAACCCGCGTGACCTGCTGCATCGCCGATCTGCAGCCGTTCGGCCGGGCTGCTGGTTAGGGTCGGGGGATGAACGGCCGGGAAACCGAGGACACGCTGTCCGCCGCGTTACGGGCGCGAGCGAGCGGCCGTCCCTCCTCGTCGCAGCGCACGCTGCGACCCAGTTCCACGAGAGTGCTGCTCTTCGTGATCGTCCTGGGACTCCTGTCCGGTTCGCTCGCGGCGGGCGTCACAGTCCTTTACCCCATTGGGTGATCGTGGGTGTGCGCTGCGTTGATGTCCCGCAGCTCTCCCGAAATCCGGGCGAAGCGGCGTCACGGTACCGTTGGCAAGCGTGACGTCCGAATTCGCCGCCGCGGCACAGCCCGCGCTCGCTCTGCTTCCGGATTGGCTGAATCCGGAGAACATCGTCTCTGGTCTCGGCCCGTTCGCGCTGATCGGCGTCTGCCTGATCATCTTCGCCGAATGCGGTCTGCTCATCGGCTTCTTCCTGCCGGGTGACTCGCTGCTGTTCGTGACCGGCATGTTCGTCGCCATCGGCGCGATCAACACGCCGATCTGGCTGGTCTGCGTGCTGCTGGCGATGTGCGCCTTCGTCGGGAACGTGACCGGGTACTGGATCGGGCGCAAGGTCGGCCCGGCGATGTTCAACAAGCCCGACTCGAAGCTGTTCAAGCGCGAGCACGTCGACAAGACGCACGCCTTCTTCGAGAAGTACGGCGCCCGCGCGATCATCCTGGCCCGCTTCGTGCCGATCGTCCGCACGTTCATCACGGCGGTGGCCGGCATCGGTCAGATGGACCAGAAGAAGTTCTTCAGCTACTCGGCCATCGGCGGTGTGGCCTGGATCCTGAGCATGACGCTGCTCGGGTTCTTCCTGGGCAACATCCCGTGGATCCGGAACAACATCGAGGCCATGGCCATCGTCATCGTCGTGATCTCGATCGTGCCGATCATCATCGAGTACATCAAGGGACGCCGCGAGAAGGCCCGCGAAGCGGCCTGACGGAACCCTCGAAAGAAGAGCCGGCACCCACTCGGGTCCGGCTCTTCTTTCGCATCCGGGGGCGGTTTTGGCCCGAACCGACCGATCATGGACGGTTCGGACGCGGAGCCCTCACCACGCCAAGCCGAGGTCGGCGTGCTGCTGCACCCAGGTGTGCATGACGACGCCCGCGGCGACCCCGGCGTTGATCGATCGGGTGGAGCCGAACTGCGCGATGGAGACCACCATGTCGGCCTCGCGGCGGGACTCCTCGTGCAGGCCGGGCCCCTCCTGGCCGAACAGCAGCACGCACCGGCGCGGCAGCTCCGCGCGCTCCACCGGGATCGCGCCCGGCGCGTTGTCCACCGCCACGACCGCCAGGTCCGCTTCTCGCGCCCACGCGCTCAGCGACTCGACGTCCGGGTGGTGGTGCACGTGCTGGTACCGGTCGGTGACCATCGCGCCGCGCCGGTTCCAGCGGCGGCGACCCACGATGTGCACCGCCTCCGCCAGGAACGCGTTGGCGGTGCGCACCACCGTGCCGATGTTGTGGTCGTGCTGGAAGTTCTCGATGGCCACGTGGAACTCGTGCCGCCGCAGGTCCAGGTCGGCGACGATCGCCTCCCGCCGCCAGTACCGGTAGTGGTCGACGACGTTGCGGCGGTCACCGTGCTCCAGCAGCTCCGGGTCGTAGCGCTCGTCGTCCGGCCAGGGGCCCTCCCACGGGCCGACGCCGACGCTGGTGCCCCACTCGGTGGGCCCGACGTCCTCGCTCACGCCAGTCCGAGGTCGGACAGCCCCAGCAACGTGCGGTAGGGCAGTCCCGCTTCCTCGATGGCCTCGCGAGCCCCAGTGTCGCGGTCGACGACGGTCGCCACGCCGACCACCTCGGCGCCCGCCTCGCGCAGCACCTCGACGGCGGTGAGCACGCTGCCGCCGGTGGTCGAGGTGTCCTCCACGGCCAGCACCCGCCTGCCGGTGATGTCCGGTCCCTCGATCTGGCGCTGCATGCCGTGGGCCTTGGCGGACTTGCGCACTACGAAGCTGTCCAGCGCGGGACCGTCGGCGTGCATCATGGCCGCGGCGACCGGGTCGG
Source organism: Saccharopolyspora sp. NPDC049426 (assembly GCF_040676935.1). Lineage (NCBI taxonomy): Bacteria > Bacillati > Actinomycetota > Actinomycetes > Pseudonocardiales > Pseudonocardiaceae > Saccharopolyspora > Saccharopolyspora sp. NPDC049426. The sequence goes on along the minus strand of NZ_JBFAPZ010000001.1, from coordinate 269,159 downwards.
CGCCCAGGGTCAGCCCGCCGACGGCGGTGTAGTCCCAGTCAGCGGTGATCTGCCGCAGCAGACTCCCGATCAGCGGGGCCGCCTGGTGCTGCAGGGTCGCCCGACGCAGGTCCACGTAGTAGTCGGCCTCCTTGCCGGAGGACAACGTCACCTTGCCGTGCACCACCGCGAGCTCCTTGACCAGTCGGGCCAGTTCGGAGCGCTGCTTCTCGTTCACCACGAGAACCGAGGATAGTTCTCAGGTCCGGCCGGGAACGGTGCGGGTGACCACCATGCGCTGCAACTTCTTCGGGATCAGCCGTCCGATGGCGACCAGCGCCTTGTACTGGGCGCCCGGGATCGACACCGCCTTGCCCGCGCGGAGGTCGGCCAGCGACTCGTGCACGACCTGGTCGGCCTGCAGCCAGAAGGCGCGCGGCAGCCTGCTCATCTCCAGCCCGGCGCGCTCGTGGAACTCGGTCCGGGTGAAGCCGGGGCACAGCACCATGACGCGCACCCCGGTGCCCGCCAGGGACGTCGCCAGGCCCTCGGAGAAGGCGATCACGTACGCCTTGGTGGCGGCGTAGGTGGAGCCGGAGACGGTGAAGAAACCGGCCACGCTGCCCACGTTGATCACGTCGCCGCGTCCGCGCTCGCGCATCGTCCGCACCGCCGCGTGGGTCAGCTCCAGCACCGCCGCGACGTTGACGTCCAGCTGCTGCCGCAGCACCTCGGGCGCGAGGTCCCAGAAGGCTCCGCCGGTGCCGAACCCGGCGTTGTTGACCAGCACGTCCACCGGCCTGGTCGCGTCGCTGAGGCGCTCGGCGACCTTCGCCCGCTGCGCGGCGTCGGAGAGGTCCGCAGGAAGGATCTCGACCCGCACGTTGTGCCTGGTCTGCAGCCGGTCGGCGAGCTCTTCGAGCCGCTCGGTGTCGCGCGCGACCAGGACCATGTCGTGACCTTCGGCGGCCAGCCGACGAGCGTAGGTGCGGCCGATACCCGCAGTGGCACCGGTGACGAGTGCGGTAGGCATATCCCGAACCTACCGGTCTCGAAAACCATCGGCTGAGGTCGGCTTGCTCAGCGGTGCGGCTGCGCCGCTTGACCTACTGGATGTGCTGCGAGGTCTCTTCCGCCTCGGTCTCGGTCGGCGCGTCGTTGGGGTCGCTGTCGAACGGGTCGACCAGGTCGGCGAGGTCGCCGAGATCGCGCAGCAGGCGCTCCAGGCGTGCCGGGTCGGCGTCGGCCGGGTGCATCGCGGCCAGCACCCAGTCGTTCTCCAGCCAGACCACGGTGACGTCCTGGCCGATCTCCTCGGTGGCGTCGACCAGGTCGGCGGTGACCAGCGGGCGGGCCGAGGCGACCTCGGTGACGAAGGCGTAGCGCGAACCGACCGGCCCCAGCAGGTCCAGCCCGGAGTCCTGGGGCACCGGCACGTCCGGCAGCCACAGCTCGATGGTCGCCGGGGTCGTGCGGCGGCAGCGGACGCCCACCAGGACGGCGACGGTCTTGCCCGCGGCATCCAGGTCCAGCACGTAGACCTGACGACGGCCGTCGGCGGTGAACGTCGAGCCCGCCACCACGTCCATCGCGGTCGTCGCGCCGTACTGGGCGAGCACGCCGCGCTCCCACCGCGTCGGCAGGACGCGATCCACTTCGGCGAACTGCCAACCGCGCAGCGCCGCCCAGCGACGCCGCTCCCGGTTGTTGGAGGTGCGCTGCGATCGGTCGGAGATCAGCAACGCGACGCCGGCGACGATCGCGACGACGGCGACGAGGAACCAGAGCCACGCAGGTATGCCCACACCGGGCAGGGTAGTCCGAACATCGCGGAACTCGAAGATCACCTGCGCATCGGAATCCGAACCGCTCGTTCGGTTGACCTTGACGTGCGAAAACCGCGAACCGGTCGGATCACTCGGCGCGGTTGTCGCAGAGGGCTCGCCACTCGGCCGTGTCCGGCGCCGGACCGCGCAGGGCAGCGCCGTCGGCGCGGAGACCTTCCAGGACCAGGCCGAGGTAGCGGGCGCGGAGCTCGGCACGGCGGGACTCGGTCGTCGGCAGCGACGGGTTGAGGTGCTTGAACAGCAGCAGGACGTCGGTCCAGTCGACGTCGGCGCGGAGCTCTCCGGCCAGTTTGGCGTCATCGACCAGGGCCTCGATCACCTCGGCGACGCGCTGCTGCAGGTCGCGGAACTCGACCGAGAAGGTGTGCCGCTTCTCCAGCTGCGGCAGCACGGTGCCGATTCCCGAGCCCTCCCGCAGGCAGCGGTGCATGAAGCGGCTCAGCGCCCGCCACGGATCTCTCTCCTCGGCGCGCGCGGCCTCGGCCTCATCGATGACCAGGCGGAACGCCGCGATGCGCACCTGTTCGACGAGCTCGGCCTTGCTCGGGTAGCGGCGGTAGATGCTCGCCACGCCGACCCCGGCGCGCTTGGCGACCTCGGCCATCGGAGCGGCCATCCCGTGCTCGGCGAAGACCTCCCGGGCGGCTCGGATGACGGCGTCGTCGTGCCGCGCGGTCGTTGCTGTGGCCATGCGCACAAGGCTACGCCCGCGCGGAATGGTTCGTTCCGCTAAGAGGTTGTCGTTGTCCGGACACCCCGAACCCGACCGAAGAGGAAATCCATGACCACCGAACTGGCACGCCCGAGCCTCACGCGCGAGCGCGGGTTGTCACGTTCCGGCTCGTTCTGGTTCATCGGCGGGATCTACGCCCTGTTCCTGATGGCCTCCACCGCCCCCTCCCCGATGTACTCGATCTACCAGCAGCGGTGGGGGTTCACCAACACCGTCCTGACGGAGGTGTTCGCCTCCTACGCGGTGGCGATCCTGGTGGCGCTGCTGCTGTGCGGGTCGCTCTCGGACCACATCGGGCGACGTCCGGTGCTGATCGGGGCGCTGGTGGTGGAGATCGCCGCGGTGCTGGTGCTCGCGCTGGCCACCGGCGTCGGCGGGCTGTTCGCCGGCCGCGTGCTGCAGGGGTTGGCCACGGGTGCGGCGACGAGCGCGATCAGCGGTGCGCTGCTGGACTTCCAGCGCCCCGGATCCAGCCAGGGATCCCTGGTCAACGGGGTCGCGGCGGCGCTGGGCATGGCGGGCGGATCGCTGCTGTCGGGAATCCTGGTGCAGTTCGTCCCGGGGCCGACGCTGACCAGCTACCTGCTGCTCGCCGCCGGTTTCGCGGTGGCGCTCCCGATCGTGCTCGCGATGCCGGAACCGGTGGCGAAGATCAGCTCGATCGGGGAGGCGCTGCGCCCGCGCCGGCCGGTCGTCCCGGCGGGCCAGGGCGCCCGGTTCGCGCTGATGTCGACCATGGTGCTGGCCTCGTGGATCGTCGGCGGGATGTTCATGTCGTTGGCCCCGTCGGTGGCCAAGGGCATGGTGCACGACCTCCCGAACCTGATCAGCGGACTTCCGGTGGCGGTGCTGGCCGGGGTCGGTGGGCTCACCCAGCTGCTGCTGGCCCGCTGGGCCGCCGAGCGAGCGGTGCGGGTCGGAGCGGTGCTGATGATCATCCCGATGGCGGGGATCGCGACCGCGGTGCTGTCCCACCACGCCGACCTGTTCTTCGCGGCCACCGCCGTGCTCGGCGTCGGCTGGGGACTGATGTTCATGGGCGCCTTCCGGATGCTCACCGGCCTGGCGGCCCCGCACCAGCGCGCGGGCACGGCGGCGATGATCTACGTCGTCGCCTACCTGTCGGCCACGGTCCCCGCGGTCGTGCTCGGCTACATCAGCACCATCACGGACCTGACCACCGCCACCCTGGTCTTCACCGCGGCGGCCTCCCTCTTCGCCGCGATCGCAGCCCTGTCCACCTTTCGCCGTTGAGACCAGGGTGATTCGAATTTCGCGCGAAATTCGAGCCCGAACTTCGGCATTCAGATTTCGCGCGAAATTCGAATCGTTCACCCGAACGTGAGGTCAATTCGCGGGTTCGACGGTGAGGGCGTCGTTGTCGTCGGTGACGTCGATGCGGACCTTGTCGCCCTCGCGGATGTCGCCCGCGAGGAGCTTGCGGGCCAGCTGGTCGCCGATGGCCGACTGCACCAGGCGGCGCAGCGGACGAGCGCCGTAGATCGGGTCGAAACCGTTGAGCGCCAGCCAGTCCCGCGCCGCCGGCTGGACGTCGAGGCTCAGCCTCCGCTGCGCGAGCCGCTTGGCCAGCCGGTCCACCTGGATGTCCACGATGGACGTGAGCTCCTCGGTGTTGAGCTGGTGGAACACCACGACGTCGTCGAGCCGGTTGAGGAACTCGGGCTTGAAGTGCGCGCGCACCACCGACATCACGGCCTCGTCGCGGTCCCGCTCGCCGAGGTTGGGATCGGCGATGGCCTGCGACCCGAGGTTGGAGGTCAGCACCAGGATCGTGTTGCGGAAGTCGACCGTGCGGCCCTGCCCATCGGTGAGCCGCCCGTCATCGAGGACCTGCAGCAGCACGTCGAAGACGTCGGAGTGGGCCTTCTCGACCTCGTCGAACAGCACCACCGAGTAGGGCCTGCGGCGGACCGATTCGGTGAGCTGACCGCCCTGGTCGTGGCCGACGTAGCCGGGCGGGGCGCCGACCAGGCGGGCCACCGAGTGCTTCTCGGAGTACTCGCTCATGTCGATGCGGATCATCGACCGCTCGTCGTCGAAAAGGAAACCGGCCAGCGCCTTGGCCAGCTCGGTCTTGCCGACCCCGGTCGGGCCCAGGAACAGGAACGAGCCGGTCGGCCGGTCCGGGTCGGAGACACCGGCGCGGGTGCGCCGGACCGCGTCGGAGACCGCGCGCACCGCTTCGGACTGGCCGACGACGTGGGCGCCGAGGGCGTCCTCCATCCGCAGCAGCTTGGTGGTCTCGCCCTCCATCAGGCGACCCGCGGGGATGCCGGTCCAAGCGCTGACGACGTCCGCGACGTCGTCGGCGGTGACCTCCTCCTGCAGCATCGCCTTGCGCTCGGTCTGCGCGTGGGTGGCCGTGTCGAGTTCCTTCTCCAGCGCGGGGATTCGCCCGTAGCGGAGTTCGGCGGCCTTGCCGAGGTCGCCGTCGCGCTCGGCGCGCTCGGACTCCCCGCGCAGCTGTTCCAGCTGGGTCTTGAGGTCGCGGACCTTGTCGATGGACTCCTTCTCCTGCTGCCAGCGCGCGGTGAGCTCGGAGAGCTTCTCGCGCCGGTCGGCGAGCTCGGCGCGCAGCGCGGCGAGCCGTTCGACCGAGGCCGGGTCGGTCTCCTTGGCCAGCGCCATCTCCTCGATCTCCAGGCGGCGCACAGCGCGCTCGACCTCGTCGATCTCCACCGGGCGCGAGTCGATCTCCATGCGCAGCCGGGACGCCGCCTCGTCGACGAGGTCGATGGCCTTGTCCGGCAGGAAGCGGGCGGTGATGTAGCGGTCGGACAGGGTCGCGGCGGCCACCAGGGCGCCGTCGGTGATCCGGACGCCGTGGTGGACCTCGTAGCGCTCCTTGAGCCCGCGCAGGATCGCCACGGCGTCCTCGGGGCTGGGTTCGCCGACGAACACCTGCTGGAAGCGGCGTTCCAGCGCGGCGTCGGTCTCGATGTGCTCGCGGTACTCGTCGAGCGTGGTCGCACCGACCATGCGCAGCTCGCCGCGCGCGAGCATCGGTTTGATCATGTTGCCCGCGTCCATCGAACCGTCACCGGTGGCCCCGGCGCCGACGATGGTGTGCAGCTCGTCGATGAAGGTGATCACCTGACCGGCGGATTCGGTGATCTCCTTGAGCACCGCCTTGAGCCGCTCCTCGAACTCACCCCGGTACTTCGCGCCGGCCACCATCGAACCGAGGTCGAGCGCGACGACCCGCTTGCCGCGCAGCGATTCGGGCACGTCACCTGCGACGACCCGCTGCGCGAGGCCCTCCACGATGGCGGTCTTGCCGACGCCGGGCTCACCGATGAGCACCGGGTTGTTCTTGGTCCGCCGGGACAGCACCTGCACGACGCGGCGGATCTCGGCGTCGCGGCCGATGACCGGGTCGAGCTCACCGGCGCGGGCGCGCTCGGTGAGGTCCTGGCCGTACTTCTGCAGCGCTTGGTAGGTGCCTTCGGGATCGGGGCTGGTCACGCGGGCCGAGCCGCGCACGTTGGCGAAGGCCTCCCGCAAGGCGTCGGGGGTGGCGCCGTGCTTGCGCAGCAGGTCGGCGACGCGGCCGCCCTCGGCGGCCAGGCCGACCAGAAGGTGCTCGGTGGAGACGTACTCATCGCCCATCTCGGTGGCCAGGCGTTGCGCGCGGGTGAGCGCCTTGACGGCCTCGCCCGACAGCTGCGGGGCGCCGACGGTGCTGCCGGTGGCGGCGGGCAGCGAGTGCGTCAGCGAGTCGAGCTCGCGCCGCACGTCGGCGACGTCCGCCCCGACGGCGGTGAGCAGCGGTGCCGTCAGCCCGTCACCTTGCGCGAGCAGGGCGCCGAGCACGTGCGCAGGGCCGACGTCCGGGTTTCCGGCCATCGTGGCGGCCTGAACCGCGGAGGAGATCGCCTGCTGAGTCTTCGTCGTCGGGTTGAACGCGTCCATTCCTCACCTCGTGCCGCTTGTCGTGCCTGGTCGTCCCGCTTGTCGGCACCAGACTCCACACGTCCAACATAACAAAAGTTGAGCGCCTTCCGCTCAAGCTCAGTTTCACACTAGGTTTCTTTTTTCACACGGCGTAAACATAGGTCTGACCAATCGGATCAACCTTCCGCAGATTGTTACGCACAGTGCTTGCTTTCAGGGGTTTTGCTCGCTTTGCTATTGCGCCATGACCTACACCTTGGGGACACCACCGCCGGACGGCGAACTCGTCCTTGCGGCTGATGCCGGCCCACTCGCCAGCATCGAGGACACCATCAACAACGTCTTCACGCCGATCTCGGAGGCCTTCTCCGGGTTCGTGTTCGGTGAGATCACCGTCCTCGGCGTGAGCTTCCCGTGGATCGTCGCCTGGCTGGTGATCGCCGCGACGGTGTTCACGCTGGTCTTCGGCTTCGTGCAGATCCGGAACTTCAAGCTCGCGGTCGACCTGGTGCGCGGCAAGTACACCAGCAAGGACGAACCGGGCGAGATCAACCACTTCCAAGCGCTGGCCTCGGCGCTGTCGGGAACCGTCGGTCTGGGCAACATCGCCGGTGTCGGTGTCGCGGTCACCGTCGGCGGCGCGGGTGCGACCTTCTGGATGATCCTCTGCGGCCTGCTCGGCATGGCGACCAAGTTCGTCGAGTGCACCCTCGGGGTGAAGTACCGCGAGATCGACGCGAACGGCAACGTTCACGGCGGTCCGATGCACTACCTGCGCAAGGGCCTCGCCGAGCAGATCCCCAACGCCTTCGGACGCGGCCTGGGCAAGGTGCTCGCCGTGCTGGCGGCGATCATGATCCTGCTGTTCGGCGTCGGCGGCGGCAACATGTTCCAGGCCAACCAGACCTTCGCCCAGGTGCGCGACGTCACCGGCGGCGACGAGGGCCTGCTCGGCTCGGACGGTGCCGCGCTGATCTTCGGCGTCATCCTGGCGATCATCGTCGGCTCGGTCGTGGTCGGCGGCATCAAGTCCATCGGCGCGGTGACCAGCAAGCTCGTCCCGGCGATGGCGATCATCTACGTCCTGGCCTCGCTGACGGTCATCGGCGTCAACATCACCGCCGTGCCGGACGCGGTCGTCACGATCGTCCAGGGCGCGTTCACCCCGGAGGCCGGATTCGGCGGTCTCATCGGTGTGCTGATCGTCGGTTTCCAGCGCGCCGCGTTCTCCAACGAGGCCGGTCTGGGCTCGGCGCCGATCGCGCACTCCGCGGTCCGCACCCAGCACCCCGCCACCGAGGGCCTGGTGGCGCTGCTGGAGCCCTTCATCGACACCGTCATCATCTGCACCATGACCGCGCTGACCATCGTCATCGCGCAGCCGCAGCTGTGGGTCGAGGGCCAGAAGGCGGTGCTGGCCGGTGGTGAGGAGCCGGACGGCGTCACCGTGACCTCCGAGGCGTTCGCCAGCGTCCTGCCCTGGTTCCCGTACGTGCTGACCGTGGCGGTCGTGCTCTTCGCCGTCTCCACGATCATCACCTGGGGCTACTACGGCCAGCGCGCGTGGCTGTTCCTGTTCGGCAACACCTCGGTGAGCCGCAACATCTACAACGTGGTGTTCTGCCTGTTCGTGATCGTCGGTTCGGTGCTGAGCCTGAGCAGCGTCATGGACTTCACCGACGCGGTGCTGTTCCTTCTGGCCCTGTTCAACATCATCGGCCTCTACATCATGATCCCGGTGGTCAAGCGGGAGCTGGCCGACTACAAGGCCAAGATCCGCTCCGGCGAGGTCCGCAAGGTCGACGAGAAGTCCGGCGTCTGACCCCGGTGGCGGTGCCGGTTGCGGGGCGATCCCGGTAAGCGACGAAGTCGCTTCCTCCTTGCCCACCTGAGCAACTGGCACCGCTGCGCAAACCGATTCCACCTCGGACGCCAAGATGTGAAGAAGCCGTGCGCACCCCCGACGTGCGCACGGCTTCTTCTTTCGAGGAGCGGCCGAGCCAGCCACAGCAGACCGCTCCTGGTCTCATTCCTGCTCGTGCACCACCTGGATGTCGATCTGCACGCGCAGGGTGGTGCCGACGGTGGCGATGCCGCTCTTGAGCGACTGGCTGAACCGCACCGCGAAGTCGTCGCGACGCAGCTGCGCGACCGCCGAGGCCGAGGCCCGGGTGCCGCCCCACTGGTCGGGACCGACTCCGTCGAAGCGGGTGTCCAGCATGACCGGTTTGCTCACGCCGAGCATGGTGAGCTCGCCCGCCAGGTCCCACTTGTCGCCGCCGCGCGGGCGCAGCCCGGTGGAGCGGAAGACGATCTCCGGGTACTCGGCGACGTTGAGGAAGTCCTCGGTGCGCAGGTGGTCGTCGCGCAGCTGGTTGCCGGTGTCGATGGTGTCGGCGTTGATGCGGGCCTCCACCAGCGACTTCTCGATCGGGGTGCCGATGCGCACCTCGCCGGAGAACTCGTTGAAGCGGCCGTGGATGCTGCTCAGGCCCAGGTGCTTGGCGGTGACCTGGATGGAGGAGTGCACGGGGTCGATCCGCCACAGCCCGGGGGCGGGCAAGTCGGCGCCGCCGACGCGGCGGATCTCGACGTCACCGAGGTTGGCGGTCGCGCCCTCGTGCACCAGGGTGGTGCGGGCGACCGGCTCGTGGCCGATCGCGGTGACGATCGCGGTGTAGGCGCCCGCGGCGAGGCCGGAGGCCATCACCGAGCCCTGCCCGTCGCCCTGAGCTCGTGCGACCTGGGTGCCGCTACCGTCGATGACGGTGACCACCGCCTCCGGCACCGGCCAGCCGTCGCTGCCGCGCACCGACGCCGTCACCGCCCCGGAACCCCGGGCGGCGCCGGTCTCGCCGTTGGCGGCCGCGGCCTGCGGTTGGCCGAGATCCATCTGAAAACACTCCTTTGAAGCAGAGCTCGGTCATGATCTTGCTCAGCGGGCGGGCCGACGTCCAGCCGATCCCGCCCGCCGCAGCACGACCGTGACCTCCGGGTGGTGCTGGTGCGACCGGTCAGCCTTCGGGGTAGCCCAGGTCGACGTCGTGCGACGTCTCCTGGCCCGTCAGCCGCAGCGAGCCGGCCACCGGCGGATAACCGCTGGCGATCACCGTGTACTCGCCGTCGGGCAGGTCGGTGAAGTGGTAGTTGCCGTCGATGTCGGTGGTGTCCGCGGCCACCACCGCGCCCGAAGCGTCGAGCAGCGTCACCCGCGCGTCCGGCACCGGCACGCCCAGGTTGGCCGACCGGATGACGCCGCTCAGCTGCGCCCCGGTCTGCAGGGCGACGTCGAGGCGCACCCGCTCCCCATCGGTGACCACGATCGGGTGGGCCACCGGACGGTATCCGTCCGCGGTGACGGTCAGCGCGTACGAGCCACCGACCAGGTCGGAGAAGCCGTAGTCGCCGTCGGCGTCGGTGGCGTTGGTGGCCACGACCTCGCCGCGCACGTCGGTGAGCACCACCATCGCGCCCGGCACGCCGACACCGCCGACGTGCACCAGACCGCTGAGCTCACCGGCGCCGAGCAGCTGCACGTCGTGCCGCACCGGGCGGTCGGCCACGACCACCATCGAGGCGGTGGGCTGGTAGCTGCCGCCGGAGGCGATCAGCACGTAGGTGCCACCGTTGTCGACGGCGAAGTCGAACTCGCCGTCGTTGTCGGTGCGAGCCCGCTCCACCTGGCGCCCGTTGGCGTCGGTGAGGGTCAGCACCACGCCGGAAACCGGGGTTCCGATCGAGTCGTGGACGACTCCGTGCACGACCCGCTGCTGGGCGTGCTCCTGGTCCTCCATGAACCGGCCGGTCAGCGCCGCGCCGTTGGAGGCGAACGACGGGATCGACGGCTCGGTCCACGGGCTGGCCTGGGCGGAGTTCGTCTGCGCGCCGTTGTTCCGGCCCTCTTCGTGTGCGGCCACTGAAGCCGTCTCCATTTCCTCGTTGCTTTCGATCGTGGTCCGCAACGGCTTCTCGCGGATGAACAGCACCGCGAGGAAGGTGACCACGGAGATGCACGCCGAGATGAGGAAGATGTCGCCGATGGCATCCCCGTACGCCGCGCGGACGATGGTCTGGATCGGCCCGGGGAGGTGTCCGATGTCCAGCGATCCGGTTCCTCCGCCGGCGGCCGCGGCCTGGGCCGCACCGGGGATCTTCGCCAGGCCCTCCACGATGTAGTCCTGAACGCGGGTGGCCAGCACCGCGCCTAGCACCGACACACCAGCCGAACCTCCCAAGGTGCGGAAGAAGGTGACGACGGAGGTCGTCGAGCCCATGTCCTTGGCGCTGGTGGCGTTCTGCACCGCCAGCACCAGGTTCTGCATGAGCATGCCCACTCCGGTGCCCATCAGGAAGAGGTAGACCCCCACCAGCACCAGGTTCGTTTCATGATCGACGGTGCTCAGTAGCCCCATCGCAATGATCATCACGATCGAGCCGACCACGAGGAACGGTTTGGTCTTGCCGGTGTACCGGGAGATGACCTGACCGCTGACCGTGGAGGAGATGAACAGACCGCCGACCATCGGCAGCGTCATCAGGCCCGCGGTGGTCGGGCTGAAGCTGCGCGCGATCTGGAAGTACTGCCCCAGGAACACCGCGCCGCCGAACATCGCGGTGCCGACCGCGACGGTGCCGATGGTGGCCATCGTGACCGTGGGGTTGCGGAACATCTTCAGCGGCACGATCGGCTCGCTGTGCTTCGACTCGATGATGACGGCGATGATCAGGGCGAGGATGCCGCCACCGACGAAGTAGCCGGTCTCCGGTGAGAGCCAGTCGAAGTTCTTGCCGGCCAGCGAGACCCAGATCAGCAGCAGCGACACACCGCCGACCAGGAACAGCGCGCCGAACCAGTCGATCTTGACCTCGCGCTTGATCACCGGCAGCTTGAGCACCCGGCCGAGCACGATGAAGGCGATGACGGCGATCGGCACGGTGACCCAGAAGCACCAGCGCCATCCCAGCCACGGGGTGTCGACGATGACGCCGCCGACCAGCGGGCCGCTGACGGTGGCCACGGCGAACGTGGCGCCGATGTAGCCGCTGTAGCGACCGCGGTCGCGCGGCGGGACCATCGCGGCGATCACGACCTGGATCAGCGCCTGCAGGCCGCCCATGCCGATGCCCTGCAGCGCGCGGAAACCGATCAGGGTCTCCATCGACTGCGCGAACCCACCGGCCACGGAGCCGATGGTGAAGATGGTGATCGCGATCTGGTACAGCAGCTTCTTGCTGAACAGGTCGGAGAGCTTGCCCCACAGCGGGGTGGAGGCCGTGGAGGTCAGCAGCATCGCCGTGACGACCCAGGTGTACTGGCCCTGGGTGCCGTGCAGGTCGGCGATGATCCTCGGCAGCGCATTGGACACGATGGTCGAGCTGAGGATGGCGACCAACAGCGCCAACATCAGGCCGGACATGGCCTCCAGGATCTGGCGGTGCGACATCGCCTGGTCCTGGGCCGACTCGTGCGGCGCGCTCGGTTGAGTCGACACCGCGGGCGCCGTCTCCGTCGAGCTGGTCATCGAGTTCCTTCCCTCATCCCGGAGTCTGAGTGATCTCCGCTTTCGATCGTGTGGCGGCGGATGTCCGACATCGCGTCGCCGAGCAACCGGGCCAGTTCGCGGACCTTCGCGTCCTCCCAGTCGACCAGCGCCTCGCCGATCCACTCCGCCTTCTTCTGCTCGAGCTCGGCGACGACCCGGTCGCCGAGCTCGGTGGTCCGCAGCAGCGAGACCCGGCGGTCGGCGGGGTCCGGTCGGCGTGTGATCAGTCCGGCTTGTTCGAGCTGGTTCACCTGCCGGCTCACCACGGACGCGTCGACGACGCGGTGGTGAGCGAGGTCGGAGACCCGGCATTCGCCGCGGTGCACGAGCTCGGTGAGCAGCCCCGCCGCGGCGTAGGGCACCTGGTCGGAGAGCTGCAACCCCCGTTGCAGCGCGACCTGCTTGAGGCCCATCAAGGCGCGAAGTGGCCGGAGCAGCTCACCGCAGGTCTCTGGTGTAGGTCCCATGCGAGCCCATCCTTTTAGTTGCTCTAGGCAACAATAGGACCACTTGGTTGCAGCACGCAACTGAAATCAGGGTGACTCGCACCACGGCCGGTTTTGGCCGTTTTGCCTGATGGGGCACGATTCAGCACGCGGGAGCAGGCGTGCCGGGGTGGCCGGAGCCGTCAGATCAGCTGGTCTGGTTCAGCTTGCCGAGCAGTCGGGCGAGGTCCGCCAGGTCCTGCGTGCTCCAGCTGGCGAACTGGCCGTGGAGGTGCTTGCGGCGCTCGGCGCGCACCCGCTCCAGGCGCTCCTGCCCCAGGTCGGAGAGCTGGATGCGGCGGGCGCGGCCGTCGTCCGGGTCGGGCGCGCGCTCCAGCAGCTCCAGGTCGACGAGGGTGGCGATCTGCCGCGAGACGGTGGACTTGTCCAGGCCGGTGCGGCCGGCCAGGTCCATGCCGCGCAGCGGTCCTTCGTTGGCCACCATCAGCAACATCGTGTAGGACGCCGGGTCCAGGTCGGGATGCACCAGCGCGGCGACGTGCGTGGAGAGGTTCCGCGCGTTGCGGAACATCATCACCAGCTCGCGTTCGATCTCCTCGGCCGCTTCGCGGCGCGCGGGGTCCTCCGCGATCTCGTCGTCCTGCTCGCTCACGTCTCTCCCCGCACCTTGCGACCGTTTCGCCCCACTCTAGGGAGCACGCCCGCAACGCAGAGCACCAGCCCGAGAACCAGTCAACCCGATTTCCAACCAGACGACCGGCTCGCCGATACCCGACCCGTCAGGCAAGCGCCGAAGGCGCCTTCTCCTCGCCCCACCTGAGCAGCTCGCACCGCCGGGGGTTCTGAGCGGCTTGGTGGCGAGCACGCCGCACGCCGATGTCCACCCCCTGGGTAAGCGGAATACTCAAGGAGCGGCGCGCGGAGTCCACGGAGCCGCTCAGGTTCCCACCCGCACCGCCCAGCAGGGCGGACCAAGGACCTCAGGCGGTGACCTCGTGCCAGGGGCGGGGCATGCCCTTGGCGCTGAAGTAGTCGCCGCCCTTGCGCTTCACATCGTCCGTGCCCCAGGTGCGTTCCCGCAGGACAGGCATCATCCGGGGGATGTGCTTGCGGCAGTGGATGTAGGCCTCCTCGACCTGCACCACCACCCAGCGCTCGGGCGTGCGGCCTCGATCGAACTCCGAGGGCAGCGCTGGGTAGATGCCGCGCAGGTCGGAGTCCTCGACGATGCGGGCCTTGCCGTTGACGTGCAGGCCGATCAGGTCGGTGACGAAGTCCACCAGGAGGATGCCGACGTGCGGGTTCTCGCTGATGTTGCCGAGGCTGGCCATCACCCCGTTGCCCCGGTACTCCGGGTAGCAGACGTGCTGGTCGTCGAGGACCTCGATGAAGCCGGGCGGTCCTGCCCGCAGGCTGGAGTCGCACTCGCCTCTGGCGTCGGAGGTGGCCACGAAGGCCAGCTCCATGCGCCCGATGAACGCCTTCATCTCCTCGTTGAGCCTGTCCAGCACCTGGTCGTCGTAGAAGCGGCGGGCCCGCTTCTCGGTGCCGTAGGCGCTCTGGAGCAGGTGCTCACCGGCCGATCCGGGCAGAGTCGGGGTTTCCTGCCAGAACGGGTCGGTGAGCTGCGACTCGGATAATCGGGCGGGGGTCGGGACGGGGGGCGCTGTGCTGTCGGACAGCTCTAGGTCCAGCATGGCATCGGGAGCCACGCCGACCGGGTTGACGTGATCGGGGGTCACGGCGGACCACCGTGTCATGTCGCCCTGTCCGGTAACAGCCTCGCCACTAGCTTTCCCCCGACCGATTGATGGATTATCTACGTGAAGTAGTTACAAAGCACTCGAAAGTGCCATCAAGGCAGACGTACGCCCGATCAGGGGTTAGGGTCGCCCCTGATGTCGGGGAACGTTTGCAGGTAGCGGTTGCGCCCACCCCAGGTGCCTGCCGCCAACGTGGAGAAGACTGCGCCCGAAACGATGACGAACGCCGTACTGAGCCCCGGTCCGCCCCCGAACAACGAACCGTCCAACTCCGGTGTGAGCAAGATGGTTCGACTCATCCGCGAGAGCTACGCGGTGGTCGAACCGCACTCAGACGAGGTGGCGAAGTTCTTCTACGGCACCTTGTTCAGCATCGCGCCGCACACGCGCGAGCTGTTCGCCGCCAACATGGAGGTGCAGCGCAGCCGCCTGCTTCGGGCGCTCGTGCACGTCATCCAGATGGTCGACAAGCCCGATGAGCTGCTCCCGTTCTTGCAGCAGCTGGGTCGCGATCACCGCAAGTTCGGTGTCGTCACCCAGCACTACGAGGCGGTCGGCACCGCACTGCTGGCAGCCATCAAGCGCTTCGCCGGTGACAGCTGGACCGACCAGGTCGAACGCGCCTGGGCGGAGGCCTACACGGTCATGGCCTCGGCGATGACCGAAGCGGCGGCCGCCGACGACGGTCCCGCCTGGTACACCGGCCAGGTCCTGCACCACGAGCGGCTGAGCTGGGATCTCGCCGTGGTCCGCGTGCAGACCGATCACCCGGTGCCTTACGCGCCCGGCCAGTACGTCAGCGTCGAGGTCCCCCAGCGGCCCCGGATGTGGCGGTACCTGTCGCCGGCGAACGCGCCCAGCGAGGACGGCGTGATGGAGTTCCACGTCCGCTCCGTCGATGGCGGTTGGGTCAGCCGTGCGCTGGTCGGCCACGCGCAGCCCGGTGACCAGTGGCGGATCGGCTCGCCGATGGGTCGGCTGACCGTCGACCGGGAGAACTCGCCGGACGTCCTGATGATCGCCGGCGGTACCGGCGTCACGCCACTGCGCGCGATCATCG
Source organism: Saccharopolyspora sp. NPDC049426 (assembly GCF_040676935.1). Lineage (NCBI taxonomy): Bacteria > Bacillati > Actinomycetota > Actinomycetes > Pseudonocardiales > Pseudonocardiaceae > Saccharopolyspora > Saccharopolyspora sp. NPDC049426. The sequence continues at coordinate 253,873 of NZ_JBFAPZ010000001.1, read as the reverse complement.
ACGACCTCGCCCAGTACGGCGAGAACCCGCGCGTGCAGCTCTTCTACGGCGGACGCACCCGCGACGACCTCTACGACCTGGAGAACCTCCGCCGCATCGCGATGCACAACCCGTGGCTGACGATCACGGCCGTGCTGGAGAACGACCCCAACGTCGACGGGGTCGAGCACGGCACGATCGCCGACGTCGTCTCCCGCTACGGGGCCTGGGAGGGCTGGGACGTGCTGGTCTCCGGTTCCCCGGCGATGATCCGCGCCACCGTCTCGAAGATGCTGGTCGCGGGCACCACCCTCGACAACATCCGCTACGACCCCTTCACGTTGGACTGACTGAAGTTCCACTCATCCTGCTCAGCGGTGCGAACCGGGTTCGCCGCTTGGCTGACGCGAAACGGCACCTCCCCATGACCGGGGGGTGCCGTTTTGTTGCCTTCACAAGCGGCGAAGCCGCTTTCTCCTTCACCACCTGAGCAGCTCGCACCGCCGCGGGTTCTGAGGTGGTTCTCCTGTGAGGACGTGTCGACGTGGTGTATTGGCATACATGAGTCGGCGCGCCCGGAGCAGGAGGACCGCCTCAGGTTCCGCCACCCGCACCGCCAAGCAAGGAGATCAATACCTTCCTCCTTACCGCTTGCGGTTGGGTTTCCAGACGACTAGCGCTGTCTCCTGGCGCACGGGGACAAGGTCCCTGCGGTAGGAGGCGTGGATCTGGGCCGCTGCCGATTCCGCCGCCGCGTAGGCCGCCGCGACCTCCTCGGTGAGCTCGGTGACCTTGGCCTGCAGCGCGTCGACCTGGTTCTCCAGATCGATGATGCGCTTGATCCCGGCCAGGTTGACGCCCTCCTCCTGGGAGAGCCGCTGGACTTCGCGCAGCAGCGCGATGTCGCGCAGCGAGTAGCGTCGGCCGCCTGCCGCAGTGCGACCGGGCGAGACGAGTCCGAGCCGGTCGTAGCTGCGCAGGGTCTGCGCGTGCAGCCCGGACAGCTGCGCCGCCACCGAGATCACGAACATCGGGGTGTCCTCGTTGGAACCGGGCGGGAACGCGAATCCCATCTCCGGTCCGATCCCACCGGGACCCGTCATGCGGCCGGCCATGCTTACCTCCCGAGCAACTCGTTCAGCTCGCTGCGCGGGTCGTGATCGGCGGTGGCCTCGGCGTACTCGGCGAGCGCTTCGGCCGCCTTGCCGTCGAGCTTCGACGGCACCGCGACCTGCAGCGTCACCAGGAGGTCCCCGTTGCCACCGGCCTTCTTGCCCACGCCCTTGCCACGCACCCGGAAAGTCCGTCCGCTGCTGGTTCCGGCGGGAACCTTCAACGTGACCTTCCCGTCCAGGGTCGGCACCGCCAACGTAGTGCCCAGCGCGAGTTCCGGGAAGGTGACCGGGACCGAGATCGTCAGGTCATCACCGGATCGTCCGAACACCTTGTTGCCGTTGACGTGCACCACGACGAACAGATCACCCGAGGTGGCGCCTTGACGTCCGGGCTCGCCCTGTCCCGCCAGCCGGATCCGCTGCCCGTCGTCCACCCCTGGCGGGATGCGCACGGTCAGCGTCCGGGTGCGGGTGCTGATGCCCTCACCGGCGCAGTCCTCGCACGGGCTGTCGATGATCTGGCCGCGTCCCCGGCAGTCCGGGCACGGCTCGCTGAACGCGAACGCGCCCTGGTTGCGGGTGACCAGACCGGCTCCGCCGCAGGTGGAGCAGCCGCGCGGCCGGGTTCCGGGCTTGGCGCCCGAGCCCCGGCAGGTCTGGCAGGTCGCCGGGCTCGACAGCCTCAACGGCACCGTGGCACCGCGCACCGCCTCGTAGAAGTCGATGCGCACCTCGGTTTCGACGTCGGCCCCGCGCCGCGGCCGGCTGGCCGTGGTCGGGCCCGCGCCGCCACCGGGTCGCCGGTTGCCGAACAACCCGCCGAACAGGTCGCCCAGGCCACCGGCCCCCTGCTGACCGCCGAAGAGATCACCGAGGTCGAAGCCGCCACCGGCACCGCCGGGACCGCCGAAGCCGCCCGGAGCGCCGAAGCCACCGCCCGCACCGCCGAGCCCGCCGGCTCCGAAGAGCCGCCGGGCCTCGTCGTACTGCTTGCGCTTGTCGGGGTCGGACAGCACCCCGTAGGCCTCGGACACCGCCTTGAACTTGGACTCGGCCTGGGCGTTGCCGGGGTTGGCGTCGGGGTGGTTCTCCCGAGCCAGCTTCCGGTACGCCTTCTTGATGTCCTCGGACGAAGCATCGGAGGAGACGCCCAGCTCAGCGTAGAAATCCTTGTCGAGCCATTCCCTGGCACTCACCGGACGCTCCTCCTTCCGCTCATGGTCACTCTTGTTCGGTGGACTCGCCGGACTGGTCGGCACCGGCCTCGGACGCGGTGTCCCCGTCGGCCTCGTAGTCGGTGACCGCGACCATCGCCGGGCGCAGCACCCGCTCGCCGAACCGGTAGCCGCGGCGCATCACGGTGGTGACCGTGGGGCCGGAGACCTCCGACGAGGTGGTGTGCTGGACGGCCTCGTGCACCGACGGGTCGAACTCGTCGCCCTCGGCCCCGAACGCCTCCAGACCGGAGGAGTTCAGCGCGCCGATGAGCTTGTCGGCCACCGCCTTGAACGCGCCGTTGAGGTCGCCGTGCGCCTCGGCCCGCTCCAGGTCGTCGAGGACGGTCAGCAGGTCGCCGGCCACCGACGCCTTCGCGGCGGCGATCACCGATTCGCGGTCGCGTTCCACCCGCTTGCGGTAGTTCGCGTACTCCGCGGTGACCCGCTTGAGGTCGGCGGTGAGCTCGTCGACCTGCTTCTGCAGGCCGGTGGACTCGCCACCCTGCTCGGGCGAGGCACCGTCGACGGGCAGGTCGGCCGACTCGTCGGCCTGGCCGAACTCCTCGTCGAGGGTGCCGGACATGCTTTCGGCCACCTGAGCCTCGTCTCCGTTCGGAGCAGGGGTCCGGCGCTCGCCGGTCTCGGGGTCGATTCGACGCCGATCCCGGACGACCACCGGCTCCTGCTGCTCGCCTTCGTTGCGCGACATTTCGGGCCTGTCCGAAGTCACTTCTTCTTCTCGTCCTCGTCGTCGACGATCTCGGCGTCCACCACGTCGTCGTCCTTGGCCGAGGAGCTGGAGCCCGCGCCGGCCTCACCAGCGGTGTCACCGGCACCCGCGTCGCCCGCGGCGGCGGCACCGGCGTCGGCGTAGAGGGCCTGGCCGAGAGCCTGCGACTCGGTGGCCAGCTTCTCCACGGCGCTGGAGATGGCGTCGACGTCCTCGCCCTTCAGGGCCTCGTTGACCTCGTCGATCGCGCCCTTGACCTTGGTCTTGGTCTCTTCGGGCAGCTTCTCGTCGTTCTCCTTGAGGACCTTCTCGGTCTGGTAGACCAGCGTCTCGGCCTGGTTGCGGGCCTCGGCCTCCTCGCGACGCTTCTTGTCCTCCTCGGCGTGGGCCTCGGCGTCGGAGACCATCCGCTCGATGTCGTCCTTCGGCAGCGCGGAGCCGCCGGTGATCGTCATCGACTGCTCCTTGCCGGTGCCGAGGTCCTTGGCGGAGACGTGCACGATGCCGTTGGCGTCGATGTCGAAGGTGACCTCGATCTGCGGGACGCCGCGCGGCGCCGGCGGCAGGCCGGTCAGCTCGAACATGCCGAGCTTCTTGTTGTGCGCGGCGATCTCGCGCTCGCCCTGGAAGACCTGGATCTGCACCGACGGCTGGTTGTCGTCAGCGGTCGTGAAGGTCTCCGAGCGCTTGGTCGGGATCGTGGTGTTGCGCTCGATCAGCTTGGTCATGATGCCGCCCTTGGTCTCGATGCCCAGGGACAGCGGGGTGACGTCGAGCAGCAGGACGTCCTTGACCTCACCGCGCAGCACACCGGCCTGCAGCGAGGCACCGACGGCGACGACCTCGTCCGGGTTGACGCCCTTGTTCGGCTCGCGACCGCCGGTCAGGTCCTTGACCAGGTCGGACACGGCCGGCATGCGGGTGGAACCACCGACGAGCACGACGTGGTCGATCTCGGAGAGCTTGATGCCCGCGTCGCGGATGACGGACTCGAACGGCTTGCGGCAGCGCTCGAGCAGGTCGGAGGTGATCCGCTGGAACTCGGCGCGGGACAGCGTCTCGTCCAGGAACAGCGGGTTCTTGTCACCGTCGACGGTGATGTAGGGCAGGTTGATGCCCGCGGTCGACGAGGAGGACAGCTCGATCTTGGCCTTCTCAGCGGCTTCCTTGATCCGCTGCATGGCCATGCGGTCCTTGGTCAGGTCGATGCCGTTGGACGACTTGAACTTCTCGACCAGCCAGTCGACGATCCGCTCGTCCCAGTCGTCACCACCGAGGTGGTTGTCACCGGAGGTGGCGCGGACCTCGACGACGCCCTCGCCGATCTCCAGCAGCGAGACGTCGAAGGTGCCGCCACCGAGGTCGAAGACCAGGATCGTCTGCTCGGCCTCGCCCTTGTCCAGGCCGTAGGCCAGGGCGGCGGCGGTCGGCTCGTTGACGATGCGCAGCACGTTGAGGCCGGCGATCTGACCGGCTTCCTTGGTGGCCTGGCGCTGGGCGTCCTCGAAGTAGGCGGGGACGGTGATGACCGCGTCGGTCACGTCCTCGCCCAGGTACGACTCGGCGTCGCGCTTGAGCTTCATCAGGACTCGCGCGGAGATCTCCTGCGGCGTGTAGTCCTTGTCATCGATGCCGACCTTCCAGTCGGTGCCCATGTGGCGCTTGACCGACCGGATGGTGCGGTCAACGTTGGTGACCGCCTGGTTCTTCGCAGGCTGACCGGTGAGGATCTCGCCGTTCTTCGCGAAGGCCACGATGGACGGCGTGGTCCGCGAGCCCTCGGAGTTGGCGATCACCGTCGGTTCACCGCCCTCCAGGACGGAAACGACGGAGTTGGTCGTCCCCAGGTCGATGCCGACCGCTCGCGCCATGGGTGGTTCCTCCAGTACTAGTCCAGTCCGCCCAAGGCCGTCTCCGGCTCTTGAGCCTTGCTCGCTCAAGTTTTACCCACTACCCATGCGCACCGTCAAACGGGTTGAGCAAGGGGCGCTCAAGCTTTCTGCCACTCCAACGCCTGACCAGCCAGATCAGTTCCCCGAAACCCGCCAGGTGACCCACCCGACACGCCGGAGGGCCGCCCGTCCCGCCGGGGGTGACGCGACTTCAATGGAAACCAGGACCCCGATTTCAATGGAAATCCGACCCCTGACTTCCATTGAAATCCGGTGCTCCGGCACCGGCCGCAGGGGTGCGGTCACTCCGGGGACGGGACTCCGAGGTGGTCGTGGGGGTGCATGAGGAAGCGGAGGACCGGTTCGAGGTCGTCGGCGGTGGGGGGCTCGTCGGCGATGAGGGCCTGGATGAGCAGGCCGTCGATGCCCGCGATGAAGGCGCTGATGACCGGGTCGCTGCCGCCCTCGCCGTTGTTGATGTTGCCCCGTATGAGTTCGATCCAGCGGCGCGCGGCCGGGCGCAGGGCGGGTCGGCGGGCGGCGAGGAGGTAGAGCTCGTACTCGCCGAGGGTGCGCTCGCGCTGCTCGACGATCATGCGCACGAGCAGTTCGGCGATGGCGCGCGGCCACTGGGTGTTGTCGGTGACCTGCTCGCGGACGGCGTTGATCTGCTCGACGAGCCCTTCGCACCCGTCGAGCAGGCTGGCGACCAGCAGGTCGTCGATGCCGTTGAAGTAGTACGCGATCGACGCCGGCGGGACACCGGCTTCGCGCGCGACGTTGCGGTGGCTGACCGCGCCGACGCCCTCGCGGGCCACGACCCGCAGCGCCGCGTCGACGATCGCGCGGCGGCGGCGTTCTCCCTTGAGCCGCCGCCCGTCGGTCACCTCTGTCAATGCGCGCCTCCCAGTTCCAGTGCCACCACCCCGCCGATGATGAGCGCGATACCCCCGACCTGCACCGCGGTGATCGACTCCCCGAGGAACACCGCTCCGATGACGGCGACCAGCGCGACTCCGGCTCCCGCCCAGATCGCGTAGACGACCCCGACGGGCAGTCCGAGCTTGAGCACCGCGCTCATGGCGGTGAACGCGACCGCATATCCAATCACGACCGCCGCGGACGGGACGGGCTTGCTGAAGCCTTCCGACAGCTTCAGCGACACCGTGCCCACCACTTCGCTGCAGATCGCCACCACGAGCAGCAGGTACGCCACGAGACCTCCTCGAATCAACATGGGCGATCGCCCAACTTTTAGGACCTGCGCGTCCCCGGGTCGCGGGAACCAAGGGGTCAGCGCTCGGCCGAGGTCGTCGCGCCTCCGCCGTTCGGTTCCACCGCGCCCCCACCCCCAGGTGCGGATTGATCGATGATGACGTTCACTCGATCAATTACGTGGCGAAAATCGCACAACCATTCATCAGTCCGCCTTGATCGGCACAGCCGCAGCAGTGGAACCGCGGCACGTGCCCACTCCTGCACCGTGCGTTCAACAGCGACAACTCCAGAAACACCCGGGACCCCGGACGACCGCGATCTGGCCGCCACAGCACCAAAAGTAGCAGAAAACTGAACGATCGCCCAAGTAGTTTTTCGACCTGGGGTCTCGCAGAATCACCGTCTGTTCCCGAATTCACGCCCCAGCCCCCGTGGTTACCAGCGGGTAACAGGGCGTACGCTCCCCAAACGGACAACCCCCGAAACAGGAGGCCGCGAGCATGGGTGCTGTACAGATCACGCTTGGCGCGATCTCGGTCGCGCTCGGCGTCGTCGCGTGGAGCATGTTCGCCATGACCATCGCCCGATTCGTGCGGATCATCCGCCTCGGGCAACCCGACGACACCCGGAACGGTCCGGCTCTGGCGCGTCTGGCCACACTGGTCAAGGAGTTCGCCGCGCACACCCGGATGAACAAGTTCCGCAACGTCGGAGTGTGGCACTGGCTGGTCATGTGGGGCTTCCTGCTCGGCTCCCTTGCCCTGTTCGAGGCCTACGGCGAGGTCTTCGTCCCCACCTGGGGCTGGCCGATCCTCGACCACCTGGCGATCTACCACCTGCTGATGGAGGCCCTGGGCGTCGGCACGGTCGTCGGCATCCTCGTGCTGATGGCGATCCGCCAGGCCAACCACCCCCGCAAGGCCGGACGGGTCTCCCGCTTCCAGGGCTCCAACTTCGCCTGGGCCTACTTCATCGAGGCCGTGGTGCTGATCGAGGGCATCGGCATCCTCGGTGTCCGCGCGGCCAAGGCGGCCCTGGGCGTCCACGAGGTCCCGCTGTGGGCCGAGTTCGTCTCCGGCCCGGTCGGCATGCTGCTGCCCGCCAGCGAGAACCTGGTCTCGGTGTTCGCCTTCATCAAGCTGATGAGCGCCACCGTCTGGCTGATCGTCGTCGCGCGCACCATGACCATGGGTGTGGCCTGGCACCGCTTCAGCGCGTTCTTCAACATCTACTTCAAGCGCGAGGACGACGGCGACGTCGCCCTGGGCGCGCTCAAGCCGATGATGTCGGGCGGCAAGCCGCTGGACTTCGAGGAAGCCGACCCCGACACCGACGTGTTCGGCGCCGGCAAGGTCGAGGACTTCTCCTGGAAGGGCTGGCTGGACTTCACCACCTGCACCGAGTGCGGTCGCTGCCAGTCGCAGTGCCCGGCCTGGAACACCGGCAAGCCGCTGTCGCCGAAGCTGATGATCACCCAGCTGCGCGACCACGCCTACGCCAAGGCCCCGTACCTGCTCGCCGGTGGCAGCAAGGACATGGCCGGTGACGAGGTCGGCATCACCGGTGAGGGCGCCGAGGAGAAGCTGGGCAAGATCAACGCGCTGGCGCTGGCCGAGGCCGAGCGCCCGCTCGTGGGCGGTCCGGAGGAGATGGGCGTCATCGACCCCGAGGTGCTGTGGGCCTGCACCTCCTGCGGTGCCTGCGTCGAGCAGTGCCCGGTCGACATCGAGCACGTCGACCACATCGTCGACATGCGCCGCTACCAGGTCATGATCGAGTCGAACTTCCCGACCGAGCTGGGCGGGATGTTCAAGAACCTGGAGAACAAGGGCAACCCGTGGGGCCAGAACGCCAAGGACCGCCTCGCCTGGACCGAGGACCTGGACTTCGAGGTGCCGGTCTTCGACGGTGAGCTCGCCGCCGACGACGAGTACCTGTTCTGGGTCGGCTGCGCCGGTGCTTTCGAGGACCGCGCGAAGAAGACCACCCAGGCCGTCGCCGAGCTGCTGCACATGGCGGGCGTGAAGTACAAGGTGCTGGGCCCGGAGGAGACCTGCACCGGTGACCCGGCCCGCCGCGCGGGCAACGAGTTCATCTTCCAGATGATGGCCCAGCAGAACGTCGAGGTCCTCAACTCGGTGTTCGAGGGCCGCGAGCCGGGCAAGCGCAAGATCGTCGCGACCTGCGCGCACTGCTTCAACAGCCTCGCCAACGAGTACTCCGAGCTCGGCGGTGACTACGAGGTCGTGCACCACACCCAGCTGCTCAACAAGCTGGTCCGCGAGAAGCGCCTGACCCCGGTCGCCCCGGTCGCCGAGGACGTGACCTACCACGACCCCTGCTACCTGGGACGGCACAACAAGGTCTACACGCCGCCGCGCGACCTGGTCGGTGCCGCGGGTGCGACCTTCCGCGAGATGCCGCGCCACGCGGACCGCTCCATGTGCTGCGGCGCCGGCGGTGCCCGCATGTGGATGGAGGAGCGCACCGGCAAGCGGATCAACCAGGAGCGCGTCGACGAGGCCCTGGGCACCGCCCCCTCGAAGATCGCCACCGGTTGCCCGTTCTGCAAGGTGATGCTCTCCGACGGCCTGACCGCTCGGAAGAGCGAGAAGGTCGCAGGCGAGTCCGTCGAGGTCGTCGACGTCGCCCAGCTGCTGCTCAACGCGGTCAAGCGCGGCGACGACAAGAAGGACGGCGCAGCCGAGGCGGAACCCGCCACCAGCTGACGGTTCTGACGTGAGAAGGGCGCCTCCCGTGCGGGAGGCGCCCTTCTCACGTTCAGCGGTCGGAGAGGGACGTTAAGAACCGCCGCCAGGACTCGGCGGGGAAAGCCAGGGTTCCGGTTTCCGGGCTCTTGGAATCCCTGACCGCGACTTCCTCTTCGACGAACGCAACCTCGACGCATGCCGAACCTTCGCCGCCGACGCTACGACTGCTCTTGCGCCACTGGGCTTTCGTGAGATCCATGCTCGGCCTCCGCTAGCTCTCGGATCCGCGCGAGCGAGTCCGCGCAGCTCAACGCCACGGCACGCAATCGCTCGAAGGTCAGCGTAGCCCGCTGGACGCTCGCAGGGTTTTCGATGTGCGTCGAGCCTGAAGCATGTTCGACGTAGAGAACGTCGAGGTCGTCCGGGTCCGGGTAGCTGAGCAACACGAAGGAACCTTCCAGACCGAAGGAGGTCCCGGATTCGTTCGGCAGCACCCGAATCGTGACGGTGTCCAACTCGGCGAGTTCAACCAGCTGCCGAAGCTGCCGTCGCAGGACATCGACTCCCCCGATCGGCCTCCGCAGCACGGACTCCTCGATGATCACTTCGTACGTCATGTCACCGAGGCGGTCTTTTCGCCGCATCCGCGCAGCCGTGACCGTCGGAATCCGGTCAGGTGCTACCGAGCCGACGAACAGCTCTCTCGCGTATTCCTCCGTCTGGAACATGCCCGGGATGACTCCGAGTTGCCATTCACGGACCGAAACGGCTTCTTCTTCCAGTTCGTAGTAGCCACGATTACCAATGCCGTAGGCGTGCCACCAGGGCTTCGCCTTCGCTGACCTGGCCAGATCGACCAGCCCCGGTTCGTACGCGTCGTAGAGGTCCATCATCGAGCGCACCTCGTGCACGGAGGTGGCGACCTCGCCGGTCTCCTTGCGGCTAAGGGCACTTGTCGACATGTCCAGCGACGCGGCGGCCTGCTCCTGGGTGAGCCCGGCGCCCTCCCGCAACCTTCGTATCCGCCGCGCGAGCCGACGCCGCCGGAACGTGGGGCTGCTGCGCACGAATTCCATGATCGCAGCGGGAACCCGGGACCGGGATTCCCGATTGCGGTGATCCCAACGGGGGAATCCCGTGCGGACCATCAACGCGATGACACCGAAGATCTTCGGCCTCGCCGAGAAGAACACCGACGGAACCCCCGACCCCGACAAGGTCCAGATCTGGGGCATGGAGCTGGAGTCCAGAGCGGTCCTGTTCTGGCTGGAACGGGGCAGGAGCCAGTTCGCCGTCTTCGACACGGCCGAGAACGCCAACGCCCGCTTCGGCGACCTCTTCAACCTCACCCTCTACCGCCCCTGACCAACCCGCCGCGACCACACCCGAGTGAAGCCGTTCGAATTTCGCGCGAAATTCGAATCCCACCTCCCCACCGCAGCCCCGAGGCCTGTCCGGGCCCCGAAAGCAGTCGAGGGCGTCCCCCGGGGTGGGGACGCCCTCGACTGCGGCTGCGAGGAGCCGGGTCAGCTGCCCATCTCCTCCAGGGAGCGGCCGTTGGTCTCCTTCAGGTACTTGACCACGAAGACCACCGACAGCGCCGCGAAGGCCGCGTAGATGAAGTACGTGACCGGCAGGTTCCAGTCCCGCATGCTCGGGAAGCTCACCGTCACCAGCCAGTTCGCCACCCAGTTGGTCGCCGTGCCGACGGCCAGCGCGGCGGCGCGGATGCGCGCCGGGAACATCTCGCCCAGCAGCACCCACATCACCACGCCCCAGGAGGCGGCGAAGAACAGCACGAACGCGCTCGCCGAGATCAGCGCGACGACACCCCACTGCGCGGGCAGCATGGCGTCCTCGCCGACGACCTGCGCGAAGCTGAACGCCCAACCGGTCACGGCCAGCGAGACCGTCATGCCGACCGAACCGATCACCAGCAGCGGCTTGCGGCCGATCTTGTCGACCAGCGCGATGGCCACGAGGGTGCCGATGATGTTCACGATCGAGGTGAACAGGCTCAGCAGCAGCGAGCTCTCCTCGTTGATGCCGACCGAGTGCCACAGCGACGACGAGTAGTAGAAGATCACGTTGATGCCGACGAACTGCTGCAACGCGGCGATCGCCATGCCGACCCACACGATGGGCAGCACGCCGAACTTGCCTCGCAGGTCGCTCAGCTTCGGCTTCCGCTCGCCGCCCAGAGCGTTCTGGATCTCGGTGATCTTGGCGTCGGCGTCACCCGACTCGATCTTGTTCAGCACCTCTCGCGCCCGGTCGATCTTGCCTGCGGCGACCAGGTAGCGCGGCGACTCCGGGATCGCGGAAGCCACCACGAGGTAGACCACGGCCGGGATCGCGGCCACGCCCAGCATCCACTGCCAGGCCTGGATCGGCCCCAGCATCCCGGACGCGCTTCCGCCCGCGAACGCCGCCAGGGCGTAGTTGACCAGCTGCGACAAGGCGATGCCGAGCACGATCGCCAACTGCTGCAACGAGGCGAGCCGACCTCGGTACTCGGCGGGCGCGACCTCGGCGATGTAAGCCGGGGCGATCACCGAGGCGATGCCGATGGCGACACCACCGACCACGCGCCAGATCGCCAGGTCCCAGATCGCGAAGGGAACGGCCGAGCCGATGGCGCTGATGATGAACAGCACGGCGGCCAGCTGCATGACGCGGATCCGGCCGATCCGGTCTGCCAGGCCACCGGCGATTCCGGCACCGACGGCCGAGCCCAGCAGCGCCGACGACACGGTCAGGCCGGTCAGGGCCGAGCCGACGCCGAAGTGCTCCTGGATCGCGTCGACACCGCCGTTGATCACCGAGGTGTCGTAGCCGAACAAGAAGCCGCCGAGAGCCGCAGCCCCGGCGATCATCACCACGTGCCCGAGCTTGGCGGTTCCGCCCGAGGCACGCGACTGCAATGCGGACATCGATTCTCCCGCTTACCCACACGCCGATCCGCCCCGTTGCGGGATCGTTCCAGAGCGCCGGGCGGAGGGGATCCTAAGTTCTGAACCCCGCACTTGCCTTGCTCGATTCAGGGTGATTTGTTTCACCCAACATCAAATCTCCAGGCAACAGCGCTTACCTGGCAAAACGTCACATTCACTGGGAACGCGAAGCGTTACCGGCCAGCTCCGCACCGCACTGGTTCACACCGCGATCCCGCGGCGATGGCGGTGGTTGAACCACCCCACCGGACCGCGGCTCAGCGGCGGGTGTCGGTGACGTTGAAGTTGAGGTAGGCGCGAGAGGACGTCGGGCCGCGCTGACCCTGGTACCGCGAACCCGCTTCCTTCGACCCGTACGGGAAGTCGGCGGGGCTGGACAGCCGCAGCAGGCAGAGCTGACCGATCTTCATGCCGGGCCACAGGGTGATAGGCAGGTTCGCCACGTTGGACAGCTCCAGCGTGATGTGGCCGCTGAAGCCGGGATCGATGAACCCGGCCGTGGAATGCGTCAGCAGACCCAACCGCCCCAGCGAGGACTTGCCCTCCAGCCGGCTGGCCAGATCGTCGGGAAGCTTCACCGACTCGAACGTCGACCCCAGCACGAACTCGCCCGGGTGCAGCACGAACGGCTCGTCCTCGTGGGTCTCGACCAGCGAAGTCAGCTCGTCCTGCTGCTTCGACGGATCGATGTGGGTGTAGCGGGTGTTGTCGAAGACCCGGAAGTACCGGTCCAGCCTCACGTCGATGCTCGACGGCTGGATCATCGACGCGTCGAACGGATCCAGTTCGAGACGTCCTTCGTCCAGCTCTTTACGCAGGTCCCGATCACTCAGCAGCACAAGACCAGGGTATCGGGAGCCGATGTCGATCTTCCCCGCCCATCGTGCTAATCTACGCAGCGTCGAACGGGGAGCACCGTTGCGACGAATGCGGATGTAGTTCAATGGTAGAACATCAGCTTCCCAAGCTGAGAACGCGGGTTCGATTCCCGTCATCCGCTCCGAGGAACGAAGGCCCAGGTCAGAAGCCCCGCGCTTCCCTGGGTCCTTCTTTTTCCCGCCGCTTTCACCAATCCGCTGCCTACACTCCTCGCATGGCGAATGCGCATGGTTACGACGTCTCGGTCGAATGGACCGGGAATCTCGGCAGCGGCACGAACGACTACCGGTCTTTCAGCCGCGCGCACGAGATCCTGGCGCAGGGGAAAGATCCCATCGCGGCGTCATCCGACCCCGCTTTCCGGGGCGATCCGGCCCGCTGGAACCCGGAAGAACTGCTGGTCGCCACGGTCGCCCAGTGCCACATGCTCTGGTTCCTGCACCTGTGCGCGGACGCGGGAGTGGTCGTCGTCGACTACACCGACGACGCCCACGGCGTCATGACCATGGACGAGCGCGGAGGCGGCGGCCAGCTCACCGAGGTGACGCTGCGGCCCCAGGTGACCGTCACCGAGGAATCGATGATCGACGAGGCCAACTCGCTGCACGGCAAGATCCACGAGGTCTGCTTCATCGCCCGCTCGGTCAACTTCCCCATCCACCACCAACCCCAGGCCCACGTCCTCTGACATCACCCGGTTCCGACGCGGAACAGCAGGTGCAGCTGCCGGGCGTGGTCAGCCGCCGCAGGAGTCCGGACGTGTCTCGGTCAGGGCGACCATGGCAACATCGCGCCGGATTCCGAGATGGGGGCTCCCAGCGTCCGCTCGAAGATCGGGCGGAGCTTGGCCCAGGCTCGGGGGTTCCTGGCGGCGTAGCGCTGGAGGGTCTCGGTCGCCTCGGCCGGCGTCAGCCTCCTGGCCTCCACCGGAATCCGCACCCGAGCACCGATGGAGACGTGGGCGCCGGGATGCGCGTCGAGGTTGCGAAGCCACTGGGTTCGCTCGCCGAAACCGGCGGCCAGGACGTAGCCGGTTTCCGTCCGGTCGACGACCTCCAGGACCACGTACCGGGGCTGCTGGGACTTCCGCCCGAGGTGTTCGAGCATGAGCAGGCGCTGTCCGAACACCCACCCCATACCCGCGCGGAAGATCCCGATCGGCGCCCGAACCAGCCACCTGGTGCGCAGCAGCCTCGCGGCCAAGTCCGCGACCCGCGAGGACCGGTCATCCTTCATCCGTCCAGCAGAGCACAGACCCCTCCACGCGACGGGAAATTCGGTGGACGTGGCTGGGAAGATGTCCGGGTTCTGCGAACTTCCGGGTGCTTGGGGGAATGGTGGATCCGAGGGACGTCGATGCGAGCCGGTTCGCCGGGGAAGCGTTGTCGGAAGGACGACCGACGGGCTGGTTCGAGCCGCTCTACGCCGCCGCTTCCGGCGGTGAGGCCATGGTGCCGTGGGACCTGGAGGGACCGCACGGGTTGCTGCCCGAGTGGGGGCGCGGCGTGGACGGTTCCGGCCTCTCGGCGCTGGTGGTCGGCTGCGGGTACGGGCGCGACGCCGAATTCGTTGCCTCGCTGGGGTTCCGGACCACGGCGTTCGACATCTCCGAGACCGCGATCCGCGACGCCCGCGCGCGACACGCCGGCTCCGGGGTCGAGTACGTGACCGCTGACCTGCTGGATCCGCCCGCGGAGTGGATCGGCGGGTTCGACTTCGTGCTGGAGTCGATCACCGTGCAGTCGATGCCGCTGTCACTGCGCGCGGAAGCCACCGAACGGGTCGCGGCGATGGTCGCGCCCGGCGGCGAGCTGCTGGTGATCTCGGGGGTGCGAGCCGAAGGCACCGATGTGGACGGTCCGCCGTGGCCGCTGACCCGCAGTGAGATCGAAGCCTTCGCCACCGGCGGCCTGCGGGTCGAGCGGATCGAGAAGGCGCCGCTGCCGGCGAACGCGGACGTGATGTCCTGGCGGGCGCTCTTCACGCGCTGAGCCGTGCTCGGCGGGCTCTCACCCGAGCCCGCCGAGCAGCGACCTCAGAGCTCGAAGACGACGCCGGTCTTGACCTGCATCGTGCAGCTGTTGGAGAAGGTCTGCGTGTAGCTGACCGCCTTGCCGCGCCACTTGCCTTCGATCTTCGCGGTGACGGGCTGGTACTGCATCGTGCAGGCCTTCGACACGGTCGCCTGCATCGCGGTGAAGTCGCCGTTGACCTTCTCCAGCTCCTCGCACGCCTTGGCCGCGTGCTTGTGCGTGCCACCCGCCGGGTGGCACTTGAGTTCACCGAGCTTGTTCGCGGTGACGTCCCGGCCCTGAACGGTCAGGCGCATGGTGCTGTCGGCCGGCGCCGCGTGGGCGATTCCGGGGACGACCGCGGTTCCGGCGATGAGGGCCGAGGCGAGAAGCGCTCGGCGAGTCAGTTTCGCAAACACCGTTCCTCAACTTTCCTGTTGCAGGATTTCGGTACAGCTGTTGCGCGGGAAACTAACTGCGCGCCAATGCTTCCCGCGAGCCTGAATTCGGCTGGCGAACCGCCGAACCGAGTGAGCCACACGCTACTGCATTACCCGACGTAGCCCTGTGTCACCCAATTCAGCGACAACACAAAGATTCTTACGCGCGGGTGGTTACGCGTCTACTGAGGACACTCGATTCTCGCCGATTTCAACTGAGAATCGCAGTTCCGCCGACCATTGAAATCCGCCGGGAGAACACCCGCAACTCCAGCGCCGAGCTTCAGAAATTCGCGGTGAGACGACGGCCCGAGATCAGCCGCCAACGCGCGCGCCAGCCCGTCCAGACCCGCCTTCGCCACCGGATGACCGACATCAAAAGTCGAGGTCAACACCTCGCGACGACCTGCCGCTGTCGGGCATCGGTGCCAGGCTGACGGGATGGATGCGAAAGACTTCGACTGGCCCCAGGTCCTCCGGGAGCAGTGGGAGTGGCACTGGACCAACCTGATCCGGCCGCGCCTGGAAGGCCTGACCGACGACGAGTACTTCTGGTCCCCGGTACCCGACGCCTGGAGCGTCCGGCCGCGCGGCACCTCGAACGCGCAGATCCAGGCAGGCGCCGGGAACTTCACGATCGACTACGGCTTCCCCGCTCCGGAACCGGCCCCGTTCACCACGATCGCCTGGCGCCTCGGGCACGTCATCGTCGGCGTGCTCGCCACCCGCAGCGCCGCGCACTTCGGCGCGCCCGAGGCGACCTACGAGTCCTGGGAGTACGCGGGTGACGCGGCCACCGCGCTCGGCCAGCTCGAAACCCAACTCGACGTCTGGCTCACCGGACTGCACCACCTCACCGAAGCCCAGCTCCGCCAACCCGTCGGCGACAAGGAGCCCTACCCGACGGCACCCATGGCAGAGCTGGTCCTGCACATCAACCGCGAACTCATCCACCACCTCTCCGAGGTCTGCCTCATCCGAGACCTCTACGCCCACAGCTAGAGCGCCGCGAAACCCGGTGATCACGCCCGACCACCGAGGTCTCCCGCACCCGGTCTCGGTGCCGGAGAACCCCGGAATACCGCCGTAATCCGGGACCCGAATACTGCGGTAATCCGGGTTGGTGAGGTCAGGCTGCGGAGACGGGGTCGCGGACGGTGTGGAGGAGGACCGAGACCTCGGGAGCTGCGGCTACTCCTGGGCCATGTCGACGAAGCGGCTGTAGTGGAGCTGGTGGGCGACGGTGATCGTCGCGGTGGGACCTGCACGGTGCTTGGCGACCATGAGGTCCGCTTCGCCCATGCGGGGGTCGTCTCGCTCGAAGGCGTCGGGTCGGTGGATCAGGATGACCATGTCCGCGTCCTGCTCCAGGGAACCCGACTCACGGAGGTCCGACAGCTGCGGCTTCTTGTCCGTTCGCTGCTCCGGACCACGGTTGAGCTGGGAGATCGCGATCAGCGGGACTTCGAGCTCCTTCGCCAGCAGCTTGAGGTTTCGGGAGAACTCCGAGACCTCCTGCTGACGGGACTCGACGCGCTTGCCCGAGGTCATCAGCTGCATGTAGTCCACGACGATGAGCTGGATGTCGTGGCGCTGCTTGAGACGCCGCGCCTTGGCCCGGATCTCCATCATCGTGAGGTTCGGCGAGTCGTCGACGAAGATCGGCGCTTCGCTGATCTCGCTCATCCGCCGGGCCAGCCGGGTCCAGTCGTCGTCGGTCATGCGGCCACCGCGCATGTCGCCCAGGCGGATGCGCGCCTCGGCCGAGAGCATGCGCATCACGATCTCGGTGCGCCCCATCTCCAGCGAGAAGATGACGCTCGCCAAACCGTGCTTCACCGACGCTGACCTGGCGAAATCCAGTCCCAGAGTCGATTTGCCCACGCCAGGTCGCGCCGCGACGATGATCATCTGGCCTGCGTGGAGGCCGTTGGTGAGGGCGTCGAGGTCGGCGAAGCCGGTGGGGATGCCCTGGGACTCCCCGCCCCGGGACGCGATCGCGTCGATCTCGTCCATCGTGGGCTGGAGGAGTTCCTCCAGGGCGTGGTAGTCCTCGCTGGCCTTGCGCTCGGTGACGTCGTAGATCGACGCCTGGGCGCGGTCCACGACCTCCTCGATCGCCGCGCCCTCCGAGCCGTGGTAGCCCAGCTGGACGATGCGGGTGCCCGCCTCCACGAGGCGGCGCAGGATCGCCTTCTCCGAGACGATCTCCGCGTAGTAGCCGGCGTTCGCGGCCGTGGGGACCGTGGCGATCAGGGTGTGCAGGTACGGGGCGCCGCCGACCTTGACCAGCTCCTGGCGGCGCTCCAGCTCCGCGGAAACCGTGATCGCGTCCGCCGGTTCACCCCTGCCGTAGAGGTCCAGGATGCAGTCGTAGATGGCCTGGTGCGCGGGCCGGTAGAAGTCGTTCGGGCTCAGCGCCTCGACGACGTCGGCGATCGCGTCCTTGCTCAGCATCATTCCGCCGAGCACGGACTGCTCGGCCGCGAGGTCCTGCGGAGGCTGGCGCTCGAACGTGCTGGCGCCGCCGGGTGCACCCCCACCGTTGTCCGCGAAGTACGGGTCGTCGTCCCGATCGTCGGGAACCGTCACCGGACCCCGTCACCTCCTCCGGCCAGCAGCCTGTCGTCCGTGCACACCACGGCGACCGAAACCTCTCGCACGCACCCACGCCGTCATCGGGACACCGAGACGGACCGTAGGCACAAGCGCACGCGCGCGAAGCTAGATCGCCCGCATAGAGCAGGCAACTCAAGTTGTGGACAAACCTCGGGACAACCTGTGGATAGATTGAAACGAGCTGGGGATAACTCCGGACAGCGTTCCGCGCCACTGGGGACAACTTGGGGACAAGTAGCCTTGATCGACTAGAAACCCCAGTTCAGAGCCTGCGTACAGGCTGTGGAAGAAATCCGTGGAAAACTCCCGGCGTGTCGCCACCATCGGCGTGTCGCAATCAACAGCGGTGGGTGATCCAAGAGAGATCATCGTGACCGCCAGTGCACGGCCGGGACACGGCATCGTCCACCCCGTCACACGAATGCCGGAGTGGACGATGCCGTTTGAAGAATCCGGTACTACCGGGTCACTGCTCGCCGGTCACCTGGACGTTGACGTTGGCCGTCACGTCGGGGTGCAGCTGCACGTCGACGACGTGCTTGCCCAGCGACTTGATGTGGCCGCGCAGCGAGACCGAACGCTTGTCGAGGTTCGGGCCACCGGCCTTGCGGACCGCGGCGACGACGTCGCCGCTGGTGATCGAGCCGAACAGCTTGCCCTGCGAGGAGACCTTGGCGGTCAGCGTGACCGCGTCCAGGTTCTGCAGCTGCTGCTTGAGCTCGTGGGCGTGCTCCAGGTTCCGCACGCGGCGGTTCTCCTGGACGCGACGGATCGTCTCGACCTGCTTCTGCGCACCCTTGGTGGCCACGATGGCCAGGTTGCGGGGCAGCAGGTAGTTCCGCGCGTAACCGTCCTTGACCTCGACGATGTCGCCGGACTCGCCGAGGCCGGACACGTCAGCGGTGAGGATGATCTTCATGACGTGACTCCTTTCTCAGATCAGCGAGCGGTCGAGGTGTAGGGCAGCAGGGCCATCTCACGCGCGTTCTTCACCGCGATGGCGACGTCGCGCTGGTGCTGGCTGCAGTTGCCGGTGACCCGGCGGGCACGGATCTTGCCGCGGTCGGAAATGTACTTCCGAAGCAGCGTCGTGTCCTTGTAGTCGATCAGCGTGGCCTTGTCCTTGCAGAACACGCAGACCTTCTTCTTCGGCTTGCGCACAGGCGCCTTGGCCATTGGTCTTCCTCCTGAACGAAAAACTTCCTAAGCGTTAGCTGCGGCGAGCGTCAGAACGGCGGCTCGTCGCTGAAGCCGCCGCCGGAACCTGCCGGCGGGGCCGAACCCCACGGGTCGTCGGCCGGCGGACCGGCCGGGGCGCTTCCGCCGCCACCACCGAAACCGCCGCCGCCACCACGGCTGACCTTGTTGACCTTGGCGGTGGCGTAGCGCAGCGACGGACCGATCTCATCGACCTCGAGCTCGACGACCGTGCGCTTCTCGCCTTCCTTGGTCTCGAAGGACCGCTGGCGCAGCCGGCCCTGCACGACCACCCGCATGCCCCGGGTCAGCGTCTCGGCCACGTTCTCCGCAGCCTGCCGCCAGATGTTGCAGCGCAGGAACAGCGCCTCGCCGTCCTTCCACTCGCCGCTCTGGCGGTCGAAGGTCCGCGGGGTGGACGCGACGGTGAAGTTCGCGACCGCAGCACCGGACGGGGTGAAGCGCAGCTCCGGATCGGCGGTCAGGTTGCCGACCACCGTGATTACCGTTTCACCAGCCATGACCTGGGGACTCCAGTCTGGTCGTTAGCGGGTACGGGCCTGGATCAGGCAGACGCCTTGGCGGCACGGGCCTTGGCGGCGCGCGCGACCTTGCGGGGCTCAACGATCTTCCGCTGGACCTTGGTCCGCAGGATCGACTCGTTGAGGTTCAGCTGACGGTCCAGCTCCTTGATGGTGGCCGGCTCGCCGTTGAGGTCCAGGACGACGTAGATGCCCTCGGAGTTCTTGTTGATCTCGAAGGACAGCCGACGACGGCCCCAGACATCGACCTTCTCGACGGTGCCACCGTCGTTGCGGACGACGTTGAGGAAGTTCTCCAAGGACGGAGCGACGGTGCGCTCGTCCAGGCTCGGGTCCAGGATGACCATGAGCTCATAGTGACGCATGAAGACCATTCACCTCCTGTGGACTCACGGCCACGGACTTTCCGTGGCAGGAGGGTCGTTCGCGTCAACGAACCAGGCAACGGTAGCAAGGGCCCCTGACGCTGCTGCGATTGGCCCGCTCAGCGGTACCCACCACCGAAGAGAGCGCCGAAGGCGCCCCACGCCCAGGCGGCACCCCAACCACCGTCAGGCAAGCGACGAAGTCGCTTTCTCACTGCCCCACCTGATCAACCGGCACCGCCGCGGGTTCTGACACGTCTTCTGGGGAGGACAGCCGCAGCGCCGCGTATCGACATACTCAAGTCGCGGATCCCGGAGCCAGAAGGCGTGTCAGGTTCCGCCACCCGCACCGCTGAGCAGCAAGAGCACAGCGAAAAAACCCAGTTCAGTGGCGTCGGAGGACCCAGGCTCGGACTAGCGCAGCGGTCACCACCGCGAGGGAGACGGCGGCGATGAGGACCGGGAGGGCGACTCGCTCGGAGACCTCGGTGGGGAGGGCTTCGGCCTGGCCGGCCGCGCGGATCTCGTCCTGCTCGTCCTGGACGCGCTGCCGTTCCTGAGCCTGTCGTGCCAGGTCACCGACGTTGGGCGCCATGCCCGGCACCTGGCCGTAGCGGGCCTGGGCCCACGGCAGCGAGGAGCCGCGCAGGCTCGGCGGCAGCATGCTGACCGCGGCCGGAGCACCGTTGGCGCTGGGCATGCTCGGCACCGGGCTGGTGGACGGCGCGGACGGCGGCGGCCCGGCGGGAGCGGGTGCCGGGGTCTGCGACGAGGGAGGCGTCTGCGACGGCTGCTCGGGCGGTGGTTCCTGCGAGGGCGGGGGCGGAGGCGGCTCTTCCTCGGGCTCCGGCACGTTGACCGTGATCGAGTTCCCGAGGCTGACGAGGTTGGTGAAGTGGAAGCGGACGGCCTCCACCTTGTCCTCCGGCAGGCCGAGTTCGCTCAGGCGCGGTGTCGCGGCCTGGGCGATCTCGCGGCCGGAGTAGGAGTTGGCGCCGGGTTCGGCGGTGCCCAGCGCGATGGGGCTGCCCGAGGCGAACTGCTCGGAGGCGTCGGACGCGGGGCCGAAGGCCAGCGGCATGGCCAGCAGGACGGCCTGGTTGAGCTTGAAGTCCAGCGTCTTGGGCAGCACGGAGATCGGCTGGCCGATCTCACCGGAGACGATGGCGATGGGCTGGTCGACGACCAGCGGCTCAGCGGCGGCGGCCGTTCCCGCGCCGAGGCAGCTTCCCGCCAGGAGCACCAGACCTGCGGCACCAGCCGACACGGTGCGGCGGAGCGCGTTCGGTTTGATCAGTGGGTTGGGGTTACCCCAGGTACCCATGGCTCGCCTCCCCGCGAACGGCTCCGGATCGACAGTCACTGTCTCAAAGCTCCTAACGCGCGAGTACCGCCGTTGGTTGCGGCCATCCGGCAAATCCGTTGATGTTCCACAGTGTGGAACACCCCGGTGCGCCCCGGTTCCCGGGTTCGGACGGTGTGGACGAATAGACTGCGTGCCATGCGTATCGGCGCCCATGTTCGCGATGACGACCCGCTGACCGCGGCCGCTGAGCGCGGCGCGGAGGTGGTGCAGTTCTTCCTGTCCGACCCGCAGGGGTGGAAGGCGCCGAAGCCGCATCCGCAGGCAGAACAGCTGCGGGGCAGCGACGTCGCCGTTTTCATCCACGCACCTTATGTGATCAACGTGGCTTCGTTGAACAACCGGATCCGCATCCCGTCGCGGAAGTCGGTCGTGCAGCAGGCGAAGGCCGCTGCGGAGGTCGGTGCGCAGGGCTTGATCGTGCACGGCGGGCACGTCACGAAGGACGACGATCCGGCCGAGGGCATCGCGAACTGGCGCAAGCTGTTCGAGCGGCAGGCCGACGAGGGCGGCTTCGAGGTGCCGATCCTGATCGAGAACACCGCGGGCGGCGCGAACGCGATGGCCCGGCGGTTCGACGTGCTGGCCCGGTTGTGGGACGCGGTGGGCGAGTTCGGTGCGGGGTTCTGCCTGGACACCTGCCACGCGCACGCGGCGGGCGAGGAGTTGCTCGACGTGGTGGACCGGGTCAAGGCGATCACCGGCCGGATCGATCTGGTGCACCTCAACGACTCGCGTGACGAGTTCGGTTCGTCGCGGGACCGGCACGCCAACATCGGTTCGGGCAACATCGACCCTGAGCTCCTGGTGGGCGTGGTGTCGAGGGCCGGTGCGCCGGTGGTGGTCGAGACCCCGGACGAGGGGCAGGCCGCCGACATCGAATTCCTCCGCTCGAAGGCGAGCTGAACGGCTGTTTCCCGGCTGGTCCGGGTGAGAGGAGCCCGGTATCAAGGTCGCGCGGGGCTTGACGATGTCGGCGTTAGCGGTGTTGTGCCTGCTGACGGCCGTGACGTTGGCGTTGGGGTACGCGAACAAGGCGCGTTGCACGGGTCCGGAGTTCAACGAGTGGGGCCGCTCGGTGCCGGACTACCAGACGCGGTCCTACCGGGACGTCTGCTACTCCGACATCCAGAACCTGTGGGTGGGCCGGGACATCGACCGGCACGTCTTCCCGTACGTGAACGGGGGCATCGACGAGGACGGCTCGCTGTGGGGCGGTGTCGTGGAGTACCCGGTGCTGACCGGGGTGCTGATCTGGGCCGGAGCGTTGTTCGTGAACACCGATGCCGGGTTCCTGCTGTCGTCGGCGCTGCTGATGGCGCCGTTCGGGCTCGCGGTGGCGTGGTGGCTGGGGCGGTTGAGCCGCTGGCGGGCGCTGCTGTGGGCGATCGGGCCGCCGTTGGTCCTCTACGCGGATCACAACTGGGATCTGCCGGTGGTGGCGAGCGCGGTGGCGGCGGTGTTCGTGATGCACCGCTGGCGCGCGTCGTTGGCGCGTCGGTCCACCGTGGCCGCGGTGCTGCTGGGGCTGGGTTTCGCGTTGAAGCTGTATCCGGCGATCTTCGTGCTGCCGTTGATGCTGTACGTGTTCACCGAGGGCGGCCGGGACTGGCGGGGTGCGTTGCGGGTGGCCGGGTCGGCTGCGGCGACGGGCCTGCTGGTCAACGTTCCGTTCGCGTTGGCGGGTTTTCAGGGCTGGGCGGCGTCGTTCGAGTTCCAGTCGCGGCGTCAGGTGGATTTGAGCACGAACTCGGTGTGGTATTGGGGTTTCCGGGGCTGGACCGGGGACGACGGTTTCCAGGCCGCGATGGGCATCGTCTCGCCGGGGCTGATGCTGGTGTCGTTCGCGTTGGCGTGCTGGATCGGCTGGTTGCGGTTCGAGAGGACCGGGACCTATCCGTGGGTGCAGGTTTCGGCGGCGATGCTGTGCGGCTTCCTGCTGCTGCACAAGGTTCATTCGCCGCAGTACGCGTTGTGGTTGTTGCCGTTCTTCGTGCTGGTGCAGGTGCGCTGGGGGTGGATCGCGGCCTACCTGGTGGCGGACTTCGCGATGTGCACGGGCATCTTCCGCTGGCTGCACCTGAACAACGAGGGGATTCCGAGCGGTGTGCACGACGGTTTCACGGCGCAGGCGTTGATGATCGGGGTCTGGGGCCGGGCCGCGCTGCTGGTGGGGCTGTTCGTGGCTTTCCTGTCGGCCCGCACGACCATCGACGAGCGGAGGTCGGGCGGCGAGGTGTCGGCTGAGACCTCGCGGCACCGCGTCAGAAGCCTCGGCTGAGACCGGGTGGACGTGAGAAGGGACCCGCGGCTGCGCGCCGCGGGTCCCTCGCTCTGAGGGGTCCTATCAGAAGACGGACTCGTCGAGCTCCATGAGGGAGTTGTCGGCGGCCTCGATGATCTTGCGGCGACCGGTGAGCTCGGGCAGGACGTTCTTGGCGAAGAAGCGGGCGACCGCGACCTTGCCCTGGTAGAACGACTCGTCCTTGCCGGCGCCGGCGTCGAGCGCGGCGAGCGCGATCTCGGCCTGCTGCAGCAGCTTCCAGCCGATGAGCAGGTCGCCGACCGACATCAGGAACGACACGGCGTGCTGGCCGACCTTGTAGATGTTCTTGATGTCCTCCTGTGCGGAGGTCAGGAACTCGAACAGCGTTCCGAGCTGGCCCTGGACGTCGCCGAGGGCGCGGGTGAGCAGCTCGCGCTCTTCCTTGAGGCGCTCGTCGGCGTCGGTGGCCTCCAGCGTCTTCTGGATCTCGGCCGCGAGGTGGCCGATGGCCGCGCCCTGGTTGCGGACGATCTTGCGGAAGAAGAAGTCCTGCGCCTGGATCGCGGTGGTGCCCTCGTAGAGGCTGTCGATCTTGGCGTCGCGGATGTACTGCTCGATCGGGTAGTCCTGCAGGTAGCCGGAGCCACCGAGGGTCTGCAGCGAGTGCGTGAGCATCTCGTAGGCCCGCTCGGAGCCGACGCCCTTGACGATGGGCAGGAGCAGGTCGTTCACGGCCTCGGCGAGGGTGACGTCGCTGCCCTCTTGCTTGCCCTGGGTGATCTGGTCCTGGTAGTCGGCGGTGTAGAGGTAGATGGCGCGCAGGCCCTCGGCGTAGGCCTTCTGCAGCATCAGGGCGCGGCGCACGTCGGGGTGGTTGGTGATGGTGACGCGCGGGGCGGTCTTGTCGGTGCTGCGCGTGAGGTCCGCGCCCTGGACGCGCTCCTTGGCGTAGTCGAGGGCGTTGAGGTAGCCGGTCGACAGGGTGGCGATGGCCTTGGTGCCGACCATCATCCGCGCGTACTCGATGACCTGGAACATCTGCGCGATGCCGTCGTGGACCTCGCCGAGCAGCCAGCCCTTGGCCGGGGTGCCGTGCTGGCCGAAGGTGACCTCGCAGGTGGCGGAGGCGTTGAGGCCCATCTTGTGCTCGACGTTGGTGACGAAGGCGCCGTTGCGGTCGCCCGGCGCACCGGTCTCGCCGTCGAAGTGGAACTTGGGCACCAGGAACAGGCTCAGGCCCTTGGTGCCGGGCTTGGCCTCGATGCCGGGTCCCTCGGGGCGGGCGAGCACCAGGTGCATGATGTTCTCGGTCATGTCCTGGTCGGCGGAGGTGATGAAGCGCTTGACGCCGTCGAGGTGCCAGCTGCCGTCTTCCTGCTGCACGGCCTTGGTGCGGCCGGCGCCGACGTCAGAACCGGCGTCGGGCTCGGTGAGGACCATGGTGGCGCCCCAGCCGCGCTCGATCATGAGGTCGGCCCACTTCTTCTGCTCCTCGGTGCCGTTCTTCCAGAGGATCGTCGCGAAGTTCGGGCCCGCCATGTACATGTAGACCGGCGGGTTGGCGCCCAGGATCAGTTCGGCGGCCGACCAGGTGACGGTCGGGGGGATTCCGTAGCCGCCCAGCTCGTCCGGCAGGCCGAGGCGCCACCACTCACCGTCCATGACCTGCTGGTAGGACTTCTTGAAGGACTCCGGCAGGGTTACCGAGTGGGTGGTCGGGTCGAAGTGCGCGGGAGTGCGGTCACCTTCGACGAAGGACTCGGCGAGCGGCCCGGTGGCCAGTTCGTTGAGTTCGGAAAGCACGCCGCGAACGGTGTCCTGGTCGGACTGCTCGAAGGCGCCCTTGCCCAGTCGTTCCTGCACCTTGAGGACCTCGAAGAGGTTGAACTCGAGGTCTCGGACGTTGCTCTTGTAGTGGCCCATCGAAGGCTCCCTCTTGCACGCTGCTGCGGGTGGGCCCGGCTACGAGCCCTTACTCGTCGGTAACAAGAAGGGTATTACCTGGCGGTAACTTCTGTCGAGGCGACCTGTGCCACCCTCCCCTCGCACCCCTCCTGACCTGCTTTCCCTTCCGCAAAATTCCCGCGTCGCGATAAATTCGAAGGCGGCCTGTCACCCCTGCGCCCTACAGTGGGCGATCCGGACATCACTCTGGGGGTACAGATGACCGCCGTACGCGCGGAGGCCCTGGTCAAGAGCTTCGGCTCCACCCGAGCTCTGAACGGGATCGACCTCGAAGTGCCCAGCGGCGAAGTGCTCGGGCTGCTGGGCCCCAACGGAGCGGGCAAGACGACCACGGTCCGCATCCTGACCACGCTGTTACGGCCGGACTCGGGCCGCGCGTTCGTCGCCGGGCACGACGTGCTCGCCGACCCGCACGCCGTGCGCCGGTCGATCGGCCTGTCCGGTCAGTACGCCGCGGTCGACGAGAACCTGACCGGCTACGAGAACCTCTACATGGTCGGCCGCCTCTACGGGATGTCCCGCTCGAACGCCTCCGCGCGAGCCCGGCAGCTCATCGACCGCTTCAAGCTCGACGACGCGGCCGACCGGCCCTCCAAGGGCTACTCCGGCGGCATGCGCCGACGGCTGGACCTCGCCGGGGCGCTGGTCGCCGCGCCACCCGTGGTGGTCCTCGACGAGCCCACCACCGGGCTCGACCCGCGCGGCCGGATGGACACCTGGGAGGTCATCGGCGAGCTCGTCGCCGACGGGACCACGGTCCTGCTGACCACCCAGTACCTGGAGGAGGCCGACCAGCTGGCCGACTCCATCGCGGTCATCGACCACGGCGAGGTCATCGCCAGCGGCACCGCCGACCAGCTCAAGTCCCGCGTCGGCGGCGAGCGCCTGCAGCTGATCGCGCAGGACGCCGCCGACCTGCCCGCGGTGGCCAGGGTACTGCGCGAGGTCGGCGTGGCCGAACCGCAGGTGGAGGTGGCGCTGCGGCGCGTCACGGTGGCCGTGGAGACCGGGCCGAAGGCCCTGATCGAGGCGTTGCGGCGGCTCGACGCCGACAGCGTCGCGGTCAACGACGTCGGGCTGCACCGGCCGACGCTGGACGACGTGTTCCTGGGTCTGACCGGACGGCACGCCGAGGAGGAGCAGGGATGAACGCGCTGGCGGTGAGCCTCCGCGACAGCAACGTCGTGGCGTGGCGGAACCTGATGAACATCAAGCGCAACCCCGATCTGCTGCTGGCCAGCACGGCGCAGCCGATCATGTTCGTGCTGATGTTCGCCTACGTCTTCGGCGGCAGCCTCGGCGGCGAGGCGTACCGGGAGTTCCTGATCGCCGGGATCTTCGTGCAGACCGTGGCGTTCAACAGCTCCTTCACCGTGATCGGCCTGGCCAACGACCTGCAGAAGGGCATGATGGACCGGTTCCGGTCGCTGCCGATGTCACGGGTGGCCGTGCTGCTCGGGCGCACCAGCTCCGACCTGCTGGTCAGCGTGCTGACCGTGGTGATCATGTCGTTGTGCGGGCTGATCGTCGGCTGGCGGATCCGGGGCAGCCTCCTCGACGCTCTGCTGGCCTTCGGCCTCCTGCTGCTGTTCTCGTTCGCGATGTCGTGGGTGGGGGCATTCATCGGCCTGGTGGCGCGCAGCGTCGAGGTCGCGCAGAGCGCGGGTCTGCTGTGGATGTTCCCGGTGACGTTCGTGTCCTCGGCCTTCGTGCCCGCGGAATCGATGCCCGGTCCGCTGCGGACCTTCGCGGAGTGGAATCCGATCACGGTCTACTCGGACGCGTTGCGTCAGCTCTACGGCAACCCGCTGCGGGTGACCGGTCCGCCTCCGGACAGCTGGCCGGCGCAGCACGCGGTGCTGTACTCGGTGGTGTCGGCGCTGGTGATCCTGGCGATCTTCATCCCGCTCGCGGTGGCTCGCTACCGTCGCGTGGCGAGTCGATGAAAGATCCTTCAGGATGTCCACGGGGGACGTCCCCGAGCGCTGCCCAGAAAACGCGTTTCTCCTGGTAGGAGCGCACTTCGCGGTTAACTCCTTGGTGTGAACGACACCGGACTCGCGCAGATGTTGAGCGTTTTTCACTCAATCAGCCCGCACTATCTGCCCGTCTCCGAGATACGCGCCACGGACCGCGAGGTGGGTTATGCGCCGAACGAACGTCAACTACGCCGCCGCAGTGATCGCTTGCACGTCGGCACTGCTCGCCGGGTGCGGCAACGCCCCCGAGGGCATGCCGGCGATGCCCGGGGCTCCGCAGGCGGGCCAGGCCCAGCCGGGCGCCGAGCAGCAGCCTCCGAACGGTGAGCAGCCGGGCGGGATGGGCGCCGGTGAGCAGGGCGGCGACCAGGCCAAGGCTCAACTCCAGGGACAGCTCGACCAGCTCAACCAGAGCTCACCGATCACCTTCGACCCGGACAGCAGCGAGCTCACCGGCCAGAGCAAGGAGACGGTCACCAAGGCCGCCGACATGCTCAAGTCCGCTCCGCAGGAGCTGAAGTTCCAGGTCGCGGGCTTCACCGCGGCCGGGACGAGCTCCAGCCAGGACAGCAAGGAGCTGTCGCAGGCTCGCGCCCAGGCGGTCGTCGACCAGCTGACGCAGGCCGGGGTACCGGCCGAGCGCATGCAGGCCACCGGCGAGGGCGACGCGGGCGGTGACCCGGCCGCGTCCCGCAAGGTCGAGATCAAGATCCAGTAAGCGGTTCCACCAGCGGGGCGGCCGGGAATCGGCCGCCCCGCTTCTCGTGCGCGCGCCAGGTGAGAGTTCGGTCGCGATCGGTGCTGGTCAGGGCAACCGGCCGGTACTCTCTGCGGGAGCAGTCACGGAGGTGTCGATGGCTTCTCCCACCGAGGTGCGGACGGTCCGCGAACCAGCGGGCAAAGCTGCCTTCGCAATCCCGTGGGACGTGCTGGCCGCGGTCGCCGGCGGCGGCGCGATCGGATCGGTCCTGCGCTGGTCGACGAGCCTGGTGTGGCCGGGCCCGGTTTCGACGTTCCTGGTCAACGCGCTGGGCTGCCTGGCCATCGGCGTGCTGATGTGCGTGATCACCGAGCTGGCCACCCCGCACCGCCTGCTGCGACCGCTCCTGGGCGTGGGCGTGCTCGGCGGGTTCACCACGTTCTCCACCTACGTCACCGACGCGCTGCGGCTGGCGCTCTCCGCACCGCTGGCGGCGCTGGGTTACCTGCTGGCCACGGTGCTGTGCTGCCTGCTCGCGGTGTTCGTCGGCGTGATCGCCACCCGGGCGGTGGCGCGGGGACTGCGACGGGAGGCCGCGTGACGCTCCTGCTCGTCGCGCTCGGCGGCGCCACCGGGGCGAGCCTGCGCTTCCTGACCGACCGCTGGGTCCAAGCGCGGCACGACACCGGGTTCCCGTGGGGGACGCTGGTGGTCAACGCGGTCGGTTCGCTGATCCTCGGCTTCCTCGCCGGGGCCGCGCTGTTCGGCGCGTCCGTGCCGGTGCTGCAGACCGCGCTGGGCGTGGGTCTGTGCGGCGCGCTGACGACGTTCAGCACCTTCGGTTACGAGAGCGTGCGGCTGCTGACCGGCGGTCAGCGGCTGTTCGGTCTGCTCAACGTGGTCGGATCGGTGCTGGTGGGGCTGGGTTCGGGCGTGCTCGGCGTCGTGCTGGCCGCCTCGATCTGGCACTGACCGCGGGAAACAGCACCCGAACGGGGGATCACGACACGAGTGCACGACCCCGCTCGCGCTCCCCGGATTCGGTTCGGGTTGTCTCTAACCTTTGGGCACGAGATCCGCACACGTGAGCGAATGGGGTCACCATGCGCACCGTCTTCATCCACGGCGAGCAGGAACGTTTCGACGAGGCCAGCGCCGAACTGATCGACCGCTTCACCAACCGCCACCCCGAGCTCGACGGAGCCGAGCTGGTCGAGCTGCTGCTCGACGACAAGTTCCTCGCCGACGGCATGCTCGCGCACTGGAGCGAGGAGGACCTCGTCCGCGTGCTGACCGAGGTGGTGCCGCGCCGGGCCGTGCTGACCGGCGAGTGGTCGGCGACGCCGGACCTGCTGCACCGGTGGCTCGACTTCCTGGCCGAGGAGCGCCTGCTGACCTCGACCGATCCGGTTTCCGCCCTGCACGACGCGGTGGACGCGGCCACGCCCGCCTACCTGAGCGCGATGGCCGATCCGACGGAGTGGAGTTCGGAAAAGTTCTGGACGACCACCATGCGGGAGCTGGGAGTCGACGACTCCGACGACGCCGCGGTGGAGGAGTTCCACGACGCCGTGGACGCCGGTGAGCTCGACGTCGACCAGGACACCGCCGACGAGATCACCGCGCGCGAGGCCACCGAGCCCGAGCAGCAGCCGAAGCTGTGGCTGAGCCCGGTGGAGCTGACCGAGTCGGAGCCGCACCGCGAGATCGCGGCCGGCGCGCCGATCATGGACCGCATCCGCGCGGTCGTGGAGCACGCGGGCGACGGCGACGTCGACAAGCTGGCCGCGAGCCTGGGCAGCGACACCGCCACCGCGGGGCTGCTGCTGGAGTGGGCGCAGCGCGCGGGCCTGCTGCGCGTCTCGGGCGAGCGGGTCGTTCCGACGCTGATCGCCGCTCCGCTGCTGGCCGAGCCGGAGCTGCTGTGGACGAAGCTGTGGCAGAGCTTCGTGCTGCTCGACGACGTCTTCCGCGACGGGCTGGAGAACATCGCCGCCGACTCCGACGACGAGGACGAGCTGCCCGAGCTGGTCCAGTCGGTGCTGAGCGTGCTCTACGCGGCCGGCGAGGAGGTGCCGCTGGAGGTCGTGGCGTTCACCGCCGCCGACGTGCTCGGCGCCGAGGATCCGAGCCCGGTGCTGGCCCTGGTGAAGCGGATCGTCGAGCAGTGGGAGGCGATGGGAGCGCTGCGCACCCGGTCCGCGA
This sequence comes from Saccharopolyspora sp. NPDC049426, assembly GCF_040676935.1. Lineage (NCBI taxonomy): Bacteria > Bacillati > Actinomycetota > Actinomycetes > Pseudonocardiales > Pseudonocardiaceae > Saccharopolyspora > Saccharopolyspora sp. NPDC049426. The sequence goes on along the minus strand of NZ_JBFAPZ010000001.1, from coordinate 223,525 downwards.
CCGACGAGGACCGCACCGCGCTGCCCGTCGAAACGTTCGTGGAGCTGCTTCCCGCGGGTGTGTGGGCCGCGAGGGAGTCGTTGCGCGCGTTCGGTTTCCACGTGCCGACGACCGATGCGCTGCGCCTGGCCCCGGCGGAGCTGGTGGCGCTGCTGTTCGCCGCCGCCCCGGCGCCGGTCCAGCAGGTGCTGGCGGCGAGCTGGGTCGAGGACCGGGGTCCGAAGCAGGCCGCGGACGAGCTGAGCGGGCTGTTGGAGCTGGTGGACGACCCGGTGGTCCGGATGCCCGCGCTGGCGCTGCTGGAGGCGACCGGCGAGGAGGGCGTGACCGCGGCCCGCGGGCTGGTCGACGATCCGGTGTGCGGTGCGGCGGTGCGGATGTGGCTGCAGGCCGCGACCGATGAGCAGGTGGCGCGCGACGGTGATCAGCTGCTGTTCAGCGTGGACGCGATGGCGGTGACGCTGGAGACCGACGTCGACCTGTTCGTCGGCGATGTCGCCGAGCAGCCGACGGACGAGCAGTTGCAGCTGGTGGGCGAGTTGGCCGGCAGCGGGCATTCCCACGCCCGCGCGCTGCTGGCGGCGCTGGCCGAGAACCACGAGGACGAGGAGGTCGCGGCGGCGGCGCGCAGCGCCTTGGACGGCTGATTCGCCGGTGACGCTCCTCATGTCCGTTTGTTCTGCTAACGAGAATTGTTTAGCATTGCGAACGGTTTGACTTCACAGCAGCCGCAACCGCAGCTGCCAACGCCGTTGATGAGGGGTGGCGTGGCGATGAGCGCCGGGCACGAAGTTCGGTTACTCGACGTCTTCAAGGGACAACCGAAGGCGGTGTGGATCACCGCGTTCGCGGCGGTCATCGCCTTCATGGGAATCGGCCTGGTCGACCCGATCCTGCTGTCCATCGCCGAGGCGATGAACGCCGGACCGGAGCAGGTCACCCTGCTGTTCTCGTCCTACCTGGGCGTTCAGGTCGTGGCCATGCTGGTCACCGGTGCGTTCAGCGCCCGCTACGGGCCCAAGCGCACCGTGGTCACCGGCCTCGTCCTGATCGTCCTGGCGACCATCGCGTGCGCGCTGGCGAGCTCGATCGGCCAGCTCGTCGCGCTGCGCGCGGTGTGGGGTCTGGGCAACGCGTTCTTCATCGCCACCGCCCTGTCGGTGATCGTCGGCGCCGCCTCCGGCGGCCAGCAGGCGGCCATCCTGCTGTACGAGGCGGCGCTGGGCATCGGCCTGTCCACCGGGCCGCTGCTCGGCGCCCTGCTCGGAAACATCTCCTGGCGGGGCCCGTTCGCCGGCACCGCGGCGCTGATGGCCGTCGCGCTGATCCTCGCCGCCGGTTTCCTGCCCAAGGACGGGGATCGCTCGACCCGCGCCAAGATCGGCGTCCTCGACCCGATCAAGGCGCTCAAGCACGGCGGCCTGCTGCGCACCTCGCTGGGCTCGGCGTTCTACACCGCGAGCTTCTTCATCGTGCTGGCCTGGTCGCCGTTCGTGCTGGAGTTCGGCGCGATCGCGGTCGGCCTGGTGTTCTTCGGCTGGGGTCTGTGCGTCGCGGTCGCCGGGGTGACGCTGGCGCCGAAGCTCGCGGCCCGCTTCGGCGAGGTCGGCGGCACGATCATCGCGGTCCTGCTCTACGCGGTGATCCTGGGCGTCATGGCGTTCGGTTCGAAGCCGGTCGTGGTCGTCGGCGTGATCCTCAGCGGACTGGCCTCGGGCCTGCTCAACACGCTGTTCACCGGTTCGGCGATGAGCGTCAGCGACGCGCCGCGCCCGGTGGCCAGCGCCGGCTACAACTTCTGCCGCTGGCTCGGCGGCGCCGCCGCCGCGACCCTGGTCGGCCACGTCGCCACCTGGTTCGGCTCCAACCACGCGCCGTTCGCCGTCGGCGCGGCCCTGTGCGTGATCGCCGCGCTGCTGCTGGTCACCGACCTGCGCACCAAGGCCGACGCCCAGCAGATCCCGGCCGAAGCCGCCGTGGTCGGCGAAGAGGTCTGATCGAACGACGAAGCGGCGCGCGGATCTCGATCCGCGCGCCGCTTCGTGTTGTCGCCCAATGTTCGCCAATCGCTTGCACGACGTTGACGTTCGCTTACGCTCCAAGCCGTTCTCGAACAGCTTTGGAGGTCCTGGTGGCTCCCGAACGTCGACTCCTGCCGCTGCTCACCGGCGGGCGTGCCCGCGTCACCTGCCGCTACCGATGCGGCGACCAGTGCTCCCAACACCCGCCGAACACCTCGGACAACGCCTACTTCGGGCAGGTCCTGGAACAGGTGCTCAGCCGTCGCGGCCTGCTCAAGGCCGGAGCGGTGGCCACGGCCGCGCTCGCGGTTCCCGCGCTCGCCTCCCGCGAAGCGGCCGCCGCAACGGGTCTGGACTTCGTGCCGATCCGGCCCAACACCGAGGACGCGGTGGTGATCCCCGAGGGCTTCCAGCAGCAGATCGTGATCCGCTGGGGGGACCCGATCCTGCCCGGCGCACCGGAGTTCGACTTCGACGCCCAGTCGCCCGAGGCGCAAGAAGGCCAGTTCGGCTACAACAACGACTTCTGCGCGCTGCTGCCGCTGCCCGACGGGCGCAGGTTGATGGTCAACAACCACGAGTACGTCACCGAGGAGTTCGTCTTCCGCGGCTACGACTCGGAGAACCCGACCGAGCAGCAGGCCAGGATCTCCTGGGCAGCGCACGGGCTTTCGGTCGTGGTGCTGGAGGACAAGAAGCCGGTGATCGACCCGCTGAACCGGCGCATCACCCTCACCACCCCGTTCGAACTGCGCGGGCCCGCCGCGGGCAGCGAGTGGCTGAAAACCCCTGCCGATCCGACGGGTACGCGCTCGCTGGGCACCATGAACAACTGCTCCGGCGGCGTCACGCCGTGGGGCACGATCCTGTCCGGTGAGGAGAACTTCCACCAGTACTTCGCCAACGCCGAGGGCATCACCGATCCGGTGACCGCGGAACGCCTTGCGCGCTACGGGATCTCCGGCGGTGCGACCGACCGCAAGTGGGAGCGCTTCGACTCGCGCTGGGACCTCGGCCAGCAGCCCAACGAACCCAACCGGTTCGGCTGGATCATCGAGGTCGACCCGCACGACCCGACGTCCACCCCGGTCAAGCACACCGCGCTCGGCCGACTCAAGCACGAAGGCGCCAACATCCGCGTCCTCGACGACGGCCGCGTCGCCGCCTACATGGGCGATGACGAGAAGTTCGAGTACATGTACCGATTCGTCTCCGACGGGAAGATGAAACCGGGCGGCAGCGGCCACGCCCGCAGGCACAACACGTCGCTGCTGGACACGGGCACCCTCTACGTCGCGAAGTTCACCGGCGACAACCCCGCCGAGATCGACGGAACCGGGAAACTGCCCTCCGACGGCGAGTTCGACGGCGTCGGCGAGTGGATTCCGCTGGCGCACAACGACACCAGCTTCGTCGACGGCATGAGCGCCGAGGAGGTCTACGTCTTCACCCGCCAGGCCGCCGACAAGGCCGGCGCCACCAAGATGGACCGGCCCGAGGACGTCCAGCCGCACCCCACGACGGGGCGCGTCTACGCGGCGCTGACCAACAACTCCGACCGCGGCACCGAGGGCAAGGCGCCCGCCGACGAACCGAACCCGCGCAACACCAACAAGCACGGGCAGGTCGTCGAACTCGACGACGACCCGGCAGGCAACCGGTTCACCTGGCGACTGCTGCTGGTCTGCGGCGACCCGGCCGACCCGTCGACCTACTTCGCCGGATATGACAAGTCGCAGGTCAGCCCGATCACCTGCCCGGACAACGTCGCCTTCGACAGCCAGGGCAACCTGTGGATCACCACAGACTCCAGCGGCGCGCTCGGCTTCAACGACGGCCTCTACGCCGTCCCGCTGGAGGGCCCGGAACGCGGCCACGTCAAGGCGTTCCTCAGCGTCCCGCGCGGTGCCGAAGCCTGCGGGCCGGTCATCGAGGACGATCTCGTCCTCGTCTCCGCCCAGCACCCCGGCGAGCTGGACGGTGCCGACGCCGACAACCCCGCAAGCCACTGGCCCGACGGAGGCACCACCCAGCCCCGGCCCTCGGTGGTCGCGGTCTGGCGCTGATCAGCGCTCGAAGCCCCCGCAGTCCGCGAGCCCGGCACCGCCACGTGCCGGGCTCGCGGTTCTCGGTGCCCCGGCTGCGGTTGGCCTCCCGATCAGCTCCTGATCCGCCGGTAGAGCCGCACCCAGGCCTGCGATGTCAGGTCTTTCGGCAGAGGCGGCAGGCCGTGGACGCGGTGGCCGGTGACGTTGCGGATCATCTCCGCGAGCGATCGACCCCTCGCCTGGTAGACGGCTCGCACGAAGTCCTGGTAGTCGCTCCTGCGCTCCACCGGGAGGAGTTGCCGCCTGGTGATGCGGAGGATTCCGCCGCTGCACGCCGGGATTGGCCGGAAGTGCTGCGCCGGAACCTCGCCCAGCAGCCGGAATTCGAACCAGGGCGACCACTGGGCGTTGAGCTGACTGCCGCCCCTCGCCCGCTTGCCCGCCACCTCGTGCTGGATCAGCAGCACCGCTTCGGTCCAGTTCTGGGTGGTGAGCAGGTTGCGGGTCATCGTCGTCGTGAGACCGAACGGCAGGTTACCGACCACGGCGTGCGGCCTCTCCGGGAACCGGAACTCCCGCATGTCGCCGTGGTGGAGGCGCACCTGCGGGAGTTCCGCGCTCAGTCGCTCGACGCAGCGCGGGTCGAGCTCGACCGCGGTCACCGGGCGCCCGAGCTCGACGAGCTCTCGGGTCAGCGCGCCGCGGCCCGCTCCGAGTTCGACGACGAGGTCCTGCGACGGCGTCAGCGCGCGGGCCATGCGGCGGGCCGCGCCGGGGTTGATCAGGAAGTTCTGGCCGAGTTCGCGGCGCGCGCGATCGCGCGCCGACCTGCGGCGGTGTGACATGGGGACTGCTCCTGCACTCGCGAGCCGGGTGGAAAACCGGATCTCGCGCGCGCAGGCCGGCGGGTGAACTTCCGCAGCATCGACCGCGCGTCAGGGAACGAGACCCGGACGCGAACGGCGACGCGATCTACTGGCCGCGCCGCCTAAGCGGAACGCAGCCGGATGAAGAAAACAGCAGCACAAATCCCCATGTCGACAAACCTACAGCCGTCCTCACGAGCCCGAAACCGATTTTTCGCGGCTCGGCGTCGCGGCGGGGCGTCGGCGACTCTGCGTTGCCTGTTCGGTTCCTGTTCACCCGGACGTACCGAGGACATCGCCCGATCTGTCTAACGTTCGAGTGTTCCGAACCAATCCCATGGAGGTCCGCTTGTCTTCCCGACAGGACAGCGGGCGGGTCATCCCGCTCCCCCTCATCTCCCACCACAGCGCCAGCCGTTCCTCGGTCACCTGCAAGTACCGCTGCGGCAACGCCTGCCAGCACGAGGCGCCGAACACCTCCGGCAACGCCTACTTCGGTGACATCGTCGAGGCCGTGCTCAGCCGTCGTGGCGCGCTGAAGGCCACCGGCGCGCTCGCGCTGACCGTCGGCGGCGCGGCCATGCTCAACGGCACCGCCGCCGCGGCGCCCAAGCCCGCATCGACCCGAGGCGCCGTGCCCGGCACCGACTTCGCGCCCGTCGCGCCCAACACCGAAGACGCCGTGGTCATCGCCGACGGCTACCAGCAGGGCGTGGTGATCCGCTGGGGCGACCCGGTCGTCGAAGGCGCACCCGAGTTCGACTTCGCCAACCAGAGCGCCGCCGCGCAGGAGAAGCAGTTCGGCTACAACAACGACTTCGCCGAACTCATCGCGCTCGACTCGACCGGCGGCGAGAGCCTGCTGGTGTGCAACCACGAGTACACCACCGAGTCGCACATGTTCCTCGGCTACGACGAGAACAACCCCACCGAGGAGCAGGCCAAGATCGCCTGGGCCGCCCACGGTCTGTCGGTGGTGCTCGTCAAGCGTCAGGACGACGGCAGCCTCAAGCCGGCGACGAGCCGCTTCAACCGGCGCATCACCCTCAACACCCCGTTCGAGCTGCGCGGACCCGCCGCGGGCAGCGACCTGCTGAAGACCTCGGCCGACAAGACCGGCACGACCGTCTTCGGCACGCAGAACAACTGCGCGGGCAGCCTCACCCCGTGGGGCACGATCCTGTCCGGCGAGGAGAACTTCAACCAGTACTTCGCCAACGCCGACACGGTCACCGACCCGGTCGCCAAGGAGCGCCTCGGCCGCTACGGCTTCGAAGGCACCGACAGCACCCGCAAGTGGGAGCGGTTCGACAAGCGCTGGGACATCGCGCAGGAGCCCAACGAGGTCAACCGGTTCGGCTGGATCGTCGAGATCGACCCGCACGACCCGTCCTCGACGCCGGTCAAGCACACCGCGCTCGGCCGCTTCAAGCACGAGGGCGCCGCGGTCCAGATCGCCGACGACGGTCGCGTCGTGGCCTACACCGGTGACGACGAGCGCTTCGACTACATCTACAAGTTCGTCTCCAACGGCCAGGTCAAGTCGGGCACCACCGCGCTGGCCCGCCGGCACAACATGGCCCTGCTCGACGACGGCACCCTCTACGTCGCGAAGTTCACCGGCAACAGCCCGGCGGGCGAGATCGACGGCACCGGCAAGCTGCCCGCCGACGGCAAGTTCGACGGCATCGGCGAGTGGATTCCGCTGGCCAGCGGCAAGGAGTCCTTCGTCCCCGGCTTCACCGCCGAGGAGGTCTACGTCTTCACGCGCCTGGCCGCCGACAAGGCGGGCGCCACCAAGATGGACCGGCCGGAGGACATCCAGCCCAACCCGGTCAACGGCAAGGTGTACTGCGCGCTGACCAACAACAAGAACCGCGGAACCGAGGGCAACGCGGGTCCGGAAGAGGCCAACCCGCGCGTCGGCAACAAGCACGGCCACGTGCTGGAGGTCGACGACGACACCACGGGCACCCGGTTCGGCTGGAACCTGCTGCTGGTGTGCGGCGACCCGAACGACCCGAGCACCTACTTCGGCGGGTTCGACAAGTCCGAGGTCAGCCCGATCTCCTGCCCGGACAACGTGGCCTTCGACCGCCACGGCAACCTGTGGATCTCCACCGACGGCAACGCGCTGGAATCCAACGACGGCCTGTTCGCGGTGCCCGTCGCGGGACCGGAGCGCGGTTTCGTCAAGCAGTTCCTGACCGTGCCCAAGGGCGCCGAGGCCTGCGGCCCCGTGGTGCGCGACAAGCTGGTGACCGTGTCGGTGCAGCACCCGGGCGAGATCGACGGGCACAGCGCCGGCAACCCGGCGTCGCACTGGCCGGACGGCGGCACCTCGCAGCCGCGTCCGTCGGTCGTGGCGATCTGGCGTGAAGACGGCGGTGAGATCGGCCGCGGCTGATCCACCTTGCGAGCGCGGGGGTCTCCGGCCACAACGGCCGGGGGCCCTCGTTGCGTTCCCGCCCCCTGGTCCTAGAGGTCACCTCAGGTGACCGGACTTCCACTGAAACCCGATCCCCGACTTCCATTGAAATCGGGGATCTGAGTTCCATTGAAATCCTGTCGACTGGACGAGATCAGCCTTGGGAGGTGGTGGACTCCTTCGGGGCGGTGCGGAGGGCGATGACCGTGATGGCGGCGGCGATCATGACGATGCCGACGACCCAGAGGCCGGAGCGTTGGGAGCCTGTGACGTCGGCCAGGGCTCCGGTGATGTAGGGCGCGGCGAAGCCGCTGATGTTGCCGAGCGAGTTGATCAGCGCGATGCCGCCCGCTGCCGCGGCGCCGGCCAGGAAGTTGCTGGGCAGCGCCCAGAACGTCGGCAGGGCGGCGCAGACGCCGACCGCGCAGATCGTCACCGCGACCATCGCCATGAACGGGTTGCCCAGGTACAGCGCGATCGGGATGGACACACCGCCGATCAGCATCGGCAGCGCCACGTGCCAGACCCGCTCGCGGGTGCGGTCGCCGTGCGCGGCCCAGATGACCATCGCCACCGCGCCGATCACGTACGGAACCGCCGTCACCAGGCCGGATTCCATCGTGGACAGATCCGTGCCGTACTGCTGCTCGAAGCCCTTGACGATCGTGGGCAGGAAGAAGCCCAGCGCGTAGAGACCGTAGGCGATGCCGAAGTAGACGAACGCCAGCGCCAGGATCCGCGGGTGCGTCAGCGCCTTGCGCAGCGGCCACGCGTGCGCGGCCTCGGTCTCGGCGCGCTCGGCCTCCAGCTGACCGGACAGCCACTCGCGTTCCTCGTCCTCGAGCCACTTGGCCTGCTCCGGCCGGTCGGTCAGGTAGAACCAGGTCGCCACCGCCAGCAGCATCGCCGGCACGCCCTCCACCAGGAACATGAACCGCCAGCCGGACAGGCCGAAAACGCCGTGCCCGCCGCTGATCAGCGCGCTCGACACGGTCGCGCCGATGGCGCTGGAGATCGGAACCGCGGCCATGAACAGCGCGACGGCCTTCGCCCGCTGGACCGCCGGGAACCAGTACGTCAGGTACAGGATGATGCCCGGGAAGAACCCGGCCTCGGCCACACCCAGCAGGAACCGCAGCACCACCAGCGTCGTCGCGTTGGGCACGAAGGCCATCACGGTCGCGACGATCCCCCAAGTGATCATGATCCGGGCCAGCCACTTGCGGGCGCCGAAGCGGTGCAGGGCGAGGTTGCTCGGCACCTCCAGCACGAGGTAACCGAGGAAGAAGATGCCGGAGGCGAACCCGAAGACCGTTGCGGTCATGCCCAGTTCGTCGTTCATGCCGTTCGGGCCGGCGAAGCCGATGTTGACCCGGTCCAGGTAGTTGACGAAGTACAGGAGGCACAGGAAGGGCATCAGCCGGACCGCGACCTTGCGCAGGATCCGGTTCTGCATCTCCGCAGAGACTACGTTGGCGCTGCTCACCGGATGGGCATACGCGCAGCCCGCCCACCAGGTCAAGACCAGACCGGAGGTTGGGACGGCCGATAGCCCCGGTGAAATATGCCACCTGTAGCGTTACAGGCATGCCAGAACGCCCGATTGCCCTGGTCACCGGCGCCTCACGAGGTATCGGTGCCGCGGTCGCGCGTGAGCTGTCCAACACTCATGACCTGTTGTTGGGCGGCCGCGACACCGACGCCATCCAGACCCTGATCAACGACCTTCCCGGCGCCGCCCGCGAGTGGCCGGTGGAACTCACCGACCACGCCGCTCTGGCCGACGCCGCGACCGACATCGAGCGAGTCGACGTCCTGGTGCACTGCGCCGGACTCGTCGAGCTCGGCCACATCGCCGACGTCACCGGCGATTCCTGGCGGCGCACCTTCGAGGTCAACCTCTTCGCCGTCACCGAACTCACCCGCCTGCTGCTGCCCCAGCTCCGCGCCGCGCAGGGCCACGTCGTGCTGGTCAACTCGGGCGCCGGCCTGAGCGCCAAGCCGAACTGGGGTGCCTACGCGGCCAGCAAGTTCGCGCTGCGCGCGTTCGCCGACGTGCTGCGCGCCGAGGAAGCCGCCAACAGCGTGCGCGTGACCTCGGTGTTCCCCGGCCGGACAGCGACCGACATGCAGCGTTCCGTCCGCGAGCAGGAAGGCGGCAACTTCGAGGCCGACCGCTACCTGCGTCCCGAGTCCGTGGCCAAGCCGATCATCTCGGCCGTCAACGCCACCCCGGACTCGCACCTCACCGAGATCATCGTGCGCCCCGCCGCCGCGTGATCGTTCACATCGAGCCCCGGGCCTGCGCGGTCCGGGGCTCCGTCGTGTTCAGCCCCGGACGTGCTGGGCGGCGGTGCGGGCCGCGGCTTGCACCGTGCGACGGTCGACTCGGGTGGGTTCGCGGTCGCTGAGGACCGCCTCGCCTGCGACCCACACGTCGCGCACGCTGCGCGAACCCGCTGCCCACACCACGTTCGACATCACCTGATCGTCGGGTGCGTCCAGACCCGTTGCGAAAGCGGGGTTGTCGACGTCGAGGTGCACGATGTCGGCCCAGCGGCCGGGTTCGAGCGCACCGATGTCGTCGCGGTGCAGGGCCTCGGCACCACCGCGGGTCGCGGCCAGCAGCGCGGCTCGCGCGCTCAGCGCCGTCGCGTCGCCGGTGACCGTGCGCGCGAACAGGCCCGCGAGCTGCACCTCTTCCCACAGGTCGAGGTCGTCGTTGCTGGACGGCCCGTCGGTGCCCAGTCCCACCGGCACGCCCGCCGCCAGCAGCTCGACCAGCCGGGCGGTGCCGGAGGCGAGCTTGGCGTTGGAACCCGGGCAGTGCGCGACACCGACGCCGCGCCGCGCGAACAGCTCGATGTCCTCGTCGCTGAGGTGCACGCCGTGCGCCGCGACGACCCGGCCTTCGAGCACGCCGAGCTTGTCCAGCAGCGCCGGGACCGAGCCGTACTCCTCTCGCTGGGCCGCGTCCTCGGCGAGGGTTTCCGCGACGTGGGTGTGGACCAGGGCGTTGCGCTGCTGCGCGGACTCGCCGATCGTCTGAAGGGCTTCCGGCGGCAGCAGGTAGGCCGAGTGCGGGCCGTAGGCCAGCTCGATGCGCTCGCCGGGGCCGAAGCGCAGGCCGTCGGCGTCGATCCAGCGGTCGATGCCCTCGACCGCGCCGCGCCAACCGCCGAGCGCCTCCAGGGCCGGGGTGTCGATCACGGCGGAGGCCAGCACCGCGCGAGAACCGACCGCCAGCGTCGCCTCGACCATGGACTCGGCGATGAAGTACATCTCCGCGCTGGTGGTGATACCAGCGCGCAGCATCTCAACGCATCCCAGCTCCATGCCCGCGCGCACGTCGGACGGCCGCAGCCTTGCCTCGGCCGGGAAGATCACCTCGTTGAGCCAGCGCAGCAGCGGCAGGTCCGCGCCCATGCCGCGCAGCAGGGTCATCGGGCTGTGGGCGTGGGCGTTGATGAGGCCGGGCAGCAGGATTCCGCCGCATTCGCGGACGACCACGTCGTTGGACCGCTCCGGTGCGCCCTGGCGAGGTCCGCAATAGCTGATGCGGCCGGTGTCGTCGACGTCCACGACCGCGTCCCGGACGACCGAGCAGGTCGTGTCGCAGGGCAGGGCCATCGGTGCGTGCAGGCGGAGTGCGGTCGGCATGACCGCATTCTGCCGCACCGCGATCCACAACCGGACGGCCTCGTTCCCCGGCCGCCGCGGCCTTGGCCGAAAGGTCAACACGACCTGGCCGATCGGCCGACCTGAGCGGCTCGATTGCTGGCCTGCAGGCCGATACCGGTTCTCGCGCCGATGCCCGAATCTTGAACCAGGCCGCACCGAGGCCCCGCCCTTAGGGGCGGAGCCCTGATGGGCCAACCGAATGATCAGGGAAAACATCCCCAGCTGGCCGATCCGCCCGAGGCATCGCAGCAGCCACGCTGGGAGCGACGAACCCGAGTCGGGGAGGTTCACCATGTTCGAGACCACGATGACCGCCATCGCCGCCGCCATCGCGATGATCGCACTGCTGCTGATGGCGCTGAGCTCCGTGCTGCAGGACCTGCTGGAGAACTACGGCGGTGGGGAGCGCGAGCGCCGCGAGAACCGCTTCACTCCTGGGGCAGGTCCGTGCCCAGACAACGGCGGCTCATCCGGGCAAGAACGTCGTAGCGGGGGCGATTTCGCTCTTCTGGAGACGCGTCCTGCTCAGCTGCGGCCGGTTCCCGGCGGGCGGTTACCCGCGCCTCCGGCACTGGTCGATCGTCCGATCCGCTTCTGGCTCGGCGGGCCGCGGCCTTGCTGACCGTGAACGCCGGTGCGGACCCGCCGGGGCGGCGTCCCGAGCGCAGCCATTCGAGCCGGTGCAGCGCTTCGCTGTGGTGATCGGTGATGGTGACGCGAGCGGCGTCGAAGGAGTGCAGCACGGCGCGGTTGATCTCGACGATCGCCCGGTCCCGCCACAGGCTGCGTTCGGTGGAGGTGTCCATGCCCAGCCGTTCGGCGACCTGCCGGGTCAGGCCGTAGGCGTGGTCGTCGGCCAGGCCGCGGGTGCCGATCTCGGTGCCCACGAACCAGGTGTTGAACGGTGCGGCCGGGTAGCGGACCCCGCCGATGAGCAGCTGCATGTTGCTGATCAGCGGGACGCTGTGCCAGCGCAGCCCGAGTTCGCCGAACCAGCGGTGCTCGGGGTGTTCCAGCGGGACTTCCTGGACTACGTCGCGCGGCAGCGGGGCGAGCGTGACGCCCTCGTGCTCGGTCTCGACGACCAGCGGCAAGTGGTCGAAGCGACCTCGCTCCGCCGGGGGTTTCCAGCCGAGGTTCTGCGCTTTCGCGGTGAAGCCCTGGTAGCGGGCGTCGCCGAGGACGCCGCCGTCGGCCAGTGAGTACCCGGCGTAGCGGACGACCTGCTCGTTCCAGATCTGAGGGCCGGACGCCTCGGGGGAGTCCGGGGCGAAGACGGTGATCAGCGGCTGGATGCGGCCGGCGTTGGTGGCCAGCCGCAGGTGTTCGAAGCACTCGCTCGCGATGGCCGAGGCGTTGCGCAGGCCGCGCAGGTCGCGCACCTTGAGCCGTCGCCAGGGCAAGCCGCTGGTGCACCAGCCGCTGTCGCGCAGCGCGACGCGGGCTCCGTAGGAGAGCTCTGCGGTGGTGTGCCGGTAGGTGCCGGTCTCGGCGATGCTGCGCCGCACTTCGGCGAGCCGTTCGCGCAGGGAACCGGCTTCGGGGTGGGCGGAGTGGAAGGAGCGCAGGAAGTCCTCGGCGGCGGTTTCCGACGGGCCCGTCTGGCTCGGGATGAGTTCCTCGCGAATAGCCGTCACGCCGCGCAAACGTAGTCGCGAAACCTGCTGACTGGGCAGCTCAGAGCCGTTCTCTTTCCGGTGATCTTGAGCCGCCACGAACAGGTGGCCGTTGACGCGATGTAACTAGTTTCGACGCGATTGACGGAATCCTTGATCGACCATTCGAGTGAACATCTCGGCCGATCAAGGATCGCCCATCAGGAGTCAGACCCGCTCGTAGATCAGGTCGCGGATCTCGCGGCCCTCGTCGTGCGCTCGGTTCTCGAACTTCGTCACCGGACGCCAGTCGGGACGCGGGGCCCAACCGCCGGGCTCGTCGGCGTAGCGGTTGCTCAGCTGCGACTCGGCCTCGCAGACCTCGCGCATCTGCTCGGCGTAGTTCTCCCAGTCGGTGGCCAGGTGCAGCACGCCGCCGGGGCGCAACCGCGACGTGATCAGCTCGACCGACTCCGGCTGGACCAGGCGGCGCTTGTGGTGGCGCTTCTTCGGCCACGGGTCCGGGAAGTAGATCCGCACCTCGTCCAGCGATCCCGGCTCGACGTGCTCGCGCAGCAGCACGATCGCGTCGCCGCGCAGCAGGCGGAGGTTGGAGACCTCCAGCTTCTCCGCGCGCAGCATCAGCTGGGCCAGACCGGGCTTGTAGACCTCGACCGCCAGGTAGTTGACGTCCGGCTGAGCCGCGACGAGCTGCGCGGTCGTCTCGCCCATGCCCGAGCCGATCTCCAGCACCACGGGCGCGGAACGGCCGAACCAGGACTCCACGTCCAACGGCCCCTCGGGCAGCGCGGTGACTTCGGAGCCGAGCTCCGCCCAGTGGCGATCCCAGGCCCGCTGCTGGCCGACGGTCATCCGCTCGCCCCGCTGGACGTAGCTGACGACGGTGCGGCGGAACGGAACCTGCTGGTCAGGAGAATTCACGAGGAAGAATTATCGCAAACCGGCGGCGGCCCCCGACCACCGCGTGTTCGGCTAGCGGCTCACCACACCTCGACCTGCGGGAGCAGGGAGAGCAGCTTGGTCGTGCTGGTCGGCACGGGCAGCGGTTCCTCGTCGCGGTAGGCGGGGACGACGTTCAGCCAGCCGTCGTGCTCGTCGGTCAGGACGACGGTGGTGGGCATCTTCACCGAGCCGCGGTCGGACGGGGCGTATTCCCAGTACCCGGCTTCGCTGATGCCGACCCAGGGGACGAAGACCCAGCCGGACCGGGCCGAGAGCACGGCGTGCACCTCGTCCTCGATCTGGAACGCCTCGGCGCGGGAAGCGAGGTCACCGCGATCGAGCGCGCGCAGCCACCAGGGCGCGGGCAGCCGGCGCTTGGCGCCGTGGAGCTTCCGGAAGAGTTCCAGGACCTGCCGCTCGGAAGCGGTGTGGATCCAGCTTCCCCGCAGCGATGCGGGTGTCGCGGCCTCGGTGGCGGGCGGGTGGGCTTCGGTCGCCAGCGACCACTCGAGCCGCGGAACCGGCTCCAGCTGGACGTCGTCGCCGATGTGCTTGGCGCGACCGCCGCCGCGTACGTCGATCGAAGCGCGCTCTTGTGAAGACAGCATGTGGCCCACTCCTCTTGTGGTGGAGATAGACGCGAGCTGAAGTACTCGCCCACGGCCAGCGCATGCCCCCAAACGACGCTGGTTGCGGGACACCTCTACTTATGCCTTACCACAGCCAAACCGACGAATGAGACAAGCGTGTAAAATGTGATTGCAATCACATGAAAAACTCGTTCGGTTGACCTAATGGACGCTGGCTCGACAACAGGAGCCGTGGCGGTTGGAGTAGAGGCGTGCCGGATCAGACGTTCCAACGCGTGGAGATCAACGGCGGTGTCGTCGTAGGCCTGGACACCTCGGCGTCGTCGCTGCGAGCCCTCATCGTGGCCGCGGAGGAGGCCGAGCGCCGCAACGCCGTGCTGCACGTCGTGCGGGCCTGGAGCCTGCGCACGGCACCGCGTCCCGCCGACTGCCCACCCAACGCCGTCCCGAGCACCGAAGCGTTCCAACAGGAAGTGGAGCGGGACACGGCGAAGCTCGTCGCCGACAAGCTCGGCGACCCGCCGAAGGTCACCGTGGAGATCCACGTGGTCCACTCACCCTCGCCGCAAGCCCTGCTCTCGGCCTCCCGGGGCGCGGACCTCCTGGTCGTCGGCCACCGCGGTCGAGGCGGGTTCTCCGGCCTGATGCTCGGATCCGTCGCTGAACAGTGCGTCCGCCACGCAGCCTGCCCAGTCCTGGTCGTCCGCCCGATGGTCTAGCAGCCACCAGCTGTTGGGAAATGCGGCGCAAGCCGCCGCTTCAAGTGCGGGACTCAACCGGCACCGCCGCGGGTTCTGAGGCGGTTCTCCTGTGAGGACGTGTCGACGTGGTGTATTGGCATACATGAGTCGGCGCGCCCGGAGCAGGAGGGCCGCCTCAGGTTCCGCCACCCGCACCGCCAAGCAAGGTGAGACCAGACATCTCATCCACCCGAGAAAAACTGAACGAACTGGGGTGGGTTGGACGTGGGAAGCGTAGAAAGCACAGGGCCCCGGGCCATCCCCCGAATGACAGCCCGGGGCCCTCCCCCGTCCCGACCGCCGGCGCCCCCGAGCGCTACTGCAGTCGGTCGTCTTTGGTTGTGCTTCAGCGCTCTCGAACCACTGGGTGATCCGCCGCTGACGCACCGTGTCCAATGTGACCCGGTGCGACCGGCGTGCCGATGGCGACCGCTCGATCTTGCAAGTGGATCCTATCGGTCGGCGTGATCAGACTCTCGGCCGGGCTCGGTAACGTTTTGCTATCCCGGGCCCAGCTGGGAATTAGCCGATTTGATCAAGGTGTTTCGGAGTCATGATCAAATCTGCTGGTCAGGCATCGCGCCGGTGCGTCACGGCCAATCCGATCAACCAGACACCCACCGTGACGGCTGCGAAGTACGCGAGCGCTCCCCACGGTCCCAGCGGCATGTCGACGGCCATGTTCCCGCCGCCCTTGAGGAAGTGGTCGGCCATCACGAAGGGCATCCACCGCTGGATGTCCTGCCCGACCTCGGGCACCAGCGCGATGAGGCTCTCCACCATGAGCGACCACAGCAGCAGGATGGTCACCGCGCCCGCGGTCTGCCGCACCAGCATCCCGACCCCGACCGCCAGGATCGCGGAGAACGCGAACACCGGCCCGACACCGGCGATCTCGCGCCACTGCTCGGCGGTGGTGATCGCCAGGTCCGAGCTGGGCTGCAGCACCGTGGAGATCGCCCACGAGCCGAACGCGCCGATCTCGCCGATGATCAGCGCCAGCACCGCGACGACCGCGGTCTTGGCCAGCAGCACCGCGGTTCGGTTCGGCACGGCCTGGAAGGTCGCGCGGATGGTGCCGAACCGGTACTCGGTGGTGATCGCCAGCGCGGCCAGCACCAGCGTGACCATCAGCCCGAACTGATAGCCGAACTGCGTTGTGCTCACCGACATCCCGTCGGAGACGGCGGCGATCAGGGCTGTGAACCCGATCGGCAGCGCGAGGGCGAGGAACATGCACCACCACGGGGAACGGGTGGAGAAGAGCTTCATGCGCTCGACGGCGAGCAACGTCATCGGGCCACCCCCTGGGCGGTCAGCTCGGTCGCCTCGCCGAGCGTGGTCTGGTATTCCACGGAGTCGCTGGTCATCTGCATGAACGCGTCTTCCAGCGAACCGCGCTGCGCGGTGAGCTCGTGCAGCACGATCTGGTGCTGCGCGGCCAGCTCACCGATCTGCTCGGTGGTCGCGCCGTCGACCACCAGGCGGTCGGCCTCCGAGGAGCGGACGGTGATCTGCTCGTCGCCGAGCAGCTTCTGCAGTTGCGGGGCCTCCGGCGAGCGCACCAGAACCGAGCTGCTGCCCGCGTTGTCGACGAACTCGGCCGTGCTGCACTGCGCGATCAGCTTGCCGCGGCCGATGACGACGAGCTCTTCGGCTGTCAGCGCCATTTCCGACAGCAGGTGGCTGGAGACGAAGACGGTACGTCCTTCGGCGGCCAGGCCCTGCATGAACCGGCGGATCCAGTGGATGCCTTCCGGGTCGAGGCCGTTGACGGGCTCGTCGAACAGCAGCACCTCGGGGTCGCCGAGCAGCGCGGTCGCGAGTCCCAGGCGCTGCGACATCCCCAGCGAGAACCCTCCCGCGTTGCGCCGAGCGACGTCGCTGAGCCCGACCTGCTCCAGGACCTCGTCGACGCGCTGCATCGCGATCCCGTTGGAACGCGCCATCCACCGCAGGTGCGCGCGGGCCGAGCGGTTGGGGTGCACCCACTTGGCGTCCAGCAGAGCGCCGACGGTGCGCAGCGGGTTGCGGAGCTCGCTGTAGCGCTTGCCGTTGATGCGCACTTCGCCGGACGTGGGGTTGTCCAGCCCGAGCATCATCCGCATCGTCGTGGACTTGCCCGCGCCGTTGGGGCCGAGGAACCCGGTGACGTGACCGGGTTTGACCGTGAACGACAGGTCGTCCACCGCCACCTTCTGGCCGTAGCGCTTGGTGAGGCCACTCGCCTCGATCATGATCACTCCTGTTGCTGGGACGCGGAGCCGTGCCGGTAGTAGTGAATCGACTCCGAGGATGACGCACCTCGGGGTTGTCCCGGAGCAGCACCCCGGTCCTGCCTTTTCGATCCACAGTGGACTTTCAGGGCGGGTCGCGGACCGCTCCCTACGGCGGAGTCGCGAGCTGCGAGAACAGGCGCTCAGGCGAAGAGGCGGTTGAGCTCGACGGCGAGACCGTCTTCCGAGACCGCGCCGATCGTGTCGTCGGCCGTGGCGCGCAGGTCCAGGGGTGCCTGGCCCATCGCGACGCCGCGAGTCGCCCAGCTCAGCATCTCGAAGTCGTTGGTGCCGTCGCCCGCCGCGAACGTGCAACCCGCGGCGATGCCGAGCTCGGTGCGCAGCTTCTCCAGCGCCGCACCCTTGGACAGCCCATCCGGGACGACGGTGACCCACGGCTCGTAGGTGTCGACGGAGATCGTGCAGTTCGGCAGTCGGACGCCGGCGAGCGTCTCGGCGAGCTCAGCGGGGTCGTGCGCCGTCCACTCCGCGATCAGCCGGGGCACCGGGTGGGTGGTCAGCTCGTCGACCGGGGTGATCCGCTGCGGGCCGTGCAGCTTGTCGGGGTCGAACGGGGCGGAGACGAGGTTGCCGACCCCGACGTCCTCGGCGGCGAAGATCGCGCCCGGCAGGTGCTCCTGCAGCGCCCGCAGCACCGGCGTCGCGTCGAACGAGGCCACCGAGACCGGCTCGCGCCGGGCCACATCCACCAGCACGGAGCCGTTGGAGCACAGCGCGAACCCGCTGGTCAGCCCGAGCTCGTCGAGCACGGGCGCGGTGCCGAGGAAGGTGCGCCCGGTGGCCAGGACCAGCTGCGCGCCGGAGTCCACCGCGCGGCGCACGGCGGCCTTGACGGCGTCGGAGATGGTGTCGGTGTCCGGGTTCAGCAGGGTTCCGTCGATGTCGAGGGCGACGAGGTCGGGCTTGAAGTCAACGCTCACGTTCGCAGGCTAGGGCCTGGCGAGAAGCCGCCTCCCCGGCGGTCCGGGCGGCAGGGCCTGAGCGAGCGTCCACGAACAGCTCGCGCCCGGCCGGAAGAACCGGTCGCCGATCGTCCTTTGTGGACTTCGACCGGAGGGTTGGCGGGACGTGGCAGGATGGTGCGGGCGGATTCCCGGGAAGTCCGGAATGTCTGACTCCATCGAGAGGGAACCTTGAACACGGCACCCGAGCAGCAGAGCTGGGCAGGCCCGTTGTCGGCCGCAGTCGCCCGGCTGTGCGCGGGACTGCAACCGCAGCTGTCCGACAAGACCGCCGAAGGTTTCGACGAGGTGCTGCGCAGGCTCGGCGCCCCGCTGCAGGTCGCCGTCGCCGGCCGGATCAAGTCCGGCAAGTCCACGCTGGTCAACGCCATGATCGGACGGCGGGTCGCGCCCACCGACGTCGGTGAGTGCACCCGGCTGGTGACCCGCTTCCAGTACGGCACCGTCGACCGGGTCGAGGTCGTGTTCCACGACGGCCGCAAGCAGGCGATCCCGTTCGACCCCGGCGGCGGCATCCCCGCCGACCTGGGCGTGGACTTCGACGAGGTCTCCCACCTGGAGGCCTACCTGACCAACGCGGTGCTGCGCGATCTGACCGTGATCGACACCCCGGGACTGGGATCGCTGGACTCGGCCTCGGTCGCGCGCACCGAGCAGGCGCTGGGCACCCAGCAGCTCGACCCGGTCTCCCGCGACGCCGTGATCGGCGCGGAGGCGGTGCTCTACGTCGTCACCCAGGGCGTGCGCGCCGACGACGAGCAGGCGCTGGCCGCCTTCACCGCCGCGACCGCGAGCCGCGAAGCCGGTCCGGTCAACGCGATCGCGCTGCTCAACAAGGCCGACATGATCGAGGCCGACACCGTCGACGGCGCGGACGACGACGTGTGGAAGGCCGCCGAGATCCTGGCCACCAAGCAGTCGGAACTGCTCAAACCCAAGGTCGCCGACGTGCTGCCGGTGATCGGGCTGCTCGCCGAGACCTCCGAGACCGGCGGCTTCACCGCCCCGGACGCCGAGGCGCTGCGCTCGCTGGCCGAGCTCGACGAGTCGACGCGGGAGACCCTGCTGCTGTCGGCGGACCTGTTCACCAGCTGGGAGTGCGACGTCCCGGCCGGCACCCGCGCGAACCTGCTGGAGCGGATGGACCTGCACGGCGTGCGCTGCGCGCTGGACGCGCTGGACGCCCAGCCCGACATCACCGCCGGTGAGCTGCGTCGGCGGATCCGCGACGCCTCCGGGCTGGCGTCGGTGCTGGGCCGGCTGGACTCGGTGTTCCGGGCGCGCGCCGACGGCATCAAGGCCGCGGCCGCGCTGGCGTCGATCACGGCGCTCGCGCAGTCCTCCGGCGACGGCGACGAGCGCCAGAAGGTGCACGACGCGATCGAAGGGCTGCTGGCCAGGCCGGAGGCCCACCAGCTGCGCGTGCTGGAGGCGTTGACGATGGTCGCTGCCGGGTCGGTGGAGATGCCGCCGGACCTGGCCGAAGAGGTGATGCAGGTGGGCGGCAGCACCGACCCCGGCGAGCAGCTCGGCCGGCCGGAACTGCCGCAGTCCGAGCTGATCGAACTCGCGCTGGAGCGCGCCAACTGGTGGCGGTCCTTCTCCTCCTTCGGTGCCACGCCCGCGCAGAGCCGGGTCGCGCACGTGGTGCACCGGGCCTACTTCCTGATCTGGCAGCAACTGCGAACCAGGTGATCACCGTGCGGGGCTGGCGACGACCGAAGAAGTCACTCGGAAGCGGAACCGAGCCCCTATCGGGTTCGTCTGTTCTCCCAGAAGCCGGTGACCCGGCTTCCGACGCTGCCGCCGATCAGGGGACAGACATGACCGCCGTGACCAGCGAAACCGTCATCGATCCGCTGGAGCAGGCGCTGACCGACCGCGCCGCGCTCATCCAGCTGTGTGTGTACGCGGTCGACCGCGCCCGCAGCGCGGGAGTCGCCGAACGGCTCGCCGACGGGCTCACGAGCATCGGCGTGGCCCCGCTGCGGCCCGACGGGGAGCGCTTCGACCCCGCCTTCCACGAAGCCGGCGGCACCCTGCCCACCGACGACCCCTCTCTCGACGGCGTCATCGCCGAAACCGAGCTCCTCGGCTTCGCCGATCACGACCGCGTCCTGCGGGCCCCGGTCGTCACCGTCTACCAACTCCGCACCTGATCCGGGTACCTTCGACGCTCGTGGTGCCGTGATCGGCTCCTCCACCACCTGGGAACTTCGACCTGCGAGAACGGAAAGGACGCGCATGACGGCACCTGGTGTTGCGGTCGCCGCTGCGCTTCCCCAGCAGGTCAAGCAGACCCGCGACAAGCTCCTGGGGTTCCTGCGCGAAGCCGACCCCGCAGCGTGGGACTGGGTCGAGCAGGTCCGCCGCAGTCGCCCGGCCACGCCCAGCGTGGTGGTCGTCGGCGAGACCAACCGGGGCAAGAGCTCCCTGGTCAACGCGCTGATGGAGCATCCGGGGCTCTCGCCGGTGGACGCCGACGTCGCCACCGCCACCTACCTGCAGTTCGAGCACGACGAGCAGTGGACGGCCCACGCCTGCTACCCCGGGCAGCAGGATCCCGTGCCCTTCGAGCTCGACGAGCTGCCGAACTGGACCAGCGCGGGCCGCGAGCTGCCCGAGGGACAGCTGCCGCCGCGCTACGTGCGCGTCACCGCGCCCCTGGACGCGCTGGCCGAGCTGACCGTGGTCGACACACCCGGCGTCGGCGGGCTGGAGGAGCTGCACGGCGAGCTCGCCCGCGAGGCGGCCGTGTCCGCGACCGCGCTGCTGTTCGTCGTCGACGCCTCGTCCCCGTTCACCCGCGGCGAGCTGGAGTTCCTGCAGCAGGTCGGCGAACGCGTGGAAACCGTGCTGTTCGCACTGGCCAAGACCGATCAGCACCGCGGCTGGCGGCAGGTGCTGGCCGAGGACCGCAAGCTGCTGGCCGAGCACGCGCCCCGTTTCGCCGAGGTGCCGATCTTCCCGGTCTCCGCGCGCATGCACCTGCGCGCCGCGCAAGCACCCGAATCCGCCAACGCGGCGCTGCTGCGCGAGAAGTCCGGCGTGGTCGAACTGCGCGACGAGCTCGAACGGCTCATCGCCGGGCGGTCGGCGATGCTCGGCGAGGCCAACACGATGCGCGCCCTGTCCAGCGTGCTGGGCGAGCTGACCGCGAACCTGGAGGCCGAGAAGCGCGCGCTGACCGTCGGCGAGGACGAGGCCGAGTCGCTGCGCGCCCGCCGCGACGAGCTGAGCACCGCCCGCCGCTCGTCGACCCGGGGCTGGCAGGTCAAGCTGCGCGGCGAGATCCAGCGCACCCGGGTGGAGACCAGCCACGAGGTCAGCCGCCAGGTGCGCGAGGTGCAGAACTGGTTCCGCCGGTCCATCGACAACGCCGGGCGCAAGGACATCAACGACCTTCCTCGACAAGTCGACATCGCGCTGCAGATGGCCTCCACCCGGATCGCCACCATGCTCTCGGCCAGGCTCGCGGCCGTGGCCGAGCAGGCGCTCAACGACCTGTTCTCCGCCGAGGAGCTGGACGTGATCCGCTCCCAGTTCGCGCGGGGCGTGCAGGCTCCGATCGCGCTGCGCCCGCCGGACAAGCGACCGCCCACCGCCGAGGACAAGCTGCTGGTTTTCATGGGCGTCTCCGGCGGGTTGGGCGTGGGCCGCGCGGCGGCGATGCCCCTGGCCGGGCTCGGGGTCGCGGCGCTGAACCCGGTGGTGCTGCCGGTGACGATCGTGCTCGGGCTGGGCGCGGGCTGGTGGATGGCCCGCACCCGCAAGCACGCGGCCGACAAGCAGCACCTCAAGCAGTGGCTCACCGACGCTATCGCCGACGCCCGGTCGGCCCTCGACCAGCTCGTCGCCGAGCAGCTCATCGAAGCCGAGCAGCAGCTCTCGCTGGCCCTCGACGACGCGCTGACCAGGCGGATCGAGGCCATCGAGGGCGAACTCCGCGACGTGGACAAGGCCCTGAAGATGGACGCGGCCGAGCGCAGCCGCCGCCTCCAGACCGTCGACCGCCGCCTCACCGAATCCACCACCGGCCGGGAACGGGCCGAACACCTCCTCGCCGGCATCAGGAACCTCCGCGACACGGTGTCCTGACCCGAGCCTGGTCACCCGGAGACCTCCACCGATCACCTCCAGGCAGCCCGGAGATCCCGCACCTGACCTCGCCCACGGCTCTGACCTCGCCCGACCGGTCGGCCCTTCGGATTTCCACTGAGTTCGGGAACCGGAATTCAGTGGAAATCGGGGGTCCGACTTCCGGATCCCGGGGGACGAGACGGGGGTCTTGGGCGATGGGTGGTTCCTGGACGGAACCCCGGGGCTCTACGCTGCGTCCAACGGCTTGCAGGTGAAGGCGGCGGAGGGTGCCGACGTGTACATCGAGGAGACCGGCGCTGGGGACGGGGACATCAAGGTCACCGTCGACGGCGAGGAGTACACCGCCGAGGCCAACTACGACCTCGACGGCGACGGCTTGGACGAGACGGTCGCGGTGATGACCGACGACGGCTACGTCGCCTACATCGACGAGAACGCCGACGGTCACGCGGACCTGATGCAGTCGATCAGCAACGAGGGCCAGGTCCTCGACCAGGCGCGGTTCCACGCCGACACCGGCGAGTGGACCGCCGAAACCCCGCAACAGCACCCGGGCGGTGCCGGTGACGGTCGTCCGGACGACGGCAAGCAGATGGTCATGGACACCCCGCAGGGCGACGTGCAGGTCGGACCGGCGACCGAGGACACGAACTCCGACGGCATCGCCGACACCGCGGTCGTGCAGTCCGACAACGGCAACACCGTGCTGGTCACCGACGTCGACGGCGACGGGTCCGCCGACCAGGTCGTCGAGATCACGCAGACCGGCGACGTGACCATCTCGCACCACACCGGCGACGGCGAGTGGACGGTCGCCGAGCAGGGCCAGATCGGCGACAACGGTCAGTACGCCCCGAACGAGTTCGCCTCCGCGACCGACGACGCGACCTGGACCTTCGACGAGCCCGAGC
This sequence comes from Saccharopolyspora sp. NPDC049426, assembly GCF_040676935.1. Taxonomy (NCBI): domain Bacteria; kingdom Bacillati; phylum Actinomycetota; class Actinomycetes; order Pseudonocardiales; family Pseudonocardiaceae; genus Saccharopolyspora; species Saccharopolyspora sp. NPDC049426. Next base: position 200,322 of record NZ_JBFAPZ010000001.1, on the reverse strand, counting down.
TCCAGCCGAAGGCACCGGCAGCGGCCCCGGCCCCGGCCCCGGCCCCGGCAGCGGACGCCGGTCCTCCGGCGATGTGCGAGGGCGAACCGTCGAGTCCCGCGAAGGACGACTCCTGGGTGTGACGCGGCGTCGCACAATTCACGACGGAATGTGATTCCACCACCCGCCCGTGGCCTCATTCTCAGGCCATCGGGCGGTTTTTCATCTTCAGACTCTGCATCCGGCAACCGCCATTCGGCGGCTATCCCCGGTTCACCGGTCGTTCGCACTCGTGTCCGCTTCGCCGGAAAATCTGGCAGCCCAGGCAGCACCCGCGATGAGATTTCCGGGAGCACCCGGAAGGAAAGGCGAACTGAATCGATTCCCTTATCGTTCCTGTGAGAGAACCGACAACCCCGATCTTCATTGCGCGCCGTTATCCCCGTTAGCCTCGATGCATCCCTTTTCCACTTCGCCCGGCTCTCCGGGCCGGGCGAAGCTTTCCCTGCAAACGTCGGCGGGCGAGCTCGTCGGCGAACAATCCGGGCTGTGGCGCCCAGTCAGGAGACACGTCGCGATGACCGCAGTGACCATCCCCGGTCTCGACCAGGCCCCGACCAAGCACGAGCGCCTGTTGTCGTGGGTGCGTGAGGTCGCGGAGCTGACCACACCCGATCGTGTGGTGTGGTGTGACGGTTCGCAGGACGAATGGACGCGGATGACGGACCGCCTCGTGGAGGCCGGCACCTTCAAGCGTCTCGACAAGAAGCCGAACTCGTTCTACGCGGCGTCCGACCCGTCCGACGTGGCGCGCGTCGAGGAGCGGACCTTCATCTGCTCGGTCGACGAGAAGGACTCCGGGGTCACCAACAACTGGATGGACCCGGCCAAGATGAAGGCCACCATGACCGAGCTCTACCGGGGCTGCATGCGTGGTCGCACGATGTACGTCATCCCGTTCTGCATGGGCCCGCTCGACGCCGACCCGCCGCGGCTGGGCGTGGAGATCAGCGACTCCGAGTACGTCGTGGTCTCGATGCACATCATGACCCGGATGGGCGCGAAGGTGCTGGAGCGCCTGGGCACCGACGCCGAGTTCGTACCCGCGCTGCACTCGGTGGGTGCGCCGCTGGAGCCGGGCGAGGAAGACGTCCCGTGGCCGTGCAACGACACCAAGTACATCACCCACTTCCCGGAGGAGCGGCTGATCTGGAGCTACGGCTCCGGCTACGGCGGCAACGCGCTGCTGGGCAAGAAGTGCTACTCGCTGCGCATCGCCTCGGCGATGGCGCGCGACGAGGGCTGGCTCGCCGAGCACATGCTCATCCTCAAGCTGATCTCGCCGGAGGACAAGGTCCACTACGTCGCGGCGGCGTTCCCGTCGGCCTGCGGCAAGACCAACCTGGCGATGCTGGAGCCGACCATCCCGGGCTGGAAGGTCGAGACCCTCGGTGACGACATCGCCTGGATGCGCTTCGGCGAGGACGGCCGCCTCTACGCGGTGAACCCGGAAGCCGGCTTCTTCGGCGTCGCCCCGGGCACCAACTGGAAGACCAACCCGAACGCGATGCGCACCATCGAGCAGGGCAACTCGCTGTTCACCAACGTCGCGCTGACCGACGACGGCGACGTCTGGTGGGAGGACATGGAGGGCAACCCCCAGCACCTCACCGACTGGCACGGCAACGACTGGACCCCGGACTCGGACGTCAAGGCCGCGCACCCGAACTCGCGCTACTGCACGCCGATGTCGCAGTGCCCGATCCTCGCGCCCGAGTGGGACGACCCGAACGGCGTGCCGATCTCGGCGATCCTGTTCGGCGGCCGCCGCAAGACCACGGTTCCGCTGGTCAACGAGTCCTTCGACTGGCAGCACGGCGTGTTCATGGGCGCCACCCTGTCCTCGGAGAAGACCGCCGCCGCGGCCGGCAAGGTCGGCGAGGTCCGTCGCGACCCGATGGCCATGCTGCCGTTCATCGGCTACAACGTAGGCGACTACTTCCAGCACTGGGTGAACGTCGGCAAGTCGGCTGACGCCACCAAGCTGCCGAAGATCTTCTACGTCAACTGGTTCCGCCGCGACGAGTCCGGCAAGAAGATCGTGTGGCCGGGCTTCGGCGAGAACTCGCGCGTGCTCAAGTGGATCGTCGAGCGCATCGACGGCAACGCCGCCGCCGAGGACACCGCGATCGGCCGCGTTCCCTCCGCCGACCAGATCGACCTGTCCGGCCTGGACACCCCGGTCGAGGACGTGGAGACCGCGCTGCACGTCGACGTCGAGGAGTGGAAGGCGGAGCTGCCGCTGATCGAGGAGTGGTTCGACACCATCGGTGACGACCTGCCCACCTCGATGCGCGACGAGTTCGAAGCCCTCAAGCAGCGCCTGGGCTGAGACCTGGGCGGGCGGCGGTACCGGATCGTCGTGGGAAGCTCCGGTACCCCACCCGTCTGACGCGGACGTCAATCGTGCGCGTACCCGAAGCGGCGCCTCCCCTCGCGAGGGGAGGCGCCGCTTTCGCGTCTTCGACGACGGCCGAGCAACCGACCGCCCATGACGTGCGTCTCATGGATGTCTGCGATTGCGCAGCGGCCCATCGGACGAGGGGGTGTCTCATGGCCGGCTTGGCATTTCTGGTGTTGTTCCTGGTCGCCGCGGCAGCGGTGTACGTCTCGCTGCGGCTCGAGGGTGACGGCGCGACCGTCCCGATCGAGACCGACGACCGCGATCGAGCGGCGTCCGTCGAGCGATGACCGGCGAGGCCGGGTGGCGCGAGAACGACCGCGCGCGACCCGGTCTCCTGCCTAGTTCTTGATGGCCCCGGCCAGGTTGAAGGCTCCGCCGAGGTAGCGGGAGACGACCAGGTAGAGGGCGATGACCGGTGCCGTGTAGAGGATCGAGTAGGCGGCGAGCTGGCCGTAGGCGATGAGCCCGCCCTGACCGAAGAAGGCGAAGACTCCCACCGAGGCGGGCTGCTTCGCCGGGTCGAGCAGCAGGATGAAGGGGACGAAGAAGTTCCCCCAGGCGTTGATGAACGTGAAGATCGCGACCACGCCCATGCCGGGGACGATCAGCGGCAGCACCACCGAGCGCAACGCCTGCATCGCCGACGCGCCGTCGACCCAGGCGGCCTCTTCGAGGCTGATCGGGACGCCGTCCATGAAGTTCTTCGTCATCCAGATCGCGATCGGCAACGAGGTCGCCGCGAGGAACAACGTCGTGCCGAACATCGAGTCCACCAGCTCGACCTGCACGAACATGCTGTAGACCGGCACCATCACCGCGGTCATCGGCAGCCCGGAGGCGAACAGCACGAGGTAGAGGAACGGTCGCCGGAACCGCAGCTGGTAGCGCGACAGCGGGTAGGCGCACAGCACCGCCGAGACCACCGAGACCAGCGCCGCGCCACCGCACATCAGCAATCCGTTCCACAGTGGACGAACGCTGGTCTCCCAGGTGAGCACCTGGGCGAAGTTGTCCAGGGTGAACGCGCTCGGCAGCTGCGCCGACAGCGGCGCCTCGGCGTCGAAGGACGCGGTGAGCAGCCACAGCAGCGGTGCGAGGAACGCCAGCGCGACCACCGCCAGCACCAGGTGCACCACCACCGACACCGAGCGCCGCCTCGCGACGGTGACTCCGGCCATCACGACCCCTCCTCGTCCGGATCGCCGATGCTGAAGGCGTAGAGCACGGCGAACGAACCGCCGATCGCCAGCAGGACCAGGGAGATCGTGGCGCCGTAGCCGATCTCGTCGAACTCGAACGCCGAGTCGTACATCAGAAGCGGAAGCGTCTGCGTCGCCGCGTTCGGCCCGCCCGCCGTGAGCACGTAGATCAGCGTGAACACGCCGATGGTCTGCAACGTGATCAGCATCAGGTTGGTGGTGATCGTCCGGCGGATCACCGGCAGCGTGACGTGCCAGAACCTGCGCAGCATCCCGGCGCCGTCGACCTCGGCGGCCTCGGTGAGATCGCTGGGCACCTCCGCCAGCGCGGCCTGGTAGACCAGCATCGAGAACGCCGTGCCGCGCCAGACGTTTCCGAGCACCACCGCCAGCACCGGCGCGTGGTACAGCCAGTCCACACCTTCCAGGCCCACCGCGACCAGCACGTTGTTCAAGGTGCCCTCGGAGTTGAGGAACGCGTAGATCGCGAACGCCGCGACCAGCTCCGGCAGCACCCACGCGGACACGACCGCGATGCCGACGGCGTTGCGCAGCCAGCGCTTGCGGTGCCGGGTCAGCAGCGCGATGAACATGCCCAGGCAGTTCTGCCCGATCACCGCCGATCCCACGGTGAACACCACCGTCACCCACACCGCGTGCCACAGCGCCGGATCGGCGAACATCCGCCGGTAGTTGTCCAGCCCGACGAACTCCGGATCGCTGGCCGCCGCGCCGGTCAGGGCGGCGTCGGTGAACGAGACGTAGCCGCTCCACAGGATCGGTCCGATCACGAACAGCCCGAGCAGCAGCACAGCCGGAGCCATCAGCGCCAGCCACCGCCGCACCGCCGACATCGTCAGCCCGCCCGGGTGTTGGCCGGTTCCACGATCCGCGAGACCTGCTGCGACCACTGGTCGGACACCTCGGCGGGTGCCCGCCCGCCGACCACGTCGAGCACGGACTTCTGGATCTCCTCGGACACCTTCGGGTACTCCGGCAACGCCGGCCGGTAATGGGTGTTGGCCAGCAGGCCGATCCAGAACTGGTTGAGCAGGTTGGCCTCGGTCACCCGGGGATCGGCCGCGGCATCGGCCCGCGCGGGCAGGTTGCCGGTGGCCGCCGAGTACTGCACGACGTTGTCCACGCTCAACGCCTGCTTGATGAACGCGAACGAGTCGTCGGGCTTGTCGCTGGCCGCGCTGACCGCCAGCGTCCAGCCGCCCGAGAGCGTCACGGTCCCCGGCGCCTGGCCGAACTGGGTGGGCATGGGTGTCGCGGCCATGGTCTTCGTCCAGTCCGTCCAACCGGCGTCCTGCCAGTTGCCGGAGGCGAAGCTGCCGTCGAGCCGGATGCCGACCTTGCCCTCGCGGGCCAGCTGGTCGCGCTGGTTCTTGTCGTACTGGGCGTCGGCGATCTGCGGCTTGCTCTGCGTCAGGTTCTCGCCGACCGCGGTGGAGATGAACCCCATCGCGTCGGTGAACCCCTTGCTGGGCACCACCCACTTGCGCTGCTGCTCGTCGTAGAGAGTTCCGGTTTCGGTCCCGTAGAGCAGCATCTCGACGGTCTGCATGCTCACCGACTCGCCTTCCGCCTTGCCCAGCGGCATGTCGATGCCGATCGCGTCGGGACGCTTCTGCTTGATCTGGCGGGCGGCGGCGAGGATGTCGTCCCAGGTGCGCGGTTTCCACTCCTCCGGCAGCCCGACCTCGGCGAACAGCTTCCGGTCGTACCAGAGCCCTCGGGTGTCGGTGTCGAGCGGAACGCCGTAGATCCGGCCGTCGGCGGCCTTGCCCGCCTGCTTGGTGGTGCCGATGTAGCTGGAGTTCCAGTCCGGCCACTGGGCGAGCCGGTCGTCCAGGGCCAGCAGGTATCCGGCGTCGACGTCGGAGTTGACGTTGAAGCTGTCCTCGTAGAGCACGTCGGGCGCGGTGGATTCCGACCGCATCCGCAGCTGGAGCTTGGACAGGTACTCGCTCTCCGGTGCCACGACCGGGTCGAGCTTGACGAACTTCCCGGGATTGGCCTGCTCGTACTGCTGCTTGACGCGTTGCATCAACGCGTCGACCTGCTGCGTGTTGCCGTATCGGTGGTAAGCGACGGTGATCGTGTTCGGGTCCTCGGCAGATCCGCCGCAGGCGGAAAGGCCCAGGGCAGCGGTGAGGATGGCGGCTAACGCGGTTGTCCGGCGCATCTGGCTCCTCCGGCCTGTGACGCTTGCGACTAACCTGAGATCCGGATCACACTCGTGGGCAACATAAGTCCAAACGTTTGCACAAGTCAATGATCTTGCGGGTCTCAACGAGGAGCGCTGCATGACCAATCCGTCGTGGCAAGGCACAAACCTGCCCCGAGTCGGTGGGTTCAACCGCGCGGTCGTGCTGGACACGATCCGCCGCCACGGCGAGATCAGCCGCGTGGAACTCGCCCAGCGCACGGGGCTGACGGCGCAGACCATGTCCAACATCGTGCGGGCCCTGATGGACGATGGGCTCGTCACCGAGAACGGCCACGCCCCCTCCACCGGCGGGAAGCGCCGGGTTCTGCTCAAGGTGGTGCCCGACGCCTACTCCGCCGTCGGCCTGCACCTCGACCCCGAGCGCATCACCGGAGTGCTCGTCGACCTCGCCGGCGGCGTCCGGCTGCGCACCGCCCGCAGGCTCCCCTCCGACGCCACGCCCGCCTCGGTCGCCGCAGCCCTCACCCGCATCGGGCAGCAGCTGGTGCGCCGCTCCGGGCTCGAACCCGAGCGCGTGCTCGGCGCGGGCCTCGCCGTGCCCGGACCGCTGGATCCCGCGCACCGCAAGGTCCTCGACCCGCCCAACCTCGACGGCTGGACGGAGGTTCCGCTCGCCGACCTCGTCGAGGAGCGGTTCGGGCTGCCGGTGGTGATGGACAACGACGCCACCGCCGCCGCGATCGGCGAGCGCTGGTCGGGCTGCGCGCAGCGATCCGGTTCGTTCGTCTACGTCTACCTGGGCACCGGCGTGGGCATCGGCGTCGTGCTCGGCGACCAGGTGCACCGCGGGGTCAGCAACAACGCGGGCGAGATCGGGCACGTGCACAGCGGGGGCTCCCGCGAGTGCCACTGCGGCAAGCGCGGCTGCCTGGAGGCGTACTGCTCGATGCGCTCCATCGTCGCCGACTGGCGGACCGCCATCGGCCGACCCGCGCCCACCTCCGTCGCCGCCGCCTACGACCAGCTGTGCCGCGACGCGGTGGCCGGGGAGGCCGAGGCCCGCAAGGTGCTGCGGCAGACCGCGACCCGCCTCGGCCAGGCGCTCGCCTCGGTGGTCAGCGTCCTCGACGTGGACCGCGTCGTGCTCGGCGGACCCGCGTTGCGGCAGGTCTCCGACCTGGTCCGCAACCGGGTGTCGAAGGTGATCACCGCGCAGGTGTGGGCGCCGCAGGTGCGCCCGGTGCGCGTGGAGAACGCGCTGATCGGCGAGGACGCCGCAGCGGTCGGCGCGGCGTCACTGGTGTTCGACCACACTTACTCGCCCCGCCTGAACACGCTGCTGGGCTCCTGAGGATGTCCCTGGATCGGCTCGCGTGGCGAAACCGCTGTTTCAGGTGACGGACTCAGCTCGCACGGCCGAGGTTCTGAGCCGCTGCGCTTTCCCCTCCGGGGGTTTCCGCCATCCGCACCGCCAAGCAACGCGATACCTGAACAGCGGCTATGCCGCGGGCTCGCGGCCTGGCCGCGAGCCCGACACCGCGTCGGCGACGACGTTGCCGAAGGCCGTCATGCCGTTGGCGTTGGGGTGCAGGGGAGCGGCAAACGAGGTCGGCACGACGCCCTCGAAGTACTTGTCCTGCGGCGCCTGGCAGACGTCGTGGCCCTCGCTGACCGGACCGAGGTCGACGAACGTCGCGCCGTGCGCACGAGCCCGCTCACCGAGCCGCGCGCTCAGACGGTCCACGGTGGACTGGATGTAGTCGGCGTCGCGCGCCCACATCGGCTGCTCCGGGTAGCAGCCGCCCGGGGGCAGGTAGGTGCCGTAGCCGACCACCACGACCTGCGCGTTCGGCGCCCGGTCGGTGATCTCCTCCAGCGCCTCGTCGAAGTCGGGGGTGAACTCGTCGATCCGCTCGGCCAGCTCGTCGCCGTTGGCGGTGAAGCTGTCCGCGCAGGACGAGCCGACCGGCTCCGGGAGCGCGTTCAGGCACGACACCGCCGCCTGCACCAGGGAGACGTCGTTGCCGCCGATGGTCACCGTGACCAGGTCGGTGGTCTCGCTCAGCGCGTCGTACTGCGGCGAGAGCACGTGGTGCTGGCGACCGGCGAAGTCCTCGGTCTCCGCCCCGGAGCACGTCACGTCCTTGAGCTGCGCGCCCAACCGGGCCGCCGCGACCTGCGGGTAGTTGCTCGTCGAGCGGAAGCACAGCAGGTTCGGGTCCGGTCCCGGAACCAGCGGGCCGGCCGCCGCCGAATCCCCCATCGCCACGTACTCGAACGCGTCCTCCTGTGCCCCCGCGGGAACTCCCGCGGACATCAACGCCATCACGCCGACACCGGCGAGCACCGGCAACCGCAACCCCACCACGAAGACCTCCCGAGCCGATCAAGGCGACCAAACTCCTCGATCTGAGCACGAGATCAGCCCGCAGAACCCGGATTCCACCCGCACGGAGGGCAGGAATCCCCCGAAGGGGCGGGGCTTTTCGAATTTCGCGCGAAATTCGAATCCGCCCGCCCCGGACGGGTGAGGGGTCACTGGATGTCCCGGCGGAGGGCTCTGGTGATGCCGGCCGCGACCGTGGTGGCGAGGATCCAGCCCGCGGCGATGAGCGCGACGGTGATCCACTGCGACGGACCCTGGGTCCGCCACATGACGTCGTGGCCGAGGTTGATGATCGGGACCAGCTGGTCGACGGTGTAGAGCAGCGGGCTCCAGTGCGGGTGGTCCTCGTCGTTGACCGGTTGCAGCGGTCCGTGCACCGAGAACCACGTGGTGCCCGCGGCCGTGAGCAGCACCAGCCAGATCAGGGCGCGCAGCGGCCGGTAGCCGTAGCTGACCGTCGCCAGTTGCAGCAGGCTCCACAAGCGGACCGGCGGGCGGAACGCGGGCCGCGTCGAGGCCGCGATCGCCTTGTAGCGGTGGCGCTGCTTCTCGATCAGCACCGTGACCGCGTGCTCCTCGTTGCCGTTGCCGCTGAAGACGTGCGCGAGCTGGTCGTAGGACCCGGGCTGGTAGCGGTCGCCCGAGTTGGCGCGCAGCCAGGCCAGCCGCTCCTTGACCTTGTCCACGTCGGTGGGTTCGACGCTGTCGGTGAAGTTGTCGTAGCTGAAGTCCTCGACGTCGACTCCGCCGCTGGCCTCCCACAGCCGCGCGTTGTCCGCGAGCAGCTCGCACTGGGCCTGCCGCAACAGGATCCGGCCCTTCGGCGGATCCTCGACGCTGAGCGTCAGCTCCTGGGCGACCAGGCCGAACCCGTTGATGGCGTTGCGGCTCAACCCGTCTCCGAGCCGGGCTCCCCAGAAGTTGGCCTGCCTGCCGATCTCGCTCCGGCGCAGCTGCACCTCGCCTTCGGCCACGAACGGCCGGACGCCCGAGGCGCAGACCAGGTCCCGCGCGATCCGCGCTCCGCGCAGGTCCACCGAGGGCTTGTAGGCGAGCTTGTGGCGGTGCCAGGCGGGTTTGGTGAGTTCGCTGGCCCGCAGGTCGAGGTTGGCGCCGATCGAGGCGCCCTGCAGCTGGATCGACCCGCTGATGTCGGCTTCCCGGCAGTCGAAGTTGCTGCCGACGGTCATCCGGCTCGCCTGCAGCACATCCGTCCGCGCGCCGGTCAGCCGAGCCCGGTTGAGCTGGAAGCTGCCGTGCACCTGGACGTCGGTCATCCGCCACTCGCCCCAGACGTTGACCCAACCCGCCGCGAGGTTGCCGCGGATCTCGGTGCCGTCGATGTGCAGGGCGCGCAGCGAGCGGTCCACCGCGGCCCGCGCGGACTGCGCCCAGGTCAGGTCGATCTGAGCGCCGGACAACCGCAGGTCCCCCTCTATGCGGGCGCTGACCATGCGAATCGTCCCGCCGCTGCGGAAGTTCTCGTCCATCTCGACGTCGCCGTGCACGTGGCTGCGGTCGGCGATGAGCGTGCTGGTCGGGTCGTCGTAGGGCGACTCGCCCCGCCTCGGCGGGCTCATCCCGGGCTCCAGCACGGCGTCGCGCATCCGCAGATCACCGGCGATGGTGGCGCTCGGGATGAACACCAGCCCGGCCACGGTGAAGGACTTCCCGGTGTTCGGGTCGGCGTCGCAGCGCAGCGAACCGCCGAGCTGGATCCCGTTGGCGTTGAGCGCCAACCGGCCCCGGTTGCGCAGCGTGGCACCGGCCAGCGTGAGGTTGCCGCCGATCTTGGCACCGGGGATGCGGATCTCGCCGGCGACGCTGATCCCCATGGCCAGCATCGCCCCGGCCACCGTCAGCCGGTCGGCGTAGATGGCGCGCCGGCCGGGGTTGTTCAGGTCGCTGCCGTTGAGCAGCAGCGAGCCGCCGAGCTCGGCGTCGGCGAGGTCGATGACGCCGTTGCGGCTGGTGCAGTGCAGCAGGTGGGTGTCGCTGGTGGTGCGCAGGTTCCGCGCCTGCATCCCCGGCAGCAGGCAGTTCCGCAGCACCAGTCCGGCCAGCGACGCCTGCCGGACGTCGGGGGCTTCGAGGAACCGGCAGCGGACGAACTCCAGCAGGTAGGGCAGTTCGGCGGCGCGCAGGTCCAGGCAGCCGCTGATCACCGCGTCCTTGATGAGGATCACCGGCTGTTGCCGGGCCTTCCTGGTGAAGGGCCGCCAGCTCGCCTCGTCCGGCGAGTCGATCAGCCGCCGCGTGAGGAACTCGCCGCGGATCTCCTTGTCCGCCTCGAACTCCTCGGCCAGCACGTCGAGCGGTTCGCCTTCCGGCGTCTCCGGTCTGCCCTGCCGCAGCAGCTCGTCCACTCGTCGCTCGGCCGCGGTCAGCGGACCGTTGCCGTTCTCCCTCACCTTGCCGCTAGGCACCCGTAGCCCCCGAAACCGCGTGACGCGTTGTCGATCATCTACCTATTAGGACGTCTGACCACGACATGAGGTTTCGCCCCGCACCAGAAAACACCGGGATGGCCTACTTGACCTCCCGTTCCACGTGAAACGACCCCGGCGTGTCGCACACCAACACGCCAGGGTCGTCCGAAGCACAACTCAAGAGCCATCCCACGTCAGGCAAGCACCGAAGGTGCTTTCTCCTTCACCACCTGAGCAACCTGCACCGCCGGGGGTTCTGAGCGGCTTCGTGGCGAGCACGCCGCGACGCCGCGTATTCACATACTCAAGGAGTGGCGCGCGGAGTCCACGAAGCCGCTCAGGTTCCCCCACTCGCACCGCTGAGCAGGACGACGGATATCTAGATCGGATCCAGCACTCGGGCCAGGAAGGTGCGGGTGCGCTCCTCCTTCGGGTTGCCGATGACCTCGGCCGGCGGGCCCTGCTCGACGATGCCGCCACCGTCCATGAACAGGACGCGGTCGGCGACCTCGCGGGCGAACTGCATCTCGTGGGTCACCACCAGCATCGTCATGCCCTCATCGGCGAGTTGCCGCATCACGCCGAGCACGTCGCCGACCAGCTCCGGGTCCAGCGCCGAGGTCGGCTCGTCGAAGAGCATCACGTGCGGGTTCATCGACAGCGCCCGCGCGATCGCGACCCGCTGCTGCTGACCGCCGGAGAGCTGCGCGGGCATCGAACCGGCCTTCTCGGAGAGCCCGACCTTGGCCAGGTTCTCCTCGGCGACCTTCTCCGACTCCTCCTTCGAGCGGCCCAGCACCTTGCGCTGCGCCACCGTCAGGTTCTCCAGCACCGACAGGTGGGAGAAGAGGTTGAACTGCTGGAAGACCATGCCGACGTGACGCCGGGAGCCGTCGAGGTCGGTGTCCGGGTCGGTCAGCTCGGTGCCGTCGACCGAAACCTTGCCCGCCGACGGCTCTTCCAGCAGGTTCACGCAGCGCAGCAGGGTCGACTTGCCGGACCCGGACGGCCCGATGACGCACACGACCTCGCCGCGCTGGACCTGCAGGTCGATGTCGCGCAGCACTTCCAGCGAGCCGAAGGACTTGCTCAGCCCGGAGAGCTCGATCATCACGTCGCTCACTTGGTGGCCCCCTTGGTCCGGACGCCGCCGAACTTGCGCTCCAGCAGGTCGGAGACGCGCGACAGCGGAATCGTGATGATCAGATAGCACAGACCGGCGATCAGGATCGGCGTCAGCGACTGGTACTGGTTCAGCGCGCCGCGCCCGAACTTGGCGAGCTCGTACTGGCCGACCGACAGTCCCAGCAGGTAGATCAGCGACGAGTCCTTGGTCAGCAGGATCAGTTCGTTGGTCAGCGGCGGGAGGATGATCCGGAAGGCCTGCGGCAGCACCACGGTCACCATCGTGCGGCTCGACGACATGCCCAGCGAGCGCGCCGCCTCGACCTGGCCCTTCGGCACCGCCTGGATGCCCGCCCGGATGGTCTCGGCCATGTAGGCGGCGCCGACCAGGCCGAGGCTGAGCATCACGGTGGAGAGGTTGTTGAACTTCAGCCCGAAGGCGATCGGCATGCCGTAGCCGAACGCGATGAACACCAGAAGGGCGGGAAGTCCGCGGAACAGCTCGATGTAGCCGGTGGCGATCCACCGGTAGGGGGCAACCGGCGACATCTTCATCAGCGCCAGCACGATCGCCAGGCCGAGGCCGAACGCGAAGCCCACCGCGGTGTAGATGAGGGTGTTGAGCAGCGCGGTGGTGATCACGTCGGGGAACTGCGCCTTGGCGACCTCGATGTTGAAGAACGCCCGGCCGATCTGGCCCCAGTCCGCGATGAAGATCACCAGGGCGAGAACCACGACCAGCACCGCGTACTGGATTCCGAGGTTGAGCCGCGCCCGCTGTCGTCGGCCCATGCCTGCCTTGGGCCGCTCGATCTCGGTTGTCATCGACTTCTCTCCATATGTCCGGCGGGCTACCGCGACGGTGTGCGCGGCCCCGCTGCACCGCTCGGGGCCGGCGTGTTCGACGCCGGCCCCGAGATGCCACGTATCAGCGGGTCACTCCGGCTTCTTGCCGAACCACTTCTCGTAGATGCGGTCGTACTCACCGGACTGCTTGGCCTTGGCGAGGGACTCGTTGACCTTGGCCAGCAGCGCGGCGTTGCCCTTGCGGACGCCGATTCCGTACTTGTCCCCGGTCACGAACTCCTTGGTGACCTCGGTGTCCGGGTTGTTCTTGGCGAAGTTGTAGAGCACGCCGTTGTCGTTCACCGCGGCGTCGACCTGACCGGTCTTGACCGCGGTCTGCTGCAGGGCCAGGTCGTCGAAGTCCACGACCTCGTAGCCGAACTCGGCCTTGTGCGCCTCGGCGTAGTCCTTGCCGGTGGTGCCGACCTGCACGCCCAGCTTCTTGCCGCGCAGCTGGGACAGGTCGGTGATGCCCGAACCCTTCTTGACCATCAGGGCCTGCTCCGCGTTGAAGTACGGGTCGGAGAAGTCCAGGTTCTGCTTGCGGGAGTCGGTGATGGTCATCGCGGCGGCGGCCACGTCGCACTGGCCGCTGTTGAGCGACTCACCCGACTGGATTCCCTCGTCGAACGGCGCGTCGACGATCTTCTGCTGCACACCGAGGTCGCGCGCGACCAGGTCCACCAGCTCGACGTCGAAGCCGACGATCTTGCCGCCTTCGCCGGGGAACTGGAACGGCTCGTAGGGGAGATGGGTGCAGGTGGTCAGCGAACCAGGAGCGATGAGGCTCAGTTCGCCGCCGCCTGGGGCACCGCCACCCGTCGTGGATTCGACACAACCTGTCACTGCCACAGCCAGGGTCAGCGCGGGCAACATTGCCAGCGCACGGAGGGTCCTGCGACGCGCCACGATGTAACTCCTAGTAGGTGAGAACGCGGGTGCTCGAATGGTGCCACTCGATCGGACGTAAACCCAATACCTCGTGTTGCGAATCCATCAAGTTCGTCGAAATCCGCGATCAACCCGGCGGTCACCAGGCGGCAAACCTGCCTCACCAGGGCTGGCCGAGCGAAAGGATTTCCCGCGCTCACACCGCTTTCGCACCAGAACCACACCCTCCCCACCAGGCCGAACACCCCCGGCCTGTGGCCACCACCACGGCCCGAGCCCAACGCGACCACCACGCACAGTGGCCGACGCGCAGCGCTGAAGAGCGATATGTCGACATCCCGCCATTACCGGGAGGAACCGGGGGCGTGGTCCCGCCCGCGGTGGCCAGTGGCGGTTCTGGTCCGAACTGTCCGGACAAAGAGGACCTTGGTCATGGACGGTTCGGACCAGAACCGCCCGTGGCGCGATGTCGACAAGTGCCCCGACGGGGATGTCGACATGTCCCCATGACGACGAAAGGGCCCCTCCCGGAACGGGAAGGGCCCTCGTCGTCGCTGATCAGCGCGGTGGTGGCGGTGGGCAGTGGATGATCGGCTGCGGGTTGTACTTGACCTTCTGGTTCTCCGTGCGAACCTGGCCGGTCGTGATGTCCCGGATGGTGCGGGTGTCGACGACGGTGAAGCCGGGCGTGCCCTTGCTCGGGCTGCAGGGGCCGGTCACCGGGCCGGGCTTCTCCATCGGCGGCGTCGGTTCGGTGCGCGGGCCCGTCGACGACTGCACGTCGAACTGCTTGGTGCCCCACAGCTTCACCTTGATCGACGACGGAGTCCACTCCGTGGTGATCATGATGCCGCTCTTGGCGACGTTCTTGAACTTCACGTCGATGATGCTCTTGCCGTTCGGTGACTGGAACACCGTCGCCTCGCGACCCGCCGGGTAGCGGCTGATGTAGTAGCTGTGCGCCTTGTGCTCGACGTCCTGCATGCCCCCGAAGTACGAGGCGTTGTACAGCGTGGTCGCGAACTGCGAGATGCCACCGCCGACCGCCTTGCCCGGGTGGCCGTCCTCGATGATCCCCGACTCCACGTAGCCCTGCGGGACGCCGCGCGGTCCGGTGTAGCCGTTGAGGCTGAACGTCTCGCCCGGACGCAGGATCGCGCCGTTGACCTGCTCTGCGACCCGGCGGATGTTCACACCGGAAGCCGGTTCGAAACCGCCGGTCTGGAACTCGCCGACGACCTCGCGGATGCCGAGCTGGTTGGCCTGGTCGGTGGTGAACTGCGCCGGTGCCGGCACGTAGACCGCCTGGACCGCGCGCTGCTGCGGCTTGCGCAGCGTGTCGAGCAGCGGCGCCAGGCTCTTCTCCCAGTCGACACCGACACCGTCCTCCGACGGGTGCACGACCGGAGCGCCGTTCTCCAGCTTGATCTCGGCGTTCTTGCCGGGCTTCATGGTGTCGCGCAGCTGCGGTTCGATGGCTCCCACCAGCACGGGACCTTCGAGGCTCGCCTTCAGGCCGCCACGACCGTCGGGGGTGAAGCGCAGCGCCTCGGCGATCGCCTCCGGTGCCAGCGTCGCGTTCTTGCCCTGGCCGCGCACGGTCACCGGCGAGGCCACGGCCGGCTCGGCGATCTCGTGCAGCGCCTTCTGCACGCCCTCGCGGGTGGTGCTCACCGGGAGCTGGGTGACCGGCAGCGAGATCGGCCGTCCCTCAGCCCACTTGGCCTGCACCGCGTCGGCCGCGTGCTGGATGTCGAGGTTCTGGCCGGGCACCGGGTTCACCGGGATCGGCGTGGTGCCCTCGAAGCGGATGTCGCCGTCCGTGGGCTCCAGGCCCAGCTGCGGACTGACCTCCTGCAGCGCCGCCACCAGCTGCTCGCGGTCGCTGCGGCTGACCGGGGTCACGTCGTGGGTGCTGAACAGGGAGCCGATCCGGGTGAAGGGGTTCAGCGGCTCGTCGTCGGCCTTCTTGACCGTCTCGGCCCAGTCCATCTGCAGCCCGACGTCGTCGGGCTTGACGGTGGCGCCGCGGTCGCCGACCTGCAGCCGGACCGGCTTGTCGAGGCCGGGTTCGAGCTCGTCGCGGAGCTTGCTCTCGGCGGCGGCCGGGTCGAGGGTGCCGACGTCGACGCCTGCGACGACGGTGCCGCGCGGCAGCGATCCGCTGGTGAACAGCAGGTCGCCGACGTAGAGCAGCACCAGGGCAGCGGCGGCGGCACCGGCGATCAGGCCGCCCTTGAGCAGCTTCTGCCGCTTCTCGTCGGCGGGCGTGGGTTCGTCGGAGGTGTTCCAGCTCAGCTGGCTGCCCCCGACACCGCCCTGCTGGCCGCCGAACATCTGCGTCGCGCCGGGATCGGTCTGCTCGGCGCCGTGGTAGGCCGTGGGTTGATCGGAGCCGACGGCGGGGATGGTCTGCGTGGCGCCGATGGGGAAGCCGCTGAAGTCCGCGGGCAGCGCGGCGATCTGCTGGGTGCGCTCGCTGTCCGACTCCGGCGCGGGTGATCCGCCCTGGCCCTGGGGGTCCTGGACGGGCCAGGCCTGCGTGGTCCCGGTGTCGGACGAGTGCTGCTGGCCCGAGTCGGTGCGCAGCCGTTCGGTGGACGGGTCCGCACCAGTGCGGTTGTCGTGGTTTTCCGGCACCGCTTCCCCTTCTCCTGTCGGTCGTGCGGTGGGGGCGTGGAAGTGCTCGCTCGCCCGCGCTGGCCGGGGTTCCGGCTCGGGGCGCCGATTACAGGTACAGGCCCGTGCCCTGCTCGGTCTGTTCCGTGGCCACGGCGTGCAGATCCCGCTCCCGCATCACCAGGTACGCCTGCCCCTGGACCTCGACCTCGAACTGCTCGTCGGGGTTGAACAGGACCTGGTCGCCGACCTTGACGGTCCGCACGTGACTTCCCACGCCGAAGACCTCTCCCCAGATCAGCCGCTTGGCCATCTGCGCGGTCGCCGGAATCACGATGCCGCCGCTGCTGCGGCGTTCCCCGGATTCAGCAGCGATGCGCACCATGACCCTGTCGTGCAGCATCTGGATTTCGAGCTTGGCATCGGTCACCCGAAAAGTTTACTTGCCACCGCCGGGTGACCCCGGGGCCAGGGGGCCCTCAAAACACGGCCTTGACCACGCGATTCGCGATTCTCCTGGGCAACGCGCGACGACGGGGCCGCGCTCAACTGAGAGCGGCCCCGTCCACATCCCCATGACCTGGGGTTTCGAGCTCAAATACCAGATAGGTCTCAATTCGTCCCCGCCGTCCCAGCAGTGCCGGTCAGGCGTCGAGACCGCCCATCACCAGCGGCAGCCGGTCCGGGCCGCCGTCCGAGATCGTGACCGGCACGCCCCAGTCCTGCCGGGTCAGCCGGCACGCGGGGTGCTCGACCTCATCGTCGTCGTCGCAGCTGGCGGCCTGGGCGACCACGTGCAGCACGCCCTGCTCGATCCCGTCGGCCAGCACGAGACGACGGGTCAGGTCGGTGCCCACGCCCGCGCCCTCGACCAGCAGCTCCTCCGGCGTCGAGGTGATCTCCAGGCGGGTGGAGGGCCCGTAGCGCTCGTCGAGCTTGGTGCCCGGCGGCGGCGTGAACACCACCGCGAGCTCCACCTCGCCCGAAGCGATCTCGGTCGCTGGCCGCTTGACCTGCTGCGACGCACCGCTGATCAGCTTCGCTGCCAGGCCGGGCGGCACCGGGCGCTCCAGCCGGTGGGCGGCGGAGGCGACCACGACCAGCTCGCCGTCGACGACGGTCGCGCCGGAGGGCTCGGAGACGTCGGTGGCCAGTGTCGACACCTCGTCGGTGGCGGGCTCGTAGCGGCGGATCGCGCCGTTGTAGGTGTCGCAGACCGCGACCGAACCGTCCGCCAGCACGGCGACGCCCAGCGGGTGCTGGAGCAGCGCCTCGCCCGCCGGACCGTCGGCGTGGCCGAAGTCGAACAGGCCGGTGCCCACGGCGGTGCGGATCGCGAAGCCGTCGCCGTCGGCCTCCACCCAGCGCAGCGCGGAGGTCTCCGAATCGGCCAGCCACAGCCGGTCGCCGCCGTCGGCGAGACCGGAGGTCTGCGCGAAGAACGCCTGGTCAGCGGCACCATCGCGCAGGCCTTCGACGGTGGTGCCCGCGAACCGGCGGACCTCGCCGGTGTTCGGGTCGAACAGGCCGAGCGTGTGGTTGCCCGCCATCGCGATCACCACGCCACCGGCGGGCTCCCACCAGGCGACGTCCCACGGGCTGGTCAGCGGTGTCTCCAGCGCCCGGCCGCTGTCGGACCCGTCCCGCCACTGCTCACCGATGCCGGCCAGGCTCGTCACCGCGCCGTCGGAGAGCCGCAGGCCGCGCAGCAGGTGGTTCACCGTGTCGGCGACGACCACGTCGTAGCCGACGGCCGCCGCCACGTCCTCCGGCAGCGCCGCGAGCCCGGCGGGCTCGGCGAACGTCGGCTCGACGCCGTCGGCGCGTCCCCGCTCACCGGTGCCGATGCGGCGCACCACGGTCTCGCCGTCGGACTCGAACTCCACCAGCGAGTGGTTCGCCGAGTCCGAGACCAGCAGGTTCCCGTTGTTCAGCGCGATGACCTTGCCGGGGAACCGCAGCGTGGTCTCCGGCGCGGGCGGTGGCACGTAGGGGCCGTCGCCGCGGTGCAGGGTGCCCTTGGCCTCGTGCTCGGCGACGACCTCGGAGATCACGCTGCGCAGCGCCTCGACGTGGCCCTCACCTGCGGCGACGTGCACGACGTAGCCCTCGGGGTCGATGACGACCAGCGTCGGCCACGCCTTCACCGCGTAGTTCTGCCAGGTGGTCAGCTCGGGGTCGTCGAGCACCGGGTGGTGCACGGCGTAGCGCTCGACGGCGGCGATCAGGGCGTCCGGATCGGCCTCGTGCTCGAACTTCGGCGAGTGCACGCCGACGGTCACGACCTCGTCGGCGAACTCGGCTTCGAGCGGGCGCAGCTCGTCGATCACGTGCAGGCAGTTGATGCAGCAGAAGGTCCAGAAGTCCAGGACGACGACCTTGCCCCGGAAGTCCTGGAGCTGGAGCTCCTTGCCTCCGGTGTTCAACCACTGCCGTCCCACCAGCTCGGCGGCACGAACCCGACCCCGACGTTTCTGCTGCTCAACACTCACAACAGGAGTCAACAACACCCCCACGACGACTGTTCCCAAGGGCCGGGGTCGTTGAGTCGCGCCTCACTGCCGCCTTCGGACGATCGGGCGGACGAGGGACTCCGTTTGCGAGCTCGGGATGCGGGCGTGACCACCTAAGGTCACTTGATCGTGGAACATTCGGCTGCGCAGGGGTGTCTTCGGTCGCGGTCGGCGGTGCGGCTGATCGGTGAGCTGGGGGCGGCGGTCGTCGTCGCGGCCGCCACGAGCCTGGCGGTGCAGCTGCCGATCGCGCGGTTCGGGCTCAGCGAGCCGACCGCCCTGCCGGAGGTCGCGGCCACCGCCTGCGCGGTCGTCGTCCTCGCGCTGCTGCTCGGCGCCGCGCTGCTCGACGTCGTCGGCCGCAAGCTGGTGCCCGCGGTGTGGGTGGCGCTGTCCGCGCTGGTCACCTCCGTGCTGGCGTGGCCGTTGGAGCCGACCCGGCTCTACTACGGCGGCACCTCGATCGACCAGATGTTCCGGACGCAGTACCTGACGCGGCTGGCGGACTCGCCGGCGCTCGCGGACATGAACTACGCGGATCTGCCGCCGTACTACCCGGCGGGCTGGTTCTGGCTCGGCGGGCGTTTCGCCGAGCTGACCGGGATGCCCGCCTGGGCGGCGTTCAAACCGTTCGCGCTGGTGACCGTCGCGATCACCTCGGTCGTCGCCTTCGTGCTGTGGAGCGCGGTCCTGCGGCGGCGGATCGCGGTGCTGGCCGCGGTCGCCACCGGCCTGTCGGGGTTCCTCCACGGGTTCGACGAGCCGTACGCGTGGATGGCGGCGGCCTGGCTCCCGCCGGTCGCGGTCGTGGCCTGGCACCTGCTGCGCTGTCGGGCGCACCGGCATGTCGGGGCCGTGATCGGCGTCGGGGTGTTCCTCGGCTTCGCGGGACTGAGCTACGCGCTGCACCTGGCGTTCGCGACCGCCGTGGTGCTGACGATGGCGGTCGTGCTCGCCGCGCGGCGGATCCGTCCCGTCCGGGAGCTCGCGCCCCGCGTGCTCGGGATCGGCGCGGTCGCCGGGGTGGTGGCGCTGACCTGCTGGGGACCGTTCCTGGTGGCGCGGCTGGGCGGGGCGCCCTCGGCGGGAGCGGCGAACAACTACCTGCCGCCGGAGTCGGTGCCGCCGCTGCCGTTCCTGGAGCCCTCGCTGTTCGGGGTGCTGTGCCTGACCGGTTTCTGCTGGTCGGTGCTGGCCTTCCGGCACAGCGAGGTGGCCGCGGCGCTGCTGGCGCTCACCGGCGTGGTCTACCTGTGGTTCGGGCTGTCGACGATGGCGGTCGCGGCGCACACGACGCTGCTCGCGTTCCGGGTGGCGGTGGTGCTCGACGTGGCGCTGGCCGTGGCCGGTGTGCTGGGGATCCTGGAGCTTCGGCGGCGGATCCAGCCGCTGCTGCCGGAACACGTGCGGGTTCAAGCCGCGGCGCTGACGTTCCTGCTGGGGCTGGCCGGTGCGGTCGGCGTCGTGGAGACGGCGTTGACCTCCGAGATCGCGGAGGCCGCCGAACCGGCCCACACCGACTACTACCCGACGGGGAGCAACGCGCAGCGCCAGGACGACCCCGCCGTCGACGGCGCCTGGCACGACGACCTGCTGCGCGCCGTGCGCGAGACGACCGGCCGCGAACCCTCGGACACCGTGCTGCTGACGGCCCACTACCCGCTGCTGTCCTTCGCGCCCTTCTGGGGCTTCCAGCAGGAGACCCCGCACTACGCCAACCCGCTGTCCCGGTACGAGGACCGCTCCGCCGAGATCTCCCGGTGGGCCCAAGCCGGTGATCCGCGCAGGCTGCGGGAGCTGCTGCGACGCGGCGAGTTCGCGCCGCCGAACGCGTTCGTGCTGCGGCGGCGGCCGGACGGCCTGCACATCACGCTGTCCCACGACGCGTTCCCGCACCAGCCCAACGTGCAGGTCTACGACGTGCGGTTCGACCCCGCCCTGTTCGACTCGCCCGGGTTCGTCCGGCAGGACGTGGGCCCGTTCGCGGTGATCGGGGTGCGCTGAGCTCAGGGCGTGGGCAGCAGGGTCTTCGCCGTGGCGGTGATCGTGGCGAGCGCCGTTCGGGCCAACGGGTGGCTGCTGCCGCCGAGCCGGGTGGCGGCGAGGATCCTGCGGGCCGGGGCGGGCTCGCCGTGCAGGGGGATGCGCACCACCGGCCAGTCGTGCAGGCGTGCCAGGCGCGGGACCAGGATGATGCCGAAGTGGTGCGCGACCAGGGCCGTTCCGGTGTCCCACTCGTCGGCGTGGTGCGCGACGTTCGGGCTGAACCCGGCCGACATGCAGGCGGCGCGCACCAGCTGGTGGTAGGTGCTGCCGGGGCTTCCGACGATCCACTGCTCGTCGGCGACATCGGCCAGCGACACCCGGGAGCGCTCGGCCAACCGGTGACCGACCGGCACCACCAGGTCCAGCGGGTCGTCGAGGAGCTGCTGCTGCTCGAAGCGCTCGTCCGCGGACGGCGGCAGGTCCGCGGTGTTGATCACCAGGGCCAGGTCGGCGTCGCCGGAGAGCAGCAGGTCGAAGCAGCGCGCCGGTTCGGCCTCGATCACCCGGACCTGGACCTGCGGGTAGTGCTCGCGCAGCGCCGCCGCGGCCGGTGGGAGCAGGCGGGTGGCGGCGGTGGAGAAGCCGCACAGCGCGAACGAGCCGCTGGGTTGTTCCGCCGTGGCGGTCACGCTGATCGCGGCGGTCACGGCGGGCGCCGGGCACGGGCTGGCGTACGGAGGCGCCGCCGCTGCCGTCGAGCGAACGGCACCTCCGGCGCAGCGCGGCGCGATCACCGGAGCGCTCTACCTCGCCTTCTACCTGGGGGCGGGTTGCCCGGCGATCGCGGTCGGCCTCATCGCGCTCGCCGAACCCCTGGGCACGGCGACGTCCTGGGTCGCGGTCGCGGCGGCCGGACTCGTGCTGCTGACGCTGCTCGTCGCGAATTCGCTCGCGCCGGGTCGCTCCGCGCGGCAACATCAGCGGGATGCGACCGGACGATCGACAACGCACTTCACGAGCGCTGAGCGCGGCGGTGGCCGCCGGCCGGGAGCTCGGCCTCGACGTGAGCGAGGCGCGAGTGCTGCACGACCTGTTCTCCGTCGTCGTGCACCTCGCACCGGCGCCGGTGGTCGTCCGGGTGCCGGTGGTGCTGCCCCGCTCCAGCGGCATCGCGGTCCAGGCGATGCGGCAGCGGACCGAGCTCGACGTGGTGGCGTGGCTGGCTGAGCAAGGGCATCCGGTGATCCCGCCGAGTCCGCTGGTGCCTGCCGAACCGGTCCAGCGCGACGGGTTCTCGATGACGTTCTGGCAGTTCACCGAGATCGTCGAGGCCGCCGAGCCCGACTACGCGCACAACTCCGGGCTGGTCGCCGACCTGCACCGGGCGCTGCGCGGATACCCCGGCGAGCTGCCGTTCCTGTCGGCAGCCGAACCGCAGATGATCACCGATGCCCTGGTCGACCTCGAAGCGCGGCGAGATCTGCTGGACCCGGCCGATCTCGACCGCGCCCGGCGGGAGTGGGCGGTGCTGGAACCGCTGGTGAGTTCGCGCGAGGCGTTCGAGGCGGAGTTCCGAGCGGAGCTCCAGCCGATCCACGGAGACGCGCCGCCGTTCAACATCGTCCGCACCCTCGACGGCGAGCTCTGCGCCGACTTCGAGCTGGTCACGCTCGGTCCGGTCGAGTGGGACCTGGCGGCCTTCGGCCCCGAGTGCGAGGCGTCCTACGACGCCCGCGCCCGCTCGCTGGGCCTGCGGCGGCTCGACCGGCGCGTGCTGCGGTTCGTCAACGCCGTCGGCGCGCTGCGGTCGGTCGCGTGCCTGGCTCTCGTGCCGCAGCTGCCGATGCTCGCCGACGCGGTGCGGCCCGCGATCGAGCAGTGGCGGACCACGCCGTTCGACGGGGGTCTGAGCGGCTGAACCGGTGAGCCCTCGCGCTCGCTCGCATCCGCCGCTTGCCTGGCGGCCTTCTCGGCACCGGCCGACGCCGCGCCTCCGGCTGATCCGAGCACCTCGACCAGAACGATCCCGCCGAGGTCCAGCGCACCTACTGGGACGACCGAGTCCTCGTCCTCGACGAGATGCGGCGCTGATCAGAACGCGGCGGAGGCGGGCTGGAGGACCCCGGAAATTGGAAAGCCCCGCGATGCTGCCAGGTCGGGGGTCCGACAGCACCGCGGGGTCATCATGAATATCGACACCCACCCTGGGTTCGTTACACACGTTGCACGATGTGTCTTAGGTCACTGTTATTCACCCGCTCCGGCGGCGGAAGGGCGCGGAAACCGCACGGCTCGTGTCGATGTTGGCCGTCCATCGCCTCGCATCAGGCGATCTAGCACTCTTCCTATACGAGGCTAGAGATCGCGATGGACCGCTAGTCCTGGGTCAGCAGGTAGCGGCCGAAGTGCGGGACCGTGAAGGCGATCTGGCCGCGCTCCCCGGAGTAGACGAGCCCTTTCTTGATCAGCGCGTCGCGGGCCGGGGACAACGACGACGGACGTCGCTCCAGGTACTCGGCGATCTTGGCCGTGGGCGCGGGCTCGTCCTTGCCCTCGACGAGCTCCGCCATCGCCCGCAGGTACTCGCGCTCCGCCGGGGTCGCCCGCTCGTAGCGGGAGCCGAAGAAGCCGACCGCCAGCTCCGACTCCGCCTCCGGAGCCGCGAGCCGGACGTCCTCCTCGGCGATCTCGGTGCGCACGGCAGCGTCCCAGGTCGCCTTGCCGTAGGCCTGCACGAAGTACGGGTAGCCGCCCGAGACGGTGAACAACGTGTCTAGCGCGGCCGGGGTGATCTCGGCTTCTTCCCGCTCGATCGGCGCGATCACGGCGCGGTCGGCGTCGGAGCGGTCCAGCCGGTCGATGCGGACGTAGCGGAACAGCCGCTCCGAGTAGGACTTGCTGGCCGACAGCACGGCGGGCACGTGCGGCAGTCCGGCCCCGACGACGACCAGCGGCGCGCCGGACTGGGACAGCTCGTGGCACGCCGCGCACAGCGCGGAGACGTCCTCGGCCTGCACGTCCTGCATCTCGTCGAGCAGCAGCGCGATGCCGGTGCCCACGTCGGCGGCGAGGTCCGCGACCTCGGTGAACAGCTCGACGAGGTCGATCTCGATGTCTCCGGAATCGGCCCGGCCCACTGCGGCGGGCACGTCGATGCCCGGCTGCCAGCGGTCGCGCAGCTTCGCGTCGGCCGGGTTGGCCTTCAGCGCGAACGCCTTCAGCACCGCCAGGACCTCCTCGACCCGGTCCGGGGCGCGGTGGCGGACGGCCAGGTCTCGGATCGCGCGGTGCAGGGCGGCGGACAGCGGGCGACGCAGGCCGGCCTCCGGACGCGCCTCGACCTTGCCCGCGCCCCAGCCGCGCCGGACCGCCATCGAGCGCAGCTCGCCGAGCAGCACGGTCTTGCCGACGCCGCGGAGCCCGGTCAGCACCAGGCTCCGCTCCGGACGTCCGCGGGCGACTCGTTCGAGCACGACGTCGAAGGCGTCCAGCTCGCGAGCGCGTCCGGCCATTTCAGGCGGTCGCTGTCCGGCGCCGGGGGCGAAGGGGTTGCGGACCGGGTCCATAACCGTCGGACTGTATCCGCGTTTCTAGCTCAAATTCGATACTTGGCGAGATTCCGGTACAGGCGTGTCCACCTCCCCACCGGTCCCGGTCCCGGTCCCGATTCCGCCCCCGATCCCGGTGCCGGTGCCGGTGCCGGTGCCGGTGCCGGATTTCAGTGGAAATCCGGAACCCGACTTCCACTGAAATCGGAGCCCTGGTTTCCACTGAAATCCGGTCGGTAAAGGTTCCGGATTGGGGTGTATCCGGGTGTGTAGTGATTTTGCTAGAGATCTGTATACGGCCCGATGGGCATGTGAAAGCCCCGGTCACCGAGGTGCACCGGGGCTTTCGCGTCAGGCGGGGGCGTCAGCGTTCGACGATGGCCGTGAGGCCCTGACCACCTGCCGCGCAGATGGAGATCAGGCCCTTGCCCTGGCCCTTCTCCGACAGCAGCTTGGCGAGCGTGGCGACGATGCGACCACCGGTCGCGGCGAACGGGTGACCCGCGGCCAGCGAGGATCCGTTGACGTTGAGCTTCGCGGTGTCGATCTCGCCCAGGACCTTGTCCCGGCCCAGGCGGTTCTTGCAGAAGTCCGGGTCCTCCCAGGCCTTCAGCGTCGACAGCACCTGCGAGGCGAACGCCTCGTGGATCTCGTAGAAGTCGAAGTCGCCGAGCTGCAGCTCGTTGCGGTCGAGCAGCTTCGGGACCGCGTAGGCCGGGGCCATCAGCAGGCCCTCGTCACCGCTGACGTGGTCGACGGCGGCCGGCGCGATGTCCGACAGGTAGGCCAGCACCGGGATGTTGTTGGCCTTGGCCCACTCCTCGCTGGCCAGCAGCACCGTGGAGGCGCCGTCGGTCAGCGGGGTCGAGTTGCCCGCGGTCATAGTGGCGCCCTCGCCCTTGCCGAACACCGGCTTGAGCTTGGCGAGCTTGTCCACCGAGCTGTCCGGGCGCAGGTTCTGGTCCTTGGCCACGCCCTGGAACGAGGTGATCAGGTCGTCGAAGAAGCCGCGGTCGTAGGCGGCGGCGAGCCGGTGGTGGCTGCGCGCGGCCAGCTCGTCCTGGGCTTCGCGGGTGATCTCCCAGGCCAGCGCGGTCTTCGCCGCGTGCTCACCCATGGACAGACCGGTGCGCGGCTCGGAGTTCTGCGGGATCTCCGGCACCACGTGCTGCGGCCGGGCGCCGGCCAGCGCCTTGATCTTGGCGCCGGTGGTCTTGGCGTGGTTGGCCTTGAGCAGCACCCGGCGGAAGTCGTCGTTGACCGCGATGGGGGCGTCGCTGGCGGAGTCCACGCCGCCGCCGATGCCGACCTCGATCTGGCCGAGCGCGATCTTGTTCGCGACCGAGACGACCGCTTCCAGCCCGGTCGCGCACGCCATCTGCACGTCGTGGGCGGGCGTGCGAGGGTCGAGCTTGGAACCCAGCACGGTTTCGCGGGCGAGGTTGAAGTCACGGCTGTGCTTGAGCACGGCGCCGGCGACGAACTCGTCCACGGTCTTGTCCGCGAGGCCGAACCGCGCGACCAGCCCGTCGAGCGCGGCGGTGAGCATGTCTTGGTTGGACGCGCGAGCGAAGGGACCGCCGGATCGCGCGAACGGGATCCGATTGCCGCCGAGGATCGCGACTCGCCGAACGGTGGTCATACCTACTCCCTCGTTGCTGGTTCGTTCCTGGCCAATCTAATCTACTCGCGGGTAGGTTAGCCGTCGAGCGACCGCGCGACTTCGTGTCCGAACCCTCATGAACCGCCTCCTCGGGAGTGTCCAGAGATGTCCGATCGATACCAGCAGTTCACCCAGTCCGCGTTCGGGCGCCAGTTCGTCAAGAAGCTTGGCCTGCCCGACCCGACCCCGCTGCGCCGCTTCAAGCCCGGCGAGCCGCTGATCACCGGTCCGGTGCTGCTCGGCGGTTCGGGCCGGCTCGCCGACTCGCTGAACGCGACCTTGCAGGAAGTCGGTGCCGACGTCCGCAAGGAGCGCGCCGACGACGAGCGCTACGCCGCCCTGGTCTTCGACGCCACCGGAATCACCTCCAGCGAGGGCCTGCGCGCCCTGTACGAGTTCTTCGCGCCCGCGATCCGGCAGATGGACCGCTGCGGACGGCTGATCGTCCTCGGCACCCAGCCGGAAGCATTGTCCGACCCGCGCGCGGCCACCGCTCAGCGCGCGCTGGAGGGCTTCACCCGCACCGCGGGCAAGGAGCTCAAGCGCGGCGCCACCTCCCAGCTGGTCTACGTCGCCGACGGCGCCGAGAAGGCCACCGACTCCACGCTGCGCTTCCTGCTGTCCGGCAAGTCCGCCTACGTGTCCGGCCAGGTCCTCCGCATCGGCAAGGCCGACGTGCCGGAGATCGCCCAGGACCGCCCGCTGCAGGGCAAGATCGCGCTGGTCACCGGTGCTTCCCGGGGCATCGGCGCGTCCATCGCCGAAACCCTGGCGCGCGACGGCGCCCACGTGGTCTGCCTGGACGTGCCCGCGCAGGGCGGCGAGCTCAGCGAGGTCGCCAACCGCATCGGCGGCTCGGCCCTCCAGCTCGACATCACCGCTGAGGACGCCCCCGCCAAGCTCGCCGAGCACTTCAGCGAGCGGCACGACGGCCTGGACATCGTGGTGCACAACGCGGGCATCACCCGCGACAAGACGATCGGCCGGATGAGCGAGGCCCAGTGGGACTCGGTGCTCGCGGTGAACCTGACCTCGCAGGAGCGCATCAACGAGAAGCTGCTCGGCAAGGGCTCCCCGCTGCGCGCCGGTGGCCGGATCATCTGCGTGTCGTCGATGAGCGGCATCGCCGGCAACGTCGGCCAGGGCAACTACGCCGCGTCGAAGGCCGGTGTGATCGGGCACGTGCAGTCCACCGCGCCGCTGGCCGCGAAGAAGGGCGCCACCATCAACGCGGTCGCGCCGGGCTTCATCGAGACCAAGATGACCGCGGCGATCCCGCTGTTCGTGCGGGAAGCCGGTCGCCGGATGAACAGCATGTCGCAGGGCGGCCAGCCGGTCGACGTCGCCGAGACCATCGCCTGGTACGCCAACCCCGCGTCGGGCGGCGTCAACGGCAACGTGGTCCGGGTCTGCGGCCAGAGCCTGCTCGGCGCCTGAGGTCGGGAGAGGACATGCCGGAACTTTCCACCGCTCCGAACCTGGGGTCGCTGTACCTCAAGGCCGCCGCGACGGGCCCGACCCGCCGGGGCGGCGAGCTGCCCGACACCGAGTACGTGCGGCGCGGGATCACCATCGATCCCGTGCATCTCGCCGAGTACAACCGGGTCTGCGGGTTCGGGTTGCGCGACGAGCTGCCGATCACCTACCCGCACATCCTGTCGTTCCCGGCGTCGGTGCAGCTGATGACCGACAAGGGCTTCCCGTTCCCGCTGGTCGGCCTGGTGCACGTGGCCAACCGGATCCAGCAGGACCGGCCGCTGCTGGTGACCGACGAGCTGACGCAGAAGGTCCGGGTCGCCGACCTGCGCCCGCACCCGAAGGGCAAGCAGTTCGACGTGGTCACCGAGACCAGCGTCGACGACGAGGTCGTCTGGCGGGAGACCAGCACCTACCTGCGGGTGGGCAAGCGGGACGAGAACGCCCCGCAGCAGCGGCGCCGGGAGATCGAGCCGGGCGCGGCGTCGGGCACGTGGCGGGTCCCCGCCGACATCGGCCGCGAGTACGCGGCGGTGTCCGGCGACCGCAACCCGATCCACCTGCACCCGCTGACCGCGAAGGTCTTCGGCTTCCCGAAGGCGATCGCGCACGGCATGTGGTCCAAGGCCCGCTGCCTGGCTGCGCTGGAGGGCCGGATCCCCGGGGCGTTCACGGTGGACGTCGACTTCGCCAAGCCCCTGCTGCTTCCGTCGAAGGCCGACTTCACGATGCGCCCGACGGGCTCCGGCTGGGACTTCGCCCTGCACTCCCGGTCCGGAAAACCGCACCTCACGGGCTCGATCACGAGCTGACCCGACGACCGGCCCCCTGCCGCGGACGACCCGTCGCAGGGGGCCGGTCCGTCGCGGCGCGGTGGTCAGGAGCCGGTGGGGTCCTCGGTCTGGGAGGACGGGAACCAGGAGCGGCCTTCGACGAGCTCGCCGAAGCCGAGCCAGAGCATGTTCATCAGGCGCATGGCCATGCCCTCGGCGGTGAAATCGGGGTGCTGGAACCACCACTCGACGAGCGCTTCACCCGCTCCGACCAGGGCCGCCGCGAAGGGTTCGGTCTGCTCGGACTGCATCGGCTGCGGCTGGTCGGTGGTCGCCTCGGCGAGCAGCGCCGCGATCAGCTGGGTGGCGCGCTCCCGCCATTCGGAGAGCTCCTGGACGTAGGGCTCGCCGGGCACGTCTCCCTGGCGGTGCAGCAGCTGCCAACCCGCCTTGTTGACGTGCACGTACTCGAAGAACATGTGCAGGCGGTGCCAGAGCTGGTCGGCCGGGGCCAGACCGGTCCCGATGTCCGCTCCGATGGCTTCGACCAGCTTCGCGGCCTCGCGGCGGACGCAGGCGACGAACAGCTCGTCCTTGGCACCGAGGTAGGCGTAGAGCATCGGTTTCGAGATGCTCGCGGTCTCGGCGATCTCGTCCATCGACGCGTTGTGGAAACCGTGCTTGGCGAACACCTCCACGGCTGCGTCGAGAATCTGCCGCTCGCGAACGGCCCTCGGCAAACGCCGGGAACGCGGGCGCTCGCTGTCCCGATGATCTTCCATCTCACCTCATACCCTGGTAATTCGCCTCAGGTTAGTTGGAGCGACTCAGTTCTGGTGCCTTGCCCGCCAACCTACTCGTGCGTAGTCTTACCCTCCGGTAGGTAATGGAGGTGGGCAGCGATGCCTCAATCCCCGTCGGACCCCATCGCGACCCTCGCCCACGTCGACCCGCGGGAGATCGACAAGGCCGAGCTGGTCCAGCTGCTGCGCGCCGCCTCCGAATCCGCCGCCGGCGGCGGGATCGACCTCAGCGAACTGACCCCCGACCAGTTCGCGCGGCTGATCTCGCGCGCCTCGGAGGACCAGCTCAACGCCGTGCTCGCCAGGCCGGAACTGCGCGAGAACATCATCGACGAGGTCTTCCGGCGCATGAGCGAGCACTACCAGCCCGAACACGCCAAGCGCCGTCACGCGGTGGTCAACTGGCGGATCGGCAAGGGCGAGGACCTGCTGCACTACGAGTGCGCGCTCACCGACGGCCGCTGCCAGGTGACCAAGGGCGCCCAGCACGACGCCGCGACGGTCACCATCACCATGGTCCCGCTGGACTTCCTGCAGCTGACCTCCGGCAACACCACCGCCCCGAAGCTGGTGATGGCGCGGCGGGTCAGGCTCGCCGGCGACATCGGTTTCGCCGTCAACCTGCCCAAGCTCTTCCAGATACCGAAGGCGTGAACTTCCCCTCGGACACCGGGTCGGCGGAAAAAGCCCCCCACGGCGACCCGGCACCAAGCGAACGGACCGCGCTCCCCACCCCCAAGTGGAGCCGGTCCGTTCGCGTTCTCCCGGCCTCGTCCCTTTAGCAGATCAACTTGTTCCAGAGGTTAACCGCAGGTCAGTGGCATATGACACGGTGCGGAATTGCACAACGGGTACCGGTGTTGACTAGGTAGAGGGCAGTATGCGGCTTGGCGGATGTGTGAGATCGATTCATCCGGCTGGATCGGGATCGTTGTTGCACCATGTGCGTGGGCAGGTGCAAGGCACTGATCCAATTGGGTGAACCGCGTGCCGCCGCGTCAGGATGAGCGGCGGCATGCGTCCCACCGGTGGGTGAAGGACCCGCGAGGTCCAACGCTCATCGAACGAGCTCCGCGGGGAGGGCTCGGCTCGGCCAACGCTTCGATGACGAACGGGAGGGCGAAGCGGTGAAGAAGTTGACGACGCCTGAGGTGGAAACGCCGATCTTCAAGCAGCTCAACAACGAGCTCGGCGAACTGCCGGAGATCGACATCCACGACTTCGACAAGCACGCGTTCGACTTTCTCCGCGAGTACGACGAGCAGAAGTCCCAGGAGCCCGAGCAGGAGACCTCGGCGGAGGCGGGAGAACCCGTCGCCGTGTCGGCAGGCTCCGCCTCCGGTTCCGGATCTTCGAGCTCCGGGAACTCCGGATCCCGCCGCGGCGGACGCCGTCGCAAGGGGAACTGACCAGACTTGGCCGAACGGCCCGCACCGCATCCGGGGGGATGGCAGGGGCGGGCCGTTCGTCTGTCCTGGCGCTGTCGGTGCCGCCTGCCACTCTGGTCGGCATGACCGGATGGCAGGAGTTCGCCGAACAGGCACCTGAGCTGGCCTCGGCCGCTCGGGCTCGGCTGGAGTCGATGCAGCACCACGTGCTGGCGACGTTGCGCCAGGACGGCGCGCCGCGCGTGAGCGGCACGGAGGCCGGCTGGTACGGGGGAGACCTGACGTTCGGGTCCATGCCCGGCGCCCGCAAGGCCCGCGACCTGCAGCGCGACGGGCGCTTCGCGCTCCACACCAACCCCGGCGACGGGACGATGTCCGCACCGGACGTCAAGATCTCCGGCGTGGCCGTCGAGGTCACCGGCGACGAGCAGGCCGCGTGGGTGACCGAGGCGCAGCCGCCGCAGACCGACGCCCACCTCTTCCGCTGCGCGATCACCGAGGTCGTCACCACCAGGCTCTCCGACGACCAGACCCACCTGGTGATCACCTCGTGGACCCCCGACCAGGGGGTTCGGGTCTTCAAGCGCACGTGAGGGGCGCCCCGGGCTCGCCGGGAACGCCCCTCGGCCGTGCATCAGTAGGTGAACGCCATGCTCGGGTTCGCCAGCAGCGCGCCCACGTCGGCGAGGTACTGGGAGCCCTGCTGACCGTCGACCACGCGGTGGTCGAAGCTCAGCGCCAGCTGGCACACCTTGCGCGGCACCACCTGGCCGTCGACCACCCACGGCATGTCGCGGATCGCGCCGAAGGCGAAGATCGCGGACTCACCGGGGTTGATGATCGGCGTGCCGGTGTCGACGCCGAAGACGCCGACGTTGGTGATGGTGATCGTGCCGCCGACCATGTCCGCAGGAGTCGTCTTGCCCTCCCGGGCGGTGTTGGTCAGCTGCTCCAGGGCCTCGGCGAGCTCGCGCAGCGACATCCGGTCGGCGTCGCGGACCTTGGGCACCACCAGTCCGCGGGGCGTGGCCGCCGCGACCCCGAGGTGCACGTAGTCCTTGTAGACGATCTCGCCCGCCGCCTCGTCCCAGGTCGCGTTGACGTCCGGGGTCCGGCGGGCGGCCAGGCACATGGCCTTGGCCGCGAACGCCAGCGGCGTGATCTTCACACCGCGGAACGCCGGGTCCGACTTGAGCTGCTCGCGCAGCTCCATCATCGGCGTGACGTCGACGGTCAGGAACTCGGTGACGTGCGGAGCGGTGAACGCGCTGTCCACCATCGCCTGCGCGGTCGCCTTCCGGACGCCCTTGATCGGCACCCGCCGCTCGCGGTCACCGGAAGGAGCGGCGGCCGGCGTGGCCGGAGCAGCGGTCGGAGCCGCCGCGGCCTGGACGTCGTCGCGGGTGATCACGCCACCCGAGCCGGACCCGGCCAGCGAGCGCAGGTCGACGCCGAGGTCCTTGGCGAGCTTGCGGACCGGCGGCTTGGCCAGCGGCACGAACCCACCGGCCTCTTCGACCTGCGGTTCCTCCGGTTCCGGCGGTGCGACGGCGGTGGCGGTCGCGGTGCCGTTGGTCGGCGTGCCGTTGGTGGCCGGGTGCCGGTCCTTGCGCGGACGCCGCTTGGCCGCCGAGGTCCGCGGACCGTAGCCGACCAGCGTGGCGATCCGGCCGTTGGACTCCTCGCCGATCTTGCCCGAGCCCTCGTCCGGCTCGTGTTCCGGTTCGGGGTCGGCACCGGCCATGTCGATGCTGATGATCGGCGTGCCGACCTCGACGGTCTGGCCCGGCTCCACCAGCAGGTCGCGGATCGTGCCCGCCCACGGGCAGGGCAGCTCCACCGACGCCTTGGCCGTCTCGATCTCCACGATCACCTGGTTGACGGTGACGTTCTCGCCCGGCTGCACCTTCCAGCCGACGATCTCCGCCTCGGTCAGGCCTTCGCCGACGTCGGGCAGCGGGAACTTCTTGAGCGCCATCGATGAACTCCCCTCAGTACGCCAGCGAACGGTCGACGACGTCCAGCACCCGGTCGAGGTCGGGCAGGAAGCCCTCCTCCAACTTCGACGGCGGGTAGGGCGTGTCGAACCCGGTCGCCCGCAGCACCGGGGCCTCCAGCGAGTAGAAGCACTCCTGCTGCACCCGACTGGCGATCTCCGAGGTCACCGACGACTCCGACGGCGCCTCGCTGACCAGCACCAACCGGCCGGTGCGACGCACCGACTCGAACACCGGACCCAGGTCCAGCGGGGACAGCGCGCGCAGGTCCACGACCTCCAGGTCCAGCCCGTCCTCGGCCGCAGCGGTCGCCGCGTCGAGGCAGGTGCGCACCATCGGGCCGTAGGCCGCGACGGTCACCGCCGAGCCGGACCGCACGACGCGGGAGCTCAGCAGCGGCAGCGGATCGATGGAGGTGTCGAGCTCCGCCTTCTCGTAGTAGCGGCGCTTGGGCTCGAAGAACAGCACCGGGTCGTCGCACTCGATGGCCTGCTGCAGCATCCAGTAGGCGTCCACCGGGTTCGAGCAGGACACCACCTTCAGGCCGGCGATGTGCGCGAACAGCGACTCCGGCGATTCCGAGTGGTGCTCCACGGCACCGATGCCGCCGCCGAAGGGCACCCGGATGACGATCGGCATCTTGACCTTGCCCTGGCTGCGGTAGTGCAGCTTGGCGAGCTGGCTGATGATCTGGTCGAAGCCGGGGAAGATGAAGCCGTCGAACTGGATCTCGCACACCGGCCGGTAGCCGCGGATGGCCAGGCCGATCGCGGTGCCGATGATCCCGGACTCGGCCAGCGGGGTGTCGAGCACCCGGTGCTCGCCGAAGTCCTTCTGCAGGCCGTCGGTGATGCGGAAGACGCCGCCGAGCTTGCCGACGTCCTCACCCATGATCAGCACCTTCGGGTCGCGCTCCAGCGAAGCGCGCAGCCCCATGTTCAGCGCCTTGGCGATGGTGACGGTCTGGGTCCCCGACGGGGTGGTCGGGCGTTCGAGAGCGGGCGCGGCCATCAGTGAACACCTCCCGCCACCGCGTTTCCGCTGGCAGCCTCGTCGGCGAATCCGGACAGGTAGCGCAGGTAGTCCTCGCGCTGCGCGGCGATCTGCGGGGTCTCCTCGGCGTAGACCTGCGAGAACAGCCGTTCCGGTGGCGGCTCTGGCATGTTGAAGCAGAACTCGCGGAACCGCGCGGCGAGCTGGTCCGCCTCGGCGTCGATGGAATCGAAGAAGTCCTGGTCAGCGGCGTGCTCGCGGATCAGGTGCACCCGGAGTCGCTCGATCGGGTCCTTGAGCTTCCAGGCTTCCTGCTCGTCGGACATCCGGTAGCGGGTCGGGTCGTCGGAGGTGGTGTGGGCGTCCATCCGGTAGGTGAACGCCTCGATGAGCACCGGGCCGTTGCCGTTGCGGCACTCCTCCAGCGCCCACTTCGAGACGGCGAGGCTGGCCAGCACGTCGTTGCCGTCCACCCGGATGCCGGGGAAGCCGTAGCCGCTGGCGCGCTGGTAGAGCGGTACTCGGGTCTGGCGCTCCAGGGGCTCGGAGATCGCCCACTGGTTGTTCTGGCAGAAGAAGACGACCGGTGAGTCGTAGACGGCCGACCACACCATGGCCTCGTGCACGTCGCCCTGGCTGGTGGCGCCGTCGCCGAAGAACACCATCGTGGCTTCGCCGTCGGGATCGCCGACCTTGCCGTCGAAGCGCTGGCCCATGGCGTACCCGGTGGCGTTGAGGCACTGGTTGCCGATGACGATCGTGTACAGGTGGAACCCGGTGCTCGTGGGGTCCCAGCTGCCGTGGTCGGTGCCGCGGAAGATGCCCAGCAGCTCGGTGGGGTCGATGCCGCGGGTCCAGGCCACGCCGTGCTCCCGGTAGCTCGGGAACGCCATGTCCTGCGGTTTCATCGCCCGCCCCGCACCGATCTGGGCGGCCTCCTGGCCCAGCAGCGGCACCCAGATGCCCAGCTGGCCCTGGCGCTGCAGGGCGTTGCCCTCCCGGTCGGCGCGACGGACCAGCACCATGTCGCGGTACAGGTCGCGCAGCTGCTCGGGGGAGATGTCGATGTCGAAGTCGGGGTGCGAAACCCGCTGGCCTTCTGGGGTGAGGAGCTGAACGAGGTCAGCCCCGCCTTCACTCGTCGCGCGCAAACCGGCGATCACCTGCTCCCGTGTGGGCTTGGCTGCGGTTGCGGCAGGGAGGTCGGTGCGCTTCGCGGGCGGATTACCTGAAGAGGACGTCCATTGCTCGGGGGACATGTGTGATCTCCTCGTGTCGCGCCGACGACCACCGCTTGTGGCGGTGGAGACCGGCTTGCTCCGCCGACCTGCCGTTGACCTGGTGGGTCACCCGGCCGGCCCGAGCGGAGCGATGGATCGCTCCTCGTCATCCTGGCACGAAAACCGCGTGGGCCGTGAGCCCTGCCACAGGGAGTGGATCGGTACAGCAGCGAGCGATCAACTCCCGTGAGATCACGGTAGTTCTTCTGTGGACGGACCGAATTCGCAGGTCATCGAATTAATGGAGGACCAACTAACGAGTTACGGACCATTGCAGTACCGATATTGGGGAGGCCGCGTCTCAGCTTGCGCGAATACGACAACCCCCACCCCGGTGACGCCCCCCGAACAGACCAGTGCACGAGTTCGACTGACAAACGTCACGAGCTCGCGCTGAAGACCGCCGTCGCGCCCTGATCGCTGCCAGACTCCTGGCATGACCGCGCTGAGCTTGCCCGAGGAGTTCGTGCTGCTGCTGCACAAGCCCAACGGCTCCTACTACTCGACCTCCGACTACACCGGCGCCGCCGAGCTGGGCGAACTGGTGCTGACCGAACGCGTCGGGTTGGAGAAGAAGAAGCTGACCGTGCTGGACGCCGAACCGGCCGGCGTCGGCTGGATCGACCAGACCATCGGGTTCCTCCAGCACAAGGCGGGCCCGAAGCGGAAACCCGTGGCGGCCACGACGTTCATCCAGAGCCGCCGGGGTGCGCGCAAGGTGCACGCCGCTTCCCTCGCCGAACGCGGACTGATGCACCGCGAGCAGAAGTCGTTCCTGCGGATCTCCTACGACAGGTTCGCGCCGGATCCGGGCACGCGAGACGCGCTGATCGCCCGCATCAGGGCCGCCGCTCGCAACGAGGTGGAACTCGACGAACGCCTGGCCCTGCTCGCGGCGCTCACGCACGCCACCGGGCTGTACGTGGTCTTGGGCCTGGACCGGGCCGAGCGCAAGCGGCTCAAGGAGATCAGCAAGGGCGAGCAGCTCGGCGGCGCCGTCCGCGACGTCATCGCGCAGACCACCGCCACGATCACCGCGGTGACGGTGGCCGGTGCGGCGGCTTCGAGCAGCTGACCGACTCACGCCACGGGCCGACGCGCCTCCGGGCGCGGGCATAGGATCGCGCTCGTGGATCGAGCTGCTGTTTCCAAGACCGTTGACCAGGCGTGGGACGAAGCGATTCTGCCGAGTCTGTCCGAGCTGGTGAGGATCCCCGCCGTGTCGCCGTCGTTCGACGCCGACTGGGAGAACACCGGACACCTCGACGCCGCCATCGAGCACGTGCGGGCGTGGATCGACGGCCGCGGCATCGAAGGCGCCGAGATCGACGTCGTCCGATTGCCCGGACGGACCCCGCTGCTGCTGGTGGACGTTCCCGGATCGGCCGACGCCCCGGACGAGTCCGTGCTGCTCTACGGCCACCTCGACAAGCAGCCGCCGCTGGGCGGCTGGTCGGAGGGCCTGGACCCGTGGACCCCGGTGGTGCGCGACGGCAAGCTCTTCGGCCGGGGCGCCGCAGACGACGGCTACGCCGGGTACGCGGCCGTCACCGCGATCGAGGCGGTCCGCGCGAACGGCGGCTCGCACGCGCGCTGCGTCGTGCTGCTGGAGACCGGCGAGGAATCCGGCAGCCCCGACCTGCCCGCCTACCTGGAACACCTGCGGGACCGGCTCGGCGCCGTGTCCCTGGTGGTGTGCCTGGACTCCGGCGCCGGTGACTACCAGCGGATGTGGCTGACCAACTCGCTGCGCGGCATGGTCCAGCTGGAGGTCGAGGTGCAGGTGCTCGACTCCGGGCTGCACTCCGGCATCGCCAGCGGCATCGTGCCCAGCTCGTTCCGGATCATGCGGCAGCTGCTCGACCGCATCGAGGACTCCGCCACCGGCGAGATCCTGCTGCCCGAGCTCACCGTGTCCATCCCGGAGAACCGGATCGCGGAGACCCGCGCGGCCATCGAGGCCGTGCCCGGCATGGTCACCGGCTCCGTGCCGTGGCCGGAGGGCATGCGGCCGGTCACCGACGACGAGGTGGAGCTGGCGCTGAACAACGCCTGGCGGCCGACTCTGTCGGTGATCGGCGCGGACGGGCTGCCCAAGCCCGCCGACGCCGGCAACGTCCTGCGCCCGTCGACGACGCTGCAGCTGAGCTTCCGGTTGCCGCCGACCGCCGACCCCGAAGCCGCGCTGGCCGCCGTGCAGCGGCGGCTGTCGGAGGAGGTGCCCTACGGCGCCCGCGTCAGCTTCGGGCACTCCGAAGCGGGCCTGGGCTGGAACGCGCCGGACCCGGCCCCGTGGCTGTCCGGGGCGCTGGACGTCGCGGCTGAGGAGATCTTCGGTGCGGGCTGGCGGACCCTGGGCCTGGGCGGCTCGATCCCGTTCATGGGGTTGCTGCACGAGGCCTACCCGGACGCGCAGTTCGTGGTCACAGGCGCCCTCGGCCCGGACAGCAACGCCCACGTCCCGGACGAGAACCTGAACCTCGCCTTCGCCGCCAAGATCACCAGCGCCATCGCCTACGTGCTCGACGCCCACGCGACTCGGTGAGCAGCACCGCCGCGCAGCCCGTCGCGGCCGTGTCCGGTCTGACCAAGCGGCACGGCCGGCACGCGGTGCTGCGCGGCGTCGACCTGGCGGTCCACCCCGGCGAGGTGGTCGGCGTCCTGGGCTCCAACGGCTCCGGCAAGTCGACGCTGCTGCGGGTCCTGGCCGGGGTGTCCCGGCCGTCCGGCGGTGCCGTCCGGACCGTGCCGCGCGTGGGCTACGTGCCGGACCGGTTCCCGGCGCGGCAGCGGATGAGCGCCCGCGCCTACCTCCGCCACCTCGGTCGGATCAGCGGCCTGACCAGCTCCGACGCCGATGAACGCGCGGCTCGGTGGCTGGCGCGGTTCGCCCTGGCCGGTGGTCCGGACGCGCCGCTGCGGGAGCTGTCCAAGGGCAACGCGCAGAAGGTGGCGCTCGCCCAGGCGCTGCTGACCGAACCGGAGCTGCTGGTGCTCGACGAGCCGTGGTCCGGACTGGACGTCGAGACCCGTCCGGTGCTCACCGAGGTCATCGCGGAGGTGGCGGCCGAAGGCGCCGCCGTCGTGTTCACCGATCACCGCCCGGAGCTCGTGCGCACCGCGGCCACCCGGTCGTACCGGTTGACCGGAGGGCGGCTCGTCGAGTTCGAAGCCGGGGTCGCGACCTGCCGGATCGTGCTGCACGGCGGCCGGGCCGCCGACTGGTCCGGGTGCGACGGCGTGCTCGACGTCCGCCGCGGGCGGACGGTGGAGCTGGAGGTGGAATCGACCCGGCGGGAAGCCGTGCTGGCGGAGGCGATCGAGCTCGGCTGCTCGGTCGTCGCGGTGGAATCCCCCGGGAGGCAGCGGTGATCGCGCTGGTCCGCTACCAGCTCGCCGAGCTCTGGCACTCCCAGCGGTACGTGCCGCCCGTGCTGGTCCACATCGGACTGCTCGCTGTCTTCTACAGCACGAACCAGGGTCCCGCGCTGCCCGGGTACGCGGTCACGGCCGCCTCCTCGCTGGTGGTGGCGTGCTGGTTGACGATCGCCCTGGCCGGGTTGTCCGGCCCGGAGCAGCGGATGATCATCGCCGCGCACGCGGGCTCGTCCACCCGCGTGCTGATCGGCGTGGTGCTGACCGCGCTGTCGTGCTCGGCCGGGCTCGCGGTGCTGGCGGTGGGCTGGGGCGCCGTCACGCACGACGCCCACGTCCCGCTCACCACGCTCGCCCTCGGCCTGCTGGTGCACCTGATCTGCTCGGTCTTCGGCGTCGCCGTGGCGCTGCCGTGCTCGGCCCTGGTGATCCCCCGCATCGGATACACCCTGGTCGCGGCGGTGGTCCTGCTGACGGTGACGCTGCTGGCGAAGTGGGTTCCCCTCGCGTTCCCACTGCTGTTCGCCCTCGGCGCCGACACCGCACCCCCTGCGGTGCTCGTGCAGGCCGCCCTCACGGCGGTGCTGCTGCTGGTCCTGACAACGGCGTTGACCGCGTGGCGTCAGGACTTCGGGATGAGCGCCCAGAGGACGATGTAGGCCACGAACTGCGGGCCCGGGAGCAGGCAGGAGAGCAGGAAGAGGATCCGGACGGTCGTCGGCTTCATGCCGAAGCGCCGCGCCAGGCCGGCGCAGACCCCGGCGATCACCGCCTGGTCCTTCGGACGGGACAGGGACATCTTCTGGTAGGTCGTCATGCACTCAGAATGCGTTGCGGGCGCCCGCGAAACCTCAGGGAAGAGCCCTGACCAACCCCGGACCCCGCCCCTGGCCCTCCCTCACCATCGCGAAACGCCGTCGCGGCCCTCGGGAATCCCGGGGGCCGCGACGATCTGCGCTGGTCCGATCAGCAAGCGGGGGTGTAGGTGCGGGTCGCCAGGACCTTCTCGCCCGAGGTGACCTCGAACTTGGTGGTGGTGTTGTTGGGCACCGAGGTGCTGGAGACGATCAGGCCCTTGGCTCCCACCGAACCGGAGCCCTTGGTCTCGCCGTTGACCTTGACCTCGTAAGGCGTCATCGGTGCGTCAGGCGCGCCGGTGATCCGGTACTCCACGACCGGGGTGTGGGCCGCGTCGGGGAACGCGGGCGCGAGCATCGGCATCGAGGCGACCATGGCCGACATGTCCTGGCACTTGGCCTCACCGAGCTGGACCTGGACCGGGGCCGGTGGCGCGGCCGTCGCGGCCGTGGCCGCAGCGGGGATGGCCACCGCGACTGCGGCGAGAACGACGGTCAGCATGCGACCTGACATCTGAGAAGCACCTCCACGAGACGAGCGGATCAGCGCTTCGAAGCTAGAGCCCCCCGGCCCGCAGCGAGAGTTCGCTGCCCCCAACGAGCGACACCGGGTAACACGAACCGGTCCCGGGAGCCGTCGAGCAGACCGCCGCACGGGTCGTCGATGCCGCCGGGGTGCTCGCCGCAGACCGTCAGCGCGGTGCGCACCTTGTCGCGGGCCGGATCGAGGATCTCGCGGACGATCAGCACGCACAACAGCACGACCATCGCGTCCCGGACCAGCACCGCGCCCAGGAACCAGCCCTCCGGCAGTCCCTTGTTGGCCGTGCCCAGGTAGTAGTACATGCGCGGCGCCCACACGGCGGCGTCGACGACCATCCAGGTCAGCAGCAACCGCCAGCGCGGGATCGCCAGCACCGCCAGCGGAACCAGCCACAGCGAGTACTGCGGGCTCCACACCTTGTTGGTCAGCAGGAACGCCGCCAGCACCAGGAAGCACAGCTGAGCCACGCGCGGCCGGGTCGGAGCGGCCAGCGCGAGCCAACCGATCGCCAGGCAGGCCAGCAGGAACAGCCCGAGGCTGACCGCGTTGAGCACCACCGGCGTCGCGCCCGCCGGCAGCTGCCCGTCGAAACCGCCCCAACCGGTGAAGTGCATCAGCGCGTTGTACAGCGAGTCCGGGTCGGCGGGCCGTTGGCTGTTCAGCCGGAAGAACTCGCCCCAGCCGTCCGGGTACGCCAGCAGGATCGGGACGTTCACCGCTAGCCACGCCACCGCGGCGGCCAGCACCGCGCGCGCGGCGTCGGGCAGCTTCCCCGCGCGCCAGGCCAGGATCAGCAGCGGTCCGAGGAAGAACAGCGGGTAGAGCTTGGTGGCGCCGCCGATGCCGATCAGCACCCCGGCCAGCGCGGGTCGTCGCCTCGCCCAGGCCAGCAGACCGGCGGTTCCCAGCGCCGCGGCCAGGGCGTCGAAGTTGATGAAGGCGTGCGCGAAGACCAGCGGCGAGGCGGCGGCCAGCGCGACGTCCCAGACGCGGCGGCGGGCCAGCAGGACCAGCGCCCAGACGGTCACCAGCCAGGCCGCCGCCAGCCACAGCGCGGTGATGTTGAAGTACAGGACGCTGGTGAGTCCACCCGGGAGCCAGCCGAAACCGGCCAGCGTCGCCCAACCGTCGGCGGTGCGGGCGTTGATCCACTGGAAAAGCCCGGTCAGCACCGGGTATTCCATGTAGCGGACCTGCTCGTTCGGCGTGCCCTGGTTCTCCACCCAGCCGGTCTTGTACGGGAAGGCGTTGTCCGGCGCGAGATCTCCCACGCCGTAGCGCGGGATGATGTCGGTGTAGCACATGGCGACGTACTGCTTGCTGTTCCGCCAGTCCAGCTGCGGACCGCTGCCGGTGTCGTAGGTGATCTGGCAGGGCGCCTTGAACAGCCACGCCGCGGCCAGCGTCAGCACCGCCAGCAGCAGGATCACCCGCAGCGGCGTCCAGAACCACTGCCGCCCTACCTGCGCGTGCCTGCCGAGCGGACCGCCGAAGAGCCGACTGACCTTGCGCGGGAACGACTCCGTCCAGGTCGGCGGGACCCGATCCGCCGGTGAGAGGGACGAACTGTCCACCGCTGCCGCGAGCACGTTCCCCGAGGACGCCGCTGTTTCCCGATCGGCGGATTCGTTGGTGGACACGCCCGGATGCTACTTGGCCCCGAAAAGCAGGAAGGGCACCCGCCGGGTGGACGGGTGCCCTTCCTGCTTCAGCTCCGACTACTCGCCGAACCGACGCGTTGGTGCGACGTCACCGGGGCTGCTCGTCTCGGACTCGCACGGCGGCTCGAAGAACCCGCCGCAGTCCTGACCGTCACCGGGCTTCTCCCGGCTGGTCGTCGGCTCCTGGTCCTGCGAGTCGCTCGGCATCGTGGGCGGCGGCGCCGAGCTCGACGGCGGCTCCGACGAGGTCGGGGGCGGCGGCAGCGGGATGTCCTGGAACTGACCGATGGTGTCGGTCTTCTTGAACTGCTCCACCTTGAGTCCCTTGTGGTAGCTGTTCATGAACTGCTGCCACACCATCGCCGGGTACTTGCCGCCGTAGAAGCTGGTGCCCGAGTTGTCCTCCAGCGGGATGTTGCGGCCGTTCTCGCTGGCCAGCATCGACACCGAGGTGGACAGCTGCGGAGTCGCACCGATCATCCACGCGGTGGCGTTGTCCTTGGTGTCCAGGTACTGGTGCGTACCGGTCTTGGACATCACCGGCCGGCCGCCTTCGAGACCCCGCTTGGCGTGGTCGGCGACGTCGAACATCGACGCGATCGTGTTGTAGGCCAGCTTCGCGGCCTCCGACTCCGACTCGTCGTAGAGCGTCTTGACCGGCTCGTTGTGGATCTTGATCGCCGGACCCTCGCGCGGCGTGATCTCCCGAACCAGGTGCGGGGTGTGCGACTTGCCCTGGTTCGCCAGCGTCGCGTACGCGTTGGCCATGTCGATCGGCTTCACCGGGTACATGCCCAGCGCGACACCGGACTGGGTCTGACCGTCGGCGTTCTGCAGGGTCTTGGTCGAGCCCTTGCCCGACTTGTACTCCGTCGGGACGCCGGCGGCGTGCGCGGCCTCGGCGATGGCCGGCGGCCCGAACCGGGACGCCATGTTGACGAACACGGTGTTCACCGACTTCGTCATCGCCTCGCGGACACCGCAGTGGTTCGGCACGTCGCAGGCCACGTTCGGGGCGTTGGCGAACTCGGTTCCCGCGATCGTCTGCGGGCTGCTGCCGTCGTAGAACTCGCCGATGCCGATGCCCTTGTGCAGACCCGCCAGCACCGCGAACGGCTTGAACGACGAACCGGGCTCGGTGGGCGCGACCGCCCAGTCGTAGCCACCGACGTCCCCGCCGCCGCCGTAGTACGCCTTGACCTCACCGCTCTTGGGCTCGACCGCCACCAGCGAGGTCTTGATGTTGTCCGGCAGCGTGTTCTCGGCCTGGGTGGTGGCGGCCTCGACCGCCGCCTTCTGGGCCTTCGGGTCGATCGTCGTCTTGATCTTGAAGCCCTCGCGGGCCAGCGTGTCCTCGTCGTAGCCGGCCTCTTCGAGCTCCCGGAGGACCTGGTCCTTGATCTTGAACTGGTCCGGGGTCAGCCGCCGGTCGATCCGCCAGTCGCTCTGACCGCGGGTCTCGGGCAGCTGCAGGCCCTCGCGCTCGGCAGCGGGCAGGAAGCCGTTCTTGACCATCTGGTCGAGCACGTAGTCGAACCGCGAGGTGGCCTGCTCCATGTCCTCGCGCGGGTCGTTGCCCTTCGGGCGCTGCACCATGCCCGCCAGCACCGAAGCCTCGGCCGGGGTGATCTCGCTCGGCTTCTTGCCGAAGTAGGCGTTGGCCGCCGCGGTGATGCCGTTGGCGCCTCGGCCGTAGTAGGCGGTGTTGAGGTACGACAGGAGGATGTCGTCCTTCTCGCGCTCGTTGGTGATCTTGAACGCGAGCACGATCTCCTTGATCTTGCGGACGTAGTCGGGATCCGACTTGTTCAGCTCGAGGTCGAGCTTGATGAACTGCTGGGTGATCGTCGAACCACCACCGACACCGGAGCCCGTGAACATGAAGAACACCGACCGGGCGATGCCCTGGAAGTCGAAGCCGGGGTTGGTGTAGAAGCTCGCGTCCTCGGCCGAGATCGTCGCGTCCCGCAGCGGCTTGGACACCTGGTTGAGATCGCGGACGAC
The DNA here is from genome assembly GCF_040676935.1 of Saccharopolyspora sp. NPDC049426. Taxonomy (NCBI): domain Bacteria; kingdom Bacillati; phylum Actinomycetota; class Actinomycetes; order Pseudonocardiales; family Pseudonocardiaceae; genus Saccharopolyspora; species Saccharopolyspora sp. NPDC049426. Next base: position 157,347 of record NZ_JBFAPZ010000001.1, on the reverse strand, counting down.
CTCGCGCGAACCGTCCGAGCTCACCGTCGCCAGCGGCGAGTCGTCCGCGTAGGTGATGGTGATCGGCTGCTTCATGTTCAGCAGCTTCTGCTCATCCGGCGCTTCCCAGAACAGGTAGCCGTAGATGAACACCAGCGTCGGGATGATCACCGCTGCGGCCGCGCCCACGTAGCAGGCCCTGCGGATGCGCCGCCACAGGACGGCGCGCTTGGCTTGGGCGGCACTCATGTCGTCGTCTGGATCCTCGTCGTCGTCCCTGCCCGGGAAAGCGGCGCTGCCGACATCTGCGGCACCGCCGCTCTGGTGGTCGCCGAACCGATCGTCGTCGCCGTAGGGGTCGTCGTCGAAGTCGTCGGCGTAGTAGTTGTACGTCGCCTGGTCCGAGTGCGTCAGCAGATTCGGCTCACGGGTGACACCGGCACCGCCCGAAGCGGCACCTGCGGCAACCGCACCCGCACCGGCGGCAGCACCGGCAGCACCGGCAGCGGCACCACCGGCTCCAGCTGCACCTGCGGCTCCGGCCGCACCTGCGACACCGGCAGCACCGGCAGCACCTGCGGCACCGGCAGCACCTGCGGCACCGGCAGCGCCACGGTCGGCGCCCGGCGTCTGGGGGAGGTTCTGCGTCGGCGCCTCACCTGGTGGCGGCGCGGGACGACCGGCGGGCGGCTGCTGCCCCGCCGGTGGCTGTCCCGGACGGCCCGGGGGAGGAGGCGGTGGTGGTGGTGACGGCGAGTAGCTCGTCGCGTCGTCCTCCCCGTTTAACTTGCTGGTCAGCGGCGACGGGCTCGAACCCGGTGCGGAGTCGTCGTCGAAGGACGGCGTCCACGCACCGGTCGTCTCCTCCGGGGCCTCGGCCCCGGGCCACTGCGGCTGCTGCCCACCGGGCTGCCCGCCGGGACGTCCCGGCGGGGGCGGCGGCTGCTGCCCACCGGCTCCCGGACGACCACCGGGCTGCTCTCCCGGCCACGCCGGACCGCCGGGCGGGGGCGGCGGGGGTCCGCCGGCCGGCCGCTGCGGTGGTCCTGCTTGACCACCGGGAGGGCCGGGGTTCTGCGGCGGGGGTGGCGTGGGGCGACCGTCGGGGTTCGGATGCCGGGAGTGGCGGCCCTTGGCATGGTCGTCACGCTCGTCGTTCACGAGTTGGCCTCCAGGACAGGCGTCGGGGCGACGCCGGTGATGCGTTCACGTCGGGGGTGCGCCGCATCGGCGCGTGCGGGCGTGCCGGGTGCACGACCGAATCTCACTCCGCTGCAGTCTTGCGCCCGGATCGGCCGTCGTTCAAGCCGTTGGTCCCGAGAACGTAAGACAGCACCAGGTGGTTCCAGTTACATGTGCGGCACACCTCGACGACGTAGACGTTGAACTCCTCGAACAGGTTGGCCATCCGGTCCAGCTCTTCGGGTTTGCGCGCCGATCCGGACGCGTGCTTGAGAGCGTCGCCGAACACCCAGGAGACCTGGGTCAGCTCTTCCTTCCTGCACACGGGGCAGGTGGTGTCGCTGGGTTCACCGTGGAACTTCGCCGCCTGAAGCAAGTACGGGTCGGCGTCGCAGACCTCCATCACCCCGACGCGGCCAGCGTGCAACTGCGCGAGGAGCGCTCGGCGCTGCAACGCGTAGTCGACCACTTGCCGTTGGGTCCGCACGACCACAGGGTACGTGCCGCCCCCGCGCGCTCCATGCGCCGTTCAGGGCAGGCGGGCATCTCCGCCACCACGTGCGGTGACGCCGACCACCTCTGGCACCGCTCGACTGTGAGTCTCGATATATCGGCGCGATATACTCCGCCGGGTGCCCCTGCCGACGCTGGCAGTCCTTATTATTCGCGGCGCCTATTAGACGCTCGTAGGAGGTGCAGATGCTCGAACTCGCGGTGCTCGGGCTCCTGCACAGCTCCTCGATGCACGGATACGAGCTGCGGAAACAGCTGAACGACACGCTCGGCGTGTTCCGCGCGCTCTCCTGCGGGTCGCTGTACCCGACGCTGCGCAGGCTGTGCCGGGCCGGGCTGATCGAAGAGGAATCGGACGCCGAGGAGTCCAAGGCGTGGGGCCGCCGCGCCCGCCGCGTGTACCGCATCACCGCCGCAGGTGAGCAGCGCTTCGACGAGCTGGTCGCCGACAGCGGCCCCCGTTCCTGCGAGGACAACGCCTTCGGCGTGCACGTGGTGTTCTTCTCCCGCACGCCCGCCGAGGCGCGCATGCGCATCCTGCTGGCCCGGCGCCGCCGGGTGGAGGAGCGCCAGGAGGGGTTGCGCAGCGCGTTGGCCCGTTCCGGGGAATGCCTCGACCGCTACACGCGGGAACTGCACCGCCTGCGGCTGGACCACAGCGAGCGCGAGGTTCGCTGGCTGGACGAGATCATCGAGACCGAACGCGTCGAGCAGGCAGCTGCCTCGACGTCCGGGCGGCCCGATGCCTGTGGACGCCCAGATGTGGGTAATCAGCCACCGGCACGAATCAAGCAAGGACACGACAGATGACCAAGAAGGAGGGCCCTGCCATGGGCGGAGATCGTCCCGGTCGCTCGGTGCGAGTGGCGATCGTCGGCGTTGGGAACTGCGCTGCGTCGCTGGTGCAGGGCGTGCACTACTACTCCGACGCCGATCCGGACACGAGGGTTCCCGGGTTGATGCACGTCGCCTTCGGCGACTACCACGTCAGCGACGTGAAGTTCGTCGCCGCGTTCGACGTGGACGCCAAGAAGGTCGGTCGGGACCTCTCCGAGGCCATCGTCGCCAGCGAGAACAACACCATCAAGATCGCCGACGTGCCGCCGCTGGGCGTCACCGTGCAGCGCGGGCACACCCACGACGGTCTCGGCCGGTTCTACCGGGAGACCATCGAGGAGTCCGACGAGCAGCCGGTCGACGTGGTCCAGGCGCTGCGCGAGGCCGAGGTCGACGTCCTGGTGTCCTACCTGCCGGTGGGCTCGGAGGACGCCGACAAGTTCTACGCGCAGTGCGCGATCGACGCGGGCGTGGGCTTCGTCAACGCGCTGCCGGTGTTCATCGCCTCCGACCCGGAGTGGGCCGCCAAGTTCACCGAGGCCGGCGTGCCGATCGTCGGTGACGACATCAAGTCGCAGGTCGGCGCCACCATCACGCACCGCGTGCTGGCCAAGCTGTTCGAGGACCGGGGCGTGCACCTGGACCGCACGATGCAGCTCAACGTCGGCGGCAACATGGACTTCCTGAACATGAAGGAGCTGGAGCGCCTGGAGTCGAAGAAGACCTCCAAGACGCAGTCGGTGACTTCGCAGGTCGACCGCGACCTGGGCAAGCGCAACGTGCACATCGGTCCGTCGGACTACGTGCCGTGGCTGGACGACCGCAAGTGGGCCTACATCCGGCTGGAGGGACGCGCCTTCGGCGACGTGCCGCTGAACCTGGAGTACAAGCTCGAGGTGTGGGACTCGCCGAACTCGGCGGGGATCATCATCGACGCGATCCGCGCCGCGAAGATCGCCAAGGACCGCGGCATCGGTGGCCCGATCCTGTCGGCTTCGTCGTACTTCATGAAGTCGCCGCCGGAGCAGTACTCCGACTCCGACGCCTACCAGGCGGTCGAGGACTTCATCTCGGGCGAGGCCGAGCGCTGAACCGTCATGAACAGGAAGCGGGGCACCCACCTCACCGTGGGTGCCCCGCTTCGTTCAGCAGGGGTTACTTGACCCACGCAGTACCTCCTTCCTGGTTGACGACCAGGCTCTCTTCGGGGCGATCCAGCGGTCGTCAGGTCCGCGCCTTCGCGGTGAGCTGCTGTTCCGCCCGGGCCAGGACCGAGTGGACCGAGGCGAGGCCATCGGTGGTCACCCAGGAGACCCGCAGGTCGGGGCGGACGCGCTTGCGGCCGACGCGCATCGGCCAGCCGGCCACCTCGCGCGCCTGGGCGGCGATCCGCTCGCCCGTTCCGCTGGGGTGTTCGGCGACCACCGCGAACTCGTCCCCTCCGTAGCGGGCCACGGTGTGCTCGTCCTTGAGGCCCTCGCGCAGCCGACCGGCCAACGTCGACAGCAGCTCGTCGCCTCGCTCGAAGCCGTGCGCGGCGTTGAAGTCGGCGAGCCGCTGCACGTCGATGAGCACCAGGGTCGACAGCGTGCCGCGGGAGCGGGACCGGACCAGCGACTGCTGCAGCCGGTCGAGCAGCAGCACGCGACCGGGCAGACCGGTCAGCGGGTCGAGCAGGCCGGAGGAGTGCGAGACGTCGGTGTGCACGGACTGCAGCAGGACGAGCACTCGCCTGCGGCCCTGCACGGTGACGGCGTGGTAGTCGGCCCAGATGCGGCTCTCGGTGCGACCGCTGATGATGACGAGCGGGATGGACAGCGGGCAGCCCGCGCGCAGCACCTGACCGGCCAGGTCGGCCCAGTCCGGCATGGGCGAGCCGGTGTCGTCGCGGACCTGCCAGTCGTGAGGACGAGTTCCGGTCAGCAGATCGGCCCGGTCCAGCTGCATCAGCTCGGCGGCGACGTCGTTGGTGGCCAGCACCTGGCCGCGGTCATCGGTCAGCAGCACCCCGACGTTCAGCCCGCTGACGAGCTCGTCCCACACGGGTGCCAGCTGGGCAGCAGCCACGTCAAGGACACTCATTCGGCCCCCTCCCTCCCCACCAAACGGAGCAGTCCGTCTGAGCCTCCCCTTGTGCAGGGGCGCATTTCAAGAGAGAAGCGACCACCCGTAATGGTGGTTTCACGCTCCGCTTATAACGCAGTGTCAGGGGCTTGACCACACCTTCCCCACGAGTCACCTCGATGATCGAATTTTGATCATTCATGCAGGTGAAACACGATCGAGAAGGCCTGTGCGAAACACCTCGGAGCCGCTCCCGATAGAGAGTGCGTCACGAATGGGCTTCCGCGCGACGCCGAGCGTCCGACCGCGTCGAGCCCATCTCTACCCTTGAGCGGCAGTGGTAGCCGAGAGGATGGTGCATGCCAATGCCCGGAACCGCGGATCTGGTTCCGCTGGCCGAACGATTGCGCAGTCACAGGTCGTTGCTGGCGGTCATCGCGATCGCGGAGCTGATCGCCATCGTGGTGGTCTCGACGGTCAACACCCACGACCACATCGACGGCGAGGTCTACCGGCAGGGCGCCCAAGCGCTGCTGGGCGGCCGCGATCTCTACCACAACCTGCCGCCCACCGAGTCGGGTCTGAAGCTGCCGTTCATCTACCCGCCGTTCGCGGCGATCGTGTTCGCGCCGCTCGCGCTGGTGCCCAAGGTGGTCTCCACCGCGGTGATCATGCTGGTCAGCCACCTGGCGCTGCTGACCACGCTGTACGTGGTGCTGCGGGAGTCGACGTTCCTGCAGGCTCACCGGGATCGGGTGCTGATGGTGACCGCGGCCGTGCTGCCGATCGCCACGATCAGCGAACCGATCATGGAGACGATCACCTACGCGCAGATCAACATCGTGCTGATGGCGCTGGTGGTGGTCGACCTGCTGTGGCGGGTGGAGGGCACCAAGAAGCTGCCCTACCCGCGCGGCCTGCTGATCGGCATCGCCGCGGGCATCAAGCTCACACCTCTGGTGTTCCTGCTGCTGCCGCTGCTGCGACGGGACTTCCGGACGATCGCGGTGTCGCTGCTGACCTTCGTCGGCACCGCCCTTGTCGGTCTGCTGATCACCTTCGACAACGCCCGCCGGTTCTGGCTGCACGAGATGTTCGCCAACAGCCACGTCAACTTCGGGCCGAAGTTCACCGGTGACGCCTCGACCTACGCGGGCAACCAGTCGCTGAAGTCGCTGCTGTCCAAGCTGAGCGCGCCGAACCTCACGCTCGTGCTGGGCGTGCTCGCGGTGCTCGTGCTGGGCCTGGCGGTGCTGGGGATGATCAACGCGGTCCGGCAGCGAGACCTGCCCACCGCCGTGGTGCTCAACGGCGTGCTCGGTCTGCTGCTCTCGCCGATCTCCTGGTCGCACCACTGGGTCTGGGCCATCCCCGGACTGGTGCTGCTGGCAGGCGCGGCGTACGTGCGGCGGGACTGGGCGATGCTGCTGATGACGACGCTGATCAGCGGGTTCTTCATGATGGGCCCGCACTGGAAGATGCCCCAGGGCAAGGGCCTGGAGCTGACCTGGAACGTCTTCGAGCAGTTCGTCGGCAACTCCTACGTCTACTTCGGCGTCGCCTACCTGGCCTACAACGGCTACCTGTGGTGGCGCGAACGCGACCGGACACCGGTCGACATCCCGCGGTCCGAGAAGCCCGCGGTGACCCCCTGACGCGAGAAGGCCCCGTCCGCTTCCACTTGGGTTCTAGTGGTCGTCGCAACACCCGATCTTCGGGGATGCGATGGACTTCGAGATCCGCAAGGACCGGGACAAGGGGCCGGGACGCAAGGGTCTCCACCGGGAGCGTGCTGCGTACTTTGATCTTGTGAAGCAGGGGTACAGCAGCATGGAGGCGTGCCGGATCGTGGGGATCAACCGGCGGACCGGCAAGCGATGGCGCAACGGCAGGCAGCCGACCGGAAACACGAAGGGCGCCCCACCGGTTCGTCCGGCGGGGCGCCCCGATGTGTGTTCTCGGTACCTGGGCCAGCAGGAACGCCTCTACATCGCGGATCGGCGGCGGGAACAGGCGGGCATCCGCACGATCGCCCGGGAGCTGGGACGATCACCGTCGACGATCAGCCGGGAGATCCGCCGCAACGGGATGCCGCTGCGGGGAGACGTCCGCAAGTGGGCTTACCGGCCTTACTCCGCGCAGGACCGGGCACTGGCCCGGCGACCCCGCCCCAAGCCACGCAAGATCACCACGAACCTGCAGCTACGCCAGGTCACCCAGGCCCACCTGGACCGCAAGCTCAGCCCCGAGCAGATCGCCGGCCAACTACGCCGGGACTTCCCCGACCAGCCGGAGATGCACGTGGTCCACGAGACGATCTACCAGGCCCTCTACATCCAGGGACGCGGTGAGCTGCGGCGAGAGATCGCCAACACCCTGCGCACCGGCCGCGTCATGCGCAAACCGCGCCGCCAGGCCCGCCGTCGTCAGCCGCGCTACACCCACAAGATGGTGATGATCAGCGAACGGCCCGCCGAGGTCGCCGATCGCGCCATCCCCGGGCACTGGGAGGGCGACCTCATCATCGGCAAGGACGGCGCCTCGGCGATCGGCACGCTGGTCGAGCGCGCCACACGGTTCGTCAAGCTCATCCACCTGCCCGACGGCCGTTCCGCCGAGCTGTTCCGCGACGCCCTCACCGGCGCGGTCGCTGATCTGCCCGCCCACCTATGGCGGTCGCTGACCTGGGACCAGGGCACGGAAATGGCCTGCCACCACGCGTTCACCGTCGCCACCGGGATCCCGGTCTACTTCTGCGACCCGGCCAGCTCCTGGCAGCGCGGCTCAAACGAAAACACCAACGGCCTGCTCCGCCAGTACTTCCCCAAGGGCACCGACCTGTCGCCCCACACCCCCGAGCACCTGGACGCCGTCGCCGCCGAACTCAACGGTCGCCCACGCAAAACGCTCGGCTGGGACACCCCAGCCGAGCGCTTCGCTAAGCTCCTGGCCCAAGCCAGTTGACCAGTTGTGTTGCGACGACCCCTCGAATCCGCCCCACAGCGGGCGGGGCCTTCTGCTGCGCGGGGTCAGGCGCGGGGCATGACCACGGTCTCGGCGTTGTCGAAGCGGTGCATCAGCTCGGGGCTGATGGCCGGCATCGGCAGGGTGAGGTCGGGGGCACCGGCCGTGCCGGACAGCAGCGGCAGCTCGGACCGGGACGCGACCATGGTGTGCGCCGGGAGGACGGTGTCCTCCAGAGCGGCGGTGATCCGGCTGGGCGCCGGCGCCGAGGTCTGGCCGTTCTGCAGCGCGTTGAGCTCGCCGAGGCCCGGGATCGGAGCGGACAGGCCGGGACCGCTGCGCTCGACCGTGCCGGGCACCTTGGACAGCTCCAGCAGGGACAGCCCGGACAGCGGCGGCACCTCGGTGACCGGGGCCTGCCGCTCGCCCGGCACGTCCAGCGGCACGAACTCCACCGGCGCGGCCGGCGGAGCGGGCGGTTCGGCCAGGGCCGCGGACAGCACCAGCGGCGGCACGGTGCGCAGGTCGCTGCGCAGTCCGCCCACGTCGGCGGAGGTCAGGTCGACGGAGTCGGTGGCCAGCAGGCCGCCGGTCTCCACCGGGGCCTCCTCGCGGGGGGCGAGGGCGCCTTCGTAGAGCTCCATGATCCCGTTGGCCGGGGCGAAGCCGTCGAAGTAGACGAGGTCGTCGTGCGGGATGACCAGCTCGGCCGTCTGCGGTCCGCCGGCGGGGAGCCGGTCGCGGACGACGTCACCGATGGGCGCGGACCAGCTCAGCGAGCGGTGGAAGCCCTGTGCCGGGGTGGTCGGCGCACTGCCCTGCGGCGAACGGCGCAGGTCGAGCGGCGTGGCCTCGGACGGGTCCGCCGCCCAGCCGGCCAGCTTCAGCGGCGAGTCCTGGAACCGCAGCGCGGGGATCTCGCGCGTCAGCTCGTTGGCGGACTCGTCGAGCTGCCCGCGGCCGGACTCGACCACCGGGCTGTTGTGCTGCGCACCCTCTGAGAACAGGTCTCCGGCCAGGCAACGGCCGAGCGGCGCAGTGTCGTCGAGCGCGGGCGGGAACACCGACTCTCCCAACGGCATCGGACGCTGTTGACAGGCATCCCCGGCGGAAGCGACCCCCGTACCGACGGCCAGCATGCCACCAGTGACCAGCGCGGTCTGAACGCCGCGCTTCGCCCAAGTCTGCATGGATCTTCTCCTTAACCAGGCTCCCCGCGTTCCGGGGGAAAATCAACTTCGAGCGCCGCACCGTCATCAGAACTTGATCATGATCGGTCGGCGTTGGACTCAGATCGCGAAGTCGCCGGCACGCGCGTTCGCCACGCTGCGAATCGGTGCCGGCAGGCGGGTCAGTCAGGGGTCGCGCCGGGGCGAGGGGACGGCACCCCTCGCAGCACTTCGGCGTGGTCCTGCGCGCACGCGTCCGGACGCGCCCCGTCGGCGAGCGGTGCCGCCGGGTACCGGCCGGGGAGGCCGGCGCCCGGTTGCTGACCGTCCGCCGTCTTGGCGCAGCCGCTCGACGCGGGCAGTGCGGTGTTCACGGCCGGACGCTCCGGCTCGGGGGTGTTCGGGGTGTCCGGAACGGGTTGTCCGGCCACCCGGACCGAAGCGTCCACCTGCGGGGATGCCGTGGACGGCTCGGGATCGGGGGTGTTCGCGGCCGCCGGTGGCGGCGGGCCGTCCGCCTGCCGGTCCGGCCCGTCTGCGGGTTCGATCGGCGACGCCGCGGGCTCGGTGTCCTGCGGCGTCTGGGCGGGTGCGGCGGTCGCGTCGTCGTTGCCGCCGGGGATGAGGTGTCCGACCGGTTCGTCGGGCACCAGGGCCAGCGGGTCCAGTTCGTCGAGCGGGAACGAAGCGGGGTCCGCCTGTCGCACGTGCTCCAGCGCGGTCGCCGGGAGGTCCGCGGCATCGCCGGGAAGCGCGGCGGCTTCGGACAGCACCGGAGCTTCGGCGAGCGCGTCCGTCGGCGTCCCGGATTCGGCTTCCGCGGGCTGACCGACCAGCAAGGCCGCGGAGGTTCCGGCGACCGCCGTGCCCGCCAGGACCAGGGCACGGCCCAGCAACCGCCGTCGGGCGGTCTGCGTCGTACGGTCACGGACGGACATCGCGGTGCCAGAACCTCCTCGGCCTGCTGTGGCTCCCCCACGGAGCTTCGTCCTCCCTCGCGACGGGAACTCTTTCAAAACAAGGTCGTCTTCCGTAAGCGCAGAGAAGCCAGTTCGCTACATCGTGTTACACCGCTCGACTTGCCGACCCGCCCGAACCGGACATCCCGCCACCAACCGGCCCCGGGCGGCCGACCCGGATTACCGCGGTATTCGGTGACCGGAATACCGGAGTGATCCGGTCACCCCGGCCCGGTCGGCGGCGGAGTTCGTGGGGGTGCCCGTTGTGGGGATGCGGGGTGGAGATCGGCGATACGGTGGCGGTGTGAGCGACCTGAAGATCAGCGAGCCCGACGACGCCTCGACGGCGATCCCCCGGGTTCTGCGGGTTTCCGCGGCGGTGAGCTGGCGCATGCTGGTGATCGCCGCCGCCTTGTACGTGACGGGCATGATCATCACGCGGATCTACGTGGTCGTGATCCCGGTGGCGATCGCGCTGCTGCTGGCGGCGTTGCTGGCACCGCTGGTGTCCTGGCTGGCGCGCCGCGAGGTGCCCCGGGCGCTGGCGACGGCGATGGTGCTCGTCGGCGGTCTCGCCGTGGTCGGCGGTGTGCTGACCTTCGTCGTCAACGCCTTCATCAACGGCTTCCCGGACCTGCAGCGCCAGGTCGTGGCCAGCCTCGAGGCGATGCGGCAGTGGCTGGCGGTCTCGCCGCTGCACCTCAACGACGACCAGATCGCCAACTACATCCAGCAGGCACGGGACTGGTTGCAGTCCAACCAGGCGGTCCTGACCAGCGGCGCGCTGTCCACCGCGAGCACCTTCGGCAACCTGCTGACCGGGATCGTGCTGGCGCTGTTCACGCTCATCTACTTCCTCTACGACGGCCGCCGCGTCTGGCTTTTCGTGGTCCGCCTGGCGCCGCGCCAGGTCCGCCACCGGGTGGACAACGCGGGCATCGCCGGGTTCACGTCGCTGGTCGGCTTCGTGCGCGCGACCGCGCTGGTCGCGGTGGTGGACGCGCTCGGCATCGGGCTGGGCCTGGTGATCCTGGGCGTTCCGCTGGCGATCCCGCTGGCCGCGCTGGTCTTCCTCGGCGGATTCGTGCCGATCGTGGGCGCGGTCGCCTCGGGTGCGGTCGCGGTGCTGGTGGCGCTGGTGACCAAGGGCTGGGTCGTGGCGCTGATCGTGGTCGGCATCGTGCTGCTGGTCCAGCAGCTGGAGGGCAACGTGCTCCAGCCGCTGATCCTCGGTCGCGCGGTGCAGATCCACGCGCTGGGCGTCGTGCTGGCGATCAGCATCGGCGTGGTCATCAACGGCATCGTCGGCGCGCTGCTGGCGATCCCGCTGGTCGCGGTGCTCAACGCCGCGATCCGGGCGTTGATCGCGGCAGAGGAGGAGCTCCCGGACACCACCGGCAGCATCCCCCTGGAACCGTCCGCGCCCGCCGACGCCGAGCCGGCCGAGGAGAAGACCGCGGACGAAGAACCCGAGGACGACCAGAAGAAGGACTGAAGGATCTGCCGCGGGGAGATTTCTCAGCGGTTCTCCGGGGAGGGCGCCGCGACGCCGGTCCGGGGTTCCCGCCACCCACGAGGTGATTGCCCACCGCGCTCAAGCGACGGTCACGACGTTGCGGCCGGCCGCCTTGGCGGCGAGCATCGCGGCGTCGGCGGCCACCAGGAGATCGGTGAGCTCGTAGTCGAACCGGCCGGTGGTCGCCACGCCGATGCTCACCGTCAGCCCGGTGAGCTCCCGCTGGTCGCCGTGGATGTCCCGGGTCTCCACCGACAGAGCGGCCGTGGACACCCGGATCCGGTCCGCGACACGGTAGGCCGTCTCGCCCTGGGTTCCGGGCAGCAGCACCACGAACTCCTCGCCGCCGAAGCGACCGACCAGGTCTTCGCTGCGGACGTTGTCCTGCAGCATGTTCGCGAACTTGGCCAGCACCGTGTCACCGGCCAGGTGGCCGAGCTCGTCGTTGACCCGCTTGAAGCGGTCCAGGTCCAGCAGCAGCAGGGCGACCGGCTGCTGCCGTTGCCGGGCGCGCATCAGCTCCACGCGGGCGATGCGCTCCCAGTGCGAGGAGTTGGCCAGACCGGTCTTGCCGTCGTGCTGAGCGGTCCGCCGCCACTGCGGCAGCTGGCCGGCCAGGTCCAGCAGGATCATCGGGGGCCCGGCGAGCAGCGCGGTCAGCGGCTCCGCGGACATCGCGACCGCGAGCAGTCCACCGAGGCTGGCCGCGACGATGCCCAGCAGCACGTCGATCGGCTCACCCAGCACTGTGGAGCGCGGAGCTCCGGGCGTGCGCAACCGGATCCCGCCCGCGACCACCGAGGCGCGCACCACCAGCAGCACCACGCCGATGGCGAAGAAGTTCACCGCCGTCCACACCGGCTCGTTCCACCCGGCGACCAGCCGCGCGGCGAACGTGGCGACGGTCGTGGCCGCGGTGGTGAACAGCCAGCGGTGCGCTTCCGGCCGGTCGTGCAGGACGCCGTGCAGCGCGGGCCCGAGCAGCAGCAGGACCAGGAGGTTGGTCGGCAGCAACAGGATTCCGGCCGCCAGGTAGACGATGTGCAGGGTCCACGGGTTGCGCCGGATCTGCCGCCGGAGGTTGATCGACACGGAGGTGATCACGATGGTCGCGCCGGCGGTCGAGGCGAGCGCCGCGAAGTTCAGCAGGTCGTCGGGGGCGGGTCGTCGCCCGGTCATGAACACCAGCACGACCAGCGCCAGCGCCAGCGCTTGGACCAACAGGACGTAGCCGATCGCAGCAGGACGCATGCGCCACAGCAACCAACCGCCCATCAGTCACCTCCCGCCGGGAGCCTGGCACAGCGAATGAGCACACCGAAGCACAACGTGAAAACGGGAACGGCGTTTCGCGGTGAACGCCCCCAACCGGGCGTCGCGGATCGGCGGTTCGGAGCAGTGCGACGCATTTCGCTTTCCCGACCACGCGATTCCGCAACGGAGTCCTCGTGGGGCAGGATGGGCGCTCGGGAGGAGTTCGAGTTGACCGGTTGGCAAGCATCGCCGACGCCACCTCAGGTGGCCGACGGCCGAACGCCGCTGTGGCGGGGGCACAACGTCTTTCGCGTCGTGACGTTCCTCTACGCCGCGGTGTGGTTCGTCGTGTTCTTCGACGCCTACGAGCGGCCGTGGCTGGCGGCGATCTGCATCATCTGCATGGCGGTGTGGACGGCCTTCACGGTCTGGCGCTACCGGACCCGAGCCGGGCGCACCAACCGGCTGGTGGCCGCCGACGTCGTGGTGGTCAACGCGCTGTTCCTGCTCAACGAGTTCATCCTCACCGAGGCCCACATGAACTCCTCGAATCCCTCGGTGGTGACGGTCTGGCACTCCACCGGGGTCACGGCGGCTGCGGTGCAGTGGGGGATGAAGGGCGGTGTCGTCACCGGAATCCTCGCCGCCGCGGGCAATCTGCTGGTCCGGGGCCGCACCGGATCGGACATGGCGTTGGACACGCTGCTGCTGGTCGGGGTGGGCCTGGTGATCGGCCTGAACTCCGACACCGCGCGCCGCTCCACCGAACGGCTCGCGCAGGCGCTGCGCGCCGAAGCCGCCACCGCGGAACGGGAACGGCTCGCCCGGTCCATCCACGACAGCGTGCTGCAGGTGCTGGCGCGGGTCCGCAGGCGCGGCGCGGAGCTCGGCGGGGAGGCGGCCGAACTGGCGGAACTGGCCGGGGAGCAGGAGATCAAGCTGCGTTCCCTGATCGCCACGAAGCCGGAGACCACAGAGGACGGTGAGACCGATCTCGCGGCCCGCCTGCAGGGGTTCCGCACCGCGCGGGTGCACGTGTCGGTGCCGGGGAACGCGGTCCGGCTGAGCGAGCAGCTCAGCGCCGACCTCGCGGCGGTGGCCCGGGAAGCGCTGGCCAACGTCGACAGGCACGCGGGCGCTCAGGCCCAGGCCTGGGTGCTGCTGGAGGAGCTGCCGGACGAGGTGGTGCTCAGCGTCCGCGACGACGGACCCGGCATCCCCGACGGGCGGTTGGACGAGGCTGCCGCCGAAGGGCGGATGGGGATTGCGAAATCCATCCGGGGTCGGGTCGCCGCCCTGGGTGGGAAGATCAGTCTCGACACCGCGCCGGGCGAGGGCACCGAGTGGGAGGTCCGGATCCCGCGCGTTCCGGAGCCGAAACGCCGCCGAGGAGGACAGCGATGAGCGAACCGCCGGTCACCGTGATGGTCGTCGACGACCACCCGATGTGGCGGGACGGGGTCGCGCGCGATTTGAGCGAGCGCGGTTTCGACGTCCGCGCCACCGCGAGCGATGCCGCGTCGGCGTTGCGCATCGCGCAGGCGGTGACGCCGGACGTGGTGCTGATGGACCTCAACCTCGGCGACACCTCGGGCGTTCAGGCGACGCTGCAGATCACCCAGGAGATCCCCGGGACCCGGGTGCTGGTGCTGTCGGCCAGCGGTGAGCACGCCGACGTACTGGAGGCGGTGAAGGCCGGCGCTTCGGGATACCTGGTCAAGTCCGCTTCGGCGGAGGAGCTGGTGGACGCGGTCCGCCGCACCGCCGCGGGCGACGCGGTGTTCACGGCGGGCCTGGCGGGGCTGGTTCTGGGCGAGTACCGCCGGATGGCGATCACGCCGGATTCCGAGCACCAGGCGCCGCAGCTCACCGAGCGCGAGACCGAGGTGCTGCGGCTGGTCGCCAAGGGCATGACGGCCCGGCAGATCGCGAACAAGCTGGTGATCTCCCACCGCACGGTCGAGAACCACGTCCAGTCGACCCTGCGCAAGCTCCAGCTCCACAACCGCGTGGAGCTGGCCCGCTACGCCATCGAGCACGGACTCGACCAGGACGGCGAGCCCGAAGAGGAGAACTGACGCCGGTCCCGGAGAGCTGTTGAGGAATTGCGTCGCTTGGGCGGTGCCGGTGGCAGAAACCCCCGAAGGGGAAAGCGCAGCGGCTCCGCCGCGTTCTTCAACAGTCCCTAGACCAGGGTCGTCTTGGTCGTCTGCCGCGCCGCTGCCGCGCTCGGTGCTTCCAGCGCGGCTTCGGCCGCCTTGCGGAACGTGGCGTGCGGGTGCTGGGCGAGCGCGGCGCCGACGGCCTGGACGGCGGAGGAGTTCATCGACACGCTGGTGACGCCCAGGCCCGCGAGGACCCCGGCCAGGTGCGGGTCGGAGGCGGCCTCACCGCAGACACCCACCGGTTTGTCGACCTGTCGACCCGCCTGCCCGACCATCGCGATGAGCCGCAGCAGCGCCGGCTGCCACGGGTCGTTGAGACCGGCGAGCGCCCCGACCATGCGGTCGGCGGCGAAGACGTACTGGGCCAGGTCGTTGGTGCCGATGCTGACGAAGTCCACCGCATGCAGGATCTCCGCCGCGGACAGCGCTGCGGCCGGGACCTCGATCATCACGCCGACTCGATCGATTCCGTTGGCGCGAGCGCGTTCGGCGAACCAACCGGCCTCGTCCGCGGTGGCGACCATCGGCGCCATCACCGACACCTCGGCACCGGAGTCCTGCGCGGCACCGGCGATCGCTTCGAGCTGGGAGTCCAGCAGGTCGGGCCGGTCGAAGGCCACTCGCAGACCGCGCACGCCCAACGCAGGGTTCGGCTCGGCGCTCATGTCGAGGAACGACAGCGGTTTGTCGGCACCGGCGTCGAGGGTCCGCACGATCACGGGCTTGCCGGCGAACGGCGTGAGCACCTCGGCGTAGGCGGAGCGCTGGGTGGCGACGTCGGGTTCGACGTCGGCGCCGAGGTAGCAGAACTCGGTGCGGAACAGGCCGACTCCCTGCGCCCCGGCGGCGACCGCGGTGGTGGAGTCGGTGGCCGATCCGACGTTGGCGAGCACCTTGACCGGGACCCCGTCGGAGGTCTGGCCGACGCCGTTCCAGTCGGCGTGCTCGGGTCGCTCGGCGACGCGCACGGCCACCTCGGTGTCGGAGAGCTCGACGTCGCCCGCGTCCCCGTCGACGGTGGCGCCGGCGCCGGAGGCGGTCAGCACCCCGCGCACCGCGACGACCGCCGGGATTCCCAGCGCACGCGCGAGGATCGCGGTGTGGCTGGTGGGCCCGCCCTCTTCGGTGACCAGCGCGAGCACCAGCTTCGGATCCAGGTCGGCGGTGTCGGCGGGCGCGAGGTCGCGCGCCACCAGCACGCTCGGGGCGGAGAGCTCTGGAACGCCGGGCGGGGTGACGCCGTCGATCCCGGCGATGATGCGGTCTCGCACGTCGTGGACGTCGCGGGCCCGTTCGGCCATGTAGCCTCCGGCGGCGCGCAGCGCGTCGGCGAAGCCGTTGGCGGCTTCGTAGACGGCGCGGACGGCGGGCAGCGACCGGGTGGCGACGAGCTGTTCGGCCTGCGAGATCAGAGCCGGGTCCATGGCCATGGCGGCGGTGGTCTCCAGCACGGCCTTGGCGTCACCTCCGACCCTGGCGGCGCGCTGGAACAGCCCCTCGGCCACCGCGTCGGCGGCGGGGCGGATCCGCGCGGCCTCGGCGACCTGGTCGACAGGGGCGGGTGTGGCGGCGGGCTCGGGCAGCGGTTCGGCGACCCGGACGATCGGCCCGGCGGCGCGGCCGGAGCTGACTCCGACACCAGTCAAACGCGACATGGTCTAGACCATACCTTTCCGAGTTGCACAGCAGAAGCACCCGGCGCGGATACGACACAGACGAGAACGCACCGCTGACAACCAGCGTAAGGACGTGTTCGACGTTTGGCTTGATCGTGTGAGCCAGGGGGCAGTCCCGCTACCCGCCGTGGGTTCCTACGTCACCCGAATGCAGCAGCGGGTGGCATTACTCATAGGTAACAACTGAGTAGCCGTACGGATCCGGCTCGCACCCCTGAAATCGCAGGCTAGAGCCATGACATTCACCGCGACGCTCACCGAACCGAGACTCGACGTCGACCGGCTCGCCGAACAGCTCACCGCCCTCGCGAGCTTCTTCGCGGCCCAGCCCAAACCGGCTGATGATGATCGGGAAACCGACCCCCGCGCCGAAATCCCCGGCCGGGTGGATCCCGTTCCAGGAGAGCCGGTCGACACCAGCCATCACGACGCGTCCCAGTCCCCGGTCGCTTCGACCGGGGCACCCGACAAACACGATCTGCGGAAATCCCGCAAAAGATCGAACAAAAGGCGCGATTAGAGCTCCCACCAGGGACGACATCGTGAATCGCGAAAATTCTGTGCTCTCGGACACAAATGATTATTCCGCCTTTGATCCACCGTTCGAGCGAATTCAGGGGTCAAGGTGGATCTTTCCCAGGGGAGTTGCCGTCAAACTGAACAGGTTGTCGCTCGTCGGTATTCGCGCCATCGACGATCGCAACCTGCTGTGGGCCGGCCGCAACGCCCCCCGTGCGGTCGGCCCTCAGCTCGAAACCTCAGGCGGGCAGCAGGTGCGGGGCGTGCTCGGCCACCGCGGCGACGACCTCGCGGGTCGACGGGTTGACCGCCTTCCAGTCCCCGATCACCACGGTCGGCACCGTCTCGTTGCCATCGGCGATGGAGCGCACGACGCCCGCCGCATCCGGGTCCTGCCAGATGTCGACCTCGTTGAACTCCAGACCGGAGCGCTGCAGCCCGGCGCGGAGCGACATGCAGAACGGGCAGCCCGGCCTGCTGTAGACGGTGACTTGCTCGGCGGACATCCGACCTCCAGGTTTCCCGCACGGCTCTTCCTCTCGAGCTTGAACAACCGCGGCGCCGAATTCATTCGCACGAGACGCAGCTCATGGCTTGCGCGGCCGACCTTGGAGCCCGGTGGTGACGCCCGTTACGGTCTGACCGACGTCCTACGAGGTGGACGCATTCCGCGGACCGAGAGGTTGGGGACATGACGGAGCTGTCACCGCGCGAGCGAGCGCGGGCAGCCACCGAGCAGGACATCCGGCGGCACGCTCGGACGCTGCTCGTCGAGCACGGCAGCGACGCGGTGACGCTGCGCGCGATCGCGCGCGAGCTGGGCATCACCGCGCCCGCCCTCTACCGCTACTACGCCTCCCGCGAAGACCTGCTGCGACAGCTGTGCGACGACATCTGCGCGGATCTCTCCGACGAGCTGTCGACGGCGTTCGACCCGTCCAGCGAGGACTTCCTGGGCCGCACCTTCGCGGTCTGCCGCCGGTTCCGCGCGTGGGCGCTGGCGCACCCGAAGGAGTTCGCGCTGGTCTTCGCCACCCCGAAGGACCGCTCCCGGCAGCCGGACCGGTTCGCGAGCGTGTTCCTGAGCATCGTCGCCCCGATGATGTCGGAGAACCCCAACGCGGGGGAGATGGTCAAGGCACCGATCGACCTGCCGGACCTCTCGGTGCAGCAGAAGTCGCTGGCCGAGGCCTTCTCCCACGAGGGCATCGACATGCCGCCGGAGGCGATGGACGCCGAGGCGGTCTACTTCCTGATGCGCTGGTGGGTGCGCCTCTACGGGCACATCGCGCTGGAGGTCTTCGGCCGCTTCCCGTTCGACCTGTTCCACGCCGATCAGCTCTTCGACGCGACCCTGCACGAGCTGGCAGCGGAGAGCGGCCTGACCTGATCCTGACTCAGTGTGGTCGGAGCGCCGCCGGGTCCAGGTAGACCTCCACCCTGGGGTGAATGAGCTCAACCGCGTCTTCGACCCGGCTGCGGTGTGCTCCGACGTAGGGCGGTGGCTCCAGCCTCTCCCGCACGCGCGCGGGCCCGACGGGCTTCGGTTCGAGGCTCATGAGGCGGAAAAGCTCTGCGATCTCGTGGAAATGAGGCGATCGCGGCTTCAACGACTCCCGCAGCGCCCACACCGTCAGCGCACCCGGCCCGGAACCCGCGTGCTGGCCGTGACCCCCGCGCAGCGGGAAGGTCAGCAGGAAAACCGCTGTCACGAAGAGTGATCCCGCCACGACGAGCCACCCGGAAGACAACTCCAGAAGCTTGAATCCGTGAAACATGTTGACTTACCTCCACTTTCATCAGTCCGATGTGGAGAGACTAGCGACCCGCCCGCGGAGCCCGGCAGGGGATCCCGCCAGATCTCGCGGGCGGGGGAGACGCCGGGGGCGAAGGCCGGAACGCCCGAAGATCAAGGAGGAAAGAAGAGACGCCCGCTGATCATTTTCGGGGATTGAGTCGATCGGAAACGGGGCATTGTAACTACGGGACGAGCCGATTACTCGAGGTTCATCAGATCGGGGAATCCAATACTCGAGGGGTTGTGATTCTGGCAGTGAATTCGGTTGCTCCGGTTCGCGAATTTCCGTCGTTCGGCGGAGTGCCAGGCGGTGACCACCGCGTTGTCACTGAGCGCGTCTGAATGACGGTCAGACGGCCACCGCGAATCACGCGTGTGTCGCAATGGCACGCTACGCAGGTCACATATTCGCTGGTCATACCACGTGATCCGTCACGATCAGTGTTTGTTTGCGCGGTGAATCACTTTCGATTGCCGCACCTCCAGCGTGGTAACTTCGACGATCCCAGCGCTTTCGAATTCATTCACGCACGCTAACGACGGAGCACTCCCAAGTGGACGTGGCATTGTGGGTTGCCCTCGCGGCAATCGTAGTGATTCTGCTGGCCTTCCTGGTTTCCCTGCAGCGCCTCAAGTTCCAGAGCCGGCTGCGCGACGAAGAAGCGCACCACTTGGTCACGCGGCGACTCCCAGCGCTGATGGACGCCGAGCGGGGCCTGCCCATCGACGTGCCCGGACCACTGCGGCCCAACCTCGCCGACACCCCCTTCCACCAGGAGATGCAAACCGTCATCGGCCAGTTCGCCGGCTTCGCCGACGAGACCAGGCAGCGCGCCGATCGCGCCGCCAAGGCCACCATGATCTCCACCATGCGCGGCGTGCAGAGCCTCGCCAACGAGCAGCAGCTCGCCATCAGCGAGATGCAGCACGAGCACGACGATCCCGCCGTGCTCGCCGGCCTGATGAAGATCGACCACGCGAACTCGCAGCTCGTGCGGCGTGCCCAGGCCACCGCCGTGCTGTGCGGGACCTGGCCCGGCCAGCAGCGATCCGCCGCGCCCGTGCTCGACGTCGTGCGCGGGGCGACCTCGCGGATCCGCGACTACCTGCGGATCGAGGCGCACTCCGAGAGCGAGCTCTCGGTGTCCAGCCGGGCCGTGGAACCCGTCGTGCTCGCGCTCGCCGAACTGCTGGACAACGCGGCGCGCTACTCGCAGCCCGCCACGCAGGTCCAGGTGCACTTCCAGCCCGCCCACAACGGGCTGTCCATCGTCGTGGACGACGCCGGGGTCGGCATGAACCCCGAAGCCCGCGAACGCGCGAAAGCGCTGCTCACCGGACGGGAAGTCGTCGACATCAACAAGCTGGGCGACCCGCCGCAGATCGGGTTCGCGCTCGCCGGCGTGCTCGCCGCGCGCTACGGGTTCAAGGTCTTCGTGGAGGCCGCCTCGCCCTACGGGGGCATGCGCGCGGTGCTGTTCCTGCCCAACGAACTGCTCACCAAGGCCGAAACACCGGTGCCCGCACCGGCGATGAACGAACCGGCCGCTGATCAGCACACCAGCACGGGCCTGCCCAAGCGGCAGCGCCGCAGCCACGCCGTGCCCGCGCAGTCCGCCGAGCACGGTTCCTGGGGAACGGGCAAGCCATCGGTGATGGGCGCGTGGCAGCGCGGCAGCCTCACCGGTCGCGGGTCCGAGGACGAACCGGACGACGAAAAGGGAACCTCCGCATCATGAACAGCAACCGACAACACGACCTGGGGTGGATGCTCGACGAGGCACTGCGGATCCCGGAGGCCAGGCACGCCGTCCTGCTGTCCTCCGACGGCCTGCTGATGGCCCACTCCGCCGACATCACCTCCGACGACGCCGAGCGGCACGCCGCCGCCATGTCCGGCCTGCAATCGCTGGCACGGGCCAACTCCGCGTTCTGCGGCTCGACCGAGAAGTCCTGGCGACAGACCATCACCGAGTACGACCACGGCTACGTGTTCCTCGTCGCCGCAGGTCCGCGCGCCTACGTCGCCGCATCGGCGGGACACGGCGTGGACGTGGAGACCATGACCCACCGGTTGATGGAACTCGTCCAACGGCTCGGGAAGGAGCTCAGCGCCGGTCAACGCGTCGGTGAGTTCGCGTGAAGCGCGGCGAGCGCGCGTTGGTCCGGCCGCACGTCGTCACGCGCGGCCGGGCACGACCGTCGCGCAACACCTTCGAGATGGACACCCAGGTCTACGCGGTGCGCGAAGCCCCGCCCGGCACGGCCGGTCCCGAGATGCGGCGCGTGCTCCACCTCTGCAGCGACGGGGCGATGTCCGTCGCCGAAATCGCCGGACACCTCAAGTTGCCGATGAGCGTCACGAAAGTGCTGCTCGGCGACCTGCTGGACAGCGGCCACATCGTCACCCGCAGCGCCCGGCACGACCTGGAAGCACCGGACGTCGGGCTGCTGCAGAACGTCCTGGACGGGCTTCGGGCCAGCTTGTAGAGAGCAGGAGACTTCGTGACCGACGATCGAACCCGGCTGCACGGACCGGAATTTGCCGCCGACCCGCAGACCGTCTACCGGCGGCTGCGCCGGGCGGGTCCGACGGCTCCGGTGGAGATCGCACCCGACGTGCCCGCCACGCTGGTGCTCGGCTACGCCGAAGCACTTCAGGTGCTGCGCGATGCCGCGAACTTCCCGAAGGACCCGCGCACCTGGCAGCGCACCGTCGCGCAGGGCTGCCCCGTGCTGCCGATGATGACCTACCGGCCGAACTGCATGTTCACCGACGGCGCCACCCACGCCCGGCTGCGCGGCGCCGTGACCGACGCGCTCGCGCGGGTCGACACCCGGGAACTGCGCACCCACCTGGAGGAGACCGGCGACGCGCTCATCGACCGGTTCGCCCCCGACGGCGAGGCCGACCTGGTGGAGCAGTACGCGCGAGTGCTGCCGCTGCTGATGGTCACCCGCATCTGCGGGGCGCCACCGGTGATCTCGGAGAAGATCGTCTCCGGCGCGCTGGCGCTGTTCGACGGCGTCGACGGAGGGCGGGGGATCGGCACGGCCGTCGCCGAGCTCGTCGCCGCGAAGCGGAGCCGGCCGGGACCCGACGTCGTGTCGTGGCTGCTGGCGCACCAGGCCGGGCTGACCGATGACGAAGCCGTGCACCAGATCGCGCTGCTGTGCAGCGCCGGGAGCGAGCCGCTGCAGAACCTGATCGCCAACACCCTGCGGCTGCTGCTGGTCGACGAGCGGTTCGCCGGGGACCTGTCCGGTGGCAGCCTGCCGGTGGCCGACGCGCTCGACGAGGTGCTGTGGTCCGATCCGCCGATCGCCAACTTCGGCACGGTCTTCCCACCTCGGGAGGTGCAGGTCGGCGGCAACCCGGTGCCCGCCGACCAACCCCTCCTGATCAGCTTCGCCGGGGCCAACACCGATCCCGCCGTCGACTCAGGCGGCCGCGTGGGAAACCGGGCGCACGTCGCCTTCGGCGCGGGCAGGCACGCGTGCCCGTCACCCGCGCAGCGCATCGCGCGGATGACGGGCACCGCGGCCGTCGAACGCGTCCTGGACCGGTTACCGGACCTCGAACCCGCGGTGCCCTCGGAGGCGTTGGAGTGGAAGTCCGGCCCGTTCCACCGGTCCTTGGCCTCGCTGCCGGTGCGGTTCCCGCCGCCGCCCAGGCAGATCCGGCCCTGGCTCGGCTCACCCGCGCCCGTCGTCCGACGCGAACCCGACACCTACCGGCCCGGCGGGCGGTGGGCCGCGTTCAGCAGGTGGCTGCGCGGCGGTTGATCACAGACCCGCGACCGGCGCCTTGTGCAGCTCGTCGATGACGTTGCGGGCGTCCGGGTACTGGTGGGAACCGGATTCGTAGAGCACGTAGGCGTTTCCGCCCAGGTCGTCGATGCCCTCGGACATGCTCGGCGAGCGGAAGCAGCGCGTCGACGGGATGTCGATGTCGGTGGCGCCCTTGTCGATCACGTACAGGTTGCTGCGCACGTCGCGGGAGAGCGAGGTGCTGTAGACGAACTTGTCGCCGGTGACCAACAGGCCCTGCGTGCCCTTCGGGATCTCGAAGGACTTGCCGGTGGTCAGCCCGCCGTCGGCGGCGACGCTGTAGGCGTACATCTTCTCGCGGCCCTCGCGGCTGTACTTGCCCGCGTAGAGCGTGTTCCCGTCGCCGGACAGGAACGACGCGCCGTAGACCTCGCGGGCCTGGCCGGTCTGCTTGACGTAGGGGCTGCCCTCGGCCTTCAGCGCGTCGGCGAGCTCGCTGAGCTTGTACTTGCGGATGGTGTAGTGGCCCTCGGCGTTGTTCCTGCCGGTCACGAACGCCCAGCCCCGGGCGATCGCGATGCCGCTGGCGTGGGTTTCGGCGATCTCGACGTCACCGACGGTCTTGCCGGTGGAGGGGTCGACGCCGTAGATCTTGGCGTTCGAGCCGTCCTTGCCGTAGGCGGTGACCAGCAGCAGGCCGTTGCCCGCGCCGTCCCAGTCGTTCCACGCGGCGAGGCCCTGCGGGGTGTGGTCGGGCAGTCCCGGGGTCTTCGGGCCCGCGCTGAACTTCTCGTCGTAGGTGTAGCCCGCCGAGGGCCCGCTGTAGAAGGAGGCGTCCTGGCCGCTGGAGTCGGAATCGCAGGTGATCTCCGCGGCCCCAGCACCGCCACCGGCCCCTGCCACCGCGGCCGGGATCGCCGCGGCTACGGCGTCTCCGCCCGCGGCCGCACCCGTGGCCGGAACCCCCACCAGCAACGCACCGCACGCAACGGCCACGACGCTCTTCCGAACCAGCACCCTCATCGCTCTCTCCCTCAGTGGCGATCAACACGAACACCACCTCAGACGCACCCGAGTCGATTCGGTTCCCTCCGCTTCCGACAACTCCAGTCCCGAAATTCGAATTTCGCGCGAAGTTCGAGCCCCGAAGTTCGGACTCGAATTTCGCGCGAAATTCGAAAAAGACTGGTCACGGTAGGGGATTGGCCTCGTCGTGGGCTCGTTGGGCTTCCTGGCGGGAGGATTCGGCGCCGGTGGCGATGGGGGCGGTCAGCCACTGGCGCGGCGTGCCGAAGCCGTCGACGAGGTCGACGGCGTGCGGCCGGAGTTCACCGCAGAGCTCGTTGACGGCCTGGGTGACGGACTTCGCGCGGCGCGGGCTGATCCGCTCGTGCTCCAGGAACCACGCCTTGTCCTCCTCGATGGTGGACAGCGCGTAGAGGTCGCAGAGCTTGTCGAGGATCTCGGCGTTGCGCGGGTCCTGGCAGCGGTCTACGGCGGCGACGAACGCCTCCAGCACCAGCCGGTCGATGTGCACCCGGGCCGCGCGCAGCACGTGGTCCTGGGCGTTGTTGAACACCTCGAAGGCGTTGTCCTTGTTGGCCTTCCGCAACCGGCGACCCAGGCCGTCGAGGACGTGCGCCTCGCGGTCGTCGAAGAGCTTGAGCTGCCAGCCGCGGTCGAGGATGTCGTCCTTGTTCGAGGCGTCGATGATGCGCTGCACGATCGAGTGCGCGGCGGAGCGCTCGATGACCGCGCCGACGAACTGGTCCGCGACGAACTTCGCCAGGCCCAGCGTGCCGATCCCGTCGAACTGGTCCTTGTAATCGGTCAGCAGCCCCTTCGCGACCAGCTGGAGCAGGACCGTGTTGTCGCCCTCGAACGTGGTGAACACGTCGGTGTCGGCCTTGAGCCCCGCCAGCTGGTTCTCGGTGAGGTAGCCGGCTCCGCCGCACGCCTCGCGGCAGGCCTGGATGGTGTGGGTGGCGTGCCAGGTGGTGATGGCCTTCAGCCCGGCGGCGCGGGATTCCAGCTCGCGCTGGGCCCGCTCGTCGTCACCCCGCCCGACCTCGTCGAGGGCCTGCACCAGTTCCTCCTGCGCGAAGTGCAGGGCGTAGGACTTCGCCAGCGCCGGGAGGAGTTTGCGCTGGTGCGCCAGGTAGTCGAGGACCACGACCTCCTCGCCGGTGCCCGGCCGGTCGAACTGGCGGCGCGCGTCGGCGTAGCGCAGCGCGATCTCCAGCGCCAGCTTCGCCGCGGCGCCCGAGGTTCCGGCCACCGAGATCCGGCCGCGGATCAGGGTGCCGAGCATGGTGAAGAACCGCTTGCCCTGGCTGTCGATCGGACTGCTGTAGGTGCCGTCCTCGGCGACGTCGCCGTAGCGGTTGAGCAGGTTCTCGCGCGGCACCCGCACCTGGTCGAAGTAGATGCGGCCGTTGTCGACGCCGTTGAGACCGGCCTTGCGCCCGCAGTCCTCGATCCGCACGCCCTCGCAGGTGTTCCCGCTCGCGTCGCGGATCGGGACCAGCAGCGCGTGCACGCCGTGGCTCTCCCCCGCGGTGATGAGCTGGGCGAACACCACGGCCATGCGCCCGTCGCGCGCGGCGTTGCCGATGTACTCCTTGCGCGCCGCCTCGTGCGGGGTGTGGACGACGAACTCGCGGGTCGCCGGATCGTAGGTGGCGGTGGTGCGCAGGCTCTGCACGTCGGAGCCGTGGCCGGTCTCGGTCATCGCGAAGCAGCCCGGCAGTTCGGCGCTCATGATGTCGCGCAGGTAGCTCTCGTGGTGGTGCTCGGTTCCCAGCGCCACGACCGCACCGCCGAACAGGCCCCACTGCACGCCGGACTTGACCATCAGCGACAGGTTCCCGCACAGCATTTCCAGCGAGACAACCGAACCGCCCTGGTCACCGCTGCCGCCCTGGGCGACGGGGAAGCCGAGCTCGGGGACGCCGGACTTGGCCAGCAGGCGCAGCTGCTCCAGGGTCCGCGCCCGATGGCTCTCGGTGTCGAGGTCGTCGGCGTTGCCGAGCTCGTTCTCGCCGAGCGAGTCGCGGACCTTCTCGCGCACGGACGCCCACCTGCCGTCCAGCAGACTGCGGAGCTCACCTGCGTCGAATGCGGCGTTGGTCATCGCGGCCTCCACTAGCTCGTCCCGTGTGCCGCCCACCGTAGTTACCGACGGGTAACCCTGCTATGCGACGTAACTCACCACGCAGCGTAGTGCCGCACCCGCCGCTCCCACCCCGGACACGACGAAGGGGCGCCCCCAAAGGGGACGCCCCTCCACGCCACGCTCACACCACCCGGCCCGACCCGGACAACCCGGATTACGGCAGTAATCAGACCCCCGATTACCGGAGTATTCGGGCCCGCGGAACACCGCGGTGTTCGGGCGTCCGATGACTGCCGTGTTCCGGCTTACGAGGTGGGGTGAGGTCAGGCGACGATGTTGACCAAGCGGTTCGGGACGACGATGACCTTGCGGGGGTCCTTGCCGTCGAGGGCCGCCGCGATCTTGTCGTCGGCCAGGGCCGCGGCCTTGACCGCGTCCTGGTCGGCCGAGGCCGGGACCTGGATGCGGGAGCGCACCTTGCCGTTGACCTGGATCGGGTACTCGATCGAGTCCTCTACCAGGTACTGCTCGTCAGCGGCCGGGAACGGTCCGTGCGCCAGGCTCTCGGTGCGGCCCAAGCGGGTCCACAGCTCCTCGGCCAGGTGCGGAGTCAGCGGCGCCACCATCAGCACCAGCGGCTCCACCACCGAACGCGGCGTGCCCGCGGCCGACGCGTACGTCTTGGTGATCCGGTTGTTGAACTCGATCAGCTTCGCCACGGCCGTGTTGAACCGCAGCTCGGTGAAGTCCTCCCGGACGCCCGCGATCGTCTTGTGCAGGGCGCGCAGCATCTCGGTGTCCGGCTCCTCGTCGGTCACCCGCAGCTCGCCGGTGCTCTCGTCGACGACGTTGCGCCACAGCCGCTGCAGGAACCGGTGCGAGCCGACGACGTCCTTGGTCGCCCACGGCCGCGAGGCCTCCAACGGGCCCATCGACATCTCGTACAGCCGCAACGTGTCCGCGCCGTAGGCGTCGGCCATCTCGTCCGGGGAGACCGAGTTCTTCAGGCTCTTGCCCATCTTCCCGTACTCGCGGCGGACCTCCTGGCCCTGGAAGTAGAACTTCCCGTCCGACTCCTCGACCTCTTCGGCCGGGACGTAGACGCCGCGCGGGTCGGTGAAGGCGTAGGCCTGGATGTAGCCCTGGTTGTACAGCCGCCGGTACGGCTCCTCAGAGGACAGGTGGCCCAGGTCGAACAGCACCTTGTGCCAGAAGCGGGAGTACAGCAGGTGCAACACCGCGTGCTCCACACCGCCGACGTACAGGTCCACGCCGCCCGGGTCGTTGCCGCCGTGCGCCTGCGCGTTCTTGCCCATCCAGTACTGCTCGTTGGCCGGGTCGACGAAGCGCTCGGAGTTGTCCGGGTCGATGTAGCGCAGCTGGTACCAGCAGGAACCCGCCCACTGCGGCATGACGTTGGTGTCGCGCTCGTAGTGCTTGAGCCCGTCGCCCAGGTCCAGCTCGACGTGGCGCCACGCCTCGGCCTTGGCCAGCGGCGGCTCCGGGCGCGAGTCGGCGTCCTCCGGGTCGAAGGTGCGCGGCGAGTAGTCCTCGACCTCGGGCAGCTCGACCGGCAGCTGGTCCTCCGGCAGCGCGCGCGGCACGCCGTCGGAGCCGTAGACGATCGGGAACGGCTCGCCCCAGTAGCGCTGGCGGGCGAACAGCCAGTCGCGCAGCTTGTACTGGACGGTGCCGCGGCCGTGGCCGTGCTCCTCCAGCCAGGCGGTCACGGTCTTCTTGGCGTCGGCGATGTCCAGGCCGTTGAGGCTCAGGCCGGTGGCGTCCGACGCGGAGTTGATGGCCGGTCCGTCGCCGGTGTAGGCC
The DNA here is from genome assembly GCF_040676935.1 of Saccharopolyspora sp. NPDC049426. Classification (NCBI taxonomy): domain Bacteria; kingdom Bacillati; phylum Actinomycetota; class Actinomycetes; order Pseudonocardiales; family Pseudonocardiaceae; genus Saccharopolyspora; species Saccharopolyspora sp. NPDC049426. The sequence continues at coordinate 130,042 of NZ_JBFAPZ010000001.1, read as the reverse complement.
TCGCCGTCGAATCCGTCGGCCGGCTGCACGGTGCGGATGATCGGCAGCCCCAGGACCGTGGCGAAGTCCCAGTCGCGCTGGTCCTGGCCCGGGACCGCCATGATCGCGCCCGTGCCGTAGCCCATCAGCACGTAGTCGGCGATGAAGATCGGGATGCGGGTGCCGTTGACCGGGTTGGTGGCGAAGGCACCGGTGAAGACACCGGTCTTCTCCTTGTTCTCCTGCCGGTCCAGGTCCGACTTCATCGACGCGGCACGCCGGTAGGCGGCCACGGCGTCCGCCGGGGTGGCCGCGCCACCGGTCCAGCGGTCATCGGTGGCGTCCGGCCAGGAGGCCGCGGTCAGCTCGTCGACCAGCGGGTGTTCCGGCGCCAGCACCATGTAGGTCGCGCCGAACAGGGTGTCCGGACGGGTCGTGAAGACCTCGACGGAACGACCGGACTCGCCGACCGGGAACACCACGTTGGCGCCCTGGGAGCGGCCAATCCAGTTCCGCTGCATCGTCTTGACCTTGTCCGGCCAGTCCAGCCGGTCCAGGTCGTCGACCAGGCGGTCCGCGTAGGCGGTGATCCGCATCATCCACTGCTTCAGGTTGCGGCGGAACACCGGGAAGTTGCCGCGCTCGGTCAGCCCGTCCGCGGTCACCTCCTCGTTGGCCACCACGGTGCCCAGACCCGGCGCCCAGTTGACCGGCGCCTCGGACAGGTAGGCCAGCCGGTGCGAGTCGACGACCTCGCGGCGCTCGTCGTCGGACAGCTCCGCCCACGGGCGGCCGTCCGGGGTGGCGCGCTCGCCTGCGGCGAACTCGGCCTCCAGCTCGCTGATCGGGCGGGCGCGGCCCTTGCCGCCGTCGGCGTCGGCGTCGTACCAGGCGTTGAAGATCTGCAGGAAGATCCACTGCGTCCAGCGGTAGAACTCGATGTCGGTCGTCGCGATGCGACGGCGCTCGTCGTGGCCCAGGCCCAATCGGCGGATCTGGCCCAGGTAGCGCTCGATGTTCTGCTCGGTCGTGGTCCGCGGGTGCGTGCCCGTCTGCACCGCGTACTGCTCGGCGGGCAGGCCGAACGCGTCGAAGCCCATCGTGTGCAGCACGTTGCGGCCCAGCATGCGGTGGTAGCGGGCGTAGACGTCGGTGCCGATGAAGCCCAGCGGGTGGCCGACGTGCAGACCGGAACCGGACGGGTACGGGAACATGTCCTGGACGAACAGCTTGTCCGCGGGCACCTCGCCGTCGGCGAGCGAGCCCGCCGGGTTCGGCGCGTGGAACGTGCCGCGCTCGGTCCACTCCCGCTGCCAGCGCTGCTCGATCTCGGTCGCGGTGCCCGCTGTGTAGCGGAACGGCGGCACCTCTTCTGAAGAAGAGGCCGGCCCCGCTGTGTTGACCTCTTCTGGCTGGCCAGTCATGTTCTGCGTCCTTCCCTGCTCCGCCGGAACGCGCGCGTTCGTGCGCTCTAGTGTGCCGCCCCCGGAAAACGGAAAACCCCCCAGGCCCTGATCGGGCATGAGGGGTCGCCGCGCTGAACCGGTCCTATCGACTCAACGCGGCCTCGCAAGAAGCAGCCTCGCGTGCATGGTCCCAGGGTAGCGGACCAGGCAAAACGGTTTCCGCTCAGCCGTGCGGCGGACGTGTGGGACAGGGCACCTCAAGCCGATGTCCGGCGGATCGGCCGCGAGCGGAGGTTTAGGCTGCTGGGGTGCTCGCTGTCCAGGTGATCCTTTGCGCGGTTCTGATCCTCGGCGGAGCGGCCCTGCTGCTGCTCGGGTTCCGGGGCCTTCGGGGTTCGCTGCCCCTCAACACCTACGTCGGCGTGCGGACTCCCGCCGCGATGCGCAGCGAGGAGGCGTTCGAGCTCGCCAACCGCGCCTCCGGTCCGGCGATGCTGGCCGCCGGTGCGATCGCCGCGCTGGCCGGTGCCTCGATGCCCGCGCTGGCGAACGGCTTCAGCGTCGCGATGGTCGCGGTGCTCGGCCTGGTCGGCGCGTTCGTGCTGATGACCCTCGGCGGGGTCGTGGGCAACCGCGCGGCGGAAGCCGTGCCCGCTCCCGCTCCGGCCGGTGGCTGCGGCGGTTGCGCGGGCGGCTGCTGCGGCGGCTGACCAGCACTTCCGCACTTGTCCCCAAGTTATCCACAGTTGTTTATCCACAGGCTGTGGAGAACCACGGGTGCACCGGAGCCGCGGTTTCAGGTGGGTGCTCAGCTCGCACCGCCGAGCGAAGCGACCACTAGTTCAGCTTCACGTCGCCGGGGTGCGTGGCCAGGAACGCCAGGGGCGGCCCCTGCCTGCGCAGCACCCTCGACCACAGCTCGGTGTCGGGGTCGGCGATGACGTCGTCCGGCAGCGCGGGAACGATCAGCCAGTCGCCCCTGTCGATCTCCCCGGCCAGCTGGCCGGCGTCCCAGCCCGCGTAGCCGGCGAAGAAGCGCAGCCCGCGAGCCTTGGGCGCCAGCTCCTCCGGATCCCCGTCCAGGTCGACCATCCCCACCGGGCCTCGCACGCCCACCACGCCGTCGATCGCCGTGAGGTCCTCGCCCGTTCGCAACGTGGCCAGGCAGATGGCCGTGCGCTGCTCGACGGGCCCGCCCACGAACAGCGACTGGGGGAGCGTGGCGTGGTCGCCCCACTTCGGGAGCACGTCGTGCACCGCGACCTCGCTCGGCCGGTTCAGCACGACGCCGAGGGTGCCCTCCGCGCGGTGGTGGATGACGTAGACGACGGTTCGCCGGAAGTTCTTGTCCATCAGCTGCGGAGCAGCGACCAGCAGCGTCCCCGGCTCCACCTCAGCGTCCGATCCCACCTCCGCATGATCTCACCGGATGGGCGGAGGTGACCCCGTCCTCGCGCAACAAGATGGGCGGAAAACGGGAAATCGATACGAACGAATGATGAACATCGAGCATTTCCACTCAATAGTCATCGTTCAGTATTAATACCGATCCGCTGGAGGCTCACTGACCTGGGGTTTCGATTCCCTGCTCTCGGGCCCAGCGGTGGAGTTCCTCGATCGCCTCCTCGCGGGACATGGGTCCGCGATCCAGCCGGAGCTCCTTGAGGTGCTTCCACGCCTTGCCCACGACCGGTCCCGGCTCGACCCCGAGCAGACCCATGATCTCGTTGCCGTCGAGGTCCGGGCGCACCTTCGCCAGGTCCTCCTCGGCGGCGATCCGATCGATCCGCTCCTCGAGATCGTCGTAGGCGCGCTGCAGGGCGTTGGCCTTGCGCTTGTTGCGCGTCGTGCAATCGGCGCGCACCAGCTTGTGCAGCCGCGGCAGCAGCGGGCCCGCGTCGTTGACGTAGCGGCGCACCGCCGAGTCCGTCCACTGCCCATCGCTGTAGCCGTGGAACCGCAGGTGCAGGAACACCAGATCGGCGACCTGGTTGATGACGTCCTTGGGGTAGCGCAGCGCGCGCATCCGCTTGCGGGTCATCTTCGCGCCGACCACCTCGTGGTGGTGGAAGCTCACCCCGCCGCCCGACTCGAACCGCCTCGTCGCCGGCTTGCCGATGTCGTGCAGCAGCGCGGCCAGCCGCAGCACCAGGTCGGGCTCGGCGTCCGGGTCGGCCGCCTTCTCCAGGTCGATGGCCTGGTCGAGGACGGTCAGCGAGTGGCTGTAGACGTCCTTGTGCTGGTGGTGCTCGTCGATCTCCAGCTTCATCGCCGGCACCTCGGGCAGCACGTGATCGGCCAGGCCGGACGACACCAGCAGCTCCACGCCGCGCCTCGGGAACTCGCCGCACAGCAGCTTCGAGAGCTCCACCTGCACCCGCTCGGGGGTGATCCGGGCGATCTCGGCGGACATCTCGGTCATCGCCGTCACCACCCGGTCGCTGGGGGTGAAGCCGAGCTGGGCGACGAAGCGGGCGGCGCGCAGCATCCGCAGCGGGTCGTCGGCGAAGGAGTCCTCCGGCGCGGCCGGGGTGTCGAGCCGCTTGTCCACCAGGTCGGTCATGCCGCCGTGCAGGTCGACGAAGGCGCGCTCGGGCAGTTGGATGGCCATCGCGTTGATGGTGAAGTCGCGGCGCACCAGGTCGCCCTCGATGGTGTCGCCGAAGGCCACCTCGGGGTTGCGGCCGACGCGGTCGTAGCTGTCGGCGCGGAAGGTCGTGATCTCCACCGTGGTGCCGTGCCGGAAGGCGCCGAGCGTGCCGAACTGGATCCCGGTGTCCCAGATCGTCTCCGCCCACCCGGCCAGCAGCTCGCGGACCCGCTCGGGCCGCGCGTCGGTGGTGAAGTCCAGATCCGTGCCCAGGCGCCCCAGCAGCGCGTCCCGCACGCTGCCGCCGACCAGGTACAGCCGGTGCCCGGCTGCGGCGAACCGCTTGCCGAGCTCCTCGGCGACCGGTGCGACCTTGATCAGCTCGACGACCGCGTTGCGCTGGGCGTCCCGTTCCAAGGACGTCGGGCCGGAACCGATGGGCTGCTCGTTAGACACGATTAACCAGGGTATCGGCCACGCGAGGCCACCCACGACGCACGCCCGGAAGTGCGCCGAAGTTCCACCGCCCGCGCCGCTGAGCAAGACGACCACGCGATCCTGGAGCAACTACCATCAGGGCATGCCCCCGTCGCCCGGCCGCTCCGGCGGTTCCCAGCCGGGGCGTCGAAACCGGCGCCGACGGCGTCGGCTGCGGACTGTCGACGAGACCTCGGCGGGCGGGCTGGTGGTCGACGGCGTCCACGGGCTGGCTGCGATCATCGGGAGGCTTGATCGCAGGGGGCGACTTTTGTGGTCGCTGCCGAAGGGGCACATCGAGCCTGGTGAGACGCCGGAGCAGACCGCGGTGCGGGAAGTCGCTGAGGAGACCGGCATCATCGGCCGTGTTGTGACCGCGATCGGCACCATCGATTACTGGTTCGTCGCGGGAAATCGACGAATCCACAAGACCGTGCACCACTTCCTGATGGATGCGGTGGGCGGAGAGCTGTCCGACGAGGACGTGGAGGTCACCGAGGTGGCATGGGTGCCGCTCGGTGAGCTGGACGAGGTGTTGGCCTACGCCGACGAACGCCGGCTGGTGCGCCGGGCCCTGAGCCTGCGCGACGACGGCGATCGCGGCGGTGTGGGTCTCGCTGGAGGCGAGCGCCTCGGGGCACGACCGACGAGAGGGAGCGGGACGGAGCAGGCGTGAGGTTTCTGCTGGCCGCGCTGTGCGCGCTGCTGATGGTCGCGATGCTGCCGGTCACTCCGGCGACCGCGCAGGGCGGCAGTTCAGCCGACTTCGAAGTGACCAAGGTCACGCCCTCGGTGGTGGGTGGGGGTTCGCCGGGCGAGGTCGTCGTCAGCGGCAGGCTGACCAACCGCAGCGGACACGCCTTGAACGGCGTCCAGGCCCGCATCGAGCGCGGCACCCCGCCGAACGGCGAACCCGCCGTCCAGCGCGCCATGCGCGAGGGCGTCACCGGCATCACCGAGCCGTCCTTCTCGCCGGTCACCGACCGGCTCGAACCCGGCCAGTCGCTGCCCGTCCAGGTCCGCATCCCGCTGACCGGCTCGAACTCGCTGCAGCTGAACCAGACCGGCGTCTACCCGCTGGTGGTCAACATCCAGGCCGGGCGCAGCACGGTCGCCGAGTCCGAGTTCCTGCTGCCGGTCACCTCGCTCCCCGGGCAACCGCCGATGCGCCCCGCGCAGGCCACCCCGACGACCCTGGTCGTGCCGATCGTCGACACGCCGCGGCTGGAGCGCGAGGCGCTGCCGGGCGGTCGTGCGGTCCTCGTCGACGACCAGCTGTCCACCTCGCTGGCGCCCGGAGGCCGGCTCTACGACCTCGTGCAGGCCATCAGCGACAGCGCCCCGGCCGGTTCCTCGCTGGGCAACGCGCTGTGCTTCGCCATCGACCCGGACCTGCTGATCACCGCCAAGGCCATGCAGGGCGGCTACCAGGTCCGCCAGCCCAACGGCGCCCTCGTCGAGGGCATCGGCCGCTCCGCCGCCGACCTGTGGCTGACCAAGCTGCGCCAGGCCACCACCGGCCGCTGCGTGATCCCGCTGCCCTACGCCGACGCCGATGTGGTCGCGCTGGGACGCGCCGGGCTCGGCGACCTCGTCAACGGCGCGATGGACGGCGCCAAGCTGCTCAGCGCCCCGGACGGCCTCGGCGTCGAACCGCGCGACGTGATGTGGCCGATCGAAGGCGCCCTGACCGAGCGGCCCGTGGGCGACCTGCCGTCGACGATGCTGCTGGACACCCGCGCGGTGAACGTCCCGCCGGGTTCGCTGACCCCGGTCAAGCTGCGCGGCCAGAACCGGACCGCGATCCCGATCGACCCGCTGCTGGCGTCCGCGCTGGACCCCAACCGCGACACCAAGCAGGAGGTCACCGAGCCCTCACCGCCCAGCGGCGGCGCGCTGACCTCGCAGAACGCGCTCGGCGCACTGGCCTTCCGGGCGACCGACGGATTCGTCCCGAACGCGACCTCGGTGCTGGTGCCGCCCCGCCGCTGGAACATGCGGGCCGACGACCTGCGCGGACTGCTCACCGGCATGTCGAAGCTGGACTCCGACGGGCTGATCCGGCTCACCGCGCTGCCCTCGCCGAACCCGGCGACGCTCGACGAGGCCGAACTGACCTACCCCGTGCAGGCAGGCGGCTCGGAGATCTCGCGCGAGGCGATCGACAAGCTGGCCGCGCAGAACTTCAAGGTCGGCGACCTGGCGCGCTCCTCCGAATCGGACCGCGCCCAGACCGTCTCGCCCGGCCGGGTCACCACACCGCTGCGCAACGGCCTGCTGCACGGCGTCTCCAGCGCCTGGCGCGGCAACTCCGGCGCGGCCGAGGACTGGGTCCGCCGGGCGACCTCGCCGATCAACGACATGCTCGGCAAGGTCCGCATCGAGGAGTACCCGGGCACCACCAACCGACTGTCCTCGGACAGCCCGATCCCGGTCACCGTGGTCAACGACCTGCCGTTCACCGTCGGCATCCGGTTCAAGATCCCCACGGTTCCCGGCGTGGAGGTGCAGCACGACTTCGGCGGCGGCCTGGCCACCGTGCCCGCCAACGGGCGACGCCAGTTCATGCTGGAGGCCTCCGCGCAGCGCGCCGGCCGGTTCATGGTCGACATCAGCGTGACCGCCGACGCGGGCACCCCGCTGGGCACCACCAAGCGGCTGCCGATGGAGTCCACCGAGTACGGCGCGATGATCCCGTGGCTCACGGGCATCGCGGGAGCCGTGCTGGTGCTGATGTCGGTGCGCCGGATCGTGAAGAAGGCCAAGGCCCGCCGGGAGCGCACCGCGGTAGCTCAGAAGTCGGTGGAGGAGGCCGAGACGCAGCCGCTGGCGCACGCGGTGACGTCCGCTCCGTCCGCTCCCGAGGGCGACCGCGACCAGCGCTGACGGGGTGGCCGAGAACCGAAGGAAGTTCGCGAACTGCTTCTGAGATCCTGGTGCGAACGTCCCGGTGCTCCCGGGTGGCGCAGGCGGGTAAGGATTGAGGCAGTGAACCGACCAGATCCACGGCGGACGAGCGGGCAGCCGGACGGCCCGACCATGCCGATCCACCGCACCTCCGTGCCGGGCGCGGGCAGCAGGCAGGGCTGGCACGTCGCCGAGACGCAGCCGATCGCCGCGATCCCCGCCGAGCCGGGACCGGACCAGGCGTTCGAGCAGTCCGCCGAGCAGACCCAGGTCATCCGGCCGGTCTCGCCCGGCAAGCCCTCGCTGCTCAAGGCCAGCGGTTCGATGGCCATCGCGACGCTGATCAGCCGGATCACCGGTTTCCTGTGGAAGCTGCTGCTGGCCTTCGCGGTCGGCTTCGGCGTCGTCAACGACTCGTTCAACGTCTCCAACACGCTGCCCAACAGCATCTTCGAGCTGCTCATCGGCGGGGTGCTGACCAGCGTCGTGGTTCCGGTGCTGGTGCGCTCGCAGAAGGCCGACGCCGACGGCGGCGAGCGGTTCGTGCAGCAGATGATGACGCTGGCCGTGGTGGTGCTGGGCATCGGCACGCTGATCGCCGTGGTCTGCGCCCCGCTGCTGACCTGGATCTTCGTCACCGAGTCGGACACCTCGAACACCGAGCTGGTCAACGTCCTGGCCTACCTGCTGCTGCCGCAGATCTTCTTCTACGGCCTGTCCGCGCTGGCCGGCGCGATCCTGCAGTCCAAGCAGATCTTCAGCCCGCCGGCCTGGGCACCGGTGGTCAACAACCTGGTCGTGATCGTCACGATCGGCGTCTACATGCTGCTGCCGGGCGAGATGTCGGTGAACCCGGTGTCGATGACCGACGCGCACGTGCTGGTGCTGGGCATCGGCGTCACGCTCGGCGTGGTCAGCCAGGCCGCCATCCAGGTCCCCGCGCTGCGCGCCACCGGATTCACCTTCCGCTGGCGCTGGGGCTGGGACTCGCGGCTGTCGGAGTTCGGCGGGCTGGCGCTGTGGATGCTGGCCTACGTCGCGGTCAGCCAGGTCGGCCTGATCGCGCTGAGCCGGGTCGCCTTCACCGGCGACGCGGGCGGCTGGTCGACCTACAACTACGTGTGGATGCTGCTGCAGCTGCCCTACGGCGTCATCGGTTTCTCGATCATGACCGCGATCCTGCCGCGCATGTCGGCGGCCGCGGCGGACGAGGACTACGCCAAGGTCATCGACGACCTGTCGCTGGGCAACCGGCTGTCGACGGTGACGCTGATGCCGGTCAGCGCGGTGATGACCGCGCTCGGCGTGCCGCTGGCGCTGTCGCTGTTCGCGCTTCGCGGTGAGACCGGATCGGCCACGACACTCGGTCTGGCGCTGGCGATTTCGGCCTTCGGCGTGCTGCCGTACGCGCTGACGATGATGCAGATGCGGACGTTCAACGCGCTCAACGACGCCCGCACCCCGACGCTGATCATGGTCGTGATGACGGTCGCGAAGGTGCTGCTGGCGGTCCTGGTCGCGGCGATGCTGCCGTCGGACCAGATCGTGTTCGGCCTGACCTTCGTCAACTCCTTCACCTTCATCGTCGGCTGGCTGGTCGGCGAGGCGTGGCTGCGGCACCGGCTCGGCCCGCTCGGCAGCAGCCGATTCCTCGTCACACTGACCAAATCTCTCGTCGCCTCGGTGGTCGGCGGACTCGCCGCGTGGGGTGTCGCGGTCGGCATCGACGCGCTCGTCCCGGGCTCGGCGGGCGCCGGAACCGGATGGCTCCAGCTGCTGATCGGCAGCGTGCTGGGCTTCGCGGTGATCTTCGGGCTGATGTCGATGCTTCGAGTGGCCGAACTTCAACCCGCGATCGGGCGCCTCACCGGTTTGCTGCGTCGTCGCTGACATTCTCGTCACGTACCCTCGTCTAGGAAGTCTCCTTCCGTGAGGGCAACCCGTAGGCGGACCGGAAGGAGCGGGAGAGGGAAGGTGACCAGCAAACCCACCGAGCGGATCGCGGCGGACAGCGACGAACCGGAAGCCGATTCTTCGGCTGAGCAGCTCACACCGGGTCGGGTCTTGGACCACGGCCGGTATCGGCTGCTCTCCAAGGTCGGCTCGGACGAGCGCTGCAACGCCGAACTGTGGCGTGCCAAGGACGGAGTCCTGGGCCGCGACGTCGCGCTGACGATCCTGATCGGGGATCGCGCCGACGCGCAGGCCGCCACCAACGCGCGACGCACCCTGGAACGCGCGATGCACGCCAGCACCTTCAACCACGTCGGCGTCGCGCGGGTGCTCGACGTCGTCACGCAGTCCGCAGGTGATCCGCCCGGCGTTCTCGGCCTGGTCATCGCCGAGTGGACGCACGGCACGGACCTCCTGGACCTGGTCGCCGAAGGACCGCTGCCTCCCGGAACCGCCGCTCGGCTGATGCAACCGCTGGCCGCTGCGGTCGAATCGGCGCACCACGCCGGTCTGGTCCTGGGCGCCGACCACCCGCAGCGCATCCGGGTCACGCCCGAAGGCGAAGTGCGGATGGCGTTCCCGGGTCCGCTCTCGCACGCCTCCTCCAGCGACGACGTGCGGGGGCTCGGCGCCGCGCTGTACCTGCTGCTGACCGGGCGCTGGGCGCTCGGCGACACGCCCGAGGGCCTGCCGTCGGCTCCGACCGGACCGGACGGAAATCTGGTCGCACCGCGCACTCTTCGCCCGACCGTGCCGATGGAGCTGTCCACCGTCGCGGTTCGCGCGCTGGGCAACCCGGATTCGACCGGCACCACCGGGGGCGTCCGGACCGGTGCCGCCGTGCTGCGGGTGCTGGAGCAGTACGCGACCTACGAGTCGGCGAGCACGCTGTCCAACGGCGCGCCGCCGGCCGAGTCCAACGAGGTGTGGCGCCGCGACGACCCGAAGCCGGACGAGGCCAAACGCCGCAAGCTGGCGATCAGCGTCGGAGTGCTCGCGGTCGCGACGATCCTGGTGATCGGCTGGATCGCGGTCGGCGTGATCGGCATCTTCACCGAGTCGAACCAGTCCAGCGGCTCCGGCCAGGTGATCGAGGGCAACAACCCCGGAACCGCCACCCAGCAACCGCCGTCGCAGGCGGCGCCGGTGCGGGTCACCGAGGGGACGTCGTTCACCGCGCAGGGCGATCCGGACGCGCCGGCGCGGATCAACAACCTCTTCGACGGCGACCCGGGCACCTACTGGTCGACCTTCGGCTACTTCCAGCAGCTCGGTCCCGGCGGCATCAACACCGCCACCGGTGCCGTGCTGACGCTGGAACGCCCGTCGGTGCTGCAGCAGGTCGTCATCAACTCGCCGAGCGCGGGTTCGAAGGTCGAGATCCGCCAGGTCGACGGCTCGCCGAGCATGGACTCCAAGCTGCTCGGCAGCGGAGTCCTCGCCGCGGGCGACACCCCGATCAAGCTGGAGGCGGTCGCGCCCAGCAGCAAGATCATGGTGGTCCTCACCCAGCTGCCCCAGAAGGGCAGCGAGTTCTCCTCGCAGATCAACGAGGTCACGGTCACCGGCTCGGTGGCCTGACCGACACGACGAAGCGGATGTGATCGCAGTCACGATCACATCCGCTTTTTCGTTGGCTGACCAGGGGAATTCGATTCCATTCCCGCACGGGGACCTGCCCGTGATTCACAGTCAGTATTGTCTTGAGCCGTGTCTGTCCCTGCCCTCTCAGACGCCGATCTCATAGCGGCGCACACCAACGGGGATCCACATGCGTTCTCCGAGCTCTTCCGCCGACATCGGGACCGGCTGTGGGCCGTGGCCCTGCGGACCATGCGCGACCCCGATGAAGCGGCGGACGCGTTACAGGACGCGATGATCTCGGCCTTCCGCAACGCCGCGTCGTTCCGCGCCGAATCGGCCGTCACGACCTGGCTGCACCGGATCGTGGTGAACGCGTGCCTGGACCGGATCCGGCGCCGCCAGGCGCGGCCCACGGTTCCGCTGCCCGAGTCCGGTCCCGAACCTGCCGTCCCGCGCGACGCGATCGCCGATCGGGACACCAGCATGGTCGTGCAGGAAGCGCTGTCCCAGCTCCCCGAGGACCAGCGAGCGGCGATCGTGCTGGTCGACGTGGAGGGGTATTCGGTGGCCGAAACCGCGGTGATGCTCGGCATCGCCGACGGCACCGTCAAGAGCCGATGTGCACGCGGCCGAGCAAGACTCGCGAAACTTCTGGGACACCTGCGGAACCCAAGTGCAGATGCGAACGTCCCAGATGACGCGATGGCCATGCGTCGACGGGAGGGACGATGAGTGGGGAGAGCCGGCGCACGGGGGCGCCGCAGGGACCACCTTGGTCCCTGGACCTGCTGGCCGACCTGCACGCAGGAGTGCTGGACGGACCGACCGCCGACGAACTGCGTCGTCAGGTCGAAGCGGACCCGGAGGCCAGGGAGATCATGGCGGCGCTCGACGCCACCACCACCGATCTCGCCGACCTGCCCCCGCTGACCATTCCCGACGACGTCTCGGCGCGCATCGACGCGGCGCTGCAGGACGAGGTCCGGAACTGGACCCGCGAGTCCGCGCCCGCGCAACCCGCGCCGCAGATGCCAACGATGTCAGCGCCAGCCGGGAACGAGGCGCAGGTCGTCGACTTCGCCGCGGCCAAGGCCCGCCGACGCCGCAGGACGACCATCGGTGCCGGGCTGGTCGGCGTCGCCGCAGCGGCAGCCGCCGTGGTCTTCGCCGTGCTGCCCGGAACCGGCGACAACGACAACACCGCCCAGCCACCGATCCCGACCGCCACCCAGCCGGGTGGGGGCCACGGCGCTCCGCTGGCCCTGGCCGGCGACCAGGTCACCCTCGACGGACAGCAGTTCTCGCAGGTCATGGCCTCGGACCAGTACGTTTCCACGCTCGCCGACCCGCAGCAGCTGATCGGCTGCCTGCAGGCCAACGGCGTGCGGGGCGGCAAACCGATGGGCGCTCGCGAGATCACCCTCAACGGCGAACCCGCCCAGCTGCTGATCCTGCCGGGCGGCGGCCTCGGCAAGTTCCGCCTCTTAGCGGTCGGCGCGGACTGCGGCCCGGGCAACCCCTCGACCGTCTCCGACAGCACCTTCGGCGGCTGAACAGCCCCGCCCGCAACGCGCCCGGCTCCCGCATCGTGGGAGGAACCGGGCGCGTTGTGCTGTGACGCACCGGTCCCGGGGTTCGGGAACATCGCCGAATAGGATCGCGTTGATGCCAATACGGTCGCGCTGAGCGCGGCGGAGACGCTACGAAGGGAAGGGGCGCGGTGACCAGCGACGTCCGCAACGTGATCATCGTTGGTTCCGGTCCTGCCGGCTACACCGCTGCGGTGTACGCGGCACGGGCAGAGCTGGAGCCGGTGATCTTCGAAGGAACCCAGTTCGGTGGGGCACTGATGACCACCACCGATGTGGAGAACTACCCCGGGTTCAAAGACGGGATCATGGGTCCCGACCTGATGGAGCAGATGCGGTCGCAGGCCGAGCGCTTCGGCGCGGAGCTGCGCACCGAGGACGTCGAGCGCATCGACCTCTCCGGCGACGTCAAGACCGTCGTCGCCAACGGGGTCGAGCACAAGGCCCGCGCGGTCATCCTCGCGATGGGTGCCGCGGCGCGCTACCTCGGCATCCCGGGCGAGGAAACCCTGCTCGGCCGCGGTGTTTCCGCCTGCGCCACCTGCGACGGGTTCTTCTTCCGCGACCAGGACATCGCCGTGATCGGCGGCGGTGACTCGGCGATGGAGGAGGCCACCTTCCTGACCCGGTTCGCGAAGTCGGTGACGATCATCCACCGCCGCGACGAGTTCCGCGCCTCCAAGATCATGCTGGAGCGCGCTCGGGCCAACGAGAAGATCAAGTGGCTGACCAACAAGGCCGTCGAGGAAGTCCAGGGCGAGGGCAAGGTCGCCGGGCTGAAGCTGCGCGACACGCTCACCGGTGAGACCTCCGAGCTGGCCGTGAGCGGCATGTTCGTGGCCATCGGGCACGACCCGCGCAGCCAGCTGGTGCGCGGCCAGGTCGCTCTCGACGACGAGGGCTACGTGCAGGTGCAGCAGCCCAGCACGCATACCGGCGTGCCCGGCGTGTTCGCCTGCGGCGACCTGGTGGACCACACCTACCGGCAGGCCATTACCGCCGCCGGGTCCGGTTGCTCCGCCGCGATCGACGCCGAGCGCTGGCTCGCCGAGAACGAGACCCCGCAGGCCGAGATCGCCTCCGAGCTGGTCGGCGGCGGCTACGGGGCCTGAGCCCCAGAACAATTCCACAGCGTGTCCCGGAACCGTGTGCGTGCGGGCGGCGCAGCCGCGAGCTAGGAAGTCCGCCCTCGCAGCTCGCACCGCCGCGGGTTCGCACACGTCTCCCGCACCCCTGAGCAAACCGTCCCACTTTCAACGAAAAGGGAGCTGAACATGGCCGGCAACACCGTGACCGTGGACGCCGATTCCTTCAAGGCCACCGTCCTGGACAGCGACAAGCCCGTGCTGGTCGACTTCTGGGCGACCTGGTGCGGCCCGTGCAAGATGGTCGCCCCGGTGCTGGAGGAGATCGCCGACGAGCACGCCGACAAGATCACCGTCGCCAAGCTCGACATCGACCAGAACCCCGGCATCTCCCGCGACTACCAGGTCATGTCGGTCCCGACCCTGCTGGTCTTCCAGAACGGCGAGCCGGTCAAGCAGATCGTCGGCGCCAAGCCGAAGGCCGCGCTGCTGTCGGACCTGTCCGACTACCTGTGATTTCGCTGTGAAGTCAACCTCGTTTTGAGGCAACCGAATAACGCACGCCCGCCGTCTTGTCGATAGGACAGTGACGGCGGGTTCGTGCTTTCACGGGCCCCGCCGCTGCGGTGGGGCTCGTTCTCGCCGCAGCGAGGGATCATTCGTGTACGGTCCGTTGTCGCACGTCCGGCCCGGTGCTCGTAGGCCGCAGCGCCGGGGTACGGCGCACAAGGCACAATGACCCGACGGGTCCGCCAGCCGCGGACCCGCTCCGCAAACGCAGAACTCGGGAGAATCCCGACAATCCTCCGCGTCGGTCTCGCCGACGCCTGAATCGAGCGAGGAGTGCATGCAGCTGCTCCACCGCGGTGACGTCGGTCCGGCCGTTGCCGAGATCAAGAACACCCTTGCGTCGCTGGGACTGCTGCCGGCAAACGGCCGGCCAGGGCCCGCGCTCTTCGACGAAGCGGTGGAACAAGCGGTACGCGGCTTCCAGCAGCAGCGGGGCCTGATCACCGACGGAGTCGTCGGCCCGGCGACCTACCGCGCGCTGACCGACGCCCGGTGGCGCCTCGGCGACCGCTCGCTGGCATTCCTGGTGTCCAAGCCGGTCAGCGGTGACGACGTGTTCGCCCTGCAGGAGCGCCTGCTGGAGCTGGGCTACGACGCGGGCCGACCGGACGGCATCTTCAGCGCCGAGACGGAGCAGGCGCTGCGCAGCTTCCAGCGCGACTACGGGCTCACCCCGGACGGCATCTGCGGCCCCGGCACCCTGCGCGCGCTCAAGCAGCTCGCCCCCAAGGTCCGCGGTGGCCGCCCCGTGTTCCTGCGCGAGCAGGAGAAGGTACGGCGCGCCGGACCGCGGCTGCGCGGCAAGCGCATCGTGATCGACCCGGGCCACGGCGGCGGCGACCGCGGCGTGACCGTCGGGGACGTCTCCGAGGCCGACCTGACCTGGGACCTGGCCCGCCGGCTCGAAGGCCGGATGGTGGCCACCGGCATGGAAGCGCTGATCACGCGCGGCCCGAACGCCTGCCCGCCCGACTCGGACCGCGCCGCGTTCGCCAACGAGGCGGGCGCCGACATGTTCCTCTCGCTGCACGCCGACGCCAACCCGTCGCCGGGAGCCGAGGGCGTGGCGAGCTTCCACTTCGGCACCGGCAACGGCACCACCTCGACGGTGGGGGAGGCGCTGGCCGGGTTCCTGCAGCGCGAGATCGTCGCCCGCACCGGCATGCGCGATTGCCGCACCCACCCGAAGACCTGGGACGTGCTCCGGCTGACCCGGATGCCCGCGGTCCGCATGGAGATCGGTTACCTGACCAACGAGCACGACCGCAACCGCCTGCTCGACCCGTCGTTCCGCGACGTGGTGGCCGAGGGCCTGCTGGTCGCGGTGAAGCGCCTGTACCTGCTCGGCAAGGACGACCAGCCGACCGGAACCTTCACCTTCGACGACCTCCTGCGGCACGAGCTGGCACGCGCCGAGGGCGCCTGAGAGCCTCCGAACCGCTTGGCGGCGACCAACTTGAGCACGCCGCGCCGCCGCGGTCCCTGAGCGGCTCTCAGACGAGGACAGCCGGGATTCCGCTACCGAGCGGGGTGAGCTTGGAATCCGTCAGGCGCCGCCGACGGCCGGTTCCGCCGTCTTGATGGTCACGGACGTCAGCAGGCGCTCCAGGGCCGCCTCGACGTCCTCCTTCCAACTGATGGCGGTGCGCAGCTCCAGTCGCATGCGCGGCCACTTGGGGTGCTGGCGGACGGTCTTGAAGCCGACCTGCTGGAGGAACCCGGCCGGGATCACGCAACCGTCGGCTTCGCCGGTCAGGTCGCCGAACGCCTCGACGGCCTTCACTCCGCGCCGGGTGAGGTCCTTGGCGACGTTCTGCACCAGGATGCGTCCCAGTCCGCCCTCCTCGAACTCCGTGGTCACCTTCAACGCCGTGAGCAGCACGGCGTCCGCGCTCACCGGCGCGGTGGGGAAGGAAGCGGCACGCGGGACGGCGGCCGGCGGCGCGTAGATCGCGTACCCGGCCGGGACACCGTCGACGTAGATGATGCGACCGCAGGAGCCCCACTCCAGCAGAACGCTGGAGACCCAGGCCTCCTTCTCCAGCTCGGTCTCGCCGAACTCCTCCGCCTGCTCCCTGATGTGCGGCGCGAGCTCCCAATAGACGCACCGGCGACACCGCGGGGGCAGGTGGTCGAGGTTGTCCAGCGTGATGCCGACCACGCGTCGCGACACCTGACCTCCTGGCAAGCCGCAATTGCCCGCACGCGACCACGGCGGGTTGACGCCAGAATAGGCCGCTGTCCTGCCGGACGGCTAGCTCCGCTACTCACCCGCACCGCCTCAATGGGGTGACATCCCTAATAGCGACCGAACCAAGATCCAACGGGCGGACTTCGACGACCAGCGCCAACCTGTTGTTCCACGTGAAACAACGGCCTGAAACACCCGAGAACGACAACGAGGCGCCCGCCGTCACCAGGCACGAGCAGGGCCACCGACGAGAGACCTGTTACACAGGCGATACCGCGGAACGATAGGGCCTATAGAATCGCCCGATCGTTTGTACGAGCTGCAAACGCGCTGGTGCGCCTAACCGAAACGGGAGCGCGATATGTCGGATCAAGGAAGCCAACCGGACCAGCCTGACCACTCCGTGGACAAGGCGGCCCGCAACCTGGACGCCTACCGGGCGCGTTACGCCGAGCGGACCGCCGGGATGACCGCTTCCGAGATCCGAGCTCTCTTCGCCGTCGCCAGCCGCCCCGAGGTGGTCTCGCTGGCGGGCGGCATGCCGAACCTCGCCGCCCTTCCGCTGGACTCCCTGGCCACCGAGGTGGCCAGGCTGGTGTCCGAGGACGGGCAGGTCGCGCTGCAGTACGGCTCCGCTCACGGTGTGCCGGAACTGCGCGAGCAGATCTGCGAGGTCATGGCCCTGGAGGGGATCAGCGCCCACCCGGACGACGTGGTGGTGACCGCCGGCTCCCAGATGGGCCTGGACATGGTGACCCGCATCTTCTGCGACCCGGGCGACGTGATCCTGGCCGAGGGGCCGTCCTACGTGGGCGCGCTGGGTTCGTTCGGCGCCTACCAGGCCGAGGTCGTTCACGTCGCGATGGACGAGGACGGCCTGCAGCCGGAGGCGCTGCGCCAGGCGATCGCGGACCTGGGCAAGCAGGGCAAGCGGATCAAGTTCCTGTACACGATCCCCAACTTCCACAACCCGGGCGGCATCACGCTCGCGGTGAACCGGCGGGCGGAGGTCCTGGAGATCTGCCGCCAGGCGGACATCCTCGTCGTGGAGGACAACCCGTACGGCCTGCTGGGCTTCGACGGAAAGCCGTACCCGGCGCTGCGCAGCATGGACCCGGACAACGTGGTGTACCTGGGTTCGTTCTCGAAGACCTTCGCGTCGGGCCTGCGCGTGGGCTGGGTGCTGGCCCCGCTGGCGATCAGGGAGAAGCTGGTCCTCACGGCCGAGTCGGCGACGCTGTGCCCGCCCACGTTGAACCAGATGATCGTCTCCCGCTACCTGTCGACGCACGACTGGCAGGGCCAGATCAAGATCTTCCAAGAGCAGTACCGGGAGCGCCGCGACGCGATGATGTCCGCGCTGGAGCAGCACATGCCGGCGGGCTGCACGTGGACCAAGCCTGAGGGCGGCTTCTTCGTCTGGCTGACCGTGCCGGAGGGCGTGGACACGAAGGCGATGCTGCCGCGCGCGGTGACCCAGCGGGTCGCCTACGTCTCGGGCACCGGCTTCTACCGGGACGGGTTCGGCAGCCGCCAAATGCGGTTGTCCTACTGCTACCCGACGCCGGAGCGGATCCGCGAGGGCGTGCGCCGGCTCGCCAACACGCTGTCCGAGGAGATGGAGCTGGTTCGCACCTTCGGTACCGTGCCGCCCAGGAGCGTGCCGGGACCGCAGGCGCCGTCGCCCGACACCGCGTGAGTTTTCCCCATCCACACGACCGGTCCACTGCGCCTGATCAGGTGCAGTGGACCGCTACTTTTCCGAGGTGCTGAAGAGTGTCTGATCGCTGGGTTGCCGTCCTCGCCGGTGGGCTTTCGCACGAGCGCGATGTGTCGCTGCGTTCCGGCCGCCGGTTGTCCGCCGCGCTGCGCTCGGTCGGCATGACCGTCGCGGAGTGGGACGCCGATGCCCGGCTGCTGTCCCGCTTCACCGAGGAGCGGCCGGACGCGGTGGTCATCGCCCTGCACGGCGGTGAAGGGGAGAACGGCTCGGTGCAGGCCGTGCTGGACATGCTCGGCATCCCCTACGTCGGAACCGGTCCGCACGCTTCCCGTCGCACCTGGGACAAGCCGACTGCGAAGGCTGAGGTGGCCCGTGCAGGGCTGACGACGCCGGACTGGGTGGCACTGCCGCACGCGACCTTCCGCGAGCTGGGAGCGCAAGCCGTGCTGGACGCGCTCGTGAGCAAGCTCGGGTTGCCGCTGATGCTCAAGCCGGACCAGGGCGGCTCGGGGCTGGGTGCCCAGGTGGTGCGCGACGCCGCGGATCTGCCGTCGGCGATGGTGGGCGCGCTTTCCTACGGCGACGCGGTTCTCGTCGAGCGCTTCATCGAGGGGACCGAGGTCGCGATCACCGTCGTCGAGGGACCGGACGGTCCGGAGGCGCTGCCGGCCGTCGAGATCGAAGCGGCCGACGGCGTCTACGACTACACCGCTCGCTACACCGCCGGGCTGACGAACTACCGATCCCCGGCGGACATCTCCGCCGACACCGCCGCGGCGGCGGGCGAGCTGGCGATCGCCGCGCACAAGCTGCTCGGGCTGCGCGACATCTCCCGGACGGACGCGATCATCGACACCGACGGCATCCCGCACTTCCTCGACGCGAAGGTGTCGCCCGGACTGACCGAGACCTCGCTCCTGCCGATGGCGGTCGAGGCCGCCGGGCGATCGCTGGGGGAGACCTACGCCGGACTCGTCGAGCGGGCGATCAAGCGCGGCGGCTGACTCGCGCGTTTCACGTGAAACAAAAGCGGCGGACTCCGTGGAGTCCGCCGCTTTTTCGTCGATCGCCGAACGTCACCAAGATCGGCCGATTCGATCACGATCAGTAATCATCACCGTGACGTAAGGCCCCGGTGTCATTCCTCGCTGATTCCACGGCCTTCTTGGCCCAAGATCAATTCTGCGATGCGTTCAAGATCGTCGATCGACCCGTACTCGATGACGATCTTGCCCTTCCGGCTTCCACGGGACACCTTCACCTTGGTGTCGAAGTGGTTCGCGAGCCGATCCGCCAGCCGATCGAAGCCAGGCGCCTGGATCTGCTTCTTCGCCGAGGACTTCTCCTTCGCAGGAGCCTCGGACTTCTTGAGCGTCACCTGCTCCTCGGTCGCGCGGACCGAAAGACCCTCCGCGACGATCCGCTTCGCGAGGTCCTCCTGGTGCCCGACGTCGTCGAGGCTCAGCAACGCGCGGGCGTGGCCGGCGGACAGCACGCCGACGGCGACCCGACGCTGGACTTCGAGGGGGAGGCGCAGCAGCCGGATGGTGTTGGTGATGACCGGACGACTGCGACCGATCCGGTCCGCGAGTTCATCGTGAGTCACGCCGAACTCATCGAGCAGCTGCTGGTAGGCCGCCGCCTCTTCCAGCGGGTTGAGCTGCACGCGGTGGATGTTCTCCAGCAGCGCGTCCCGGAGCAGTGCGTCGTCCTTGGTCTCTCGGACGATCGCGGGGATGTACTCCAGACCGGCCAGCTGGGAAGCGCGCCACCGGCGCTCGCCCATGATCAGCTCGTACTGATCGTCCTCGATCTCGCGCACCACGATGGGCTGCATGAGCCCGAACTCGCGGATCGAGTGCTCCAACTCGTTGAGCGCTTCCTCGTCGAAGACCTGACGAGGCTGCTTCGGGTTGGGGTTGATCGATGCGATGGCGATCTCTTTGTAGACGGCACCCGCAACGGACCCCTGCGCCTCGCTCTCCGTTTCACGTGAAACGGAGGGCTCGGGCTGGGAGCCGCCGTAGGCGGGCCCACCGCGCATCCCGGAGGTCGTCCCGCTCAGCGTGGCGCCATCGGCACCGGCTGGGGGAGCGCTCGGGATCAGCGCGGCGATACCGCGGCCCAGACCACCTCGTCGCTCGGTCATGCTGTCTTCCTTTCGGCACCCCGCTCCGCGATCTCTCGCGCCGCGTCCAGGTAGCTCATCGAGCCTCGTGATCCCGGATCGTAGGTCAGCACAGTCTGACCGAAGCCCGGAGCTTCAGAAATCTTCACGCTACGCGGAATCACCGTCCGCAGGGTCAGGTCACCGAAATGACCGCGCACCTCGGCGGTGACCTGATCGGCGAGCTTCGTCCGCCCGTCGTACATCGTCAGCAGGATCGTCGAGACCCACAGCGCCGGGTTGAGGTGGGACTGCACCAGCTCGATGTTGCGGAGGAGCTGTCCCAGCCCCTCCAGCGCGTAGTACTCGCACTGGATCGGGATCAGCACCTCGTGCGCGGCGACCAACGCGTTCACCGTGAGCAGGCCGAGCGACGGCGGGCAGTCCACGAAGACGTAGTCGAAGTCCAACGCCTCGACCGCTTCGGCGTTCAGGGCCTCCTTCAGGCGGCCCTCGCGAGCCACCATCGTGACGAGCTCGATCTCCGAGCCGGCGAGGTCGATCGTGGCCGGGACGCAGAAGAGGTTGTCCGACTGGGTGCTCTTGGCCGCCGCGTCCGCGACGCTGATCTCACCGAGGAGCACCTCGTAGACCGAGGGGACGCCACCGCGGTGCTCGACGCCCAGCGCCGTGCTCGCGTTCCCCTGCGGGTCGAGGTCGATCACCAGAACCTTGAGCCCGTGCAGCGCCAACCCGGCCGCGAGGTTCACCGTGCTCGTCGTCTTGCCGACGCCGCCCTTCTGGTTGGCCACGGTGATGATGCGCCGGTTCTTGGGGCGGGGGAGGTCCAGCTCGTCGGGGTGCAGCACGCGCGTCGCGCGCTGCGCCTCCTCCATGATCGGAGTCCAGCCGATGTCGTCCCGGCCGAAACTCATGGCGTTGGTCTCCGGGCCGGAGGGGAATCGCATGGCGCCCATCGCGCGCCCCCTTGTTTCACGTGAAACCCGACCCGCTCCGTTTTCCTCCGGATTCACCGTCCACGTTCCTTTCTCGCTCGACGTGTCTCACGACGCCGACCGGACGAGGTTCGGGCCGCCGCGACCCGCTCCACCACGACAACGGTCGTCGGCACATCGAGTACGCCGACACCGCATGATTTGACTTCGCCACGACCGCCACCGGCCGCGGCGATCGCCGCCGCATCCCGTTCGAGTTCTTCAGCCGCGCTATCGCCCTTCATGGCGAGCAGTAGGCCGTCCTGCCGCAGCAGCGGGAGAGACCACTTCGCGAGCCGTTCCATCGGCGCCACGGCGCGCGCGGTCACGACGTCCTGATCGGCAAGTCGTTCGCGCACCGGACCCTCCTCGGCACGACCACGCACCACCTCGACGGTGAGTGCCAGCTCGGTGATGACTTCCTGCAACCACGTCACCCGCCGAGCCATCGGCTCCAGCAAGGTGAGGGTGAGATCCGGGCGAGCGATCGCCAACGGGATGCCCGGCAACCCCGCCCCAGAGCCTACGTCCACAACCCGGCTTTGAGGGGGTAGCAACTCCGCAATCACAGCAGAGTTCAGCAGATGTCTTTCCCAGAGCCGGTCCAATTCGCGTGGACCGATCAATCCGCGACGGATTCCGTGCTCGTGGAGTAACTCGGCGAACCTCTCCGCCAACTCCACTCGCTCGCCGAAAACGACCCGCGCCGCCTCGGGCGCACCTCCGGTCAAGACATTCACCCCGCTGTTTCACGTGAAACGAAAGACTTCGCGTCTAGCCTGCCGGATCGCGATCCCAAGCCGCGCACCAACCCGCTGTTTCACGTGAAACCACGCCGAACGAGTACCGGCGAGGCCAAGGACCATTCAGCCAGACCAGAGTTTCAGAACGGTTGCACCACGACTACAGCCCAGTCCGCCCAGTGGCAAACCGGTAAGTGTTCAAGTCGACAAAACGCCCCCGCCGGACCGAAGTCCGACGGGGGCGTTCAGCAGGGGAGCGGGTCAGCTCTTGAAGACGACGACCTTGCGGTTGGGCTCTTCGCCTTCGCTCTCGCTGTACACCCCATCGATCGCCGCAACGGCGTCGTGGATGATCTTCCGCTCGAACGGGGTCATCGGCCGCAGCCGAGCCTCCTGGCCGCTCTTGAGGACCTCTTCGGCGGTGGACCGGCCGATCTCGGAGAGCTCCTCACGGCGTCCGGCCCGCCAGCCGGCGACGTCGAGCATGAGCCGGCTGCGCACGCCGGTGTCTTGCTGGACGGCGAGCCGGGTCAGCTCCTGCAGGGCTTCGAGCACCTGGCCGCGGCCACCGACGAGCTTCTCGAGGTCGGAGCCTCCGTCGATGCTCACCACCGCACGGCCGGCCTCCACGTCGAGGTCGATGTCGCCGTCGTAGTCGAGCAGGTCGAGCAGCCGCTCCAGGTAGTCGCCCGCGACGTCACCTTCCTGCACCAGCAGGGCCTCGGTGTTGGACACCTCGGGGGAGGACTCGTCGTTGGCGGGGGAGTCGGTGGCCTCGGCGACGGCCGGGCTCTCCTGCACAGTTTCAGACACTGGGTGTCTCCTCTCCAGGGGTTCGCGACAGGGTCAGCGGGTCTCGCCCGGCTTGTCCGTGTCACGAGCGCGGTCTTCGATCACCCCGGGGATCTCACCGGGTTGGTCATCGGACGCCTTCTCAGCGGTGGCCGAACCAGCAGTGGCCGACGTCGTGCCTGCCGGGTTCGCGACCGCGGGCGCGTCAGCGGACGCAGCCTCCTCGCGATCGATCCGGCGGTACACCACTCGTTGCTGTCCCAGCGTCCAGAAGTTGTTGGCCAGCCAGTAGATCAGAATGGCCAGCGGGAGGAACGGACCACCGACGATAGCGAACATCGGGAAGATCCACAGCATCAGTTTGTTGGTCATCGCCGCCTGCGGGCTGGCGGCGGCCTCGGGGCTCTGCCGCTGCAGCGAGTGCCGGGCGGTGAAGTGCGTGGCGATCGCGGCGGCGATCATCAGCGGCACGGCGACGGTCATCATGGACAGCCGGTCGGTGCCGAACGTGGCGAGCAGCTCGGTCGGCTGGCTGAGCGTGTTGGACAGCTTCGCGCCGAACAGGTCGGCCTCGACGAAGGAGGCGACGTCGGCGGCGTTGAACACGAAGTTGCCGGGGGCACCGGGCTTGAAGCCGTTGAGCACGTGGAAGAGACCGATGAA
Source organism: Saccharopolyspora sp. NPDC049426 (assembly GCF_040676935.1). Classification (NCBI taxonomy): domain Bacteria; kingdom Bacillati; phylum Actinomycetota; class Actinomycetes; order Pseudonocardiales; family Pseudonocardiaceae; genus Saccharopolyspora; species Saccharopolyspora sp. NPDC049426. The sequence continues at coordinate 106,688 of NZ_JBFAPZ010000001.1, read as the reverse complement.
CACCGGGACCTGCACGAGCATGGGCAGGCAGCCGGAGAGCGGGTTGAAGCCCTGCTCGGTCTGGAGCTTCTGCATCTCCGCGGCGAGCTTCTGCTTGTCGTCGCCGTGCTTCTCCTGCAACTCCCGCACCAGGGGAGCGAAGTCCTGCATCTTCTTCATCGACCGGACCTGGTGCACGAACGGCTTGAACAGCAGCGCGCGCAGGGTGAAGACCAGGAAGATGACCGACAGCGCCCAAGCGAACCCGCTCGACGGTTCGAGCACGGAGCCGAAGACCTTGTGCCAGAACCAGAGGATGGCCGACACGGGGTAGTAGATGAAGTCCAGCACGCGGGCTACTCCTCGGCGGGTTTGTCGGAAAGGCGAATACCGGCTCGCCGCTCACGGGGTGGTGGGACCGGGTCCAGTCCTCCGGGGTGCCAGGGGCCACAACGCAGGAGCCTGCGGACGGTGAGCCATCCGCCGCGGAACAACCCGTGCACGGTCAGTGCCTCAACAGCGTAGGCGCTGCAGCTGGGGTAGAACCGGCACATCGGCGGCAGCAGCGGGGAGATGACCTTGCGGTAGACGTGCACCGGGCCGAGCAGGAGCCAGGCGGACAGGTGCGGTTTGCTCCCCGCACGACTTTCGTCATGCGATTCGTCATGCCGCCGATCCGGTGCCATCTCCTGCAACCCCGCCATCAACTGCTGTCCGGGCCATCGGGGTAACGGACGCGAAGCTTTTTCAACGCCGCGTCGATGTCGGTGCCGAGCTCCCGGCTGGACGCGTCCGCTGCCGGAGGCAGCGCCCGAACCACCACCAGTGTGCCAGCGGGCAGGTCCGGGAGGCGGTCTCGCATCAAGTGCCGCAGACGGCGGGCGACCCGGTGGCGCACCACCGCGACACCCACGGCCTTGCTGACGACAAAACCCACCCGGGTCGAAGCAGACGAGTCCCGGGTGGGTGCCGTATTAGCTTGAGCCTCCGACTTGGCCTCACCACCGACCCGAGCCCGGGTCTGATCCGGGCGCAGGACGTGGACCACCAGTCGGGGACGTCCGGCCCGACGACCACGACGGACCACCAGGCGAAAGTCCTGGTTCCTGGTCAGCCGGGCTGCCGTGGGAAGCACGGCCGGACGCGATCAGGCAGACAGCTGCGCGCGGCCCCGGCGACGGCGCGTGGCCACGATGGCCCGGCCGGCGCGAGTGCGCATGCGCAGCCGGAACCCGTGCTTCCTGGCACGGCGGCGGTTGTTCGGCTGGAAAGTGCGCTTGCCCTTGCTCACGGTCGGATCTCCCGGTTACTACAGGCACCGATGGTCAGTTCGGACCACGGTTCGGTCTTGGTGTCCCCGGTTCTTCAACCCGCAGGTCCGCAGGTTACGGACCAAGAGCCGCAAGGCCGGGCGTGATGTCGGCGCGCCGACATGCCCGCTGCACAAGCGGGGGACTGTACGAGGGTACGCCAGAGCCAACAGCAGGTTCACAGCCGGGGTCGGCATCCGGCGATATCGGCCCCATAACGAAGGCGGCCAGGCCCGGCGAAGCGGGTCGCGAGGCTCGCGGAGATGTCCGCGCTGGTGATCGGGTCACCGCTCGTCGACACCGACGAGCCTGCCACATCACGATCTCCGCGAGGCCCCGGGGACCTGCTTGTGGCTGAGGCCTCCGCTTGTTAGCGTGCCTCCCTGCGATGTCGCGGGCCGGTGGTTGGGAGCATCGGTCGGCAGTCAGGGGGAACTGACCTGGATCGCAGGGGTACTACGGCCCCAGGGGGAGACACCGGAGCGGGCTGCCGTACCTTCATACACACGCTGTGGACAACTCTGTGGACACGTGTGCCCATCGAGTCGCCCACTCGTTCCGTGGTACCCGCTACCCGTGCAACCTTGGGGGTTGGGGACCGGGGCCGCAACCGGGGAGCATCAAGCGAGGGGAGGGGAGCAGGCGGTGTCCGACCACCAAGCCGATCTCGGTCGAGTTTGGGAAGAGGTGGTGCAGGAGCTGTCCTCCGGCACTCTCTCGCCGCAGCAACGCGCGTGGATGCGGGTCACCCGCCCCATCGGGCTGCTCGACGGGACCGCGCTGCTGGCCGCTCCGAGCGATTTCGCGAAGGAAGCCATCGAACGCGCGCTGCGCGATCCGATCACCGATGCCCTCTCCCGCCGTCTCGGCCGCGACGTCTCGCTGGCCGTGAAGGTCGACACCGCGGTGCCCGCGCCGACCCGCCCGGTCGCCGCGCCCGCGCCCGCGCCCGCACCGGCGCCCGCCCCGGAGACCTGGAGCCCGCGCGGTGGCGACGACCAGTCGTCCTCCAGCTACATCTCCGTTCCCGGTTACGGCGGCGACAGCTCCTTCGGGCACACCGCCCACACCGGTTCGATCGCGCACACCGGATCCATCCCGATCGTGCCCAGCACCGGTCCGCACAGCGCCGGTTCTCCCAGCTCGGAGTCTCAGGGCAGGCACGCCGCGCCCGAGCCGAAGCCGAAGGCCGCGGACATCGACTTCCCGACGGCCGAGTTCAAGTGGCCCAACGGCGAGGTCCCGAAGCCCGCCTCGGCCAAGCCGGAACCCGAGGCGGAACCGGAGCCCGAACTCGCCGAATCCGCGTCCGAGAGCTCGGACACCTCCACCGACTCGAGCTCGGGTGAGCCCGAACCCGGTGAGCAGGCCGCTGACGAGGGCGTGTGGCCGACCTTCGGTCGCGGCCAGGGCGGTCAGACGATCCCGTCGGCCGAGCCGCAGCAGGGCCAGCCGTTCACGGCGCCCAAGCACGCGCCGCCGACCTCGCAGACCAGGCTCAACGCCAAGTACACCTTCGACACCTTCGTGATCGGTTCGTCGAACCGGTTCGCGCACGCTGCCGCGGTCGCCGCGGCCGAGGCACCCGCTCGGGCGTACAACCCCCTGTTCATCTGGGGCGAGTCGGGTCTCGGCAAGACGCACCTGCTGCACGCGGTCGGGCACTACACGCAACGGCTGTTCCCGGGGATGCGCGTCCGGTACGTCTCGACCGAGGAATTCACCAACGACTTCATCAACTCGCTGCGCGACGACCGGCAGGTGGCGTTCCAGCGCCGCTACCGGGACGTCGACGTGCTGCTGGTCGACGACATCCAGTTCTTGGAGGGCAAGGAAGGCACCCAGGAGGAGTTCTTCCACACCTTCAACACGCTGCACAACTCGAACAAGCAGATCGTGGTGTCCTCCGACCGGCCGCCGAAGGGGCTGCGCACGCTGGAGGACCGGCTGCGCACCCGGTTCGAGTGGGGTCTGATCACCGACATCCAGCCGCCTGAGCTGGAGACCCGGATCGCGATCCTCCGCAAGAAGGCGGCCCAGGACCGGATGAACGCGCCGGCCGACGTGCTGGAGTTCATCGCCTCCCGCATCGAGCGCAACATCCGCGAGCTGGAGGGCGCGCTGATCCGGGTCACGGCGTTCGCGTCGCTGAACCGCCAGCCCGTCGACCTGCAGCTGGCCGAGATCGTGCTGCGCGATCTGATCCCGGACTCGCAGACCCCGGAGATCACCGCGCCGACGATCATGGCGGTCACCGCGGACTACTTCGGCGTGACCATGGACGACCTCTGCGGGCCCGGCAAGACGAAGGCGCTGGCCCAGGCCCGGCAGATCGCGATGTACCTGTGCCGCGAGCTGACGGACTCGTCGCTGCCGAAGATCGGCCAGTACTTCGGCAGCCGTGACCACACCACCGTCATGTACGCCGACAAGAAGATCCGCAAGGAGATGGCCGAGCGCCGGCGCGTGTACGAACACGTCCAGGAGCTGACCGCCCGCATCAAGCAGCAGTCCCGCTGATCGACCGCACCACGCCGAGGACAACCGCCGTCCGAGTAGTTCTCGGTCCTTTCCGCACCCCGCCTGCCTGACCAAGCCGGTCAACGCGAGGCTCTGACCTGCACCTTTTCGGCGCCAGCCGCTCATTTCGCCGCTGACGGGATTTTGCGGGTCCCCTGGTGTGATTCCCTAGGCCGCGCACGGCCCATCTTTCTGATACCGGGGCGTGCCCGCGTCCACCCACCGCAGCAGAAATGTTCAGGCGTTCCGGCCCGGGTTCACCCCTGCCCCCGCGCCCGCACCCGTGGCCGTCGAGGTGCTCGCGAGGGTTTCTGCTGGACCGCTCCGGCCTGAACCCGGGTGCTGAGCAGAAAGATTCGAGCCAGATCCGGTCGTCCGTCGGGCCCGCCGAACGCCTCCGCGCAAGGCCTGCGCCCGGAAATCACCACTTTCAGTGTTCGTCCGGGCGCGGTGCGTGCGTCTCCGAAGATTGTCGCCAAGAACTTTTCTGCCCGGCCCCGTGGGCTTCACCTCACCGCCAGAACAAAAAACCGCCGAAGACACCAGCTGTCCACAGAGATTCAATCCCCAGGCTTGACCTGCAAATATCCCCAGTTCATCCACAAGCTGTGCACAGTCTGCCCACATGGTTGAGGCCGGTTGCCAACAGAGTTCCCACAACTCTGCCCACAACCCGACCGGTGGAGAACGCCCAATCCACCCGGGGATGGGTACAACCTGGGGTCCGACTGTGGATGGGAGTGTGGACAACTGGGGATGGTTGTGGAAGAACTCAAGACGGTCAGAAGTTGTCCACCACCCGGCTGTCGTAGTCCCCGGTTACTTCCAGTGGCCATCCACACGCGATCACGCCACCCGACCAGCCCAAACGACGGTTGTCCCCACAACTCACAGGCCTTACTACTACTGCGGACATTTCTTCTCTTCTTAGAAAAAAAGAAAAGAGAACTAGGGGCGGTGGATAAGTGGACAACTCCCGCCTCGGCGCTCGAACCGGCTCGGGCCAACAGCCACGACCCGGATGCGGAGATCGGTGAGCACGCTCTACGGTGGAACTCCCCGCAACGAGAAGCCCGGCTCGAACTCCTAGCGAAGTTCAAGCTGTTCTCGCCGCGGGATCGCTTCGCCCCCGATGCGGAGCACACCGAACCTTCCAGCCGCGCACGGCTCGACACAGTTCTCGGCAGCCGAGCCACGGCTGAAACCGAAAGGACACCCATGAAGATCCGCGTGGAGCGTGACGGTCTTGCCGACGCCGTCGCCTGGGTCGCGCGCAGCCTGCCGTCGCGGCCACCGGTTCCGGTGCTGGGCGGGGTGCTGCTCGATGCGAGTTCCGGGGAAGCGCTGACCATCTCCGGCTTCGACTACGAGGTTTCCGCCCAGGTCACCATCGACGCCTCGATCGACGCCAGCGGGAAGACCCTGGTCTCCGGGCGTCTGCTGGCGGACATCACCAAGGCACTGCCGGCACGCCCGGTCGAGCTGACCGTTGACGGCTCCCGGGTGACCATCACCTGCGGCAGCTCGCGGTTCAGCCTGCCGACCATGCCGGTCGAGGACTACCCGGCGCTGCCGGAGATGCCCGAGCACGCCGGATCCGTGCCGACCGACCTGTTCAGCGAAGCGGTCGGCCAGGTCGCCGTGGCCGCGGGCAAGGACGACACGCTCCCGATGCTCACCGGCATCCGGATGGAGATCAACGCGGACAAGCTGACCATGGTCGCCACCGACCGGTTCCGGCTGGCGATGCGCGAGATCACCTGGGAGCCCGGCACGAGCATCACGGACACCCAGGTGCTGGTCCCGGCCAAGACGCTGGCGGACTCCGCCAAGACGCTGGGCGCCGGTGCGAGCAAGGTCGAGATCTCGCTGGCCTCCGGCGACGGACTGCTCGGCCTGTCCGGCACGACCCGCCGGAACACCAGCCGGCTGCTGGACGCGGAGTTCCCCAAGTACCGGCAGCTGCTGCCCGCCGAGACCGCGGTGACCGCGAACATCGACGTCGGGCCGCTGGCCGAGGCGATCAAGCGCGTGTCGCTGGTGGCCGAGCGCGGCACGCAGGTCCGGCTGGAGTTCTCCGACCGCCTGCTGCGGCTGTCCGCCGGGGGCGACGACGAAGGCAGCGCCGAGGAAGAGCTCCCGATCGAGCTCGACGGCGAGGAGCTGACCATCGCGTTCAACCCCGCGTACCTGCTCGACGGACTCAGCGCGCTGAAGTCCGAGCGCGCCCAGATGCAGTTCACCACCGCCAACCGCCCGGCGCTGATCAAGCCGATCGACGACGAGGGCCAGGTCCAGGAGGGTTACCTCTACCTGTTGATGCCGGTCCGCCTGCCCGGCTGACCTCCGACGCGGCCGAGGTGGTGCGCGGCTCACATCCGGCGCACCACCCGCCTCGTCGTCCCGGTTCGTGGTCGTAGGCTCGCGCCAGATCGATTCAGCGGGTGCCATGATCCCGCAGCGCGGCCGGCCACGCGCCGACCTCCACAAGTCGACACACAGTTCGGATAGGGAGTTCCAGTGCAACTCGGGCTTGTCGGCCTCGGCCGAATGGGTTTCAACATGCGCGAGCGGCTGCGGGCCGCCGGCCACGAGGTCGTGGGGTACGACCGCAACCCGGACGTCAGCGATGCGGCGTCCTTGGCGGAGATGGTCGAGAAGCTGGCCGGTCCGCGGATCGTGTGGATCATGGTTCCGCACGGCGACCCGACCCGGCAGACCGTCGAGGAGCTGTCCGGACTGCTGTCCGCCGGTGACCTGGTGATCGAGGGCGGGAACTCCAAGTTCACCGATGACCAGGCGAATGCCGCGCTGCTGGCGGAGAACGGCATCAAGTACGTCGACGTCGGCGTGTCCGGCGGTGTCTGGGGCGCCAAGAACGGGTACGGCCTGATGGCCGGCGGTGACGCCGAGGACGTCGAACGCGCGCTGCCGATCTTCGACGCGCTGCGGCCGGAGGGTCCGCGCGACGAGGGCTTCGCGCACTCCGGTCCGGTCGGGGCCGGTCACTACGCGAAGATGGTGCACAACGGCATCGAGTACGGCCTGATGCAGGCCTACGCCGAGGGCTTCGAGCTGCTCGCCGCCTCCGACGTCGTCACCGACGTGCCCGCCACCATCAAGGCGTGGAGCAAGGGCACCGTGGTGCGCTCCTGGCTGCTCGACCTGCTGGTTCGCGCGCTCGACGAGGACCCGGAGCTGTCCGAGCTGCGCGGCTACGTGCAGGACTCGGGCGAGGGCCGGTGGACCATCGAGGAAGCGATCAACAACGCGGTCCCGGCCCCGGTCATGACCGCCGCGCTGTACGCCCGGTTCGCCTCGCGCCAGGAGGACTCGCCCGCGATGAAGGCGGTCTCGGCGCTGCGCAACCAGTTCGGCGGCCACGCGGTCCAGAAGTCCGAGGGCTGAACTCCCGGCTCCTCGTGTGGGGGCGTTTCGGCTGAAGCGTCCCCACACCGCGGGAACGTCGACGGGGAGACTTGTCGACAAATCTCCCCGTCGTTCCGCGGGTGTCCGCGCTGGTCGCGGCACGCGGACAGGCCGTCCGGCACGGTCCGGACACACCAATTCGGACGGTGCGGACGTCGCAGCCGCGGAGTCCGCGGAACCTGCCCGGCAAGAACAACTGAGTTGGATCGTCGTGTACGTGCGCCACTTGCAGGTCAACGACTTCCGGTCGTGGCCGCTCGCCGACCTCGAACTCGAACCCGGAGTCACCGTCCTGGTCGGGTCGAACGGTCAGGGCAAGACGAACCTGGTCGAGGCGATCGGCTACGTCGCCACCCTCGGATCGCACCGGGTCTCCAACGACGCACCGCTGGTCCGCTACGGAGCGGGCCGGGCGGTGGTGCGGGCCGCGGTGGTCAACAACGGCCGGGAGCTGCTGGTCGAGCTGGAGATCACCCCGGGCAAGGCCAACCGCGCCAGGATCAACCGGGGCGCGGCCGGCAAACCCCGCGACGTGCTGGGGATCCTGCGGACCGTGCTGTTCGCACCGGAGGACCTGGCGATCGTGCGAGGTGACCCGGGCGAACGCCGCCGGTTCATGGACGACCTGCTGGTCGCGCGGGCGCCGCGCTACGCGGGGATCCGCTCCGACTACGAGCGGGTGCTCAAGCAGCGCAGCGCGCTGTTGAAGTCGGCGGGCGCCGCCCGGCGGGGTGGGGGCAAGGCGGATCTGAGCACCTTGGCGGTCTGGGACGGTCACCTCGCGCGCTACGGCGCCGAGCTGCTGGCCGGGAGGCTCTCCCTGGTGTCGGCGCTTGCCCCTCACGTGACCAGCGCATACGCGAACGTCGCGGCGACCGACGAGGCGAGCACTCCGTCCGGACGGGTCGCTGACCTGCGATATCGCAGCAGCTTGGGCGAATCGATGCCGGAGCGCTACGGGGTGCCCGGGGGCCCGGAGATCCCGTGGGACGAGGCTGTGCCGGAGCTGGAGGCCGCTCTGCTCGCGGAGCTGGAGCGCGTCCGGCCGCAGGAGATCGAGCGCGGCGTGTCGATGGTCGGCCCGCACCGCGATGACCTGGACCTGCTGCTCGGCGAGCTGCCGGCGAAGGGTTATGCCAGTCACGGTGAATCGTGGTCGTTCGTCCTGGCGTTGCGGCTGGCTTCTTACCACCTGCTCACAGAGGATGGCGCCGAACCGGTGTTGATCCTGGACGACGTGTTCGCCGAACTCGACCGCCGAAGGCGGTCACGGCTCGCCGCGCTCGTCTCGGGGGCCGAGCAGGTCCTGGTGACGGCCGCGGTCGGCGAGGACGTCCCGGAGGAGCTCACCGGCGCCCGATTCGACGTCCGGGAAGGTGAGGTGCACCGTGCCGCCTGACGGAAACGGACGAAAAACTTCACGCAGAGTGACCGCGACCACGGATCAATCCGTGGAACTACCCACATCTGGGGATAACTCTGTGGATGGTGTGGATAACTCCGCGCCCGTTCGCGGCTCCGACGGCGCCGCCCTGCCCGAGGACAAAGTGCCAGGTCAGGGGATCGACGGCAGCGAGCTGGCCGGGCCGGACCTCGCTCGTGCGGCGCTGCAGTCGGCGCGCGAGCAGTCCGCGGCCAAGCGCAAGGCGATGGGCAAACCCGGCAAGCCGGGCAAGCTCCGCACCCGCAGGCGTCGTGGCTGGACCGGTGCCGGACCCGACGACCGGGACCCGCAGCCGCTGGGCAGGCTCGCCGCGCGGATCGCCGCGGAGCACGGCTGGACCGAGCACCTCTCCGGTGGTCAGGTCTTCGCCAAGTGGGATTCGCTGGTCGGCGGGGAGATCGCCGAGCACACCAAGCCGCTGCAGCTCAAGGACTGCGAGCTCACGGTGCAGGCGCAGTCCACGGCGTGGGCCACGCAGCTGCGGCTGCTCCAGCGGCAGATCCTCAAGCGGATCAGCGACGGGGTGGGGCCCGGCGTGGTCAAGCGGATCAAGGTGCAGGGACCTGCGGCTCCGAGCTGGCGACACGGTCCGCGACACATCTCCGGGCGCGGACCGCGAGACACCTACGGCTAGTAATCTGCGAGCTGCGGACGGTCGAGGTGCGGGTCCACTCGCAGGTGAGGGTCGCCGGGCGGCCGATCGCCGCAGAGAATTCCGAGCGGGCGCTCACGGCTCTCCGATGGTGGATTGATCCGAGTTCTCGACTCTGTGAGCAAGCTAGGGGCGTCCTTGCCCCACTTCTGCGGCGGGGGACCAGTAGAATCAAGGCGGGTGTGACCCGACGCGCTCCCCGGTCGTTAGTGGCGAGGGGTCCGGACCGGGCCGCGCCGGGGTGCGGCGCCGGCAGCCGAGTCGCCCCGAAGTGGTCGTAGAGGTGCGCCGGAGCCGGTAACCAGGCCGGCATCGACCGATCACCGTGACAGCACAGTCGGCTTGAGGAGAAATCGAGGCCCGTGGCACCGAAGAAGAGCGAATACAACGCTTCATCCATCACCGTTCTTGAGGGCCTTGAGGCCGTCCGCAAGCGTCCCGGCATGTACATCGGTTCGACCGGTGAGCGCGGCCTGCACCACCTGGTGTGGGAGGTCGTGGACAACTCGGTCGACGAGGCGATGGCTGGGTACGCCTCCAAGGTCGAGGTCACCCTGCTCGCCGACGGCGGCGTGCGGGTCAGCGACGACGGCCGAGGCATCCCGGTCGACATGCACCCGGTCGAGAAGAAGCCGACCCTCGAGGTCGTGCTGACCGTGCTGCACGCGGGCGGCAAGTTCGGCGGCGACTCCTACGCCGTTTCCGGTGGTCTGCACGGCGTGGGCGTGTCGGTGGTCAACGCGCTGTCGACCGTGCTCGAGGCGGAGATCCACGTCGACGGCCACGTGTGGCGGCAGCGCTACGAGGACTCCAAGCCCGCCGCCGACATCGAGCGCGGGGAGAAGACCAGCAAGACCGGCACCACCATCACGTTCTGGGCCGACCCGACGATCTTCGAGACCACCCACTACAACGCGGAGACGGTCTCCCGCCGGTTGCAGGAGATGGCCTTCCTGAACAAGGGCCTGACCATCGTCCTGCGCGACGAGCGCACGGCCGAGGCGGAGGAGGGCGGTGAGGACGCCCAGGGCGCCACCGCCAAGATCACCGAGCGCACGTACCACTACCCGGGCGGGCTCGAGGACTTCGTCAAGCACATCAACGCGACGAAGGAACCGATCCACAAGAAGGTCGTCGCCTTCAACGCCTCCGGCAACGGGCACGAGCTCGAGGTCGCGCTGCAGTGGAACTCCGGCTTCAACCAGTCGGTGTACACCTTCGCCAACACGATCAACACGCACGAGGGCGGCACCCACGAGGAGGGCTTCCGGTCCGCGCTGACCCGCGTGGTCAACGCCTACGCCAAGGACAAGAAGCTCCTCAAGGACAAGGACGGCAGCCTCACCGGTGACGACGTCCGCGAAGGTCTCGCCGCGATCGTGTCGGTGAAGGTCCGCGAGCCGCAGTTCGAGGGCCAGACCAAGACCAAGCTGGGCAACACCGAGGTCAAGTCGTTCGTGCAGACCACCGCCTTCGAGTGGCTGACCGACTGGTTCGAGCGCAACCCCGCCGACGCGAAGACGATCGTGAACAAGGCGGTCTCCTCGGCGCAGGCGCGGATGGCAGCGCGCAAGGCGAAGGAGCTGGTCCGCCGCAAGAGCGCGATGGACATCGGCGGCCTGCCGGGCAAGCTCAAGGACTGCCAGTCCAACCAGCCCGACGAGTGCGAGCTCTACGTCGTGGAGGGCGACTCCGCGGGTGGCTCGGCCAAGGAAGGTCGCGAGTCGCGCTTCCAGGCGATCCTGCCGCTGCGAGGCAAGATCATCAACGTGGAGAAGTCGCGGATCGACAAGGTCCTCAAGAACAACGAGGTCCAGGCGATCATCACCGCGCTGGGCACCGGCATCCACGACGAGTTCGACCTGTCGAAGCTGCGGTACCACAAGATCGTGCTGATGGCCGACGCCGACGTCGACGGCCAGCACATCCGTACCCTGCTGCTGACCCTGCTGTTCCGGTTCATGCGCCCGCTGATCGAGAACGGTCACGTGTTCCTCGCGCAGCCGCCGCTGTACAAGATCAAGTGGCCGCGCGCCGAGCCGGAGTACGCCTACAGCGACAAGGAGCGCGACGCGCTGCTCGCCCAGGGCGCGGCCGCCGGGCGGAAGCTGCCCAAGGACGACGGCATCCAGCGCTACAAGGGTCTCGGCGAGATGAACGCCGACGAGCTCTGGGAAACCACGATGAACCCCGAGTCCCGGCTGCTGCTGCAGGTGTCGCTGGACGACGCGGCGACCGCGGACGAGCTGTTCAGCGTGCTGATGGGCGAGGACGTCGAAGCCCGGCGCTCGTTCATCACCCGCAACGCCAAGGACGCCGGCTTCCTCGACGTGTGATCGACGCGCAGGTCAACCAGCGAACTCTCCGAACTAGCAAGGGAAGAGCATGACGGAAATCCTGCCGCCGGAACACGGTCGGATCGAACCGGTCGAACTCCAGCAGGAGATGCAGAACTCCTACATCAACTACGCGATGAGCGTGATCGTCGCGCGCGCCCTGCCGGACGTGCGCGACGGCCTCAAGCCGGTGCACCGGCGCGTGCTCTACGCGATGTACGACTCGGGCTTCCGGCCGGACCGCGGTTACGTGAAGTGCTCCCGCGTCGTCGGCGACGTGATGGGCAACTACCACCCGCACGGTGACTCGGCGATCTACGACACCCTGGTCCGCCTGGCCCAGCCGTGGTCGATGCGCCACCCGCTGATCGACGGTCAGGGCAACTTCGGCTCGCCGGGCAACGACCCGGCCGCGGCCATGCGGTACACCGAGTCGCGGCTGGCCCCGTTGGCGATGCACATGCTCGCCGACATCGAAGAGGACACCGTCGACTTCTCCGACAACTACGACGGGCGCACCCAGGAGCCCGACGTGTTGCCGTCGCGGTTCCCGAACCTGCTGGTCAACGGCGGTGGCGGTATCGCCGTGGGCATGGCGACCAACATCCCGCCGCACAACCTGCGCGAGGTGGCCGACGGCGTCGTGTGGGCGCTGGAGCACCCCGAGGCCGAGGACGAGGAGCTCCTCGAAGCCCTCATGGAGCGGATCAAGGGCCCGGACTTCCCGACCCGCGCCCTCGTCCTCGGCACCAACGCGATCGCGGACGCCTACCGCACCGGCCGCGGCTCCATCAAGATGCGCGCCGTCGTGGCCGTCGAGGAGGACAGCAAGGGACGCACCACGCTGGTCGTCACCGAGCTGCCGTACCAGGTCAACCCGGACAACCTCATCGAGAACATCGCCTCGATGCACCGGGAAGGCAAGATCTCCGGTATCTCCGACATCGCCGACGAGTCCAACAGCCGGCGCGGCATGCGGATCGTGGTCACCCTCAAGAGGGACGCGATCCCGAAGGTGGTGCTCAACAACCTCTACAAGCACACCCAGCTGCAGACGACCTTCGGCGTCAACATGCTGGCCCTGGTCGACGGCGTGCCGCGCACGCTGCGGCTCGACCAGACGATCCGCTACTACGTCAAGCACCAGATCGAGGTCATCGTCCGCCGGACGAAGTACCGGCTGCGCAAGGCCGAGGAGCGCGCCCACATCCTGCGCGGTCTGGTCAAGGCGCTGGACATGCTCGACGAGGTCATCGCGCTGATCCGCCGCTCGCCGACGGTCGACGACGCGCGCACCGGCCTGATCGAGCTGCTCGACGTCGACGAGGTCCAGGCGAACGCGATCCTGGAGATGCAGCTGCGCCGCCTGGCCGCCCTGGAGCGCCAGAAGATCGTCGACCAGCTGGCCGAGATCGAGCGGGAGATCGAGGACCTCAAGGACATCCTCGACAAGCCCGAGCGGCAGCGGCAGATCATCCGCGACGAGCTGATGGAGATCGTCGACAAGTACGGCGACGACCGCCGCACCAAGATCGTCCCGTTCGAGGGCGAGGTCTCCATGGAGGACCTCATCGCCGACGAGGACGTGGTCGTCACGATCACCCGCACCGGCTACGCCAAGCGCACCCGCACCGACTTGTACCGGGCGCAGAAGCGCGGTGGCAAGGGAGTGCAGGGAGCGGCGCTGAAGCAGGACGACATCGTGTCGCACTTCTTCGTCTGCTCCACGCACGACTGGATCCTGTTCTTCACCAACAAGGGCCGGGTCTACCGGGCCAAGGCCTACGAGCTGCCCGAGGCCAACCGGACCGCTCGCGGTCAGCACGTGGCCAACCTGCTGGCGTTCCAGCCGGACGAGCAGATCGCCCAGGTCATGCAGATCAAGGACTACACCGCGGCGCCGTACCTGGTGCTGGCGACCAAGAACGGTCTGGTCAAGAAGTCCCGTTTGACGGACTTCGATTCCAACCGATCGGGTGGTCTTATCGGCGTGAACCTGAAGGACGAGGACGAACTCGTCGGCGCGGTGCTCTGCTCGGCCGACGACGACCTGCTGCTGGTGTCGGCGGAAGGCCAGTCGATCAGGTTCCACGCCTCCGACGACGCGCTCCGGCCGATGGGCCGGGCCACCTCAGGTGTGCTGGGCATGCGCTTCAACGACGGTGACGAGCTGCTCGCGATGGGCGTGTGCCGCGAAGACCGGTACGTCCTGGTCGCCACTGCCGGCGGTTACGCGAAGCGGACGCCCATCGAGGACTACCCGGTCCAGGGCCGCGGCGGAAAGGGAGTGCTGACTCTTCAGTACGACCGCAAACGTGGCAGGCTTGTGGGGGCGCAGATCGTCGAGCTGGAGGACGAGCTCTACGCCATCACCTCCGCCGGCGGGGTCATCCGCACCACTGCCAAGGAGGTGCGCAAGGCCGGTCGGCAGACGAAGGGGGTTCGCCTGATGAACCTCGACGAGGGCTCGACCCTGCTGGCCGTGGCGCGCAACGCCGACGAGGCAGCGGATCCGGACGCCGCACCGGAGCCCAAGCAGGCGTGACCGCAGCGCCGATCAACTGAACATGCCGTGGCACGCCACGGGGCACACCAACGCCGACGATCACCGAAGGATCGCTCGTGACAAGTTCCGAGAAGCCGGAGTCCTCGGACCCGCAGAAGGATGCGGGCCGGGGCTCGGCCAGCACCCAGACAGTCGACGACAAGGTCGAGACGACCGGTTCTGAGGCTGCTGCCTCTGCGAGCGGGACCGCGGAGTCCGGCTCGACGGCCGAGCCGACCGCCACCGACGGCGGCGGGGAGGCCCTCGACGGCACCGACGCGCCGCCGCCGTGGCAGCGCGGCTCGGCCGCCTCCTCGGAGGAGGAATCCGCGGAGGAGGAGCCGGGCAGTCTTTCGGGGTCGCTGGCGGCGGGTGCCCTCGGCGGCGCCGCCGGTGCCGCGGCAGGCGGTTCCGCCGCTGGGGGCCGCGGCGCCGACGACACCCAGACGATCCCGAAGACCGTGTCCGACCAGGAGACGGTCCGCACGCAGATCCCGCAGTCGGCGCGCACCCAGGTGTCCTACACCGGTGCGGGCAGCGCTTCGGGGACGCAGCAGCGCAGCTCCAGCGGCCCGTCCGCGCGGCGCCCCAGCCGGGGACCGCGCCGGGCGAGTCTGCAGGTCAAGCGGTTCGATCCGTGGTCGGTGCTGAAGCTGGCCCTGGTGCTCAGCGTCGCGCTGTTCTTCGTGTGGATGATCGCCGTGGCCGTCCTGTACGGCGTGCTCGACGGCATGGGCGTCTGGGAGCAGCTCAACGGCACCTTCACCGAGCTGACCCAGCCCGACGACGCGGTGAACGAGCCGCTGATCAGCGCGGGCAGGGTCTTCGGCGTCGCCTCGATCATCGGTGCGATCAACATCGTTCTGATCACGGCTCTGGCGACCGTGGCCGCGTTCATCTACAACGTGGCTGCGGACTTCGCCGGCGGCATCGAGATCACGCTGTCCGAGCGCGAGTGAGCAGCTGACCGGGCTGCGGCGGCGTTTTCCGAGGTGGGAGAGCGCCGCCGCAGCAAGGTCGGGACGGAGTGACCCCCCGTGACGAGAGCGGGAGCCCGTCCTGTAATGTTTGCAGCACAACGAACGAGGGCCTATAGCTCAGGCGGTTAGAGCGCTTCGCTGATAACGAAGAGGTCGAAGGTTCAAGTCCTTCTAGGCCCACTCGGGAATTTATTCCCCCCTCTTTCACAGACTCGAACATCAACGGCACAGGTGCCGTGTTCTAGGAGGCGACCGGAATGAAGAAGCTGCTCGCACTCGCCGCAGTTGCCGGAGTCGTGCTGTTCGTGGTCCGTCGCAACAAGGCCGCCAAGGCCGAGGCCGACCTCTGGCGCGAGGCCACCGCGGAGGTCTGATCCTCCGGCCGGGGGCCCTGACCTCCGCCGCCGTTGGGGGACGTAGCTCAATTGGCAGAGCACCGCCTTTGCAAGGCGGGGGTTAGGGGTTCGATTCCCCTCGTCTCCACTGCGCGATTCAGAACGCCCCGCCCAACGCGGGGCGTTTTCGCTTTTGTCGCTTCGTCATGATTTTTGGGGAGCGACCCCAGGCCCCCTACGGTGCGGTGGCCGCTTGGTGTCGGCTCCGTGCGCGGGACAGCGTTCCCGGCCTGCTCACAGGCCCGTGCTCCCGCTGGTGTCGCAGTTGCGGTGGTTTCATCAAGTGGAGATCATTGAATGATCGAAGTCATTATTAATAGTGAACATGAAGAGGCCGGGCCCAGCGGGCCCGGCCTCTTCTCGTCTGATCAGGGGGTTGGCGGGTTCGCCCTGGGGGTTTCCACCGCGCGAGGTTCCTGGTGGCCGTCGGTCTCGGCCGAGGCCCGGTGGCGGGGTTGGGAGGTGCCCGGGGTGTGCGAGTCCCACGGCTCGTCGTCCGCCGCTGCGAGCGGGAGCTCCTCGGGGCGGCGGGTCAGCGCGATCGCCGCTCCGGCGACGCCCAGGACCACCAACACCAGCAGCAGCCACGGCCAGCGGCGCTTCTTCTTCACCGGAGTGGGGTCGATCTTGGCGGCCAGCCGCTTGCGGGACTCGGTCGTCCGCTTCTCCCAGTCCTTGCGGGCCTGCTTCGCCTGCTTGGCGAGCTCCTTGCGGGACTTGCCCGTGGCGCGCTGGGCGATGAGCTCCTGCAACTCCTCGGTCGAATAGCCGCGGCTGGCCAGTTCCCGCTCGGCCCTCGCTGCCGCCTGCCTGGACAGCACCGCACCTTGCTCACCTGCGCGTTTCGCGCCGTGACGGGCCTGCTTTATACCGGTGCCAACCGCCTTCCCCACGGTCTCGCCGGCCTTGGCCATCGCGTTCACTTCATCCATCGCCTGTTGACCTCCTTGGCCTGGCTTGCCTTCACCAGTCCGGTTATCCCGGATGAGCACCTGCCAACCACGCCTCCACCACGGAGCCGGGTAAGGGACGCGGACCCGCCCATATTGCACCCAGACACCGCAATCGGCCCGCTCGATGGCAGGATGGTCGGGTGGCTGAAGACAACGGATCGCTCGTTGGGACGACATTGACCGCGACCCTGCACACCTCGCAGGGAGACATCCGGATCAACCTGTTCCCCGACCAGGCGCCCAAGACCGTGAAAAACTTCGTGGGCCTCGCCGAAGGGACCCAGGAATACACGGAGCCGAACGCCAAGGGCGAACGCTCCGGCCCGTTCTACGACGGCGTGATCTTCCACCGGGTCATCGAAGGCTTCATGATCCAGACCGGTGACCCGACCGGTACCGGACGCGGTGGCCCCGGCTACCAGTTCGGCGACGAGTTCCACCCGGAGCTCCAGTTCACCAAGCCGTACCTGCTCGCGATGGCGAACGCGGGGCCGAACACCAACGGCTCGCAGTTCTTCGTCACCGTGGCGGCCACGTCCTGGCTGAACTACAAGCACACCATCTTCGGTGAGGTCGCCGACAAGGAGTCGCGCGAGGTGGTCGACACGATCGCCGGCACGGCGACCGGTCGCAACGACCGCCCGGTGAACGACATCGTCATCGAGAAGGTTTCGATCGAGCGCGGCTGACACCGCCCGGGAAAGCAGGTCTCACCCGTGACTGTGCCACCCGGAACGACGCCCGGGCCGGACGGGGCGCCGCCGCAGTTACCGACGTGCGCGCGGCACCCCGACCGGCCGACCGGGCTGCGTTGCACCAGGTGCGAACGCCCGGCCTGCCCGGAATGCCTGCGCGACGCCTCCGTCGGCCAGCAGTGCGTGGACTGCGTCCGGGAGGGCGGCGCGACCGTGCGCCGACCCGTGACGGTCGCCGGTGCGCGGCTGCGTGACAAGCCGATCCTGGTGCCGCTGCTGATAGCGGCCAACGTCGCCGCGTACGTGCTCACCGCCGTTCAGGCGGGCAACTTCGGCGCGAACTACCGGTCGGCCCTGTTCGTCGACTACTCGTTGATCCCGCTCACCGTGGCCGGCGGGCAGTGGTGGCGCCTGGTCACCTCCGGGTTCCTGCACATCGGTGTCGTGCACCTGGTGATGAACATGCTCGCCCTGTGGGTGATCGGGCGGGACCTGGAGCTGCTGCTCGGCCGCGCGCGCTTCGCCGCCGTCTACGGGTTGTCGCTGATCGGCGGCAGCACCGCGGTGTTCCTGCTGGGTGGTGCCGAAGCCCCGGTCGCGGGTGCTTCGGGTGCGGTGTACGGCCTGATGGGCGGCATCGCCGTGGCGGCGCTTCGGCTGAACGTGAGCTTGCGCCCGGTGATCACCGTGATCGCGCTGAACATCGTCGCCAGCGTGCTCATCCCCGGCATCTCGCTGCTCGGGCACATCGGCGGGCTGATCCTGGGCGCCGCGTCGACGGCGGCCCTGGTCTACGCGCCGCGCGAGCGCCGCACCCTCGTCCAGGCCGGTGCGCTGGTCGGACTGCTGGTGGTGCTGGTGGTCGTGCTGTTCGTCCGGGACGCCTCCTACGGCGACCTGGCCTGCTTCGGTTCCGGCTACGCCCTGGCCTGCGGCTGACTCACCTGCGCAGCGCGTGCAGCGCGTCGGCCGCCGCGTAGGGGTCTTCGCCGAGGTCGAGGCGGGTGAGGACGGTCAGGTCCGGGTCCGCGTCGAGCTCCAGGCTGGTGCCGGTCAGGCCGAGTCGGCGGGTTTCCCGGACGCGGATCGTGACCTGGTCCCAGGAGTAGTGCCTGCGGCCGGTCAGCGCGCGCACCGTGATGCCGGTGGCGTCGGCGTGCAGCCTGGGACGGCAGATCGTGCCGAAGGCGGACGCGGTCAGCAGGGCGAGCGCGAGCGCTCCCACGAAGACCCGGTCGGCCGGTGTGGAGGCGAGGAAGGCCCAGGTCGCGGCGCCCGCGGTGAGCAGCCAGCCGCATCCCACCAGTGCGGCCGGAGGTGCCCAGCCCATCGACTGCTCCGCCGTGTTCACCGTCATCCACCCGCTATCGACGAGTTATCCACAGGACTTATCCCCACTGGGGACTAGTTACACAGGTGTGTTTCGCTGACCGTCTGTCAAGCCGCCAAAGGGATGAGTGAGCTCCGAAGGAGTTCCCTCCTCCGGAGCTCGTGCACGAAGCGTCGTCGTGCTGGGCGCTCGAATTGCGACCGCGTGCGCCCGGCCTTATGCGACCCTCAAGGCCGGACGTCACCGCAGGTCAGCGGGGTGGGTCAGCGCCACCGCATGGTCATCAGCAGGCCGACGATCATGAACGCGAAGCCGACGGCGAAATTCCACCCGCCCAGGTCGCTCATGAATCCGATCTTGTCGCCGGCGATGTAGTTGACGACGAGCCAGAGCAACCCGATGATCATCAGGCCGAGCATCACGGCGACGTAGATCGGGTGCGACGGACCGACCGACTTCGCCTTGACCGGCGTGCGGCGATCGACAACCGGGTTGGAGTCGTCCTTCTTGCGGACCTTGGACTTCGGCATAGCTGTCCTCGCCAGGTGATGCGGCACCGCCGTCCCGCGCCCGCCCGGCTCGTCGCCGGTGGCGGCGGAACGGCTCCATTTCCACCTACCACGTTAACGTAATCACAGCGCTGAGCGAGCACCCCTCGCAAACCCGTGACCGGAGAGGAACGTCGTGGTTCCGTCGGTGCAGAGCCCGCCCCAACCGCCGCCCCGGCGCGGAGGCGACACCGCCCGTGCGGTGGTCCGCGTCCTCGGCGAGCTGATGATCACCGCAGGCCTGGTGCTGCTGCTGTTCGTCTTCTACGTCGTCTACGTGACCGACCTGTTCACCGCGCGCGACCAGGCGCAGGCGACCGGGCGGATGCACGAGGAGTGGCAGGCCCGGCAGCTGCACCCGATCGCCGAACCGCCGCCGCCCGCGCCCGGCGCCGGGTTCGCGCAGCTCCACCTGCCGACCTTCGGGCCGGACTTCGACTTCACCGTGCTGGAGGGCACCGACCTCCGGACCCTCAGCGGCGGCCCCGGGCACTACACCGGCACGGCGTGGCCGGGGGAGCAGGGGAACTTCGCGGTCGCCGGGCACCGGATCGGGCGAGGCGCGCCGTTCAACGACCTGGACCGGCTGCCCTCCTGCGCACCCATCGTCGTGGAGACGGCCACCCACTGGTACGTCTACCGGGTCCTGCCGATGCCCGACGAGGTCGTGACCTGGGACGGGCGTGGCGGCGATCCGCGCTGCCGGGGCGTCGCGCCGATCCCCGCGCCCTACGACCACGTGGTCGGGCGGCACGTCGTGCGGCCCTCGCAGGGAGAGGTGATCTTCCCGGTGCCCGGCCTCGCGCCGGAGACCTTCCCCCGCGACCAGCTGACTAGGCTCATCACCCTGACCACCTGCCACCCGGAGTTCTCCGCGCGCGAGCGGCTGATCGTCCACGGCGTGCTCACCACGCAGTACCCCAAGGTCGCCGACCACCCCGAGCTGCGGCCCCCGGAACTGGAGGAGCGCTGATGTACGCGTGGATCTGGCGACACCTGCCCGGCCCGTTCGCGGCGAAGGCCCTGGTGGCGCTCGTGCTCGTCGCGGCCGTCGTCGCCCTGCTGCTGTTCGTGGTGTTCCCCTGGGTCGAACCGCTGCTGCCGTTCGACGACGTCACCACCGGCTGACCACCGCCGAGCAGGACGAGCGCGGAAAATTCGGATGCGCCGGACGCGTAGTCTGGGCGCGTGCGTGTTCTGGTGGTCGACAACTACGACAGCTTCGTCTACAACCTCGTGCAGTACCTCGCCCAGCTCGGAGCCGAGTGCGAGGTGCGCCGCAACGACGTGGTCACGGACGACGACGTGGCCGCTGCTGACGGAGTGCTGCTCAGCCCCGGTCCGGGGACTCCGGACCGTGCGGGGCGGACGATGGAGCTCATCCAGCGCTGCGCCGCCGAGCGCAAGCCGGCCTTCGGCGTGTGCCTCGGGCACCAGGCCATCGGCGCGGTGTGGGGCGGCACGGTCGAGCGCGCTCCCGAGCTGCTGCACGGCAAGGTCAGCGAGATCGAGCACTCCGGGGCCGGTGTGTTCGCCGGACTGCCGCAGCCGTTCATCGCGACCCGCTACCACTCGCTGATCGTCCGCGCGGACACCATCCCGGACGACTTCGAGGTCACCGCGCGTACCGAGTCCGGCATCGTGATGGGCATGCGCCACCGCGAGCTGCCGATCGAGGGCGTGCAGTTCCACCCCGAGTCGGTGCTCACCGACGGCGGCCACCGGATGCTCGCCAACTGGATGGCCTCGGCAGGTCACCCGGTGGCCGACCACGTCGTCGACCAGCTCGAAGCCGAGATGCGCAAGGTCGCCGCAGCGGCATCGGCCCGCTGACCAGCACTCCTCGAACGCGAAACGGGGCGGTGGCCACTCGGCCACCGCCCCGCTCTCGTCAGTCCCCTCAGGGGAACGGGAAGAACCCGCCTCCGCTGCCCGGGGGTGAGCTCGTGCTGGAGCTGTCGTACTTGCCGACGTAGATCGTGATCGCCTGGTCCTTGCTGATCTTCTGACCCGCCTGCGGCGAGCTGCTGAGGACCTTGTCGTCCTTGGACGAATCACCGGTGGGCTGCTCGGACTCGCTGAGGGTGCCGTTCCAGCCGACGGCCTTCAGCGCTGCCTCGGCCTCGTTCTTCGACATGTTCTGCAGCTGCGGCATGGTGATCTGGTTGCCCTTGGAGACCACCAGGGTCACCGTCGAACCGGTTCGGGCCTTGGTGCCGCCGGACGGCGACTGGTCGATGACCGTGTTGGGCGGCTCGGAGGAGTCGCGCTGCTCCACGCTGACCTTGAAACCGGCGCCGACGAGGAACGCCCTCGCGGTCTCCAGCTGCTGGCCGCGCAGGTCCTGGACCTCCGTCTGCGGGATCGCCTGGCCGACCACGACGTTGATCGTGGTGCCCTTGGCGACCTCGGAGCCCTTGCTGTCCCAGTCGAGGATCTTGTCGACCTGCTTGGGGTCGGACGTCTCCTTCTTGTCCGGGTTCAGCCCGATCTTCAGCCCCGCGGCTTCGAGCGCCTGCTGAGCCTCGGTCATGGTCATGCCGGACAGGTCCGGGACCGCGGTGGACTCCGGACCGGTGCCCGCGCAGAGCTCGATCTTGGTCTCGGCCTTGACGCTCTGGGTTCCCGCCCTCGGCGTCTGGTTCACGATGGTGCCGCGCTTGTCCTCCGGTGAGGGGCAGGACCGCGGGAGGACCATCCAGCCCTCCGACTTGGCCTTCTCGTTCGCGGCCTGAGCCGTCATGCCCATCAGGTTCGGGACCGGGACGCGATCCGGGTTGCCCACCCCGACCAGCATCGTCACCAGCCACGCGGCCAGCGCGAACACGGCCACGCAGGCCAGGGTGACCAGCGCGACGACGGCGTTCTTGCTGCGCCGGCGCTCCGGCGGGTGGGCCGGCGGGTAGTCCTCGACGTCGTCCGAGCGGTGCCTGCCGGAGCCGATCATCTCGGTGGGGCCGGCGCCCTGGCCGAGCATCGCGGTGTGCTCTTCCTCCGACATGATCATCGGAGCCTTCGGGCGCTGACCGGACAGCACGCGGACCAGGTCCGCGCGCATCTCGGCCGCCGACTGGTAGCGGTTGGCCGGGTTCTTGCTCAGCGCCTTGAGCACCACGGCGTCCAGCGACGCGGGGGTGGCGGGAACGACGTCGGACGGCTTGCGGGGTTCTTCCCGGACGTGCTGGTAGGCCACCGCGACGGGCGAGTCACCGGTGAACGGCGGTTCCCCGGTGAGCAGCTCGAAGAGCACGCAGCCGGAGGCGTAGACGTCGCTTCGCGCGTCCACCGCCTCGCCGCGCGCCTGCTCCGGCGAGAGGTACTGGGCGGTGCCGATGACCGCCGCCGTCTGGGTCACCGCCGCCTGGCCGTCGGCCAGCGCGCGAGCGATGCCGAAGTCCATCACCTTCACCGCGCCGGAGCGGGTGATCATGATGTTGGCGGGCTTGACGTCGCGGTGCACGATCCCGTGCCGGTGGCTGAAGTCCAGCGCGGCCGAGCCGTCCGCCATGACCTCCATCGCCCGTCGCGGCGACAGCGGTCCCTCGGTCTTGACGATGTCGCGCAGCGTCCGGCCGTCGACGTACTCCATGACGATGTAGGGCAGCGGCCCGTTCTCGGAGTCCGTCTCGCCGGTGTCGTAGACCGCGACGATCGCCGGGTGGTTGAGCGCTGCCGCGTTCTGCGCCTCGCGGCGGAAGCGCAGCTGGAAGGTGGGGTCCCGGGCTAGGTCGGCACGCAGGATCTTGACCGCGACGTCTCGGCTCAGGCGGGTGTCGCGGCCCTTGTGCACCTCCGACATACCGCCGTAGCCGAGAGTCTCGCCGAGCTCGTAGCGGTCGGATAGAAGTCGAGGTGAACTCATCGAATCGTCGTTCCGATCCTTGTCAACGATCGTCCCATCTCACCCGCGGGAGGCATTCCGATCATGGGTTCCTGCCGTTGCGAAGTTTGGCCCAAACCGTTCGTGGAATCCAGGCTCAGGGTGGCCACCGGACCGCGTCCGGACATGCCGAGGTCGTGGCGGTTGACCGCCCAATACGTCAGCAGACCGATGGCGACCAGCAAGACTACCGCCAGCGCCGCGACGAGAATCCACACGACAACCCTGGTGTTGCCGCTTTCCCGGTGAGCATTGCCACCCATGGCTCCTGCCACCGCCGAGGCGTTGGCCGGAACCGGCATCGGGGCCTGCTGCTGTGAAACCTGGTGCTGTTGAACGGCCTGCTGCTGCACGGGCTGCTGGGGCGGGATGATGCCGGGCGGATAGGTGTTGCCCATCGGTGGCGGACCCGGCGGCGCCGGGTGCACGCCGGTGCCCGGCCCGTGCACGTTCACCGGTCGCTGCTGTTGGGCGACCAGGGCTGACGGTGTCGGCAGCGGCCGACCCGCGCGCACCGCGGCGACCGCGGAGGCGAACTCCCCGCCGTCGGCGTAGCGCCGGCGCGGGTCCTTCACCAGGGTCGCCTCGACCAGCGCCCGCACTCCCGGCGGAACGTCCGGCGGGAGCGGTGGCGCGATGTCGCGGATGTGCATCATGGCGACCGTCACCGCGTTCTCGGAGAGGAACGGGCGGTGCCCCATCAGGCACTCGTAACCGACGACGGCCAGCGAGTACACGTCGCTGGCCGGTGTCGCGTCGCTGCCGAGCGCCTGTTCGGGCGCGATGTAGTGCGCCGTTCCCATCACCATCCCGTTGCGGGTGACCGGTGCCGCGTCGGCCGCCTTGGCGATGCCGAAGTCGGTCAGCTTCACCTTGCCCTCGGGGGTGATCAGGATGTTGCCGGGTTTGACGTCCCGGTGCACCAGGCCGCGCTCGTGCGCGGCCTGCAGCGCCTGGCCCGCCTGCTCCAGCATGTCCATCGTGTGATCTGTGTTGATCCGCCGTTCCCGAGCCAGGATCGCCGCGAGCGGCTCTCCCTCGACCAGCTCCATCACCAGGTAGGCGGTGTCCTCCGGACCGTCGGGGACCGCAGCGGTCTCGCCGTAGTCGTGGACCGCTGCGATTCCCGGGTGGTTCAGCGACGCTGTGGTGCGGGCCTCGGTGCGGAAGCGGTGCAGGAACTCGGCGTCCCCGCACAGCTCGGCCTTGAGCACCTTGACCGCCACCGTCCGGTCCAACCGGACGTCCACCGCCTCCCACACCTCGCCCATTCCGCCGACCGCGATGCGGCGGCCGAGGCGGTAGCGCTCGGCGAGTAACTGGCCGGTGGTCAGCACGGATCAGCCACCTCCCCGCAAACCGGCCCGGATGACCTCCCGGCCGATGGGGGCTGCCAGCGAACCACCGGTGGCCTCGTCGCCCTCGTCGCCGCCGTTCTCCACGATCACCGCGACGGCGATCGTGGGGTTGGCGGCCGGCGCGAACGCGACGTACCAGCCGTGCGGCCGGTCACCGGGGTCGCCGTGCTGAGCGGTACCGGTCTTCGAGGCGATCTCGATCCCGGTGATCTTGCCGGAGCCCTTGGTGTTCTGCTCCGACTTGATCATCATGTCGCGGATCTTGCCCGCGACGTCCGGCGTGACCGCCTGGCCCAGCTCCTCGGGGCGGAGCGAGTCGAGCTCCTCCATGTCGGGAGCCTTCGTCGCGCTGACCAGCTGCGGCTTCATCACCTTGCCGCCGTTGGCGATCGTCGCGGCCATCATCGCGTTCTGCATCGGCGTGACGCGCACGTCGCGCTGGCCGATGCCGCTCTGGTACAGCGACGCGCCGTCGTCCATCGGGCCCAGGTCGGACTTGGCCACGCTCATCGGGATCTGCAGGTCCTGGCCGAAGCCGAACGACGCCGCGGTCTCCCGCAGCTTGTCCGCACCGACCTTGCCCGCGATCTCGGCGAACGCGGTGTTGCAGGAGTGCGCCAGCGCGTCGGTCAGCGTGTTGCCCGAGCACTTCTTGCCGCCGTAGTTCGGCAGCTGGGTCGACGTCTGCGGCAGCGTGATCGACGCGGCGTCCTGCACCTGGCTGTTCGGGTTGTACCCGTTCTCCAGCGCAGCGGCCGCGGTGATCAGCTTGAACGTCGAACCGGGCGGGTAGATCTCGGAGACCGCCCGGTTGGCCATCGGGTTGCCCTCGGCCTCGTTCAGCGCGTTCCACTGCTCGGCGACCTGGTTGTTGTCCGGGCCGGTGAGCTTGTTCGGGTCGTAGGAGGGCGCGTTGACCATCGCCAGGATCTCGCCGGTCGACGGGTTCAGCGCCACCACGGAACCCTGGAAGCCCTTCTTCGTCAGCTGGTCGTAGGCGACCTGCTGCATCTCCGGCCTGATGGTCAGCTCGACGCTGCCACCGCGAGGCGTGTTGCCGGTGATCATGTCCGACATCCGGCCGAACGCCATGCTGT
Organism: Saccharopolyspora sp. NPDC049426; assembly: GCF_040676935.1. Lineage (NCBI taxonomy): Bacteria > Bacillati > Actinomycetota > Actinomycetes > Pseudonocardiales > Pseudonocardiaceae > Saccharopolyspora > Saccharopolyspora sp. NPDC049426. The sequence continues at coordinate 81,237 of NZ_JBFAPZ010000001.1, read as the reverse complement.
CGTCGGTGCCGTTGAGGATCTTGTCGTTGGCGCGCTCGACGCCGTTCGACCCGTAGAAGAACGAGTAGAACCCGGTGACCGGCGCGTACAGCGGACCGTTCGGGTAGGTCCGCTGGAACTTGTAGCGGTCGTGCTCGATCGGCGAAGAGCTGGCCAGCGACTGACCGGACGCGATGATCTGACCGCGCTCCCGGGAGAACTCCTCCAGCTGGGTGCGCGTGTTGCGGGCATCCTCGCGGTACTCATCGGCCTTGATGACCTGGACGTAGGTCATGTTGCCCATCAGCAGCAGGACCATCGCCATCATGGCCAGCGCCACTCGGCGCAGCGGCTTGTTCATCGGGGACGCTCCACCAGTTCCGTATGCGCTTCCGCGATCGGCGCCTGCTTGGGCTTGGGCTTGGCCGGGGCCTGCGGGCGGCGGGCCGCGTCGGACACCCGCAGCAGCAGCGCGATCAGCACGTAGTTGGCGAGCATCGACGAACCACCGGCCGCCAGGAACGGCGCCGTCAGACCGGTCATCGGGATCAGACCCGTCGAACCGCCGGCGACCACGAACAGCTGCAGCGCGATGGTGAACGACAGACCGCCGGCGAACAGCTTGCCGAAGGAGTCGCGCACGGCCAGCGCGCTGCGCAGCCCGCGCATCATCAGCAGCACGTAGACCAGCAGCAACGACATCAGCCCGATGAGGCCGAGCTCCTCGCCCAGCGCCGGGATGATGAAGTCGCTGAACGACAGCGGCGTGATGTTCGGCATCCCGCTGCCCAGACCCGAACCCGGGATGCCGCCGTGCGCCATCCCGAACAGGCCGGTGCGCAGCTGGTAGCCGGGGTCGGACTCGCCGTCGGCCACCCGCATCATCGGGTCGAGCCAGGTGTTCACCCGGACCTGGACGTGCGAGAACAGGTTGAAGGCGATGACCGCGCCCGCCGCGAACAACGTCAGGCCGAGGCCGACCCACACCGCGCGCTCGGTCGCGATGTAGATCATCACCAGCACGATGCCGAAGAACAGCAGCGAGGTGCCCAGGTCCTTCTCCAGCACCACGATGCCGATGGACAGGACCCAGGCGACCAGCACCGGGCCGAGGTCACGCGGACGCGGCCAGTCCACACCGAGGAACCGCTTGCCCGCCGTGGTGAACAGCTCGCGCTTGCCCACCAGGAACGAGGCGAAGAAGATCAGCAGCAGGATCTTGGCGAACTCGCTCGGCTGGATCGAGATGAAACCCAGGTTGACCCACAGCTTCGCGCCGTTGGCCTCCGAGATGCTCGCCGGCAGCACACCGGGCAGCGCCAGCAGCGCGATCCCGACGAAGCCGCACGTGTAGCCGTACTGCGCGAGCGTGCGGTGATCCTTCACCAGCCACAGGACGAGGATGAACATGACCACGCCGGCCGTGGTGTAGAGGATCTGCTTCGGCGTGTACGGCGCCCCGACGACCGGGGCCAGGTCCAGCCTGTGCAGCATCACCAGACCGAGCCCGTTGATCAACGCCACCAGCGGCAGGATCAACGGGTCGGCGTACGGCGCGAAGTAGCGCACGCCGAAGTGCGCGGCGCCGTAGAGGATCAGGAACGCGACCCCGTAGAACAGCAGCTCACGGGTGACGGTCTGCTCCTGCGAAACCTCCACCAGGATCAACGCTGCGGTCACGATGATCGCGGAGAAAACGAGCATGAACAGTTCGGTGCCCCGCCGAGTGTTGACTCGGGGGGCCCCGTTGACTGCTCCGGTCGTAGCGGCCGGTTCGGACATCAACTCACCGTCCGGCAGTTCACGCCAGGCTTCGGCTCCTCCGGTTGCAGCGGCGTGGCGTCCGCCGCCGAGGACTCCGGCGGCAGGGCCTGACCAGGCGTCGGAGCACCCGGGGTGGGCTGCACCGGCGGCTGACCGGGAGGAGGCGGTGTCGGCGCACCCGGAACGGGGGCACCCGGAACGGGCGGAACCGTCGGCACCGAAGGCTCGGGCGTCTGGCACTCCGGCAGCAGCGCGGTCATCCGCAGCCGCCGCATCGCCTCCCGCGCCTCGGTGAGGCCGTTGACCTCGGTGATGCCGTTGCGCACGTCGGGACGCTGCGCTTCCTGCAGGTCGTCCAGCTTGATCGGCTGGCAGTCCTTGGCGGAGTCCGGCGGGCAGGAGGTCTCGACCTGCCAGTTCAGCGCCACGCCCAGCGTGGCTCCCTGAACGCCCTGGTAGATCACGACCTCATCGGCGCGGTTCACGCCGATGTAGTACTGGTTGAGCACCCACCAACGCCCAACCAGAGCGACAGCCGCCAACACGATGAGCACGCCGCAGGCCACCACCAGCGAGGTCAGCCAGCGCCGTTTGCGCGGCTTCTCCGCCGGAGGTGAGGTGGGCTCGAAACGCTTCGGCTGCGGCCGCGGCATGGTCACCGCGGAAGCGCGCGCCGCCGACGAATCGGGTTGCGGATGCTCATCGCCATTTCCCGCCGCACCCCCGACTATGGGGGCGTCGTCGCCGAACTCGACGTCGACGACGTCGGCGATGATCACGGTCACGTTGTCCGGACCGCCACCTTTGAGCGCCAGCTCGATCATCCGGTCCGCGCACTGCTGCGGGTCCGGAATGCGCAGGGCTTCCGCCATCGTCTCCGTGCTCACCGGGCCGGTCAGGCCGTCGGAGCACAGCAGGTAGCGATCGCCCGCGCGAGCTTCGCGGATCGCCAGGCTCGGTTCCACCTCGTGGCCGGTCAACGCGTGCAGCAGCAGCGAGCGCTGCGGGTGGTTGGCGGCCTCCTCCTCGGTGATCCGGCCTTCGTCGATCAGCGACTGCACGAAGGTGTCGTCGTGGGTTATCTGGGTCAGCTCGCCGTCGCGGACCAGGTATGCGCGGGAGTCACCGATGTGCACCAGACCCAGCTTGCTGCCTGCGAACAGCACAGCGGTGAGGGTGGTGCCCATCCCGTCCAGCTCCGGGTCGTTGGCCACCAGCTCGGCGATCGCGCTGTTGCCGTCCAGCACCGCACCGCGGAGCTGTCCGAGCAGGTCGTCACCTGGTTCGTCATCATCCAACGGCGCCAACGCCGCGATGACGACCTTGCTGGCGACCTCACCGGCGGCATGTCCACCCATGCCGTCCGCGAGGGCGAGTAGTCGTGGGCCGGCATAGACCGAGTCCTGGTTGTTGGAGCGCACCAGGCCGCGGTCGCTGCGGGCTGCGTAGTGAAGGACGAGGGTCATGAGCGCAGCTCGATCACCGTCTTGCCGATTCTGATCGGAACGCCGAGCGGGACCTTGGTCGGCCCCGTGACCTTCGCCCGATCGAGGTATGTGCCGTTAGTGGAGCCTAGATCCTCCACGTACCAATCGGAGCCGCGAAGCGACAACCGAGCGTGCCGCGTCGACGCGTAGTCGTCGTCCAGCACCAACGTGGAGTCATCGGCTCGGCCGATCAGGATCGGCCGGCCGTCCAGGGAAATGCGCGTGCCGGCGAGAGCGCCGTGCGTCACCACCATCTGGCGGGGCGCCTTGCTCTTGCCCCGGGCTTTGCCCGGGGCCCGACTCGCACCTGGCATCGGGACTCGCATCCCCGACGCGGAGTAGAGATCTGAACGAACCACGCGAAGCGCAGCCAGCACGAACAACCAGAGCAGGGCGAGAAACCCTGCTCTGGTCAGCTGAATAACCAGCTCCGGCACTTGTTGTGAACGCTCCTACTCGTATTCGGGGATCGGCGATCCGCGCTCAGCCCTGCTGGGCGCGGAAGACCAGGGACGAATGCCCGACCCTGATCACGTCACCATCTGCCAACTGCCAAGTCTGCACCGGAGTGCCGTTCACCGTGGTGCCGTTTGTCGAACCGAGATCAGCCAGCATCGCGCTCTGACCATCCCAGGTGATCTCGATGTGCTTGCGCGAGACCCCCGTGTCGGGAAGGCGGAACTGGCCCTCCTGTCCGCGGCCGATGATGTTCGAGCCCTGCTGCAGCGTGTACGAGCGGTTCGAACCGTCGTCCAGGTGCAGCGTGGCGGTCATCTGACCACGAGGACCACCGGCCGGGTAACCGCCCGGTGCGCTCTGCGGGTAGCCACCGCCGGGCTGGCCGTAGCCGCCCTGGTCCGGGAAACCGCCCGGAGCGCTCTGCGGGTAGGCACCACCCGGCTGGCCGTAGCCCTGGTCGAAGCCAGGCTGCTGCGGGTAGCCCTGATCGAATCCCTGCTGGGGCTGGCCGTAGCCCTGGTCGAAACCGGGCGGCTGTGCGTAGCCCTGGTCATAACCCTGCTGGGGCTGGCCGTAACCCTGGTCGTAGCCGGGCTGCGGTGGCTGCGCGTAGCCCTGGTCGAATCCCTGCTGCGGCGGCTGCCCGTAACCCTGGTCGAAACCGGGCTGCTGCGGCGGCTGCCCGTAGCCCTGGTCGTAGCCGGGCTGCTGCGGGTAGCCCTGGTCGTAACCGGGCTGCGGCGGCTGGCCGTACCCGCCCTGCTGGTCGTAGCCGGGCTGCTGACCGTAGCCCTGCTGCTGGCCATAACCCTGCTGGTCGTAGCCGGGCTGCTGACCGTAGCCGTAGTTGGGGTCCTGGCCTTGGCCGTATCCCTGGTCGTAGCCGTACTGCCCCTGCTGGTTGTACGGATCTCCCTGGGGGTAGTGGCCTGGTGGCTGGCTCATGGGTCGGTCTCCTGCGGTACGCGGTTGTGTCGGCCGTCGGGTTACATCGGGGTCGACGGTCGAACTGATTCGAAACTGTCCCGTGTGCAGCGTTTCAGAGCGCTCCAGGGAGACTACGACGTCACCATATGTGTCCCACCCCTGCTCGGTGAGGTGCTCTTGAACGCAGTCGGCGAGGAGGTCCGTCACCCGGTCCTCATCGCCGGTGAGCCGATCATGGTCCGACGGGCTCAGTTGCACAACGTAGTGGTTACAAGCGAGCAACCGACCACCGGCAAGCTGCCTGACCTTCAGCTCAGCATCGCGCTGCAAGGCCTGGGCGACTTCCTGCGGAACTACGTTCCCGCCGAACACGCGCGCAAAGCCATTACCGACGATGCCTTCGATCCGGCGCTCAAAGCGCTGCACGAGGCCCACGGCAATATCCCTCCACGCGTACGACTTCTGCCGACCATCGTATCTGGGCCCACGGCCCGAGACACCGCCCTGCTCCCAACTTCCTGACCCCCCTGCGCAGACCCCTCTCAGGGCCGTGCTAATCTTCTTTTCGCCAACAGGGCAGCAGGGAAAAGCGGAAGCTCACCCCGGTGCCCAGCGGTGAAGAGCGGCAAGTTAAGCTTCTCATCGTGCCACGGGCGAGTGGCGGAATGGCAGACGCGCACGGTTCAGGTCCGTGTGTCCGAAAGGACGTGAGGGTTCAACTCCCTCCTCGCCCACTTCGAAGGCCCCCGGCTCATGCTTCGCCGGGGGCCTTCTTCGTCTTCGTGTTGGGGGGTCGAACCCCCCATGCCCCCCATGCCCCCCACGGTGCGGCTGGGCTCGTTCTTCCTGGTCGTCGCCTTCGTTCTTCGTCGGCCTGCTCACGTGAAGCGCCGTGCTCGGCCTTCGGCCTCGGGTCGTTCCTCGCGCCGTTTTCTCCCTTCTCCTTGTTGTTTTCGTGGTGGGGTGGGTGTTCAGCGTTGAGCGAAATCTTTTCGTGATCTTTCTTGGTGTTGGGTGCTTCTTGTGCTGGGGTGGGGGTGTCCGGCTGGGGGTTGTGGCTCGGAGGTGGCCTCGTGGCGGGAAACAGTCGGGATTCTGGGCGGTCGGTGACCGCTCGTGCCTTGAGTGTGCTGACCGCCTTCGACGCGGAGCACCCTCGGCTGACCTTGACGGCCATCGCGCAGCGGGCCGACATCCCGCTGGCCACCGCGCACCGGCTGGTGCGCGAGCTGGAGCTGTGGGGTGCGCTGCAGCGCGACCCCGACGGGCGGTACGTCATCGGGCTGCGGTTGTGGGAGATCGGACTGCTGGCCCCGGTGAACGGGCGGCTGCGCGAAGCCGCGCTGCCCTACATGCAGGAGTTGTGCGAAACCACTCACGACAACGTGCACCTGGCGGTCCGGGACGAACTGGACGCCGTGTACGTGGAGAAGCTCACGACGCCCAAGGCCGTGCCGATCGTCTCCCGGACCGGTGGACGGCTGCCGCTGCACGCGACCGGGGTCGGCAAGGTCCTCCTCGCGCACGCGCCCGCGAGCGTTCTGCACTCCTGCTGCGAGACGGGGCTGTCCCGGCACACCGCCTACACGATCACCGAGCCCGGCCGGCTCGGCCGCGAGCTGCAGGGCGTCCGCACGCGCGGCTTCGCCTCCGCCAACGAGGAGATGACGCTCGGGAACTGCTCGGTCGCCGTGCCCGTCCACGACACCTCGGGCACGGTCGTCGCGGCGCTCGGCGTGGTCGCCCACAGCGTCCGGGCCGACGTCACCCGGCTCGTCCGCTCGCTGCTGCCCGCTGCCGACGGCATCCGGCAGCGACTCGCCGAGGGCGAACGGGTCAACCTCGACGCGCTGCAGCGATGAATAATCTTCCGCTTACTGGTCGAATAATCCGTCAACTGTACATTTGTGCAGGTCGTGTGACCGGCGCAGATATCATGCCGCGATTTTCCAGGCCATGAATGATGGGCGGAAGGCGTCGTCGTGCGGGTGTCGGGTACCGATCACCTGTTTGGCCGCATGGCGGGGCTGAAGCCTCCATGTCATTCGTCGACCGGTCACCGACAGCTGCCCGCCGCCGATCGCAGCGACCCCCGATGAGCAGCGCAGAACCGCCTCGGAGCTGTTTTAGTCAACGTGGCCCCCGCACCGGTGGCCGGGGGAAGTTGAAGTCGCGGAGTGCACGTAGCGCGAGGGAGGCGGAACGCTGTGACCGCAATGCCGGGACATGCCTGGTCCGAAGACGAGCTCCGAGCCTGCTCGACCACGCAGGTCCGGTCGCCGCTGGGGCAGGCCGCCTCGATGGGTCGGCTCGCCCAGCGATCGGTGGACGCGATGGGCTGGAGCGGCAGCGTGCTGCCGCCGGTGAAGTTGCTCGGACGCCAGATCATCGCCACCGCGGAACTGGTGCCCGAAGCCCACGCCGAACGCCTGGTCTTCGCCAGCGGTCCGGTTCTGGACCGCGCGGAGATCGCCACCTGGGTCTGGCCCGAGATGGACGGCCGGGTGCCACCGCCCGCGGCTCGCATCACCGGAGTCCTCGCGCCGGCGCGCCACTGGCGCACCGCGCTGACCGCCGCGGTGCCGTTCGCGCGCTTCGTCGACGCGGCGATCGTCGTGCCGCGCAGCGTGGCCGTCGCGCCGGACTTCGCCGAGACCTGCCTGATCCGCGCCCGCCAGTTCGGCATCGCGGTGCTCAGCGCCGACGGTGACGACGTGCGCGAAGAACTTCCGGGGCACAGCCTCGACGACGCGCCGCCGGTCGAGCACACCGCGGTCTCGCGATGGGTGAACGAGGTCGTCTACCAACAACTGCTGTCTGCTGAAGCCACAGCGCCGTCGCGCAGCTGAAGGCCCCTGGGGGCCGCAGTTCCAGTTGGACCGGGGGGCTTCAACTGGAACTGCACTTACCAGAACCAGTGGGCGGGGGTTTGCCTGCTGGAGGGGGAGAGAAGCGGACGGTGCCCGCCCGGACCACGCTACCGCGCAGCGTGGGCGGGCTCCGTCCGCCGACTCGGTTCGAGGCTTCTCGCGGAGTTGTCCACAGGTGTGTCCACAGGTGGGTTATCCCCAGAAATCGGGAGTTGTCCACAGGCCGTGCTTGAACGGTTGAGCAGCGGCGTCGGGCATACCGTGGGGACATGCGCATCGTCATCGCCGGAGCCCACGGGAAGATCGCTCGGCCGCTCGGCCGACTGCTCTCCGAACGGGGCGATCAGGTCCTCGGAATCATCCGCAACCCCGACCACGCGGCCGACCTCGAAGCCGACGGCGTCGAGCCCCTGGTGCTCGATCTGGAGAGCACCGGAGCGGCCGAGCTGGCGGGCCGGCTGTCCGGAGTGGACGCCGCCGTCTTCCTCGCGGGAGCGGGCCCCGGCAGCGGTGCTCCGCGCAAGGACACAGTGGACCGCGGAGCCTCCGCGCTGCTCGCGGATGCCTGTCAACAGGCCGGAATTCGACGCTTCGTGCAGGTGAGTTCGATGGGTACCCGGACCCCCAACCCGCCCGACGTGGACCCGGTGTTCGGGGCCTATTTGGACGCCAAGCGCGCGGCCGAGGAGGACCTGCGCGGGCGCGATCTCCAGTGGACGATCCTGCGCCCCGGACGGCTCACCGACGACGAGCCGACCGGCCGGGTCGCGCTCGCCGAGGAGGTCGGCCGGGACGAGGTCACGCGCCGCGACGTGGCCGCCGTTCTGGCGGCCCTGCTGCGCGAACCGGGGACCTCCGGACGGGCCCTGGAGCTCGTCGGTGGTGACGTTGCGATCACCGACGCGGTGCGTGCCGCGGCGGGGTAATCAGTTCGGGTTATCCACAGGTCCCAGGACGCGGTCCAGATACGAGTTGTGGAAGATCCCGCCCGGGTCGACCGAGGCGCGGACCTGCCGGAACTCGTTGAACCGGGGGTAAATGCGAGACAACGCCGTCGCGTCCAGGCGGTGCATCTTCCCCCAGTGTGGTCGCCCGCCCGCGTCCCGGGCGATCGCCTCGAAGGCGTCGAAGAAGTGCCGGTAGGGCATTCCCAGGAACTGGTGCACCGCGATGTAGCCGGTGTCGCGGCCGTGAGCGGTGGACAGCCACACGTCGTCGGCTCGGGCGACCCGAACCTCCACCGGGAACATCACCGGGTCGGCCAGCCGCGCGGCGACCTCGCGCAGTTCGCGCACCACGTCCGGGACGACATCGCGGGGGAACGCGTACTCGGTCTCCACGAACCGGATTCGGCGCGGCGTGGTGAACACCCGGAACGAGCGGTCCTGGTAGCTGCGGGCCGACCAGGTCGCGGCGCAGATCCGGTTCAGCGGCCGGACCAGCGCGGGAACGGCCCTCCCGATCCCGCAGACCGCGCCGAACAGGTGGTTCTCCATCACCTCGTACTCCAGGAAGTGCCGCACGGGGTGCAGCGGGCGCGGCGGTCCCGGATGCCGGTCGTTGCGCTTGACCATGGCGTTGCGGCTGTGCGGGAACCAGTGGAACTCGAAGTGGTCGTGGGCCTCGGCGAGCCCGTGGAAGTCGGCGAGCACCTCCTCCAGCGGCGCCGGGCGTTCCTCGGCCGCCAGCGTGAACGCCGGAACGCAGCGCAGCGTCACGGTGGTGATCACGCCGAGAGCGCCCAGGCCGAGCCTGCCCGCGGCGAACAGCTCGGGGTTCTCGGTCGCCGAGCAGCGCACCTCGCTGCCGTCGGCGAGCAGCAGTTCCAGCGCTTCCACCTGCGTGGCCAGACCGCCGAGACCGGCTCCGGTGCCGTGCGTTCCGGTGGAGATGGCGCCGGCGATGGTCTGCTGGTCGATGTCGCCGAGGTTGGCCATCGCCAGGCCCAGCGAGTCGAGTTCGGCGTTGAGCACGTGCAGCGGAGTGCCGCCGTGCGCGGTGACCAGGCCGGTCGACGGGTCGGCGTGGATGATCCCCGACCAGTGCCGGAGGTCCAGGGCCACACCGGATTCCGGCGAGGCCACGGCCGAGAACGAGTGCCCGGACCCGATCGGCCGCACCCGCAGGCCATCCCGGGTCGCGGCGCGGATCGCTTCGGCCGCTTCGGCGGTGTCTCGTGGGGCGACGACCCGCGCCGGGTGTGCGGTGGTCGTGCGGCCCCAGTTGGTCCACGGCCGTGCGGTGGCCGGATCACGCTGCATGCCGGGCCTCCAATGGGTGAGGTGGTCGGCGCGATGGGCTGAAGTTATGTGAAACCGATTCACATAACAAGGCCCATCGGCTTACGGTTGTCGGCGTGCGCCGGATCGACGAGATCACCAGCGAAATCGAGGCACCGTTCGTAGCGGTGGACTTGGCAGCCTTCGACCACAACGCCCAGGACATGGTGCGCCGCGCGGCCGGTGTGCCGATCCGGATCGCCACGAAATCCGTCCGGTGCCGGGAGCTCATCACCCGCGCGCTGCGGATGGACGGCTACTCGGGCCTGATGTGCTACTCCCTGGCCGAAGCACTGTGGTTGCACGCCGAAGGCCTCAGCGACGACCTCCTGGTCGCCTACCCGACCGCGGACTGCTCCGCGTTGCGGGAACTGGCCGCGAACCCGGCAGCCGCCGCGGCGATCAGCGTCATGGTCGACTCGATCGATCACCTGGACCTCATCGACGCGGCGGTGGGCCGCGACCGGCCGGACATCCGGCTGTGCGTCGAAGTCGACGCCTCGTGGCGGCCGGTGCCCGGGGTGCACATCGGCACCCGCCGTTCCCCGCTGCACACCCCGGCGCAGGTGCGGCGTTTCGCCGAAGCCGCTCAGCGGCGCGCGGGATTCCAGCTGGTCGGGTTGATGGCGTACGAGGGGCAGATCGCGGGGCTCGGCGATGCCCCGCCCGGCAGGCCGCTGCGCGGGGCGCTGCTGCGCGGCATCCAGCGCCGCTCGGCGGCTGAGCTGGCGCAGCGACGCGCGGCGGTGGTGCGCGAGGTTCGCGAGGTCGCGGATCTGGAGTTCGTCAACGGCGGTGGCACAGGCAGCCTGGAGCGGACCGCGGTGGAGGACGGGATCATCACCGAGGTCGCGGCGGGTTCGGGGCTGATCGGCCCGACGTTGTTCGACGCTTACCGCGCTTTCCAGCCGCGGCCGGCCGTGCTCTACGCCCTGCCGGTGGTGCATCGACCGGCAGGGCGCATCGCGACGTTGTTCGGCGGCGGTTACATCGCATCAGGCCCGCCCGGGGCGGACCGGGTTCCGGCCCCGCACTGGCCGGAGGGCCTGGGGCTGCTGGGGGCCGAGGGTGCCGGTGAGGTGCAGACACCGGTGACCGGTGCGGCGGCGCGCGGCCTGCGCATCGGGGACCGGGTCTGGTTCCGGCACTCCAAGGCCGGGGAGCTCGCGGAACGGTTCAACCGCTACCACCTGGTCGACGGCGGGGTCTCGGCCGTCGAAGAGGTGCCGACCTACCGCGGGGAAGGCAGGTCGTTCGGGTAACGCGGCATGATCGTTCGCCCGACCACGGCCGAGCTGACTCGTTCTCCTTCGGCGATCCGGTTGGACAAGTACCCGCGGACCAGGTCTTTGGCTTCGGCCAGCATGGCCTGGTCGCCGTGGGGGTCGCGCCGGAACGCCAGGTGCAGCACGGCGTCGGCCGCTTCGACGGCCACGGTCAGCGGCAGGGCGAGGTCGGCCGGGTCGAGCTGGAACTCCTCGGCGATCAGCCCGGTCAGCTTCTCCGCGATGACCGCGTTGTTGTCCTTGCTCGGATCGAGCAACCGCAGGTCGACCACGTCCCCGAAGTGCAGCCGGCTGAACGCCGGGACCTCGCGGTGCATGGTCAGGTAGGTGTCGAAGACCGCGTCCACGGCGTCCCACCAGTGGGCGAGTTCCAGCTGCTCGAAGCGGCTGGACACCGTCCGCACGAAGCGGTCCAGGTTGCGCAGCGTCAGCTCCTGCACGACGGCGCGCTTGTCCGGGAAGAACTGGTACAGCGATCCGACCGCGACTCCGGCTCGTTCTGCGATGAGGGTGGTTGTTAATCCGTCGTAGCCCACCTCGTCGATGAGGCCGGCGGTGGCGGCGAGCATCTTCTCCACTCGTTGGGCACTTCGCTGCTGCACGGGCTTGCGCCGCAGCGGTGCTGTTTCAGCAGGCAATGCGACTCCCTGATTTCTTGAAGTTGTGTCGACCAGTCTGCTAATGAGCCGACATCCGCGCGTATCGGACATGCCGCCGACGACGTCGGACGAAAGGGTGAATTCGTTGGGCGTCACTTGACCTAGGTCAAGTGTTACATCCCATGCGGGTGAAAACCCCATTCGGCCTGGTGATCCACGAGCGTTACAGGAAACCGGTATGCATTGAGTCATGTTGTCAACGCGGAGGGTCGCTATCTAGTGTGACGAGAGTCGTCATTCTCCGTGACAGAAGGGTCATTGTGGGTTACTGCACGGCTGCCCCACGTCTGCTCGCCGTACCCGGGTTCCCTCGCCTGTGTGCCGAGACCGTCCGCTCGGTCCCGTGACGGCCCGGGAAGTGGTGACGGCTCGACAGGCGGAGACGGACCTGCCGTTCCTGGCGGAGGACTCCGCGCAGGACGACTGGCCGGTGGACGGGCTTCCTGCCCCGGGACCTTGGCGCCCGCTCACCGTCGCAGAGGCGAACGACCTGCTCACCGCCGGGGGCTACGGGCTCTGGGTCGAGCAGGCTCCCGACGGCGATCTGCTGCTTGCCGGTGTCGGCACCGGAATCCCGCTGGGCGCGGACGCGACCTGGGCCGACCTGTACCGCGCGCTGGTCCGATCGCGGCGCACCAGGCGGGTTTTCGACGCGGCGTGGCTGAACCGGCTCGCCGGTTCGCTGACCCCGGAGAGCCCCGCGCAACCGCGGGTCACCGAGGTTCCGGCCGAGCGCGTCGACCTGCTCTGCGGTGCCGACCGCGAACTGGCGCACCGTGTGCTGGCGTCGTTGCGCGGTCCCGGGACCGGCCCGAAGGTGCCGTTCCCCGAAGCCGGGGTGACCGTCGGCCGACGGGAACGCGCCGTTCGCGTGCAGCCCATCGACTCCCGCGACCAGGCGTTGCGCGCGCTGCGCGGCTGGGAGCGCTTCGCCTCGGTCGTCTCCGGCGACCCGGAACTGCGGATGCACTGCGCCACCCAGCCGGTGCCGGGAGCGGTGGTCGACACCGGAACCGGGACGACCGCGCTGCTGCGGGTCATCGACCCGGCCCCCGCGCACCCCAGGCACCCGGGCGGCACGATCGCCGCCGACCTCGACGCGCTGCTGCACCCGGACTCCGACGGCGCGCCGAAGCTGCTGCGCGTCGTGCTGGACAACCGGTTCGCGCGCCGCGAGGACGAGCTCGACCACTTCCTGGAGCACTTCGTGCGGCCGCTGCTGCGGGTGTTCCGCCTGGCGCTGGACACCCACGGACTCGGCCTCTTCGCGCTGGACGAGACAGGTTTCGCCGTCGAGCTCTCGCCGGAGTTGCAGGCCACCGGCCGGATCGTAGTCACCGACCACGAGCGGATCACCGCCGAGCCGAGCCGCGCGGAGGTCACCACCGGGGTTCGCGCGCTGGTCAGCACGCTGGAACGGCTGGGCGAGGGCTTCGCCTCGCTGCGCGCCGGTGACCGCGGCCGCGAGGTGTCCGACGCCGTGCGGCGGGTCATCGGCGAGGAGCTGCGCTACCTCGCGCCGCACACCGCAGAGCTGCTCTCCGGCGAGCAGCCGCTGCAGAGCTACGCGCACACCGTGCCGGAGAGCCAGGACAGCGTGCTCAAGTCGGTGCTCGACCGCGTCCAGCAGGGCACCCGCGAGCGCCGGTGGAACCCGGACGCGCCGCGGCCCGCCGTGGTCATCGACGTCGACCTGTGCGGGCTGATCCCGTTGCAGCGGATCACCGACGCGGCCCGCGCCGTCTCCGGGCCCCGGCCGGGCGCGCCCGGCGGCATCCTCGAACTGGCCGGTCCGGCCACGCTCCCGGTGCTGCCGACGCACCTGCCCGGCAGCTGGGAGAACTTCGTGCGCTGGTCGGGACTCGGCGAGCGCTACCCGGCGGTGGACTGGGACGAGCTGCGCGGTGATTTCCTGCGGGCCTTCCAGTCCCGGCCGCGCGAGCGGCTGCGCACCGACAGCGTGAACCCCGGCTTGGCCCGGTTCGTCTGGGACGTCCAGGACGCCGGTGGCCAGGTGGTGTTCTGCACGGCCCGCAAGGAGCGGTTCCGCGAGATCACCGCCGAGCTGCTGGCCGACGCCGGTGTGCCGGACGCGACGCTGCTGGTCGTGCCGAGCGACGTCTCCCGGCCGATCGCCGAGGTCAAAGCGGAGCGGATCCGCGCCCTCGGCGAGGTGGACGTCGTCGCGGTCTTCGACGACGAAGGGGAGAACCGGACGGCGGTGCGCGCGGAGTTCGGCGACGCGGTGCCGGTCGCGGTGGAGATCCCGGGCCTGGCCGCGCAGCGGCGGCCGGACGCCCCCGCCGCCGACGACGCCGCGGTCATCGCCACCTTCGAGACGCGGCCCAGCGCGCCGGGCGGGCCGAAGCTGTCCAACACGCATTCCCTGGAGGAGCTGCAGATCGGCGCGCTGCGCCGGAACCGGCTGGCCGGCCGCTGGGCGGTGCACCTCACCGAGGGCGAGACGCAGTCCATCGTGGACTCGATCGTCGCCGACACCGATCGGGCCGCGCAGCGCACCGGTCGAGGGGCGATCGCGAAGTTCGGCCTGGACGAACATCCGGACGACGTCGAGCGGGTGCTGGCCGCGCTGCACCACGTGGTGACCCGCAAGCAGTTCATCAAGGGTTCGCGCGCCAACTACCGGTTGGCCGACCTCAAGCGCGACGCCGAAACCCCGGTGCGCGCCGGTCAACCGATCGACGTGGTGCTGCTGGGATTCCCGGTCAAGCAGTGCCTGAACCGGCTCAAGGCGTCCGGACCGCTGCCGGACCTGGCGGAGCTGGGCGCGATGGCGCGGCTGCGCGAGATGCAGCGCGCGGTCGCGGCCGTGTACCCGCCGGGGCTGCACTTCAACATCCTCACCGACGGCAGGCACTTCCGGAGCAGGCCGGCCGCGATCGCCGACGCCTACCAGCGGAAGCTGCGCGAGTACGTGGACCTCGTCGGCATCGGGGACCGGACGATGGTGGCCGACATCGACGAGGTCGCCGAGCAGCGGCTCGGGCCGGGCCTGCCCGCCGAACGCGCCCGCCGGATCGCGAACTACCGGAAGCTGCTCAGCGATCGGCTGCGCGACTTCGACATCACCGACAACCCGTTGCGCACCCTGGAATCGGTGCACGACTGGTCGACGGCGGAGACGGATTTCGCGCCGCACGTGATCGGGCTGTTCCGGGAAATCCTGATGTCGCTGGTGTACTCGGTACCGGTGACGGTCCCCGCGGGCACCGATCGGCTGGAGTGGTCGGCCGCCCTGTACGCCGACATCTACAACGTCAGCGATCCCAGCGCCTCCGCCGAGATCCGGCAGGGACGACGCGCGGTGCTGCGCCGCGCGTGGCACACGGTCATCCGCTACATGGCGACGATGCAGGTAGACGAGGAGTTCGGCTACGAGCGGATGTTCCCGAACCGGGTGCGGTTGACGCTCAGCGCGGTCCGGCAGGGCTGCCTCGGCTTCACCTACCTCGGCGGTTCGGGCCTGCTGCCCTGGCAGGGGACCGGCGTCCTGGACCCGCGCGGCCACGTCGCGATCGACTTCGCCATCTCGCTGCTGGACCAGGGTTTCGTCCCGGTCTACTCACCGCTCCTGGGCCCGCGCCAACCCTGGGCCATGGTCCCCGCCGACCGAACACAGCTGATCGAACCCCCGAACGTCCCCACCCCACGCGGAGTTTCACCCAGAGAGGGACTACGCCTGGAACCGGACTTCGCCGAAAGAGCAAGACTCCGCAGGAAATAAGAAGAAGTACGAAGAGCGAAGAACGAAAACAACGTCAGGCAACCGGCGAAGCCGGTTTCTCAGCACCCCACCTGAGCAACCGGCACCGCCGCGGGTTCTGAGCGGCTCTCTGGTGAGGACAGCCGTAGCGCCGTGTATTGGGCATACACAAGTCTCGGATCCCGGAGCCAGAGAGCCGCTCAGGTTCCGCTTCCCACACCGCCAAGCAGGCTGACCACAGAGTCTTGTCAGTAAGCAGAACCCCAAGACCTCGCCGGACAGCAGAACCAGACCGGCACCGAGCGGCGGCCAACCCGAAACCTGAAATAAGGAAAGGCCCTGGGCGCGAGTCGGGGAGGTCGCGTCCAGGGCCTTTTCCACCTCCGGTCCGTCCGGGGAAACGGTGATCCGGAGTGGTTGGAGTCCGCGGACCGGTACCGGTCGGGGGGAGGGGAGTGCGTCAGCACCGGCCCGCGGAAGTCTTGTGTTGTCACAGCGGTGGAGCTTGGTGGCGGCCGACTCGCGTTGGCCGGGGTCGGGGATTCGCGACTAAGCGCTCATCGGCCGCCACCTGGCGGTTGCTCGGTCCCGGGTCGGGGAGGAGGTGCTGCTGTCCGGGTCCGAGTCCGCCGGCTTACGGCACCGGCGTGGCCGGCTGCAAAGCGTGCGCCGGTCGCTGGTGCCGTGCGGGACGGGGTGCGAGGGCTCCTGCGACCAGGTGTTCGTAGGCCGACTCCCACACCGAGCACGGTGCTTTCGTGGGGCGTCGACGTCCGGAGCACTCTGGGCAGTTGCCCTTCTCGTCGGCTTCGTGCGCGGTGAGCAGCGCCCGCCATCCCGCGGTCAGCCGCGGGAGTTCGGCGCGCGCCACGGAGAGCAGGGAGGGGGCGTCCGCGCGGTCGGCGAGCTCGGAAAGAACATCGAGCCGCTCACGCACCGCGCTGCGCAACACCTGCCCCAGGATCTCGTCCATGAGACGTCCACCGTCACTTTCTCGCCTGCGCTGCGGCATCCCGCAGCGCCATCGACAACTGAGCTGCACCACGGCTTTCGAGTTCCGCGGCGTAGCCGGGCGGTCCGACGAGCACCACCTTGTCCCTGTTGACGAGCACGGCCAGGCTCCGATGCGCGTTCGCGACATCGCGGCAGTCGACGTGCCACCAGCGACGGCGGTCGGCGGATTCCGGAACGTGCGGGGTTCCGTCACCCTCCTGCCGCGAGTCCGTCGCTCGAATGTCCATCGTGTTGCCCCAGATCCTGTCTGTGCTCGCTGCTTGCTGATGACTACATTGATGCCTGGCGGTCGCTTCGCCTAGAGGACAGGCGACGACCGGACCGAAGGCCGCGACGAGCGGTAAGCGGACTTCACCGCAACCGATCACCTCTACCGATACGGGCTTCACCGAGTTGCCGCAGTGCGCTTACTCTGCGAGCAACGCCCGTTTGAGAGCGTCAGGGGGTCAAATGAACATCATCGGATCTGGCGGCTCGCCCGTTACTCCCGACGTCTGGAACGAGCGGGAGATGCGGGATGCGCTGGCTCGGAGGGACGTCAGCGAGGTCTACCGGCAACTGCGCCGGCACGGGGTCTCGCAGCGGCAGATCGCCGCCTCGACGGGGCAATCCCAGTCCGAGGTGTCCGAGATCCTCAAGGGTCGGCAGGTCATGGCGTATGACGTGCTGGCCCGAATAGCCGACGGGCTCGGCATCCCGCGGGGCTACATGGGCCTCGCCTACGACGGGGCGACCGCCATGCGGGTCGCGAAAGCGACGAACGCCCTGGAAGCTGAGGAGGACGAATCGGTGAAGCGTCGGAAGTTCCTGTCCCACGCGGCCGCGGTGACCATGGGCGCCGCGGTGTTCGGCACCGAAGACAGTGCTTGGTCGCCCGCCAGCGCCCAGACTCCGGCTCCGGCGCGCATCGGCATGACGGATGTGCAGCAGATCCAGGCCGCTACCAAGGCCCTGCGTGACCTCGACTACCGATACGGCGGCGGCACCTGCCGCGACGCCGTGGTCGCCCAGCTTTCGTGGGCCCAGCAGCTGCTGGACTCCACCTCCAGCGATCCCGTCCGCAAGCAGCTGTTCGTGGCGCTGGCGGACATGCACAGCCTGGCCGGCTGGACCTCGTTCGACGTGGGCCTGCTGGACCCGGCGCGCAGCCACTTCGGCCGCGCCCTGGAGTTCGCCAAGCGCGCTGACGACGACAGCCTCGTGGCCAGCGTGCTGTACCGGATGGGCCGGGTCTACCTGCACTACCAGGAGCCCAACGAGGCGTTGAAGCTGTTCCAGCTGGGCCAGATCGCGGCCCAGGAATCGGGTTCTTCGCTGACCGTCGCGGTGCTGTGCGCGAACGAGGCGTGGGCCTACGGGATGCTCAACAAGCCCGACCAGGTGCAGAAGATGGTGGGCCGCACCAAGGACGAGTTCGCCCGCGCCAACGTGGACGACGCTCCGGACTGGGTCCGCTTCTTCACCGAGAACGACCTGCACGGCATGATCGGCTCCGCGCACGACGCGCTGGCGGTGTTCGATCCCAAGAAGCACGCCTCGATCGCGGTCGCCGAGACCATCAAGTGCAACGAGGCGTATGGCGCGGACATGCAGCGAACCCACGTTTTCGGGTTGAGCCTGCAGGCAACCAACCACTTCCGGGCCGGCGACGTTCAGGAAGGCCTGAAGGTCGGACGTCGTGCGCTGCAGTTCGGTGAGCGCGTGAAGTCCGCCCGGGTCGCCGACCGGCTCAAACCACTGGAGCTGGAAGCGGGCAAGAACCGGGCCAACTCGGATTCCCGTGACCTCTTCGAGGAAGTCCGGCGGTTCCGCCAGGCGTGAGGTCGCCCCGATTCCGGGTGTGACCGGCCGGCGACGTCGGTGTTGAGAACATGAGCATGAAGACATACCAGGTTCAACAGGGTCAGAGCGTCCCCCCGGAACTGGAACTGGCGCTGACCGAGATCTGCGAGACCGTCGGCCTGAACCCGCGTGGCGCCCGGCTGATCAGGTGCATCAACAACGGGGTTTTCCTGCTTCGGGACGAACCCGTGATCGTTCGCGTCGTGCTGTCCTCGTCGTTCGCCCACCGGGCGCGCACCGCTGTCGAGGCCGCGCACTGGCTCGCGGTGCACGGGGTTCCCGCGGTGCGGTTACTCCCGGGGGTGGAGCAACCGGTCACCTCGGGTGCGCACTGCGGGACGCTGTGGCAGTTCGTGCCCGAGGAGGGCCGGGTGCCCGGCAGCGCCGACCTGGGCAATCTGCTGCGCCAGATGCACTCCCAGCCGCTCGCCGATGAGACGTTCAAGCCCTGGAAGCCGATGGCCGACATCCGGCGTCGGCTGCGCGACGCGGTGGACATCGACCCGGAGGACCACGCGTTCCTCCAGCAGCGGTGCGATTACCTGGAAGAACAGCTCGAGGGGCTGGAGTTCCCGCTGCCGCGCGCGGTCATCCACGCGGATGCCCACCTGGGCAACGTGATCGGTGGTCCGGACGGCCCGCTGCTGTGCGATCTGGACTCGCTGTGCATCGGCCAGCCCGAGTGGGACCTGACGCCGATCGCGGTGGGCAGCCTGCGCATGGGTTATCCGGCCGAGTGGCACCGCGAGCTGGCCGACGCGTACGGCTTCGACATCACGTCGTGGGAGGGCTTCCCGGTGCTGCGCGAGCTGCGCGAACTCAAGATCACCACCGGGGTGCTGCCGATCCTGCGCACGAATCCGAGCGTGCGCGAGCAGCTGAGCTGGCGGCTGCGCACGATCCGAGAAGGCGATCTGGACACCCAGTGGGCGCCGTACAGCTGACGTCTCGTGTGGACGGAAGCATCGACTGACGCTTCCGGCTCAACCTTGATGCGTCCGATAGGGCGATCTTGGTCGGTTTGCGGTGCCTTTCTGGTCGGTTTTGGTTACAGGATTCGACCTGAAGGGGTAAACCATACGAGCGAACTGGTGCATCGAGTGGTGCTAAGCGGATGGGCTGTCGATGAGGATCGCAGAGTTCTCGCCGGGTGAGCAGGCCCCGCGATCGCGCCGGGACCGGGCGCTCGCCAGCGCGCGGCTGCTGAACGAGATCGTGGACGGTCACCTCGAGTCGATGCGACAGCTGCCGCCGGAACTCCGCGAGCCCTACGCCGAACACCTCGCCGAACTGGTGATGGTGGCCCAGGCGTACCGGCATTACGCGGCGGGCTGGATCTCGCGTCGAGAGCTCCACCGCCGCGCCCGCGCCGCGCTCCGGCGGATGGACGAGCCGAACGGGCTCGCTCCGGTGCAGTTCGTCGACGGTGAATGACCGCTCGCCGACTTGCGCGTCTTCGTCCTCCGGACCGCATCGCGGACCCGTTGGAGAACCGAACATTCCCGCAGTGACCTGCGGGTTAGCCGATCGGTAGTCGTCGGTTTCGGTCGAACCGAATTTTCGCGCCTCCTCGCGCAGCCGCCATCCGCACACGTGGAAGGCCTGATGAGCGCTGCAATCGTTAAGGAGACGCGGTGTACGCAACCGGCACGTTGCCGGAACGCGCGCTGGAGGACCTCGCGCGCGACTCCCTTCTCGCGAAGTACTGCCTGGTCGGAACAGCACCCCGCGGGACGATCCCGCTGGTGGAGCCGCCGGAGCTCGCCGAGGACGAGCTGATCGAGAGCGTCGTGCGGCCGGTGGTGATCACGGTCCGGGGACTGCTGGCGGCCGGGAAGGTCCCGGTGGGACCGCTCGGCGTGCACCTGCCGAGCGGGCGGGTGGTGGTGCCCGGTCTGGAACCCGCCGACCCGGACCGCGTGACCGAGACGATCACTGGGCTGCACAGCCGGTTGACCGCGATCAGCCCGGACGTGGCCGGAGTCCTCGCCCGCGAGCTGCGGTTCTGCTCGGCGGGGCTGCTGTCGGTGCTCGCCGGCGAACACCCGTGGAGCCCTCACCTGCATCACGTCCCCTCCGCCCAGCACGAGTTGCTCCAGCAGGTGCTGCGGCTGGTCAAGGACCGCTCGGCCGCGCATCGCAGGGATCCCGCGGCGCCGCGCCCGCTGGTCGCCCTCGACCTGGACTTCTGCGCCTTCCACCCGCGGGCGCGGGTGGAAGCGGCGCTCGCGGCGATCGGCGTGACCGGTCCGCTGCCGGTGCTGCCGGGCTTGTACGAGCCGGGGTGGCGGCCGTTCCGGGACGTGGCGGGGTTGCCGGCGGACGTGGAGCACGCGGAGTTCCGGCGGGCGATCTCGTGGGACCGGGAAGCGCTGCTGACCGACGAGCTCGCGCCCGGCGTGCGGCAGTTCGCCGGCGACGTCGAGCAGGCCGGCGGCCGGGTGGTGCTGGTGACCGGACGTCGGCACCGGATGCGGGCGGCCACCGAGGAGGCGCTGGCCCGGCACGGTCTCGGCCACCTCGACCTGCGCACCAGCGACGAGGGCGCGGACGTCGGCGAGCAGAAGGTCGCCGCGCTGCGTGGCATGAGCGGCTGGGAACCGGTGGCCGCCTTCGACGACAAGGCCGCCAACCTCGAAGCCCTCCGATCGGCGTTCCCGCAGGCCGTGGTGGTGCCGGTCGCGGCGCCGGGGTTCACCGGGGTCGACGAGCCGGACGCCATCGGCACCTTCGAGGCGCTGCCGCAGCCGACGCCGTTGGGTCGGGGTCACCTGGCGAGACCGGGCTTGTCGCACGCCACCTCGATCGCGCAGCTCCGGCTCGGGGAGATGCGCACCCGGCCGACGTTGTGGCGGCAGGGCGTCCGGCTCTCCGAGGACGAGCAGGCGGAGATCGTGGGCGGACTGTGCCGGAAGGCGGAGGAGACCGGTGCCCGGCTCGGTGACCGGGTGGCGGCCATCGAGCTGGGCACGACGCGGGCGATCTGGCAGGTCTTGCAGGCGAAGCTGTTCGGCGCGTCCCGCACGGCCTACCCGTGGGAGCAGGCCGACGAGGATCTCTCGCGCGCGGTGGCCGAGGGGGAACCGGCCGAGCTGGTGCTGCTGGGGCCGCCGACGAAGCAGGACGGTTCGCGGCTGAAGGCGCTCGGCGGCTTGCCCGACCTGGCCGAGGTGGCGATGCTGGCCCGGTTGTTGCAGCTCGACACCGCGGTGAGACGGGTGCACCCGCCGGGGATCCGGGTGACCGCGCTGGCCGATCCGAGCCACTTCCGGGTGCGCGACGTCAGCCGGTACTGCGGCTACCAGCGGGAGTTCCGGCGGATGCTGGAGTTGACCGGCGCGGACCGGGTGGTGTCGGTGCGCAACATCGACGAGGCGGCGGCGGAGTTCGGCTGCGGCGACGCGGCAGCGCGCGCCGAGCTGCTGGCCCGCCACCGCGACCGCTACGAGTCCGCCGTGGCGGGGCTGGACGTGCGGGTCGATCCGCGCGGCGCGCTGGCCGAGGTCGATGAGCTCGACCCGGGCTGCGCCGGTCAGCCCCGGTTCGCGGAGATGTTCCGCTCGATCGTGCACGCGGTCGACGTCCCGAACGCCGGCGCCGATCCGGTGGAGTTCTCCCGCCGGGTCTACACCGACCCGTTCGACCTGGACGATCCGGAGCTGGGCGGGACCCGCCGCGAGCTGCTGGCCCTGGCCTGGGACGAGACGATCACGTACCTGGCCAACAAGCACGTGGACGCCGAGCTCGACTACGCCGCGATGTGGCGGCACGACAGGGTCCGGATGAGCCTGTCGCTCCGGCCGGAGCAGGGCAGGTTCCGCTTCGTGCCGCTGGGGGGTTCGGCGGTGATGCCGTGGCAGGGGACCGCGGCGCTGGGGAGGGGGAACGAGGTCTCGACGGACTTCGCGATCTCGCTGATCGACCAGTCCTACCTCCCGGTCTGGGGGCCGGAGGGTGGGCCGCAGCCGTGGTTCATGGTTCCGCCGAACCTGGTTTGCGATGGATCTCTCGAACCGGGGGTCGCGGGGGCGATCCAGCTCCGCACGAAGTGATCGACAATTCGCGCGATAATCGGAACGCGGAATTCCACATGAATCGTGATCGGGACTTCCGTTGAGAACGGGATCCGGAATTCCGCGGAAAGAGGAGCGGGAGGGCGCCCGGACGCGGAGTCCGGACACCCTCCCGGGGATTCACTTCTTCGGTGCGCCCAGGCGCAGGGCCAGGACCAGCCCGACGATCACGACCAGGACCGCGCCCGCGATCCACGGCCAGATCGGCATCCCACCGGAGTCGGATTCCGCCTGGTCAGCGGGCTGACCGGAGTCCTGTCCGCCCTGCGGTCCGGGGGCCGGGGTGCCCTTGCCGGGGGCGGTCAGGGTGAAGCTGACCTTGCCCGGGACCGGGTGCCCGTCGCTGGACAGGATCCGGTAACCCACGGTGTAGGTACCGACCGGTCCGAGCTCGCGGACCGGGGCGATGACGGAGTTGCCCTCGACCCGAGCCGGTCCGTCCGCCCAGAACGAGCCGTCCGGCCCCACCACGTTGACGGTGTTATAGGACTCGCCCGCGCGGACCGGTTGGTCGAAGGTCAACTGGACCTCGCGCGGGCTCGCGGACAGTTGCGCGCCCTCGGCCGGATCGCTGCCGACCAGCACGTTGTGCGCGAGCGCCGGAGCGGCACCGCCGATGAGCGCGGCCAGTGCGAACGCGCCGACGGTCAGCAGCCGCCTCATGACGCGTCCCCATCGGAACGACGTCCGCGCAGCAGGGCGCCGGCGCCGACGCCGACGCCCAGCGCACCGACGACCAGTCCGGCGCCGCCGAGGTAGCGGGCCGTTTCGTCCGCCGATCCGTGCTGGTCGGCCTCCTGTACGCCCGATCCGGACGGCGTCCCGCCGTGGCTGTGGCCGCCTTCCGCGGCGATCAGCTTCACCACCGGTGCCGGGTGCTCCGGCTCCTCGCCGCTCGGGGGAGTCGGCTGGTTCCAGTCCACGACCTTGCCGTTGTCGTAGGTCTGGGTCGTGGGCAGCATCAGCTCGTCGGCGTTCTCCGGCAGCGCTCCCAGCGTCGCCTCGAACTCGCTGAACTCGTTCGGCCCGATCCGGGTGCCCGGCTGCGCGGTCCAGGTGATGCTGCGAGCCGCCTCGGTGACCTGGGTGCCGTCCACCATCACCGGCGGGATCTGCGCCTTCTCGACCTGCGCGGTCCAGCCGGGGATCGGCTTGGTGCGCACCGAGCTCAGCGGGTGCTGCTCGGGGAGAGTGACCTTGATCTGGACGGTTCCTGCCACCGGGTCCTCGTTGGGGACGCGGAACGCGATTTTCGCGTAGCCGCCCTTCTCGGCCTCTTCGGGCTGTGCACTCACGTGCGCGTAGGCGGGAGCGGTGCCCATTGCGAGGGCGATGCCGCCCACGGTGATCCAACTCGCGGACCGCGCCAGGAATCGATTTGTCGACATGTTCTCTTGGGATCTCCCGTGCTCGTCGGATAATCGCGCGCGCGTATGCGCGATTCATCGGAATAGCAATGATCGAACGGCGATATACACCGGATCGTTGCTTTCAACGGGAGATTTCGGGGGTCCACGACGTGCGTGAATCCGCTGGTAGATCAGTTGCGCAAGGGTCCGCGGAACCGGCGCGGGCACGCAGACCGCAGGCGGCGGCGTCACAACCGGTAACGGCGTCGTCTTCCTGGGGAAGATGGCTTGCAACAACCGGGTGACTACGAACAGTACCTGTTCGGCATGGGCCATGACCAGGGCGGTCACCAGCGTGACGACCATGTGGCCGAGGGTCATCAGCCACGGCGAGACCGGGATCGGCGGTGGGCCGTGGAGGTGCCCGAACCCGTGGTGGCCGAGGGCCGTCAGCTCGAGAAAGAAGTGAAGTGCCAGTTGACTGACCGACAGTGCCCCTAGAATGCCCCACGACCCGCGCTTGCGATCAGCGAGTGCCACCCCGGCACCGGTCAGCAGAACGGTGATCACGACGGTCGTTCCCAGGCCTGGGAGCGACCCGCCCGCGGCCGCGTGAGCGGCTACGGACAGTGACGCCGCTGTGCAGGCCAAACCGGCACCGCGCAGGACGCGCAGCGCGCCCTGCGTAGGTGTCAGACCAGCCTTCACGGTTGGCCAGTCTAGGTGTCGGTTCGGCCACGCTGACCGCAGGTGAGCTTGCCTTGTTAACCCGATTGGGTCACGGTTTATAGGTTGCCGACGATTTGGAGCCACCAACCGCCCGAATAGGCGGTTCGATTGGTTCCGAAAACGTCGTAACCGACGACGGAGAGGAGGGGGCGTCGCCGAAAGTCGGCGCCGATACCTGTGTCGACCGAAACTGAACAAAGTGGGGGACCCGCCAAGGGCGGTCATTCCTCCGAACCAGATGCCGAGTTCCTCGGCAAGCCCAGAACGGACTGGGTCGTCTTCGGTGTCACTGCGCTCATCATGTTCGCGGTGGTCGCCTGGGGCGCCCTGGCGACCGATTCGCTCAGCAACGCGTCTTCGACGGCGTTGACCTGGCTGATCAAGAACACCGGCTGGGGCTTCGTGCTCGCGGCCACCGGGTTCGTCGTCTTCGCGCTGTTCCTGGCCTTCAGCAAGTACGGCAGGATCCCGCTGGGCGGTGACGACGAAGGACCCGAGTTCCGCACGGTGTCCTGGATCGCCATGATGTTCAGCGCCGGTATGGGCATCGGTCTGATGTTCTACGGCGTGAGCGAGCCGCTGAGCCACTTCGTCTCCCCGCCGCCGGGCACCGTCCCGGGCGAGAGCGAAGAGGCCATCCAGACGGCCATGTCGACCTCGCTGTTCCACTGGACCCTGCACCCGTGGGCGATCTACGCGGTGGCTGGTCTGGCGATCGCCTACAGCAGCTTCCGCCGCGGCCGCAAGCAGACCATCTCGGGTGTCTTCACGCCGTTGATCGGCAAGAAGGCAGCCGAGGGGCCGCTGGGCAAGGTCATCGACATCCTGGCGCTGTTCGCGACGCTGTTCGGCTCCGCGGCCTCGCTGGGTCTCGGTGCGCTGCAGATCAAGGCCGGTATGCAGGCCGCCAACTGGCCGATCGGTGAGGCCGGCACCAACGTGCTGGTCGCCATCATCGCCGTGCTGACGCTCTGCTTCATCCTCTCCGCGGTTTCGGGCGTGGAGAAGGGGATCCAGTGGCTGTCCAACATCAACATGGTGCTGGCGGCCATCCTGGCGCTGTTCGTGTTCATCCTCGGACCGACGGTGTTCATCCTGGACCTGCTGCCCACGGCGGTCGGCTCCTACATGAGCGAGTTCGGCGAGATGGCTTCGCGGGCCGGTGCCACCGGTGGCGCGGAGATGCAGGACTGGCTGTCCAGCTGGACCGTCTTCTACTGGGCCTGGTGGATCTCCTGGACGCCCTTCGTGGGCATGTTCATCGCCCGGATCAGCCGGGGCCGCACGATCCGCCAGTTCATCGGCGGCGTGCTGCTGGTGCCCAGCGTCGTGAGCCTCGTGTGGTTCGCGATCTTCGGTGGTGCCGCGATCGACACCCAGAAGGGTGGCACCAACGTCTACGGCGACGGCAGCGCGGAGGCGCAGACCTTCGCGGTGCTCGACCACCTGCCGCTGGCACTGGTCACCGCCGTTCTGGTGATGGTCCTGGTCGCGATCTTCTTCGTCTCCGGTGCCGACGCCGCGTCCATCGTGATGGGCACGCTGTCGCAGCGGGGCGCGATCGAGCCGAGCAAGTGGGTCGTCATCTTCTGGGGTGCCGCCACCGGTGCGGTCGCCGCGGTGATGTTGGTGATCGGCCAGGACAAGGCCCTGGAAGGCATCCAGAACCTGACGTTCATCGGTGCCCTGCCGTTCGCGATCGTGATGATCTTCATGTGCGTGGCCATGACGAAGGACCTGCGCTCTGACGCCATCACGGTTCGCGACCAGAAGGGTGCGGAGGTGCTCGAGCAGGCCGTCATCGCCGGTACTGAAGAGCACGACGGCGAATTCCAGCTGGTCACGACTCCTGCGGAGTCCTCCGACGAGGAGTCCGAATCGGCGGAAGCCGGCAAGAAAGAGTAAACAATTGAATCTCCTGGATTACGTTGCATCCAGGTGGCAATCGTTGCTGGTGAACTCGTACCAGCACGTCAGCATGGTGGTTCAGTGCATCCTGCTGGCAACGATCATCGGCGTCCTGGTCGGGGTTGCGGTTTACCGCAGCCCCGCCGGGGCGGCGATCGCCACCGCTCTCTCCAGCGCGATCTTGACCATCCCGTCCTTCGCGCTCTTCGGCCTGCTCATCCCGGTGTTCGGTCTGGGAGTGGCCCCGTCGGTGGTGACGCTCGTCCTCTACGCGCTCCTGCCGATCGTGCGGAACACGATCGTCGGCCTGTCCAACGTCGACCAGCCGATCCTGGACGCGGCGCGAGGAATCGGCATGAACCGGTTCAGCGTTCTCACCCGCGTCGAACTCCGCCTCGCCTGGCCGGCGATCCTCGCCGGCATGCGGGTGAGCGCCCAGATGTTGATGGGCATCGCCGCCATCGCGGCCTACGCCAAGGGTCCCGGTCTGGGGAACCTGCTGTTCATGGGCCTGGGCCAGTTGGGCGGCGCGAACGCGCTGAACATGGCCCTCGCGGGCACCGTCGGGGTGGTCATCCTGGCGCTGGCGCTCGACGCCTTGTTCGTGCTGTTCGGGCGGTTGACGACTTCGAGAGGTATCCGTGGCTGACGACGAGAAGAAGACCGCCGGGCACGGCGTGGAGATCAAGCTCGAAGAGGTCTCCAAGCGCTACCCGGGGCAGAAGCAGGCGGCCGTCGAGTCGGTGACCATGACGATCCCCGCGGGGGAGACGGTGGTGCTGGTCGGACCCTCGGGTTCCGGCAAGACGACCACCATGCGCATGATCAACCGCTTGATCGAGCCGACCTCCGGCAAGATCACCATCGGTGGGCAGGACGTGCTCGGCCTGGACGCGGACAAGCTGCGTCGCGAGATCGGCTACTCGATCCAGCAGGCGGGCCTGTTCCCGCACATGACCGTCGGCGACAACGTCGGCATGGTTCCCGGCCTGGTCGGCTGGGACTCCAAGCGCATCTCCGAGCGCGTGGACGAGATGCTCGACCTCGTCAACCTCGACCCGGCCGAGTACCGGGGCCGCTACCCGCGGCAGCTCTCCGGTGGACAGCAGCAGCGCGTCGGCGTCGCCCGCGCGCTCGCGGCCAACCCGCCGGTGCTGCTGATGGACGAGCCGTTCGGCGCGGTGGACCCGATCACCCGCGGTGTGCTGCAGGACGAGCTCATGCGCCTGCAGGCAGACCTGGGCAAAACGATCGTGTTCGTCACGCACGACTTCGACGAGGCGGTCAAGCTCGGCGACCGGATCGCGGTGCTGGGCGAGCGCTCCAAGATCCTTCAGTACGACACCCCGGAAGCGATCCTGACCAACCCGGCCGACGACACCGTCGCCGGATTCGTCGGGGCGGGCGCGGCCCTCAAGCAGCTCACGCTGCGCCGCGTGCGCGAGATCGAGGTCGGCGAAGTTCCGTCCGCGACGGTCGACGACGCACCTTCGGTGCTGCGCGAACGTCTGGGCACCCGCCGTGGCGCGATCGGCTTGGTGCTCGACAAGCGCAACCGTCCGCTGCGCTGGGCGACCGCTCGCGAGGCGGGCTCGGTCTCCGACCTGTCGCGGGCCGGCCGTCCGGTGGAGGACTCGGTGTCGCGGGCCTCGACCCTGCAGGACGCCCTCGAGGCGATCCTGACCGACGACGACGGGGTGGCCGTGGTCGTGGGCTCTCGCGGTGAGTACGTCGGCGTGGTCGACATCGACACCGTGATGAACACGATCAAGGCGCTGCGCGAGGAGAACGCCTCCGACGACGTGGAGGAGCCCGCGGGGTCGGACGCTGCCGGGTCTGGGGCTGACGCCTCATGAGCAGCACTTTCGCTTCCGACTCCGGGTCCGGGCGCGCCGAGCGGCTGCGGCTGCTGGCGCAGCCGGTGACCGTGGTCGTGCTGGTCGCGGCGGTGCTGGGCTGGGCGTTCACCAGGGACAACGACGAGGTGACGCAGCGAAGCCTCAACTCGACGACGATCCTGAGCCTGACCTGGACGCACTTCCTGATCAGCATCGCGGTGGCGCTGATCGTGGTGCTGGTCGCGGTTCCGCTGGGCGTGCTGCTCAGCCGCAGCTGGGCTCGCCGCATCGCACCGCTGGTGATCGGCATCGCCAACATCGGTCAGGCGGCGCCCTCGATGGGTCTGCTGGTGCTGTTCTTCCTGTTCACCGGTGGTTCCACCGGGTTCTGGATCGCGACGCTGCCGATCGCCTTCTACGCGCTGCTGCCCGTCCTGCGCAACACCATCGTGGGGCTGCAGTCGGTGGACGCGTCGCTGGTCGACGCGGGTCGCGGCATCGGCATGTCCGGTTCGAGCGTGCTGATGCGCATCGAGATGCCGCTGGCCGTGCCGTTCATCCTCGCCGGTCTGCGGACCGCGCTGGTGCTGGCGGTGGGAACCGCGACGCTGGCGCTGTTCGTCGGCGCGGGGGGCCTGGGTGAGCTCATCGACACCGGTTACAAGCTCAACGACTACACGGTCATGATCGTCGGCTCGGTGCTGGCGATGGCGCTGGCGCTGCTGGTCGACTGGCTCGGTGCGCTGGCCGAGACCTACCTGTCGCCGAGGGGGTTGCGATGAAGCTCCGCAAGCGCAGTCGTGCGCTCAAAGCGGCCTCGCTGGCGATGGCCGGGTTGATGCTGTCGGGATGCGGGCTCAGCTCGGGTTCGTCGGTTCCGCTGGCGGTGGAGCCGGGCATCATCCAGCCCGTTCCGGAGCTGGAGGGCCAGACGATCACGGTGGGGTCGAAGAACTTCACCGAGCAGCTCATCCTGGGCTACCTCGGCGAGTTCGCGCTGTCCGCGGCCGGCGCCAACGTGCGGGACTTGAGCTCCATCCAGGGCTCCTCGACCGCGCGCAACGCGCTGACCAGCGACCAGATCGACATCCTCTGGGACTACACGGGCACGTCCTGGGTCAACTACAACGGCAACAACGACCCGATCCCGGACGCCCGCGCCCAGTACGAGGCCGTCAAGAAGCAGGACCTCGAGCGCAACGGGGTGGCCTGGACCGCGATCGACTATCAGGTGGACAACACCTACGCGTTCGCGGTCAACCAGGACGCCGCCAAGCGCCTGGGCGTGGAGGAGAACTCGGACATCCCGCGGATCATGGCCGAGCACCCGGAGGACGCCACGTTCTGCGTGGACACGGAGTTCGCCAGCCGCAACGACGGCCTGCCGGGCGTGGAGCAGACCTACGGGTTCAAGACCGACCCGAGCAAGGTCAAGGTCCTCACCGAGGGTGCGATCTACCAGGCGACGGCCCAGGGGACGTGCACGTTCGGCGAGGTGTTCACCACCGACGGCCGGATCAGGTCGCTGGACCTGAAGGTGCTGGCCGACGACAAGCAGTTCTTCCCCCGGTACAACATCGGCGTCACTCTCCGCGACGAGATGCTGAAGCGCTACCCGCAGTTGGCGCAGGTCTTCCAGCCGGTCTCGGAGAAGTTGACCAACGAGGAACTGATGAAGCTCAACGCGCAGGTCGACGTCGAAGGCCGGGACCCGGCCGACGTCGCGCGTGACTGGATGGCCGAACAGGGCCTGGTGAAGATCCCAGGTCAGGGCTGATCCACGCTGCGAGTGGTGGGGCGTCTCCGCGGAGGAGGCGCCCCGCCTTCGTCTTCACCCGGTGGGCACGCCGAAGCGGGTGAGCAGTTCGCTCTCGATGCGCGAGAGCTCCTGGTCGACCGCGCGGTGCGCGGACTTGCGGCGCGGCGAGGGCATCCGCTCGGCGGCTCGCACCGCGCTGGTCAGCTGCGCGAGGCGGGCTTCGGCCTGGTCGGCGTAGGTCCTGGCGTGGCCGCGCTCCTCACCTGTGGACTGCTCGCGCAGGTCGCGCAGGGCGACCGAGTCGCCGGCGATGCGGGCGTGCAGCGAGGCCCCGTGACCGGTGAACTTGCCGAGGTCGTCCACCGGGACCCCCAGCTTGCGGGCGCGCGAGCGGTCGTAGTTCTCGCGCACCGTGCTCACCGCGCGCAGCGCGAACGGCAGGAGCACCGGACCGACGATCTTGGCGATCCCGACGATCTTCTTTGCGTTGCCCGGGGTGACCGTCCCGAACTCGCCCTTCTTGATCGCCTTCGCGGCCTGCTTGTCGGCCTTGAGCAGCGCCTTCGCCGCCTTCTTGCCGACCGGTGCGGACGTCAGCGGCGGGGGTGTCGCTAGGTCGGCCTGCTGCGCGGGAGCGCTGTGGGCCGCCGCCGGTTTCCGGGCGGCCTCCTTCTCGGCGGCCTTGCTGCGGGCCGCCACCTTCCGGGCCGCCTTGTCGACCTGGCGCCGCGCCTTCTTCTCGGCCCTCGTCTTCTTGACGGCGCACTTCCGGCACCCCCGCTGGGCACCCTGAGTGATCTTCCCGCGTCGCCTGGCGAGCTTCCTCACCGCGCACACCTCCCCGGATCCGCGAATTCCCAGCACCGCGATCACCATAAGTCCGGATGGAGCAGTGCACGAAAGCAGAACGCGATCGTGTGTGCACCGGGAGTGGTCATCGGCGGCACGCGATGTCACCGGGGTGATGGGCGCGCCTGTCAGGGCCACCGCATACCCTTTACCCGTGAAGGATGAGGTGCTGCTCGACGCAGGCGTGGTGACGCGTTGCCGTCGACGCGTGCACCTGGAGAACGACCCGGAGATGCGCGACGTCTCGACCGCGCCGCTGGACCTGGGCGTCGAGCAGCGCATCGCCGACGCCGCCGAACACCGCCGCTCCGTCGCCGCCCAGCTGGGCGAGCTGCTGGGCGCGGACTGGACCGAGATCCCGCGCGGAGCGCCCTACGCCGACCGCGCGCGGCTCACCCTCGACGCGATGGGCGAGGGCGTCCCCCACATCTCCGGCGCGCAGCTGCCCGACGACGCCGAAGGCGGTCGCCGCGGCGCGATCGACCTGCTGGTGCGCAGCGGCAACGGCTACGTCCCGGTCCTGGTGGTCCGGCACAAGATCACCGATCCCGGCAACGGGGCGAAGGTCTCGCCGATCGAACGACCGGTGCCCGAGGCGGCGAAGGTCGACAAGACCCGCAAGGTCCGCCCGCAGCCCCGCGACCAGCTCCGGCTGGTGCACGCGGTCCGGCTGCTGGAGGCGTGCGGGTACGGCGCGGGAGACCGCACGGCCGGCGCGATCGGCGTGGAAGCCGACGTGGTCGTCTGGCACGACCTGCGCAGCCCCAACTGGCCCGGCGGGCGCACCGCGCTCGCCGAGTACGACGCGCGCTTCGGCGACCGGCTCGCGGTGGCCACCGCCGCCGCCCAGGGCGGCGAACCGCTGGCGCAGCCCTCCCGGATCACCGAATGCCGCGGCTGCCCGTGGTGGCCGACCTGCGAGTCCCAGCTGCGCGACCGGCGCGACGTGAGCCTGGTGGTGCGCGGCGAGGACGCCACCGTGCTGCGCGAGCGGGGCATCGCCACGATCGACCAGCTGGCGGGCACGCCCTTGGAGGGCGCCGAGGACCTGCAGCTCACGGGCGTGCGCAACACCGACGCGATCCTGCTGGCCAAGGCGTGGCTGCGGGAGATGCCGCTGGTGCGGCGGGTCCGCGATCTCGACGTGCCGCGCGGTGACGTCGAGATCGACGTGGACATGGAGAGCTACGCCGACGCCGGCGCCTACATGTGGGGCTGCTGGCTGTCGGGCACCGACATCGGCGAGGAGCAGGGCTACCGGGCCTTCGTCACCTGGGAGCCGCTGCCGAACGACGACGAGGCCCGGTCGTTCGCGGAGTTCTGGAGCTGGTTCACCGGTGTCCGCCGCAAGGCCTTCGAGCGCGGCCTGAGCTTCCGCGCCTACTGCTACAACGAGCTGGCGGAGAACCGCTGGATGCTGGGCTCCGCCGAGCGCTTCGCGGGCAAGCCCGGTGTTCCGCCGGTCTCCGAGGTCAAGGAGTTCATCAACTCCGCCGAGTGGGTCGATCTGTTCGCGGTGGTCCGCGACCAGTTCCTGTGCCCGAACGGCAAGGGCCTCAAGGTGATCGCCCCCAGCGCGGGGTTCGGTTGGCGCGACCCGGAGGCCAGCGGCGAGAACTCGATGCGCTGGTACCGCGACGCGGTCGCGCTGGACGGCGGCGAACGGGACCTCACGCAGCGCGAACGCCTCCTCACCTACAACGAGGACGACGTCCGCGCCACGTACACCATCCGGACCTGGATGACCTCCGACGCGGCGGACCAGATCCCCTACGCCGAAGACCTCTGACGCACCACGCGAGGGGCCCTCCCGGGCTGGGCCTGCCGGGCGTCAGGCCCACCACCAGCGGTCAGCGGGGTGCCATGCGGAGGGCTCCGTCCATGCGGATGACCTCGCCGTTGAGGTAGTCGTGCTCGACGATGTTCAGCGCCAGCTGCGCGTAGTCCTCGGGGGTGCCGAGGCGCTTGGGGAACGGGACGCCGTCGGCCAGGCCCTGCCGGAACTCGTCGCTGACGGTCGCCAGCATCGGGGTGTCCACGATGCCGGGTGCGATCGTCATGACCCGGATCCCGCTCGACGACAGGTCGCGCGCGGCGGGCAGGGTCAGGCTCGCGACGCCGCCCTTGGACGCGGCGTAGGCGGCCTGCCCGATCTGGCCGTCGTAGGCCGCCACCGACGCGGTGTTGATCACCACGCCGCGCTGCCCGTGCTGGTCGGCCTCGGTCTCGCCGATCGCGGCGGCGGCCAGCCGCATGACGTTGAAGCTGCCGAGCAGGTTGATCTCCAGGACCTTGCGGAACAGGTCGAGGTCGTGCACGCCCTTGCGGCCCGCGATGCGGGCGGACGGGCCGATTCCCGCGCAGTTCACCACGATCCGCAGCGGGTTGCCGGAGCCCGCGGCCTGGTCGACGGCGGTCTGCACCTGGTCGGCGTCGGTGACGTCGGCCGCGGTGTAGGTGATGCCGTCGACGATCGGAGCCTTCTCGATCGCGCCTGGCAGGTCCACCGCGAACACCTTCGCGCCCCGCCCGGCCAACGCCCGGGCCGTCGCGGCCCCGAGCCCGGAGGCACCGCCGGTGACGATCGCTGCGGTGTCGGTGATCTGCATTGTCGCTGTTCCTCCCATGGAGAGTTGTGGTCAGCCTGCTTGGCGGTGCCAGCTGCTCAGGCGGTGGAGAGAAAGTGGCTTCGCCGCTTGCACCGCCCTGAATCGTGTCGTCGGACTCACGCCGCCGGGCAGATGCTGTTCAGCGTCGCGAGGTCGTCCGGTCCCGGAACCCAGTTCGCGCTCTGCGCGTTGGCCTGGACCTGGTCTGGGGTGGTGGCTCCGGCGATGACCGAGGCGACCGGGTCCTGAGCGGCGAGCCAGCCGAGCGCCACGGTGCTCATCGTGATGCCGCGCTGCTCGGCGAAGATCCGCAGCTTCTCGATCCGCCCCCACGGCGCGTCGGACAGCAGCTGCGCGCGTCCGGCCAGCCTGCTGTCCGCCGGAGGTATCTGGTCGCGTCGGTACTTGCCGGTCAGCAGGCCGTTGGCCAGCGGGAAGTACGGCAGCAGGCCGAGACCGAAGCGCTGAGCGGCGGGCACGACCTCGCGTTCCACCTCGCGCGAGAGCAGCGAGTAGTGGTGCTGGCTGGACACCGGCGCGGTCAAGCCCGCCGACTTCGCCGTCCAGGACGCGTCGGCGACCTGCCAGCCGGGCAGGTTGCAGTGCCCGACGTAGCGGATCTTGCCCTCCCGGACCAGGTCGTCGAGCACCGAGAGGGTTTCCTCCAGCGGTGTCAGCGGTTCCGGCCGGTGCAGCTGGTACAGGTCGATCCAGTCGGTTCCCAGCCGTCGCAGCGAGGACTCCACCGCGCGGCGCACGTAGCGGCGGGAACCGCGGGCACCGAAGTCCGGGCCGTTGGTGCCCTGCATGTCCATGCCGAACTTGGTGGCGATGACCGCCATGTCGCGCCGCCCGGACAGCGACTGCCCGAGCAGCTCCTCGCTGCGTCCGCGAGGTGAACCGTAGGCGTCGGCCACGTCGAAGAAGGTCATGCCGGCATCCAGCGCCGCGTCGACGACGGCGCGGGCTCCGGCGAGGGTTTCGGTGGCGGTTCCGGGCCTTCCGAGGTTGTTGCAGCCGAGACCGACCGCGCTCACCGCTAGACCCGATTCCCCCAGACGTCTCTGATCCACGCGCGCAGCCTAAACGGCAGGTTCCCAACTCGTCACCTGCGACATATAGCTCGTGAACTCTGAGCGAAGCGGGTTTTCCCAGCTCGAAGATGTGCCACGATCGATTTTCGAGGGGGCAGAGGCGACCGCCTGGTCGTACGAGGTGAAGGGGTTGGGGCCTGTGTTCGCCCGTCGAATCGTCGTTGTCGGCACCGGGTACGTCGGACTGACCACCGGTGCGTGTCTGGCTTCGCTCGGCCACCGGGTGGTCTGCAGCGACGTCAACGAGGAGAAGGTCGCCGAGCTGTCCCGCGGCGAGGTCCGCATCCACGAGCCCGGCCTGGCCGAGCTGGTGCAGGAGGGGATCGCCGCCGGGCGGCTGGAGTTCGTCGTCGGTTCCGCCGGTGCGGTCGCCGAGGCCGAGGTCGTGTTCCTGTGCGTGCCGACCCCGATGGGTTCCGGCGGCGCCGCCGACCTGGCCGTGGTGGAGGCCGTCGCCCGCGAGGTCCGCGACGTGCTGCCCACCGGGTGCGTGATGGTCACCAAGTCGACGGTCCCGGTGGGGACGTCGAAGCGGCTCGCCGAGCACCTGGGCCGCGAGGACGTCGCGGTGGTCAGCAACCCCGAGTTCTTGCGCGAGGGTTCGGCGGTGCACGACTTCCTCAACCCGGACCGCATCGTCGTCGGCTCCGACACCCAGGACGCCGCTGAGCGCGTCGCCGCCCTCTACGCCCGGCTGGGCGCGCCGACAGTGCTCACCGACGCGGCGAGCGCGGAGATGGTGAAGTACGCGGCGAACTGCTTCCTGGCCACCAAGCTGTCCTACGTCAACGCGATCGCCGAGCTCTGCGAGCAGCTGGGCGCCGACATCACCGACGTCACCGAGGGCATGGGCTACGACCGGCGGATCGGCCAGTCGTTCCTGCAGCCCGGACCGGGCTGGGGCGGTTCCTGCCTGCCCAAGGACACCGCGGCGCTGCTGCAGGTGGCCGAGGCGGTCGAGTTCGACTTCCCGCTGCTGCAGGCCACCATCTCGTCCAACTCCCACCAGCGGCAGCGGATGGTCGGCAAGGTCCGCGAGGCCTGCGGCGGTTCGCTGGACGGCGAGCGGATCGGGCTGCTGGGCCTGACGTTCAAGGCGGGCACCGACGACCTGCGCGACTCGCCCGCCCTGGAGGTCGCCCAGCTGCTGGGTGAGCAGGGCGCCGAGCTGATCGCCTACGACCCGGGTCTGCGCGGCGACGAACCGGAGTTGCCGGTCGGGCTGACGCTGGTCGACGACCCGTACCAGGCGGCGAAGGGAGCGTCGGCGCTGGTGCTGCTCACCGAGTGGCAGGAGTTCCGCGCCCTGGACTGGAACCTCATCGCCGAAGCCCTCAACGGTCTGGTCGTCGTGGACACCCGCAACCACCTCGACCCCGACGTCCTCCGCCGAGCCGGCCTCTCCTGGCGAGGAGTCGGCCGATTGCCGGTCGCCGCCCTCTCCTGAACCCGCGTCCCCACCGCCTCCCCCGGAGGTGACCCGGATTACTGCGGTAATCGGCGCCCGGAATACGGCGGTAATCCGGGTTGGCCACGTCGAAAACCGGTGTGGCGTGGGGGGACGAGGGGTGGGTTTCGACTCTCGTCATGGGGGTGTCGGAGATCTAGGGTGGGCGGGTGTTCACGACTCGCCCGGAGCTCGCCGGTACTCATGGGATGGTCGCCTCGACGCACTGGCTGGCCTCGGCAGCGGGGATGGCGGTGCTGGAGGACGACGGGAACGCCTTCGACGCAGCCGTGGCGGCCGGATTCGTCCTGCAGGTCGTCGAACCGCACCTCAACGGGCCGGGCGGTGAGGTTCCGGCGCTGTTCGCCACCGCCGCCGACCCGCAACCGCGCGCGCTGTGCGGGCAGGGGCCGGCGCCGGCCGGGGCGACGATCGAGCACTACCGCGACGAACTCGGCCTGGACCTGATCCCGGGCACGGGACTGCTGGCCACCACGGTGCCCGGCGCTTGGGACGGCTGGTTGACGCTGCTGCGCGACCACGGCACCAAGACGCTGCGCGAGGTGCTGACCTACGCGATCGGCTACGCGCGCGGCGGATGTCCGATCGTGCCGCGCATCAGCGACACCATCGGTCTGGTCGCCGACATGTTCCGGCAGCACTGGCGGACCTCGGCGGAGCGCTGGCTCAACGCGGACGGCTCGGTGCCGGAACCGGGTTCGGTGGTGCGCAATCCCGTGCTCGCCGACACCTGGGAGCGGCTGCTGTCCGAGGCCGAGTCGGTGACCGGCCGGGAGGCGCAGATCGATGCCGCGCGCCGGGCGTGGTCGCAGGGGTTCGTGGCCGAAGCCGTGGAGGAGTTCGCGCGGATCCCGCACCGGGACAACTCGGGCCGCGATCACGCGGGTGTGCTCACCGCGCAGGACATGGCGGAGTTCGAGACGACCTACGAGCAGCCGCTGACGGTCGACCTGCCGGGCGGCTGGACGCTGGCGAAGTTCGGCATCTGGTCGCAGGGACCGGCGCTCGCCCAGCAGCTGAAGCTGCTGGAAGGGCTGCCCGTGTCCTACGCGGACGGTGTTCCGCCGGTCGACGTGGTGCACGCGGCGGTGGAGGCCACCAAGCTCGCGTTCGCCGACCGCGAGGCGTGGTACGGCGACTCCGCCGACCCCGGTGTGCTCGCCGACCTCGTCTCCGACGAGTACGCCGCGCAGCGCCGCGACCTGATCGGCGCGACCGCGTCGCTGGACCTGCGGCCCGGCTCGCCCGGCGGACGCACGCCCGAGTTACCGGCGTTCGTCGCCGAGAGCCGCGGTGTGGGCGGGCTGTCGGATCCGAGCGGTGTCGGCATCGGCGAGCCGACCGTGCTGCCCAACGGTGAGAGCCGGGGCGACACGGTGCACATCGACGTCGTGGACCGCTGGGGCAACATGATCTCGGCGACCCCGTCCGGCGGGTGGTTGCAGTCCTCGCCGACGATCCCCGAACTCGGGTTCTGCCTGGGCAGCCGCGCCCAGATGTTCTGGCTGGAAGAGGGGCTGCCGAACTCGCTGGTGCCGGGCAAGCGCCCGCGCATCACGTTGAGCCCGTCGCTGGCGCTGCGCGGCGGCGTCCCGGCGCTGGCCTTCGGGACGCCCGGTGGGGACCAGCAGGACCAGTGGCAGCTGTGCTTCTGGCTGGCCCACGTCCACGGCGGGCTCGACCTGCAGGCCGCCATCGACGCGCCCGCCTGGCACAGCACCGCGTTCCCGCGCTCGTTCTACCCCCGCGAGTGGGAACCCGGTGCTGTGGCGGTGGAATCCCGCCTCGGTGCCGACACCATCGCCGCGCTGGGGGCCCGCGGGCACCTGGTGGAGGACAACGGTCCGTGGTCCCTCGGCCGCCTCTCCGCGGTGTCCCGGGATCCGGAGTCGGGCCTGCTCAAGGCCGCCGCCAACCCGCGCGGTGCGCAGGGGTACGCGGCGGGCCGCTGAGCTCACGCGGCCGGGAGGGTGGTTCCGAGCAGCAGCATCCGCAGGGTCCGGGCGGTCGCATCGGTGATGAGCGCCGGTGCTCTGGTGATGGCGTCGGGCAGCGCCACCGGGCCGGTGAGGATTCCGGTGATGGCGTCGATCCCGTGCTCGTAGCTGGTGTCTGCGCCCGGTCCGATGGTGCCGCACAGCGCGATCACCGCTTTGCCGTGCTGCTTGGCGCGGCGCGCGACCTCGGTGGGGATCTTGCCGAGCGAGGTGGACGCGTCGATGGCGCCCTCGGCGGTGATCACCAGATCGGCGGTGCGCAGCCGCTGATCCAGATCGGTGCTGGTCAGGAACACGTCGAAGCGGGATTCCAGGCGCGCTCCGAGGACTCCGGCGAGTCCGGCGGCCAGTCCGCCCGAAGCCCCGGCGCCGGGCAGCTCGGCCAGGTCGGGGTCCAGCAGCCGCGCCCAGTTCGACATCGCCGAGGACAGCAGCTCGACGTCCTGCGCGGAAGCGCCCTTCTGCGGACCGTAGCGGCGGGCCACCCCGTCCTGTCCGCACAGCACGTTGCGCGGGTTGACGGCGACCGTCATGTCCACTTCGGACAGGCGAGGGTCGAGGCCTGAGGCGTCGACGTGGCGGGCGCGCAGCAGCTCAGCGCCACCGGGCCCGATCTCCCGGCGGGCTTCGTCGGTGATCCGCACGCCGAGGGCCTGCAGCGCACCTGCGCCGCCGTCGCAGATGCCCGAGTCGCCGCAGCCGACGACCAAGCGCCGCGCTCCGGTCTCCAGCGCCGCGCGGATCAGCTCGCCGACGCCCCGGCTCGTGGTGCGGCCGGGTTCGCGTTCGCTGGGCGGGACCAGCGATAAGCCCGCTGCGGCGGCCATCTCGACGAACGCGGTGTCGTCGTCGAGCAGCGCGAAGTGGGCCACGACCGGATCGCCTACCGGACCGGTGACGGTCACCGGCACGAGCGTGCCGCCGGTGGCGCGGGCGAGCAGCCGGGCCGAACCCTCACCACCGTCGATCAGCGGCACGGTGTCGACCACGCTTCCGGGGATGACCCGCCGGATGCCTGCCTGGATCGCGTCGGCGACCTGCTCGGCGTCCAGGCATTCCTTGAAACCGCTCGGCGCGACGACGATGCGGAACATTCTTTCCTCCACGGTGGACTAGACGGACAAACCCAGCAGGGGCCAGACGAGCAGGGAGAACAGCAGCACCAGCGCGGCCGTCAGCGGCCCCAGGACGACCGCGAGCCTGCGCAGCTCGCGCGGCTCGTAGTGCTCGGCGAACATCGCGAGGGGCTTCGCCGAGGACGGCAGGGTGTGGCAGAAACCGGCCGCAGCGGTCGAGGCGAACGCCACCGCCATCGGGTTGGCCCCGACGGCCAGCGCCGCCGGCACCAGCAGCGGGATCAGCACCGCCGATCGCGCCGACCGGGACGCGACCAGCAGGTGCAGCGCGGTGCTCAGCGCCACGACCGCCACCAGCAGCGTCACCGGGCTGTCGCCGACCAGCGCGTGACCGGCGATCCAGCCGGCCGCGCCGGAGTCGGTGAGCGCGGTGCCCAGCGCACCGGTCGCGGCCATGAACAGCAGCAGCGACCAGGGGATCTCGCCGACGGCGGCCTTCATCGGGACGGTCCCGAAGCGGGGCGAGGTGACCAGCAGCGCCGCGCCCAGCGCGATCAGCGCGGGCGGCAGCCCGTGCCAGGACTCGGTGCTCCACAGCAGCACCACGACGCCCAGCAGCGTTCCGGCCCGGACTTCGGCGGGCCGCAGCCGTTCGGGCACGTCCAGCCGGGCGCGCAGCTCCGCCACGTCGACGCGCAGCGGCGTCCGCCGGTCCGCGCCGCCGGTCCACAGCACGAGTTCGGCGGCCAGGTGCGAGCTGACCAGCGCGAACGGCAGTCCCCAGCACAGCCACCAGCCGAACGGGATGCCTTCGCCGGTGGTCGCCGCGAGCACCTGGCTGGTGATCAGGTGCGCTCCGGCTCCGGTGAGGGTGGCGACCGCGGACAGCAGGATCACCACCGGCACGAGCAGGCCGACCGTCCGGACCAGCCGGTCCGGCAGGGCGGACGCCAGGCCTCGGTGCAGCGGCACGGCCATCGCCGCCCGGCCGCTGGTGCTCGGGATCAGCAGCGCGGTGCCGACCAGGCCGAGCGTCAGCAGGTGGCACAGCGACCGGGGCGATCGCGCCCGGCCGGCCAGTCCGAGGGCCAGCCGCGCGGGCAGTCCGGTCCGGTTGATCCCGGCGGCCAGCATGAACGCGGCCACCAGCAGCCAGATCTGGTCCTCGCCGAGCGCGGCGAACAGCCGCTCGGACTCCAGCACCCCGAGCACGGCGAGCACGGCGGCGGCCAGCAGTGCGACGAAGGTGTCGTCGACCTTCGCGCGCGTCCACCCGATGATGGCCGCGCCGAACACCACGAGCGTCAGCACGGCGTCTCGGCTCAACGACCCGTCGAGCCCTTGGGCCGGGACGGTGAGCACGGCCAGGACCCCGAAGACGCCGACGCCGGCGAGGGTGAACGCCACGGCCCATCCCCACCCGGCGACCGGGTCTGCTTCCACGCTGTTGACCTGCACGAGGAAGACTCTCCGGGGCCGGCCTGAGGCTTCCGTGAACCTCCGGTGAGAGCGCCTTCATCCAGGGTTCTCCACAAGTCTGTGAATAGAGTTATCCACAGGCTTGTGAGCTGCGTTGATGGTGACCCTCAGGCGTGGTTATGCACAGTTGTGGACAGACTTATCCACAGCTGTGCACACCGCTCGCGGGCGCTTTTCCACACCGCGCGCCCCGCCCAGGCCACCAGCGGGTTCACGCCTCCGGCGTCCTAGCCGCCGAGCCGGTAGCCCATGCCGCGCACGGTTCCGATGTGGCCGTTGCCGATCTTGCGCCGCAGCGCGCGGACGTAGACGTCGACGACGTTGGAGCCGGGGTCGAAGTCGTAGCCCCAGACGTGGGAGAGGATCTGCTCGCGGCTCAGCACCTGGCCGGGATGCCGTAAGAACAGCTCCAGCAGCGAGAACTCGCGGGCCGTCAGGTCCACCGTGCCGGTGGGCACCTGGGCGCGGCGGGTGCGCAGGTCCAGCGACAGCTCGCCGTCGCGCAGCACAGTGACCTCCTCGGCGCGCTCCGCCGAACGCAGCCGCAGCCGGATGCGGGCCAGCAGCTCCTCGAAGCGGAACGGCTTGGTCATGTAGTCGTCCGCGCCGCCCTCCAGACCGGCGACCGTGTCGTGCACGGTGTCGCGCGCGGTCAGGATCACCACGGGCAGCGTCACCCGCTTCGCGCGCACCTCGCGCAGCACCGCGAACCCGTCGCGGCCGGGGAGTCCCAGGTCCAACACGGCCAGGTCGTAACCGCCGTCGACCAGGTGGTGCAGCGCGGTGTCCCCGTCGGCGACGACGGTGGCGGTGAACCCGTTGGCGCGCAGGCCCTTCTCGATGAACGCCGCGATGCGCTCCTCGTCCTCGACGATCAGGATCTTGCTCATGCCTCGTCTCCCGTGGTCTTCGCGGGCAGTTCCAGCCGGAAGGTCGCTCCTGAACCGGGAGCGGAGCGGACCAGGACCCGGCCGTCGTGCGCGTCGGCGATGGCCCGGACGATCGCCAGGCCCAGCCCGGCCCCGCCCTTGCGGCCGTTGCCGTGGCTGAAGCGCTCGAAGATCTTCTCCACCTCGGAGGGGTCGACGCCCGGCCCCTCGTCGCTGACCCACAGCTCGACGGTGCCGTCGCCGACGGCGGAGCCGATGCGGATCGTCGACCCGGCGGAGGTGTGCTGCACCGCGTTCTGCGCCAGCTGCACCATCGCCTGGGTGACCCGCTGCCCGTCGAGCGAGAACTCGCCTTCGCCCATCTCCGCCAGCACCCACCGCCGGTCGCCCAGCGACCGCACCTTCGCGTCGATGTCGCTGGTCAGCTCGGCCAGCGACACCTCGGTGGGGGAGACGAAGTCCGGCCGGTCGGCCTTGGCCAGCACCAGCAGGTCGTTGACGATCCGCGTCATCCGGTCCAGCTCGTCGGTGCACAGCCGCACCACCTCGTCGCGCTCGGCGGGATCGACGCCGATCAGCTCCAGGTTGCCGCGGACGATCGTGATCGGGGTGCGCAGCTCGTGGCCGGCGTCGTCGACGAACTGCCGCTGGATGCGGAACGCGTCCTCCAACCGGTCCAGCATCGCGTTGAACTGGTCGGCCAGCGCGGCGATGTCGTCGCGGCCCTCCACCGGGATGCGCCTGGTCAGGTCGTGCTCGGTGATCTCGGCCGCGGCCTGGCGCACCGCCCGCACCGGGGCCAGGATCAGCCCCGCCACCACCCAGGAGATCAGCGCGGCCAGCACCACGCCCAGTGCGCTGACCAGGAGCAGAACCCTGACGCTGCGGTCGACTTCGGCGGTCTCGGCGGCGATGTGGTGTTCGACCACGAACCAGGCGCTGCCGCCCTGCGCGGTCTCGGCGCGCACCTTCACCCAGCGAACCGGGCCCGCCGAGGTGTCCAGATCGCCGTGCGCTCGCGGGTCGTCGATGATCCGCTGCAGCACGGTCCGGTCGTGCGCGACGGCCTTGATCGGCTCGGTCTGCTCCTGCGAGACCACGCCGAGACCGCGCGCGGCCGGCCACGCGCCGATCAGCGCCTCGTCGGTGTCCGGGTACTGGTGGCCGAGGTAGTTGTGCAGCAGCGTTCCCGGGTCGGCGAGCATCCGGCCGCTGACCGGGTCCTGGCCGCTCTCGGCGAAGGCCACGAACTCCTTCGCCTCCTGCTCCAGCGAGCTGGTGACCCGGCGGTCGACCTCGTCGTGCAGGTATTCGCGGACGATCACTATGACCGTCAGCAGCACCAGGACCAGCACCAGCAGCAGCCAGCCCATGATCTGGGCCCTGGCAGGAACCCGGGTGCCGCGGCGACCGGCGAGCCTGGTCAGCGGGCGGGTGGGCGAATCAGTCGTCATGGCCGTCCGTCGCGTCGTCATCGTCGTCATCGTTGGGCGCGGGCGGCGGCAGCTCGGCGGGCGGGGGCGGCACGTCGGACGGACCGGGAACGACGGGCACCGGCACGTCCGCGGACGGCCCGGGGCTGCTCGGGCTGGGCGTGCTGCCGACGCGCACGCTCTCCGGGATCTCGGGCGAGCGCACCCCGCCGGTCAGCGCGAAGCTGATCAGCACGGCGACGATGGGCAGTGCGAGGGCCGCGAGCAGCAGGACTCCCCGGGGAACGGAACGCATGCACCCACTCTGACCTGTCGGGGACAACCGCGGGTGAAACCGGGATGAGAACGTCCTCATGTTCCTCGCCCGAACCGGCCGCAGCAGCCTGCCGAGGGGCGATAACCTGCGAGCGGATTCACAACTCGGTGAGGGGCCCATGGACGAGCGGCTGATCGACTGGACCGGGGAGCGCTGCGTGCCCTGGACCGAAGACGTGCAGGTGGTTTACGAGCACTACCACCGGTACGCCCTGGCAGCCCCCTTCGCGCGGGGCAAGCGGGTCCTGGACCTCGCGTGCGGCGAGGGCTACGGCGCCGCGCTGCTGGCCGCCGGGGGAGCCGAGGTCGTCGGCGTCGACATCGACGAGCGGACCGTCGCGCACGCCCGGCACAACTACGCGGGCCGGGATGTGAGCTTCGAGGTCGGTTCGATCACCGACCCGGACCTCCTGGCCGACGCCAAGCCGTTCGACGTCGTGGTGTGCTTCGAGGCCATCGAGCACGTCGAGGACCACGCGGCGGTCCTGCGGCTGGTCCGGTCGCGGATGAAGCAGGGCGGGCTGTTCCTGTCCAGCACCCCGGACACCGCCGTCTACACCCACGAGCACGGCAACGACAACCCGTTCCACGTCAAGGAGCTCAGCGCCCGCGAGTACGAGTCGATGCTGGAGGAATCCTTCCGGCACGTGGCGGTGCTCAAGCAGAACGTCACGGTCGGATCGCTGGTGGTGCCCGCCGACCACGGCGACCGCGACACCGCGATCGAGGGCGTCCGGCTGCAGACCATCGAGCGCAACGAGGCCGGCGACTGGGCGGTCAGCCAAGGAGTCCCGCACACCTACCTGCTGGGCGTGGCCTCCGACAAGCACCTGCCGAAGCTTCCCGCGGCGGCGGTGCTCACCGACGCGAAGCTGACCCTGGCCCGCGCGGGCGACACGGCGGCGCTGATCGAGCAGCGCGACGAGGCGGTCGCCGACGTGGCCAAGCTCAACGAGCTCTACCAGCGCAGTCGCGACGAGGCCGAGGAGCTCAAGGGCGCCATCGCGCGGCTGGAGGAGCTGCGCAAGTCCGAGGAGCAGCGCGCCGACGTCCACAACCGGGAGCTGGCCGAACTCCGCGAGCAGCTGCGCGAGCGCGGTCTGCAGGCGCAGCGCGACGCCGCCCGCGTGGAGTGGCTGCGCGACACCGCCGCTCGCCTCGAAGGCAAGCTCGCCGACGCCGAGAGCCGCGCGGAGCGGCTCACCGCCGAGAACGCCGAGCTGTCCGCGCAGAACTCGGCGCTGGTGCAGCGCGCGGTCGGCAAGTACCGGAAGGTCGTCGAGCGGGTCGCCCCGCGCGGCACCACCCGTCGCGATGCCTACGAGATCGCGCTGGGCCGCAAGCCCGGTGTCCCGGCGGTCGCCGAGC
Organism: Saccharopolyspora sp. NPDC049426; assembly: GCF_040676935.1. Lineage (NCBI taxonomy): Bacteria > Bacillati > Actinomycetota > Actinomycetes > Pseudonocardiales > Pseudonocardiaceae > Saccharopolyspora > Saccharopolyspora sp. NPDC049426. Next base: position 36,713 of record NZ_JBFAPZ010000001.1, on the reverse strand, counting down.
AGGCCGAGACCGGGCCGCTGCCGGTGCCCTTCAGCGATTCGCCGCTGGTCAGCGTGATCGTTCCGGTGCACGGCAAGTGGTCCTACACCCGCCAGTGCCTGCGGTTCCTCGGCGGTCACCTGGTGTCGGTGCCGTTCGAGGTGATCGTCGTCGACGACGCCTCGCCGGACGACAGCGCCGAGAAGCTCGCCGCCTGCGAGGGCGTGCGGCTGGTGCGGGCCGAGCGCAACCTCGGGTTCATCGGCGCCTGCAACCTCGGCGCCGAGCACGCGCGCGGCGAGCACCTGTTCTTCCTCAACAACGACGCCGAGGTCACCGAGTCCTGGCTGGACGTCCTGGTCGACACCATCACCTCCGATCCGCGGATCGGACTGGTCGGCGCCAAGCTGGTGTACCCGGACGGTCGGCTGCAGGAGTGCGGCGGCATCGTCTGGGCCGACGGCAACGGCTGGAACTACGGTCGCGGCACGGACGGCGGCGGCGCGGAGTTCAACGTGCTGCGCGACGTCGACTACTGCTCCGGCGCGGCGATCCTGGTGCGCGCGGAGCTGTTCCGCGAGGTCGGCGGCTTCGACACGAGGTTCGCGCCCGCCTACTACGAGGACACCGACCTGGCGTTCGCGATCCGCGCCGCCGGATACCGCACCGTCGTGCAGCCCAAGGCCGTGGTGGTGCACCACGAAGGCGTCTCCAACGGCACCGACATCGGTTCCGGGGTGAAGAAGCACCAGGAGCTCAACCGGCAGGTCTTCGTCGAGAAGTGGGCGGACGTGCTGCGCGCCGAGCACCTCCCGGAGGCGTCTCCGCGCAACCTGTGGCTGGCGCGCCAGCGCGGCGCGCGCGGTCACCGCGGTCCCATCGTGCTGGTCAAGGACCACCAGGTGCCGCGGCCGGACTTCGACTCGGGTTCGGTGCGGATCTTCCGGGTGCTGGAGCAGCTGGTGGAGCTGGGCTACCGGGTGGTGTTCTTCCCCGCCAACCACGCGCCGCTGCAGCCCTACACCGAGAACCTGCAGCAGATCGGCGTGACGGTGCTGCCGCAGCCGGAGCTCCAGCAGGCGTTCCTGCACGAGGCGGGGTCGGAGATCTCCCTCGCGCTGCTGTCGCGTCCGCAGGTCGCGTGGAGCCTGGTCGAAGAGCTGCGCACCCGCGCACCGCAGGCCGTCATCGCCTACGACACTGTTGACGTGCACTTCCTGCGGCTGGAGCGGGAGGCCGAGCTCGCCGAGCGGCAGGGCGAGGCCGACCGCGCGGAGGCGCTGCGCCGCAAGGCGTTCGCGTCCAAGCAGATGGAGCTGGGCCTGACCAGGGCCTGCGACGTGACGCTGGTGGTCTCCGAGACCGAGCGCACGCTGCTGGGCGAGCTGGTGCCCGAGGCCGATGTGCGGGTGCTGTCCAACGTGCACGAGATCGACCACGCGCCGGTTCACGTCGAGGGACGCCGCGACGTGGTGTTCGTCGGCAGCTTCGACCACCCGCCGAACGTGGACGCGGCTCGCTGGGCCGCTCGGGAGATCATGCCGCTGGTCCGCGAGCAGTGCCCGGACGCGGTCCTGCACGTCATCGGCAGCAACCCGACCGACGAGGTCCGCGCCCTGCAGGGGCCGGGGGTCGAGGTGCACGGCTGGGTCGAGTCGGTGGAGCCGCACTACGCGCGGGCCCGGGTCACGATCGCGCCGCTGCGCTTCGGCGCTGGGGTGAAGGGCAAGGTCGGCGAGAGCCTCGCGGTCGGGGTCCCGGTGGTGGGCACGTCGGTCGCGATCGAGGGCATGCACCTCAAGCCGGGGCAGGACGTCCTGGTCGCCGACGACGAGGAGTCCTTCTCCGTCGCGGTGACCCGGCTCCTCACCGAGGACGAGACCTGGTCGGCCCTCGCCGAATCGGGTCGCACGGCCGTCGAGGCCCAGTTCGGCCCGACAGCGTCGCGAACGGCGCTCAGGTCACTCCTCACCAAGCTCGACACCACCGCCTGACCCGGGGCCGCGTCAGCGCGAAGAAGAACGGCCGCTCACCTCGGAGTTCGAGGGGAGCGGCCGTTCGAGCGCGGCGGCTTACTCGGTGACGGTGGGCGGCGTCTGGGTGAGCTGCTGGTCCAGGACGGCCTTGAACGACTGCTGGGCCGCGTCCTTCTGCTCCGGCGGGCCGCTGACGTCGATGATCACCGCGTAGTTGTGCGCCACGTAGGCGGTGCGGAACGTCGAACCCGTGGAGACCACCGAAACGCCCTGGTAGGAGAGGGCTTCCATCTCGGTGAGGCCCTGCTGCGCGGCCAGGTACTTGTCGACGACGGTCTTGGCGGCGTTGGTGTCGGGCATCTTCAGCGCGAGCAGCGTCGTCTTCGGCTGCGCGCCTTCGGTGCCGTTGAACCAGCCCTCGACCAGGCCGTTCTGGAACGCGGTGTCGAGCACGGTCTTCGGCTGCAGCAGTCCGCCCTTGGCTCCCTGCAGGTTGGGCAGGTCCAGCAGCCCGACCCACGGGTGCGCCGGGCCGTTCGCCGCCACCAGCACCTCCTGCGTCGTCGCCGGCGGCGCCTTGGCGGCGGGCGGTGCGGGCAGCTGCGTGGTGGTCGGCGCGGGCGGCGGGGGAGCGGCGGTCTCGCGCTCGGGCTGGTCACCGCCGCTGCTGGTGAAGTAGAACACCACCGCGACGATCACGACGACCAGCAGCACGGCACCGATGGACAGACCGGCGATCAGCTTGCCCTTGCCGGACTTGCCCGCGGACTCGAAGACCTCCGGGCCCTGCCGCATCCAGGACGCCTCGCCGGAGTCGCTGGAACCGGGCAGGCCATCGCCCCACGGCGTGCCGGTGGTCTCCACCGGCCCCCAGCCCTGCTGGCCCTGCTGCTGACCGGCCCACGGCGGCTGCGACTGGCCCCACTGCTGTTGCTGCTGCGGGTTCTGCGGCACGCTGACGATTTGGGTGCTGTTGGCGTCCGCGGGCGGCTGCTGTTGTTGCTGGTGGAACGGGTTCGGCACGACCTGCGTGGCGTCGTCGCCCTGCTGCGGCTGTTGCTGCTTGGCGGCGTCGCCCCAGCTGAACGCGGGCGGGAACGGGCTCGACGGCTGCTGTTGCTGCTGGGCGGGCTGCTGCTGCGGGAACCCCCCGGACGAGGGATCAGCCTGTTGTGTCTGGTCCTGCTGCGGGAAGCCGTCCGGGTTCGACTGCGGTGGCCCGGTCTGACCGCCCTGCGCCCTGCCCAGCACGGTGTCCCTGCGCTGTCGGTACTCTTCGGCGGAAATTCGTCCCGCCGCGAGTTCGGCGTCGAGGTTCTGCAACTCGTCTTGCCAGGTCACCGATAGCGCCCTTTCCGGATTTCCATGAACGCCGCTGCTGCGAACGACGCCATTCTGGCACTGAGCGACAGGTTCGCGGTGCACCGGCCGAATAACGATACGGTCTGCGGTCTGGTCCGGACGGGTGTCCGGGTTGTAAAGGGTCCCGAACCGCGGAGACCCCGGCTAGGCTACGCAGCGTTGACGTCCGAGTCGGGCGCGAATCGATGGGGTGATCCGGGTTGAGTGTTGCGCGCGTCGTGCACGCTCGCCCTGAGTTGTTCGCCGCCCCGAACCACGGCTTCGCCTGGATCCGCATGATCGGTGCGCTGCTGGTCATCTACGGTCACAGCTCCCCCCTGGTGGGCAGCGGCGAGCTGTTCCCGCCGGAGTGGCCGGTGCAGCCTGACGAGGGCGTGCTGATGGGGTTCTTCGCGCTCAGCGGTTTCCAGATCACCGAGAGCTGGATGCGCGATCCGCACGCGCTGCGCTTCGCGGTCAAGCGGGTGCTGCGGCTGTGGCCGCCGATGCTCACGGTGTCGGTCGGCATGGCCCTGATCGTCGGCCCGGTGATCACCACGCTGCCGCTCGGCGAGTACTTCCGCGCGCACGAGACCTGGGGCTACATCGTCAACAACGCGGGTCTGCTGACGTTGCGGCACGACCTGCCGGGGGTGTTCGAGAACAACCCGTGGCCGGACGCGGTCAACGGTTCTCTGTGGACGCTGCCGATGGAGCTGCTGGCCTACGGCGGCCTGTTCGCGCTGCTGCTGCTGGGCACCGCCAAGAAGGACTTCCGCTGGTTGACGGTGGTCGCGCTGATCGGCCTGATCGCCTGGGACCGGCACCTGGAGCAGACCCCGGGCGCCGAGTCGGCGGGTTCGCTGCTGAGCGTTCCGGTCGAGTCGCTGGTGGCGTTCCTGGTGGCCTTCGCGCTGGGCGTGCTGCTGAACCTCTACCGGATCCCGCTGTCGCCACTGGCCGCGGGTGCGGGCCTGGTCGTGCTGGTGGTGATGGGCAACAACATCACCGCCTCGGCGTTCATGGCCTTCGCGGTCAGCTACGCCGTGATCGTGGCCGGGCACTTCTGGCCGTCGCGGCTGACGGTTCCGGGCGTGTGGGTCAACGGCAGCTACGGCGTGTACGTCTGGGGTTTCCCGGTGCAGCAGCTGCTGGCGATGGCCGGGATCGGCAACCAGTGGCTCATGCTGCTCTGCGCCGCCCCGATCGCCTACGTCCTGGGCACCCTGTCGTGGAAGTACGTCGAAGACCCCACGATGCGGCTGCGCCACCTCCTCGACACCGCGCCCGCGAAGAAGCGCGAACCCGAACCGGAGCCCGATCCGGAGGACGTTCCGACCGAGAAGTCCCTCCCCCTGCCCGAACCGGGCGTTCACCGGGCCCCGGACCGGCCCGAACGTCCCCGGTACGCGCCACCGCGCCCGCCGGTGGGCGGTGCGCAGCGGCCCGTCGGACCGCCGCCGGGCCGGGCGTACCCGCCGGACCGGGGGTTCCCGCGTCGCCTGCCGCCGGAGGAGTCGCCGTTGTCGCGGCGGTTGTCCGGTGAGATCGACGAGCAGCCGCAGGGCAGGCACGCGCGCCGGCCGATGCCGCCGGATGCGGGTCGTCGCGGCGATCCCAACCGGCTGGATCGCCGTTGACCACCGCGTACCCTGGAAACATGTTCGGTGCGAAGCTGAAGATGATCGACCCGTCGTCGGCGCTGCCCGGCCGTGACACGGCGATGCCGGTGGACGAGCGGCACGCGGTGTTCCCGGAGCGTCGCATCGTTCCGCCGTTCCCGGAGGGCCTGGTCACCGCGGTGGTCGGCATGGGCTGCTTCTGGGGCGCGGAGCGCGTGTTCTGGCAGACCGAGGGCGTGTGGAGCACGGCGGTCGGCTACGCGGGCGGCTACACGCCGAACCCGAGCTACGAAGAGGTCTGCTCCGGGCTGACCGGCCACACCGAGGCCGTCCTGGTGGTCTTCGACCCGAAGAAGATCAGCTACGCGCAGGTCCTCAAGGCGTTCTGGGAGAACCACGACCCGACCCAGGGCATGCGCCAGGGCAACGACCTCGGCACCCAGTACCGCTCGGCCATCTACTGCGTCGACGACCAGCAGAAGGCCGAGGCGGAAGCGAGCCGCGAAGCCTTCCAGCAGGCCCTGACGGCGGCGGGCAAGGGCGAGATCACCACGGAGATCGCCCTGCTCCAGGACTTCTACTACGCCGAGAGCTACCACCAGCAGTACCTCTCGGACGCCAAGAACCCCAACGGCTACTGCGGCCTCGGCGGCACCGGCGTCTCCTGCCCGATCGGCCTCGGCGTCGAGAGCTGACCTCCCGCGGAGCGCGATCGTGGACGGTTCCGGTCCGACCCGTCCACGATCGATGACCGCGTCGCCCGGTCTGCAGGAGTTCCCAGGACGTGAAATAGCAGTGGGGCCGAGGTTGATGACCTCGGCCCCACTGCTGCGAGCGGATGACGGGACTCGAACCCGCGACCCTCACCTTGGCAAGGTGATGCGCTACCAGCTGCGCTACATCCGCGTATTCATCGCCTCCCGGTGACTTCCGCCCCCGGTGGGCTGTTGGTGAACACTTTAGCCCACGGTTCGGAGGCCGTTCACCGGGGGGTCCCCCTTCCGCGTCCGCTCAGCCGACCGCGCGGGTGGGGGTGAGCCGGAGCAGGACCCGGTTCTCCGAGCGCATGGCCTCGCGGTAGGACTCCCAGTTCTCGTGCTCGCCGGAGATCGAGCGGTAGTAGTCCTCCAGGAGCGGCAGGGCCTCGGGCAGTTCGACGATCTCGACGTCGGCGTCGACCTGGAACCAGCGCCCGAAGAACGCGTCCGGCAGCACGCACAGCCAGGCGCGCGGATCGCGGCGGAGGTTGCGCACCTTGCCCGAACCGGACTTGGTGCTGATCACCACCCGGCCCTGCTCGTCGACCGTCGCCAGGACCGGTGTCATCAGCGGTGTTCCGTCGGTGCGCGGGGTTCCCAGCACCGCGCGGTGCTGGTCGCGGATCAGCTCGCGGGCCTCGTCGACGTCCATCCGGCACCTCCCGAATCAGATGTGCTCGGAGCGTAGTGGTTCAGCCGGGTTGTTTCCGGCCCGGAGGGTTGGCTCGGACGCCGCACATGATCGACAATGAGCGCGGTGTTGGCGGCCCGCTTCGTGCGTGCCATCACCCTCCGGGCCGATGACAGGAGCGGTACCGTGGCACCACGCTCGGTGACAGACGTGGTTCGAGTGGCGAGTTGGCGTTCGAGTGACCAGCCCGGGTGGGCGGGGAGGCGACGATGAACCGGGTGGTTCGAGGCTCCGACGGCCGGGAGTGGACGATCAGGGCGAACCTGGAGTGGTCCAACCCGATCGTGGTGGACGAGTTCGAGCACGACGTCAACGGCGGCTCGACGCCGGCGATCGTGGTGGGCGCGGCCCTCGCGTCCCTGGTGGTGGTGTTCATCGCCTGGACGCCCGCCGAGGTCATCATCCCGAGCTGGCTGATCGCGGTGATCGTGCTCGCGATCCTGTTCTTCCCGATCCGCTGGGTGCTGCACCGCCCGTGGACCCTCACGGCGTCCACGCCGGGCGACGCCGACGAGAACCCGCCCGAGACCTGGGTGGGCGTCGTGCGCGGGTTCATCGAGGTGCGCACCGAGGTCTCGCAGGTGGCCCGCCACATCGAGCTGTACGCGGAGCCGGACATGAACGGCAGGCTTCAGCCCACGGAATGAGAAGGCGGCGCGGGTAGCCGAACCCGACCAGCGGCGGTGCCAGTCGCTCAGGTGGGGAGGGAGCACATTCCGCCGCTCCGCCGACGTTCCTGCGGCACACTGGGGTCGTGCCCGAACTTCCCGAGGTGGAGGCGCTGGCCCAGCACCTCCGCGACCACGCCGTGGGGCGGACGGTGGCGCGCGTCGACGTCGCCTCGATGAGCGTGCTCAAGACCGCAGATCCGCCGTGGACCGCGCTGCACGGACGCGAGGTCACCGGTGCGGTCAGGCACGGCAAGTACCTCGACCTGGACTGCGGCGGCCTGCACCTCGTGTGCCACCTGGCGCGGGCCGGCTGGCTGCGCTGGTCGGACAAGCTCGCCACGACCCCGCCGAAGCCCGGTCGTGGGCCGATCGCGCTGCGCGTGAACCTCGGCGGCGTCGGCTTCGACCTGACCGAGGCAGGCACCCAGAAGAGCCTCGCCGCCTGGATCGTCGACGACCCGGCCGTGGTCCCGGGCATCGCGAAGCTGGGGCCGGACGCGCTGGAGCTCGACGCCGACGGGCTGGCCGCGCTGCTGGACGGGCGGACCGAGCGGATCAAGACCGTGCTCACCGAGCAGTCCACGATCGCGGGAATCGGCAACGCCTACTCGGACGAGGTCCTGCACGCCGCCAAGCTCTCCCCGTTCGCCACGGCCGGCAGGCTCGACGCCGCGGCCGTGACCCGGCTGCACACCTGTGTCCAGGACATCCTCCGCGACGCGGTGGAGCGTTCGCTGAACCAGGACGCCGCGCGGCTCAAGGCGGAGAAGCGGTCGGGGATGCGGGTGCACGGCCGCACCGGTTTGCCGTGCCCGGTGTGCGGTGACACGGTTCGGGAAGTCTCCTTCGCAGACCGGTCGATGCAGTACTGCCCGACGTGCCAGACCGGTGGGAAGCAGCTGGCGGACCGCAGGATGTCCCGGCTGCTCAAGTGAGTTGTCCACAGGTTGTGGACAACTGCTGGGGTTGTGCACAGGGATTGTCTGCCGAACGGGCGAGTGGATTCCGCTGAATGGAACGCATCTGTACCGTTCACCGACGGAAACCCCGCACTGGCCGTAGCCGTCTTGATTCGCGGCGTGCCGCTCGTGCAGATTGATGTTGTGGCGGAGTTGTTGACAGAGCGGACGGTCCTGACCACGCTCGCTGCGCTCGCCGTGCTGGGCATGTTCGTGCTGTTGTGCCGGGCGCGTCGGGTGAGCACTTCGGTGGAGGACGCCACGCTGGCGGCTCTGCACCGGGTGACCAGAGCGGCGCCCTACCTGCGCGAGGGCCTGAACCAGGAATCGGCGGACAAGACCGGTCCGCATCTCCGGGAGCTGCTGGCCTGCGTCGCGGTCGGCATCGTCGACGGCGACGGAACCCTGCTGACCTGGGACGGCGAGGCCAATCACCACTACGCCGACCTGCGCACCAAGATCGAGCAGGTGCTGCGCACCGGTAAGCGCGACTTCCTCGACCACGGCGACGTGGTCTGCGAGCAGCGGCCGTGCCCGATGCGGCACGCGGCCGTGGTGCCGCTGGAGGTCGAGGGCCACGTCCGCGGCGTGCTGACGGTCATCGCCGACGGCGATCGCAAGCGGCTCCTGCGCGCCGCCGCCGAGGTCGCCCACCACGTGTCCACCCAGCTCGAACTCGCCGAGCTGCAGGAGTCCAAGGAGCGCCTGGCCCAGGCCGAGGTGCGCGCGCTGCGGGCGCAGATCTCCCCGCACTTCATCTACAACGCGCTGAACACGATCTCCTCGCTGATCCGCACCGACCCGGAGCACGCGCGCGACCTGCTGCAGGAGTTCGCCGACTTCACCCGCTACTCGTTCCGCAACAGCGGGCTCTACACGACGCTGGCCGACGAGATCCGCAACATCGACCGGTACCTGACGCTGGAGAGCGCGCGGTTCGGCCCGGACCGGCTCAACGTGCAGCTCAAGATCGCTCCCGAGGTGCTGCCGGTGGTGGTGCCGTTCCTGGCGCTGCAGCCGCTGGTGGAGAACGCCGTCCGGCACGGCCTGGCCAACAAGCCCGGCGGCGGGACGGTCTCGGTGACCGCCGAGGACAACGGGTCCGAAGCGCTGATCAGCGTCGACGACGACGGCATCGGGATGGACCCGGAGCTGCTGGACGCCGAGCTCGCCAACGCCCACCTCACCGGTGCGCACGTCGGGCTGGGCAACATCAACAACCGGATGCGCGCCACCTTCGGCAACGACTACGGGCTCGTCGTCGAGACCGAGAAGGGCGCAGGCATGAAGGTCATCATGCGAGTGCCCAAGTTCGCCCCCGGTGTCCGGCCGGAGCCGCTGGCGCCCGTGGACGAGCCGGGCGTGGGTTTGGCCGCCGGACCCGCCGCGGGCCGGTAGCGTCGGGGTATGGACGAGAAGGCACCCCAGAAGTTCGTCGACGCGGTCACGGCCAAGCTGCCCAAGGAGCTGACCGAGAAGTTCAGCGGAAAGCTGCCAGGCATGAACGAGCGCGGCCCGGTCGTGGCGGTGGTCAAGCTGCACGGCGTCATCACGCCGCAGCCGTCGCCGATGGGGCGGCCCTCGATCTCGCTGCAGAACGTGGATTCGGCGCTCAACCGGGCGTTCTCGCACGACCGCCTCAGCGCGGTGGTGCTGTCGATCAACTCGCCGGGCGGTGCGCCGACCCAGTCCGCGCTGGTCGCGGACCGGATCCGCGGCCTGGCGGCGGAGAAGGACGTCCCGGTGATGGCCTACTGCGAGGACGTCGCCGCCTCCGGTGGTTACTGGCTGGCCTGCGCCGCCGACGAGATCTACGCGCACCAGACCTCGCTGGTCGGCTCGGTCGGCGTGGTCAGCGCCAGCTTCGGGATGACCGGGCTGCTGGACAAGCTGGGCGTCGAGCGCCGGGTCTACACCGCCGGTGAGAACAAGGTGCGGCTCGACCCGTTCCGCCCGGAGAAGGCCGAGGACGTGCAGTGGCTGCGCGGCCTGCAGGACGAGCTGCACGGGCAGTTCCGGGACTGGGTGCGCGAGCGCCGCGACGGCAAGCTGAACGGCAGCGAGGAGGAGCTGTTCTCCGGTGAGGTCTGGACCGGCGCGAAGGCCGCTGAGCTCGGGCTGATCGACGGCGTCGGCACGCTGCGCGAGATCATCGAGCGCAAGTACCCGGACGCCCAGGTGCAGACCGTGGAGGGCCGCAAACCGCTGCTGGCGCGCCTCGGGATGTCATCGGGCGTGTCCAGAAATCCCGTGGCGAACCTGTTTTCCGGGCTCGACGCGCTCGAACACCGCGCCATGTGGGATCGTTTCGGCCTGTAGAGGCTTGTGCTTCGGGTCCCTGCCGGGGAAGACTCGGCGGGGACCCGTTTTGCGTGGTGTTGCGGACAAAACTGGTCCGGTTCGGCTAGGGGTCGATCGCTCGATCAGCCCTGCACGTTGATCCATTCGGGCGAAAATCGGCTCCGCAGGACAGATTCTTGCCGCTGGCCCCTCGTGGAGAACCCCCGTGCTGCGCTAACAACTAGGGTTCTGCGGCCACATTCGCGGGATCGGCGGGAGGCCGGATGGGACATCGGGACATGGACAGTGCGCCGAGGGCGCGGCACGATATGGCGTTGCATTGAGTACACGAGAGAACCCCGCCGGACTGGTCGTCCTCGCCGTCGACGACGAGCGGGCCGGGCTTGACGAGATGAAATTCCTGCTCGGCAGCAACCCTCGCGTCGGGCGGGTGCTGACGGCGTTCGACGCCGCCGAGGCGCTGCGGCTGCTGCGCAGCGACGATCCGGAGCTGATCGGCCGCCGCGACGAGGACGAGTCCATTGTGGACGCCGTGTTCGCGGACGTCTCGATGCCGGGGCTGTCGGGGATGGAGCTGGCTCGGGTGCTCACCGCGTTCCGCAACCCGCCCGCGCTGGTGTTCATCACCGGGCACGAGGAGAACGCCCTGGAAGCGTTCGAGGTCGGCGCGCTGGACTACATCATGAAGCCCGCCAACTCCGACCGCGTCGACCGCGCGCTGCGCGGCATCGAGAAGAACAAGCAGCAGTCCGGCAAGAGCGGTTCGCCCCAGCCGCTCGAAGCCGCGACGCCCGAGGACGACGAGGTCATCCCGGTCGAACTCGCCGGCACCACGCGGATGATCCCCCGCAAGGAGGTCCGCTGGGTCGAGGCGCAGGGCGACTACGCGCGGCTGCACACCACCGAGGGCTCCCACCTGGTCCGGATTCCGCTGGCGCAGTTGGAGGAGCGCTGGGGCGAAGCCGGATTCCTGCGCATCCACCGGTCGTACCTGGTCTCGCTCGCGCTGGTCACCGAACTGCGGATGTCCTCGTCCGGCTACTCGGTGGTGCTCGGCGGCGGGCCTCCCAAGGAACTGCCCGTGTCCCGTCGGCACACCAGGGAGCTCAAGGACCGCCTGGTGAAGGCGCCGCGCGACAACTGGGGCCAGCAGTGAGCGGGAACGGATGAGCCCGGAGGGCTTCGACGTCCGCGCCCGGCTGAGCGAGTACTCGCCCCGGCCGAGGCGCAAGCGCGTCGTGCTCGCCGACCGGCGCGGACCGCACGTCCCCCGGGTCCGCGTCGAGGTCGATGAGCAGACCGGAGCGCTGGAGGGGCTGGTCAGAGACCTCGTCGAGAAGCAGCTGCGGGCGGCGTTGCTGCTGTCCGGCGTCGTCGGCGCGGTGCTGCTCGGCTTGCCGCTGGCGCTCTGGCTGGTCCCGTCCCTCGGTGAGTTCGAGGTCTTCGGGCTGCGGTTGCCCTGGCTGGTCCTCGGTGTCTTGGCCTACCCGTTCCTGGTGTTCATCGGCTTGCTGTTCACCCGCAAGGCCGAGCGAAACGAAGAGGACTTCCTGGGAATGCTGGAGGAGTAGGTCCCCGATGCTCGGCAGCGGCGGAACCTCGGACGTCCTTCGGCTCCGGGGCGGGCGAGCGAGTTCGCCGCTTGCCCGACGCTGTTTCGGCCGCGGTCGCTGCTCTGCGTAAAGTGGGTGCGACTCTGAGGCGCCAGATGGCTGGGTGAGATGTTCTCGAATCTGTGGTCTTTGGGCGGCGTCGTGCTGATCGTCGTCGCGACGCTGGGCATCGGCCTGTGGGGCTCGCGTTCGGCCCGGACCACCGATTTCTCCGCCGCGCGCAAGCCGGTTCGGGAAGAGCGCAACGCCGCGGCCATCTCCGGCGAGTACCTGTCGGCCGCGTCGTTCCTGGGCGTGGCGGGTCTGGTGCTCAAGGACGGTGTCGACGCGCTCTGGTACCCGATCGGTTTCGCGGCCGGCTACCTGGCGCTGATGGTGTTCGTCGTGGCGCCGATGCGCCGCTCCGGCGCCTACACGATGCCGGACTTCGTCGAGGCGCGGCTGAATTCGCTGGATCTGCGCTCGCTGTCCACGGTGATCGTGCTGGTCATCGGCTGGTTGTACCTGGTGCCGCAGTTGCAGGCGGCCGGGATGATGCTCTCCGCCATCGTCGGGTCCGAGTACCACGCGGGGATTCTCGTGGTGGCGGTGATCGTGCACGTCAGCGTGGTCAGCGGCGCGCTGCGCGCGGTGACGCTGGTGCAGGCGTTCCAGTACTGGGTGAAGCTGTTCGCGATCACCCTGCCCGCGTTCGCGCTGCTGATGGTGTTCCTGGTCGGCGGGCAGCAGCAGGCGCTGGACGAGCCGCGCACGCCGTTCTTCCAGCAGGACACCGCGGTCCGCGTCGAGACCGACGTGGTGCTCCAGGTCAGCGAGCCGGTCTGGCTCACCGCCACCGAGGGCTCGGGGCAGGCGGGCGCGATGTACCTGCAGCCGGGGGAGCACCCGGTCCAGGCGGGCAGCGAGCTGCGGTTCCCCGCCGGTGCGGCAGTCCCGGTGGTGACCGGGGCGGTGCCGGACAACGCGAGCTGGCTGCGACCCCAGCAGGACGGGCTGACCGGACTGCTGGAGACCTATTCGGTGCTGATCGCGACGTTCCTGGGCACGATGGGCCTGCCGCACGTGCTGGCCCGCTTCTACGCCAACCCCTCGGGCGCGGGCGCGCGCCGGACCGCGCTCTACGTGTTGGGACTGCTCGGGGCGTTCTACCTGTTCCCGACGATCTTCGGGCTGCTGTCCCGGCTGTACGTGCCGCAGCTGCTGGTCACCGGCCAGACGGATGCCGCGGTGCTGCTGCTGCCGCACGCGATGCTGGGCAACTGGGTCGGCGGGGTGCTGGCCGCGATCACCGCGGCGGGTGCGTTCGCCGCGTTCCTGTCCACTTCCTCGGGCCTGGTCATGAGCCTGGCCGGGGTGCTGTCCGCGCGGGACGTGCTGTGGGGCCGGACGATGCGGTTCCGGTCGGCGGCGGTGCTGTCCTGCGCGGTTCCGGTGGTGCTGGCGCTGGCGGTGGACGACCACGACCTCGCGCGCAGCGTGGGTCTGGCGTTCGCGATGGCCGCCTCGACGTTCTGCCCGGTCCTGGTGCTGGGCATCTGGTGGCGCGGGCTGACCGCGGCCGGTGCGGCGTGCGGCATGGTCACCGGCGGATCGCTGGTGCTGATCTCGGCCTTCGCCGCGCACCTCGCCGGGCACACCACCTGGTGGGCGCAGCTCGCGTCGCAGCCCGCGCTGTTCACGGTGCCGTTGGCGTTCGCGGTGACCTACCTGGTCAGCCTGGCGACCCGGGCGCGCGTGCCGGGCGGTGTCTCGCGGCTGATGCTGCGGCTGCACGCGCCGGACCGGCTGGGCTTCGTGGACAGCAGGCCGGTCTCCGAGCCCGTTTCCAAGCACGGTCGCCACGAGCGCTGAGGCTGTGCGGGATCAATTGTCCCGCTGAACGTTCTTCACCCCGCCAACCGTGTGGTTGGCTGCGAGTTTGACTACTTTCCGTCGACAATTCCATGATATTCCGAGGAATCAATACTCCGTCCGAATGAAAAGCTTCCCAATCGGCACAATTCGATGCATCCTGTTGAGGTGCTAACTTCACTCGATCGTTAGCGCACATACTCCCAACGGGCCTACCCACCGATGCGCCAGGTTCCGTAGCGTTCCGGCGTTGTGTGATTCAGGCTCATGCTTGGCGATAACGCGAGGCTGAGCCTTTCTTTGTGGAAGGAGAGCCGTGAGCGCCACGGACCAAAACGGGTCCGGGTCCGGTATTGACGCCGAAACCTGGGCCGCTGCGCAAAGCAGTCCCGAATTCGCCCAACTGCGCAAGCGACTGCGCAACTTCGTGTTCCCCGTGTCGGCGTTGTTCCTGGTCTGGTACCTCGTGTACGTGTTGCTCGCCGACTACGCGCACGGCTTCATGAGCATCAAGCTGGTCGGCAACATCAACGTCGGACTTGTGCTCGGCCTGCTTCAGTTCGTGTCGACCTTCGTGATCACGACCTGGTACGTCCGCTACGCCAACAAGAACCTGGACCCGGTCGCCGAGAAGATCCGGGAAGACGTTGAGGGGGGCGGCAAGTGAGCACGTTCCAAGCTGTTTCCGCCGCCCAGCCGATCGCTGCAGAAGCGGCCGGTGGCAACTCGTTGCTGAACATCGGAATCTTCGCGATCTTCGTGGCCGTCACGATGGTGATCGTGTTCCGGGCGAGCCGGAACACCAAGACCGCCTCGGACTACTACGCCGCCGGGCACGCGTTCAGCGGGCCGCAGAACGGGATCGCGATCTCCGGCGACTACCTGTCGGCGGCGTCGTTCCTCGGCATCGCGGGCGCCATCGCGGTCAACGGTTACGACGGGTTCCTGTACTCCATCGGCTTCCTGGTGGCCTGGCTGGTCGCCCTGCTGCTGGTGGCGGAGCTGCTGCGCAACACCGGTCGCTACACGATGGGTGACGTGCTCAGCTTCCGGATGCGGGAGCGCCCGGTGCGCACGGCGGCCTCGCTGTCCACGCTGGTGGTGAGCTTCTTCTACCTGCTGGCGCAGATGGCCGGTGCCGGTGGCCTGATCGCGCTGCTGCTGGGCATCACCGACAAGGGCGGGCAGGCCATCGTGATCGCCGTGGTCGGCGCGCTGATGATCCTCTACGTCCTGGTCGGCGGCATGCGCGGCACGACCTGGGTGCAGATCATCAAGGCGGCGCTGCTGATCGCCGGTGCCTTCGTGATGACCATCTGGGTCCTGGCCCTGTACGGGTTCAACCTCTCGGCGCTGCTCGGCCACGCGGCCGACGTCGCAGGCGAGAAGGTGCTCAACCCGGGCGCGCAGTACGGCAAGACGGAGACCAGCAAGCTGGACTTCATCTCGCTGGGCGTCGCCCTGGTGCTGGGCACCGCCGGTCTGCCGCACGTGCTGATGCGCTTCTACACCGTGCCGACCGCCAAGGAGGCGCGTCGTTCGGTGGTCTGGGCGATCTGGCTGATCGGCCTGTTCTACCTGTTCACGCTGGTCCTGGGTTACGGCGCCGGTGCGCTGGTGGGACCGGACGCGATCAAGGACGCCCCGGGCGGGGTGAACTCGGCTGCTCCGCTGCTGGCTTCCTACCTGGGCGGTCCGCTGCTGCTGGGCTTCATCTCGGCGGTCGCCTTCGCGACGATCCTGGCGGTGGTGGCCGGTCTGACGATCACGGCCTCGGCCTCGTTCGCGCACGACATCTACGCGAACGTGATCAAGAAGGGCAAGGTCGACGACAAGCAGCAGGAGGTCCGCGTCGCGCGGATCACCGCGTTGGTCATCGGCGTCGTGTCGATCCTGGGCGGCATCGCGGCCAACGGGCAGAACGTGGCCTTCCTGGTCGCGCTGGCCTTCGCCGTCGCCGCCTCGGCGAACCTGCCGACGCTGCTGTACTCGTTGTTCTGGAAGCGCTTCAACACCACCGGCGCGCTGTTCAGCATCTACGGCGGTCTGGCGATCACCATCGTGCTGATCATCTTCTCGCCGGCGGTCTCGGGCGACGACGAAGCGATGTTCCCGGCGATGGACTTCGCGCTGTTCCCGCTGAAGAACCCGGGCCTGGTGTCGATCCCGCTGTCGTTCCTGCTCGGCTACCTCGGAACGATCTTCAGCAAGGACGAGAACGGCGGCAAGAAGTACGCCGAGATGGAGGTCCGCTCCCTCACGGGTGCGGGCGCGGAGAAGGCGGTCCAGCACTGACCCGATCCACCTCGTGACGAACGCGCCCCGGACCTGCCCAGGTCCGGGGCGCTTCGTTCGAGGCGGGGGCGGTTCGGTCCGAACCGGCCGGGCGAATGCGACATCGATCATGAACGGTTCGGACAAAACCGCCCGCACCCTCACACCGAAGAGACTTCCGACGTGGCAGCATCGGGGCGTGACTACTCCACCTCCTGGACAGGTGCCCGGCGTCGAGCCGGTGGAACTGCCCGAGAAGCTGCCGCAGGGCAGCGTGCTGCTGGACGTCCGCGAGGACGACGAGTGGCAGGCCGGGCACGCCCCCGAGGCCGTGCACATCCCGATGAGCAAGCTCGTCGAGCGCCTCGATGACATCCCGGAAGCCGACCAGATCTACGTGGTGTGCCGCTCGGGCGGTCGTTCGGCGAAGGTCACCGCGTACCTCAACGCCAACGGCTGGGACGCGGTCAACGTCGAGCGCGGCATGAACGGCTGGTCGGCCATCGGCCGTCCGCTGGTGTCCGACGGGTCCGACGGCGAGCCGTACGTGCTGTGACCCCTCCGCCCCAGCACGACCGGATGGAGTGGGTCGCCACTCCGCCCGGCGGTCCGCGTCGCACCCGGCAGCGGCGACGGCCGCGTCCGTACACCGGCCCGCCGTCCTATCCGGCGCCTCCGCGCTGGGGCTTCCCGCTGCTGGCCTGGCGCTGGCCGCTGGCGCTGCCCACGAACGGCCGGGTCGACCAGGCGGAACGGGCCGGGGCCAAGGCCGCCACCGCGATCGCGGCCCTGTGGGTGACCGCGGGCGTCGCGGCGCTGGCGACCTTCGCCGAGGCGTGGCGCTACGTGTTGCTGCTGTTCAGCAGGGGTGAGGCGCTCTCGCGGACGGTGCTGGCGATCTCCGACGCGCTGGTCGGCACCACGGGCCTGATCCTGGTCCTGATGGGCGTGCTGACCGGCGTGTTCGTCGTGCTGTGGGGTCTGCGCGCGCGGGCCGCGGCGGCCGAGCGGATCGGCGTCCGCAGCGCCCGGCCGGACTGGCAGGTCGTGGCCGGCGTCCTGATCCCGGGAGCGAACCTGCTGATCCCGGGCGCGGCGGTGGCCGAGCTGGAGCACTCGCTGCTGGTCGCCGAGGGCGACCGGGAGAAGGGCGCGCGCCCGTGGCCGAGCCTGCGAGTCCGGTTCTGGTGGGCGCTGTGGGCGGCCACCGTGGTGGTCGGCCTGCTCGCCTTCGGCTGGACGTTCCGCGACGGGGTCCAGGCCCTGGCCGACGGCGTCGTGCTGCACGCGGTCAACAACGCGCTGGTCACGGTGCTGGCGGTGGTCACAGCGCGGCTCATCGACCACTTCATGCGGTTGCTGCTGCCACCGGACCCGGCCGAGCTGAACCGGCAGCGGGTCCACGCGGTCCGCGCCGCTCCTCCGCCGCCGCGCGCCGCGCGCCCGGACACGGCTCGCCGCTGAGGTGGGTCACAAGTGACGGCGGTGTTCGCGTCCGGTCCGGATACTGGTGGGGTGGCGGAGATTCCTGAGGTCGTCGCGCACCGGGGCGCGTCCGCGCACCGCGCCGAGCACACCCGGTCCGCCTACGAGCTGGCGCTGGAGCAGGGCGCCGACGCCCTGGAGTGCGACGTCCGGGTCACCCGCGACGGTCATCTGGTCTGCGTGCACGACCGCCGCATCGACCGGACGTCCAGCGGGCGCGGCGTGGTCAGCGCGCTGACCGTGGCCGCGATGGCGGAGGTGGACTTCGGCCGTTCCGCCGCCGAGTACGGCGTGCTCACCCTGGACGAACTGCTCGGCATGGTGCGCGCGAACGCGCGCCCGACGAGGCTGTTCGTGGAGACCAAGCACCCGGTCCGCTACGGCGGTCTGGTCGAGCACAAGCTGGTCGCGCTGCTGGCCCGGCACGGACTGGCCGCGCCGGACGACCCGCGCGATTCCCAGGTCTTCATGATGTCCTTCGCGCCCGCAGCGGTCCGCCGCTTCAAGGAGACGGCGCCCCGGGTGCCGACGGTGCTGCTGTTCTCGCGGTTCACCGGAACTCGCCGGGGTGGCGTGCTGCCGCCGTGGGCGGACCTGGCCGGACCGGACGTGCGACTGCTGCGCGAGGACCCGGGCTTCGTGTCGCGCGCCGCCGCTCTGGGCCGCGACACCTACTGCTGGACGGTCGACGCGCCCGCCGACATCGATCTGTGCCGGAGCGCGGGCGTGCGGTACCTCGCGACGAACTCGCCCGGGGGAACCCGGCTCCACCTGGCTGATCCCGATGCCGCCCACTTCGGTAGCGTCACGGGGTAGTCACCGCCAGCGATTGGAACAGCCGTGTCGAAGCGAGCCGCGACCAAGCCAGCCCAGCCCGAAGGCGCCGTCGGTCCCCGCCAGCCCTGCCCGTGCGGGTCGGGCAAGCGCTACAAGGCGTGCCACGGCAAGGCCGGTGGCTCGGCGGACGTGATCGTGACCCGGCCGTTCGAGGGCCTGGCCGCCGAGTGCGAGCTGGTCGCGCTGCGCGAGTTCGTCCCGTCGGCGATCGCGAAGCTCCCCATGCGCGACGGTTCGGACATCACCCTGGCGACGGTGCTGCCGATGGCGGCCGCCGCGCTGCACCGCAACGACGGCGTGCGCTTCGTGGGTCTCCAGGTGCAGACGCACTCCGGCGACATCAGCCGCGACCTGGCCCGCGCGATCGAGTGGGTGAAGGAGGCCGAGACCGGCCAGTCCCTGTCGGTCGTGGGCCCGGAAACCGCCGAGGCGGGCTCCGTCCCGACCCGGCTGCAGGACCTGATCGACCCGGACGCCGCCCTCGACGTCGAGCTGTACGCCGACTTCGGCTGGTGGCTGCCCGAGGACGTGGACCCGACCGGTGAGGTCGCGCTGTCGCTGGAACGCGCCAACGCCGCGATCATGCCCACCGATCGCCTCAAGGGCGTGACCTCGGCGTACTGGGTCGACGCCGGCGAGAAGGCGCACCTGCGCTGGGTCCGCCCGGAGCCGGAGGAGCAGCTGCTCGCCGCGCTGGCCCGGCTGTCGGCTCGCGGCGAGCTGGCCCTGGGCGAGGAGAGCCGCTACGCGGGCTCGTTCCGCGCGCACGGCCTGCTGGTCCCGGTCTGGGACCTCGACCGCGAACTGCACGCCCGCGAGTGGGACGAACCGGCCGTCGCCCTCGGCCGGCGCATCGACGAAGCCCTCGCCTCCCTGGACAGCGAGCCGCTCACCAGCTCGGAACGCCGAGCCCGAGACGGTCTACGAGGACGCCAAATCACCATCCGCTGATCGTCACTTTGGTGGTACTCGCCTTGCTGGGCGGTGCGGGTGGGGGAACCTGAGCGGCTCCGTGGACTCCGCGCGCCACTCCTGATGTATGACCAATACACGGCGTCGCGGCGTGCTCGCCACGAAGCCGCTCAGAACCCCCGGCGGTGCAGCTTGCTCAGGTGGTGAAGGAGAAAGCGGCTTCGCCGCTTGCCTGACGTCACGTGCTCCGTTCGAGTGATCTCCACGCCCCTGGGCAACGAAGTGGCGGCTAGTTGCGTATCCCTCCACAGTGGTACCCGGCGTCTAGGGGGTGGAGGGGTGACCGCGCACTCGCCTGCCGTGCCGGCCGCTGCCGAGGCGTCCGGAGTACCTGTTGGGCAGGCGCGCCGGGGGGACATGGCTGCGACAGAAGACGATTTCGCCGAATTCGTCCGGGTGGCTCTGCCTGGGCTGATGCGTTACGGGCACGCGCTCACCGGCAATCCGCACGACGCCGCGGACCTGGTGCAAACGGTGCTGGAGAAGGTCGGCGCGCGCTGGAGCAAGATCAGCCGCACGACCGACGACCCCACCGCCTACGTGCGCAAGGCGATGGCGAACGCGCACATCAGCCGCTGGCGCCGCACTCGTCGCGAAACCCTGCTCGCCGAGTTCCCCGACGTCCCGGCCATCCCGCAGCAGGACCGCCTGGAGAACGAGCCGGTGTGGCAGGCGCTGCGCGATCTGCCGCCGAGGCAACGCGCGGTGGTCGTGCTGCGTTACTACGAAGGTCTTTCCGAACTGGAGATCGCCGACACCCTCGGTGTCAGCTGCGGAACTGTGAAGAGCCAGGCGAGCAAGGCGCTCACCTCCTTGCGGAAGCGGCTCGGCGAGACCGTCGAGGGAGGTGACGTGTGATGGATCTGGACGATGAGCTGCAGCGCCTGCTGCGCGACGACCGGCTGGACGTTCCGGTCCGCACCGGCGCGGAGTGGTCGCTGGTCGCCGCCGCGCGTCGCCGCCGCCAGCGCAACGGGATGCTCGCCGCCACGGCCGCCGCGATCGGATCGGTGCTGCTGGTGGGCGGGGGAGTCGCGCTGGTCAGCCACGATCCCGCACCGCTGCCGCCCGCCCGGCCGCCGGTGGTCCAGCAGCCCGGCCCGCAGGTGCCGCCTCCGCTCCCCTCGAGCGGATCCGTGGCGCCGCCGCACAGCGGGCACGTCCTCCCACCGCCGTCGCAGCCGGACACCCGGTGGCCGCAGTCGAACCCGCAGGAGCCGGACCCCTCGGTCAGCGAGTCGTTCGACCCGTCGATCCTGCGCACCGAGCCATCCCAGACGGCGGACCCGGAGACCTCCCAGCAGCCGGATCCGGAGACCTCTCAGAAACCCGCGCCGTCGGAGCAGAGCCCGCCCGGCGAAATGCACATCACCCCGGGCGGCTGAGCCACCCGGGGTGATGGGGACGGGGCGTCAGAGCGTGCCGCCGGCGGCCTTGGGGGCCGTGGGGTCGGTGCCCTCGTCGCCCACCGATTCGCGGGCGAGGAAGTTCTCGACGTCGAAGAGGTTGCCCTTGGAGCGGTCCACGACGTTGAGCAGCGTGGACATCGAGGAGACCTCCTCGACCTGCTCCTTGAGGAACCACTGCATGAACTGCTCGCCGAGGTAGTCGCCCTCTTCGCGGGCGGTCTTGGCCAGCGTCTCGATCTCCCGGGTGACCTCGCGCTCCTGCTCCAGGGCCAGCGCGATCAGCTCGCGGGTCTCGGAGAAGTCGTTGCGGACCTGCTCGATCGCCGGAATCTGGGGCTTGATGCTGTTGTCCATCAGGTACTGGACGATCATCATGCCGTGGTTCCGCTCTTCGAGCGCCTGCTTGTAGAAGTGCGACGCCAGCCGCGGCAGATCGTTGTCGTCGAACCAGACCGCGACCGCGATGTACTGCTGCGAGGCGGTGAACTCGTTCTTGACCTGTTCCTGCAGCAGGTGTTCGAACTTCGATTCCTTGTGCTGAATCTTCTTCGCGGTGACAGCCATGGCATCAATATAACCTTGAATTGGTCCAGTTACATTCAAGGTAAGCCTAATTATGATTTGGGTAGCCTTAGTTCTCAGGCGGCCGAAGAAAGGCTAGCCTCAATTAATCAAGCCAAGCCATACCTTGCCGTTTTCGCTGGTAGCAGCGCTACGAGCTGGGCATATGCGGCCAGTTGCGGATTCGTGGACCTGCCGAACGCATACACGTTCGCGAATCTGTCCTCCGAAGATCTTCGGCTTGTTCTCGATCACACCTGAAAATGTTCGCCCGATCAGGCGGTGGGGATTCCCGTGTCGCTCAGTTGTGCCCTGCTGATCGGGCACGACATGCACCTCGGGCCACCCCGACCGGAACCCAGTTCCGAGCCGCTGATGCGCAGCACCTCGATGCCGGCCTCCTCCAGCCGCGCGTTCGTCTCGGCGTTGCGCTCGTAGGCCACCACCACGCCGGGAGCGACCGCGAGCGTGTTGTTGCCGTCCTCCCACTGCTCGCGCTCGGCGGTGACGGGGTCGAGACCGGTGTCGATGACCCGCAGCCGGTCGATGCCCATCGCCTCCGCCGCCGCGTCCAGGAACGGTTCCGGGCCGGAGACGTCGAGCTCGCCGTCCTTGGGGCGCAGCGCGTAGGCGCGCAGCGAATGCCGGATCGCCGGGTACATCACCACGGCGTCCCGGTCGACCATCGTGCACACGGTGTCCAGGTGCATCGACGCGCGCGCCTGCTCGATCGGCACGGCCAGCACCGTGTGCGCGAGGTCGTCGGCGAACATCGAGCGGGCCAGCGACTCGGCGCCCGCGGGTGTGGTGCGCTCGCCGACGCCGATCGCGACCACGCCGGGGGCCAGCAGCAGCACGTCGCCGCCCTCCACCGGCGCGGAGTGCGCGCCGTACGCGCGGGCCGCGTGCGAGAACCGCGGGTGGTAGGCGTAGATCAGGTCGGTGATCGCCGACTCGCGCCGCCGGGCAGGCATCGCCAGCGCCGCGATCGCCACCCGGTCGCCGATCCACACCGACGAGTCGCGGGTGAACAGCAGGTTCGGCAGCGGTTCGATGGCGAAGTCGTGCGGGCGGTGCATCCGCCGCACCAGCGAGTCGCCTTCGGCGCGGGGCAGTTCCTCGAAGGTCATGCCGCCGATGAGCACCTCGGCCAGCGTCGCGTCGGTGACGCCGGACAGGTGCGAGCGCAGCGCGTCCGCCACGGCGCCGCCGAGCTTGAGCTCGTCGACACCGGCGTGCACGGCCGCGGCTCGGGCGCGGGCGTCGGTCAGCGCCTCGGTGAGCAGGTCGCGCAGCAGCAGCACCTCGACGCCGCGTCCGCGCAGCACCTCGGCGAAGGCGTCGTGCTCCTCCTGCGCCCGGTCGACCCAGGGGATCGCGTCGAACAGCAGCTGGTCGTTGTTGCGCGGCGTGAGGCGCTTGAGCTCGGAACCGGGCCGGTGCAGCACCACCGAGTTCAGCGGTCCGACTTCGCTCTGGACGTGCGGTCGAGTCACATCCCGAAGCCTAGCCCGGACGAACAGAATCGTCGCTGATCACGCTCATTTTCGATGGAACATGAACTTTCTGGGCCACTGAACCATCGATGTGTTGCGTCTAGTGCGGGATTCCAAGATCACGGGAGCCAGCCGACGTGGCCGCGCAGCGCCGAGTAGCCGACGAACGCCACGACGTCGATCAGCGCGTGGCCGACGATGAGCGGGACCAGCCGGTTGGTGCGCTGCCAGATCCGCCCGTAGACCAGGCCCATCACGATGTTGCCCACGAAGCCGCCGAAGCCCTGGTAGAGGTGGTAGCTGCCGCGCAGCACCGCCGCCAGCCACAGCGACCGGTTCTCGCTCCAGCCGAGCTGTCGCAACCGGGTCAGCACGTAGCCGACGACCAGCACCTCCTCGGCGAAGGCGTTGCCGAACGCCGCGAGCGCGAGAACCGGTGCCCGCCACCAGGCGTCGGTCAGCGTCGAAGGCTGCACGGTCAGGCTCAGGCCCAGCGCGTGCGCCAGCAGGTACAGCCCGAGGCCGGGAATCCCGATGAGCGCCGCGAGTCCGGCGCCGCGCAGCGCGTCCCCGCCGAGCCGGGTGCGGTCCAGGCCGATCCGCCACAGCGCCATGCCGCCGCGCCACAGCAGGAACGCGCCCAGCGCGCCCCACGCGACCAGGCGCAGCACGTTGACCAGCTGCGCCAGCATGTCGAGCAGTCCGAGATCGGCTTGAGGCTGGTTGATCGCGACCTGCTGCTGCGCCAGCGGAGTCGTCTGCAGGAGCGCGTCCAGCAGCGAGATCAGGCTCTGCAACCCCGACATCCCCAGGGTCACCGCGAACACCACGAGCAGTTCGATGCCGATCGCCTTGCGCTCCGCCGGATCGGTGAACTCCTCGGGATCACCGGGGCGTGTAGGGCTCAGCCAGGCGCGCAGGGTGCTCACCGGACGAACCGTACCCGGCGTCTTGTTGTCGCCATCCGGATGTCGCGCCTCGTCGTGGAGGGGGAGATTTCGGTTGGAACCGCGGGAGGCCCAAATCCCGTCGTAGGGAGTGGTCGCCGACGCCGGAGGGTGGGCGTGGACGTTTACGTGTGGGGCACGCAGGAAGCCGAGCCCATGGCCGAGACATTGCCGGCACTGGCCATGCGCGTGCTGCGGGAGGTTCGGGAGTTCGATTCGATCAACTGCGCGCTGGGCGCGACCGATTTCTTCGGGATCCGCGACGGCGTGCTGGTGGAGTTCCAGTACGCGGATCCGGGCGGTCTGCAGGTCCGGTTCTCCGACGGTCTCCGCGAAGGCCGGGCGTGGTCGGTGGCGCACGCGTTCCTGTGGCTGGTGACGCGCCAGCCCCAGGTCGCCGAAGCCGTCCTCCTCGGCGGGGACGACGGATCGCTGCGGTTCCGCCACGGGCGGATCACCCGCGCGGCCACGTGGTTCTCGGACGAGCTCTCCTGAGCGCGGGGCGGTTCCGGTCCGAACCGACCATGATCGAAGTCCACTTCGTCCGGTCGGTTCGGACCAGGACCGTCCGCTGCCGAGCTCAGGAACCCTTGCGCTGCTGGGCGAGGAAGGGGCAGCCGACGAGTCGGCGGAGTTCGAAGCCGAGGCGCTCGGTGGTGTCGGCCGGGCGGGAGAAGCCGAGCCGGACGTCGTGATCGCCGTCGGAGGACTCGACGCGCAGCCGCAGGCCGTAGCGGTCCAGGCCGAGCGGGCGGATGTGCCCGCCGCGCAGCTGCTCCGGCAGGTGCCGGGCGAGCAGGCCGACGACGTCGCGGTGCGAGAGCTCCAGGTGCCGCAGCCAGTCGTCCTCGAAGGTGCAGAACGGGTCCGGGGTCGCGGCCTGGAACTCGGTGGAGTCCACCGAATCCGAGCCCTCGGCGTCGGCCAGCACGATCGAGGCGGACTCCAGCCGCAGCACGCTCGCGCCGTGACCGGCGTCCAGCAGCCGCGGGTCCGGGCGGTCGTCGACGATCGACAGCACCTCGTGGTGCGCCTCTTCGGGATCCAGCACGCGCAGCCAGCCGGTCAGCCACAGCAGTCCGCGGACCGGTTCCCGCAGGCGCACCGGGGTCGGGTCGGCGACCTCGATGACGGCGGCGAGCTCGCCGCGCGGTGCGTGCCAGCAGGCCGCGATCAGCGGGTGGTCGTCGGCGAGCAGCACGGTCGCGCTGCCGTCCGGGTGCACGTGGTGCAGCAAGGGGGCGACGCGAGCCGAGACCTCGCCGGACGGCAGCAGTGCCGCCTTCCCACCACGTTTGGCAATGCTCCTGGCTCGTTCCGCGACACTGGGTCTGGCCGGCTTGCGGATCGTCTTCTCGCCCACCTGCTCACCTCCTACTTAGGCAAGCCTAACTTAAGTTTGAACGTGGCGAAAGCCCCCGGTCCGGTGAGCGGATCGCGGATCTCGCGGACTTCCCACGCGATGCAACGCCCTTACTACCAGGTGCGACGACGCGATGGGGAGCCGACCGGAGTAGTGAGCGGAGGGCCGTGCGGGTGGTATTTCGGACCGAACCACCCGGGTGGTGGGTGCGCTGACTACGCAGGGGTGCATGATGTCGGCCAAACTCGTCCCAGGGAGCTGCATATGACCCGGTCAGACGTCCGTTTTTCGGGCATCTTTGTTCACTGGCCGCAACGGCACTAGCGTGTCCACCGTGTCAAGCGCTGTTGAGCTTCGCGCGCCAGGTCCGCGCGGCATCCCACCCCTGTTCGCCCGACTGGTCGATGACGCCGCGCTGTTCCCACCCGGCAACCGCAACGAGGCGGCCACTCCGGTGCCGCAGGCGGTCGCCGAGCACCTGGACGCGCGGGCCGGTGAGTTCGCCGGTCTGCTCGGCCCGATGCTGTGCCAGGCGTCGCGGCTCGCTGAGCTGATCACCGAGCTGGCCAAGGCCAAGCCGTCCTCCCCGGTCCCGCTGTCGCTGGTGTGCGACACCGGTCTGGGCGGGGTCCCCAAGGCGCTGTCGATCATCGAGGGACGCCAGGAGCTGCTGGCCCTGCGGATGGTCGAGATGCCCGCGCCGTCGGACGTCGACGACATCTGGCTGGAGCGCGTCTCGGAGTTCGTGCCCGAGGACATCACCCGGGTCGTCGAACCGCGCCGAGGCGGCGAGGGATGGCTGGACGGCGTTCGCCGCGTCGCCGAGCACGGCTGCTGGCCGAAGGTGCGCACCGGCGGTCAGACCGCCGAAGCCGTCCCCACCGTCGACGAGGTCGCCGAGTTCCTCGCCGTCGCCGGATCGCTCGACGTGCCGTTCAAGGCCACCACCGGTCTGCACGCCGCCGTCCGGGGCGAGGATCCGGAAACCGGGTTCACCCATCACGGTTTCCTCAACCTGCTCGTCGCGACCGGGCGGTCCCTTTCCGGGAAGGATGTGCGGGCGGCGCTGGTAAGCACCGATGGCGCCGCGCTGGCCGAGGAGGCCCGCTCGCTGTCCGACGACGCGGCCAACGCGGTGCGCGACGTCTTCGCCTCGTACGGCTCGTGCTCGCTGAAGGACCCCGTCGCCGAACTGGAAGGATTGGGGTTGCTTTGAGCTGGATCGAGGACGCGGAGTTCGCCCCGGACAAGCCGTTCGGCCCGCAGACCCTCCCGTACGGGGTGCTGGTCACGGGCCACGGTCCGGTGGTCGCCGTGCGCGTCGGGCGGCACGCCCTGCCGCTGCGCGGCATCGCGGATGAACTCGGTCCTCGTCTGGCGGAGCTGATCTCCGGTGACTCCCTCGACCCGCTGCTCGCCGCGGGCCGCGACGCTTGGCGCGAGCTGCGGGAACGGCTCACCGGCATCGTGACCGCCGACCGCGCGCCCTCCGGCGCGGAGCTGGTGCGCACCGACTGGCACACGCTGTCGATGCCGTTCACCGTCGGCGACTACGTCGACTTCTTCGCCTCCCGGCACCACGCCGAGAACGTCGGCCGCATCCTGGCGCGCGGTTCGGCGCCGCTGCCGGAGAACTGGACGCACCTGCCGGTCGCCTACCACGGTCGTGCCGGGACGGTCCACGTCTCGGGCACCGACGTCCACCGGCCCAGCGGTCAGCGCAAGGCCGCCGGTGACGCGCACCCGGCGTTCGGCCCGACCCGGCGACTGGACTTCGAGGCCGAGGTCGGGTTCGTCTGCGGCGGCGAGGCCGCCGCGCAGATCCCCACCTCCGAGTTCTCCGATCACGTCTTCGGCGTCGCGCTGGTCAACGACTGGTCGGCGCGCGACGTCCAGGCGTGGGAGTCCAAGCCGCTCGGCCCGTTCCTGGCCAAGTCCTTCGCCACCTCCATCGCCGGTTGGATCACGCCGCTGGAGGCCTTCGAAGAAGCCAGGATCGCCGCCCCGCCGCCGGAGCAGCCGTTGCAGCAGTACCTGGTGGAGCACGAACCATGGGGCCTCGACCTGCGGCTGGAGGTGCGCTGCAACGAGACGTTGCTGTCGCAGCCGAGGTTCGCGGACATGTACTGGTCGCCCGCCCAGCAGCTGGCGCACATGACCGTCGGCGGGGCACCGGCCCGGCCCGGCGACCTGTTCGCCTCCGGGACCGTGTCCGGGCCCGAACGCGACCAGCGCGGGTGCCTGCTGGAGCTGACCTGGGGCGGATCGGAACCGATCACGCTCTCCGACGGCGAGCAGCGGACCTTCCTCCAGGACGGAGACCGGGTGACACTGAGTGGCAGCGCGCCGGGTCCTGGCGGTTCGGTCGTCGGGCTCGGTGAGGTGACCGGCACGGTGCTCGCGGCGGCTCGGAGGTGACGCGATGGCCAGACCTGATCCGGCGCACGCCGCCCCGCGCCTGCAACCCGAGGTGCCGGCGGGCACCAAGGAGAGCTCGCTGACGCTCGAGCGCGGGCTGAGCCTGCTGCAGGCGGTGGCCGACGCGGAGAGCGAAGCGCCCACGATCAGCGACCTGGCCGCCCGCATCGGCGTGAGCCGCGCCGCGGTGTACCGGCTGCTCGGACCGCTGCAGAGCCGCGGGCTGGTGCGTCGCGAAGGATCTCGGGTCCGGCTGGGCCTGGGCGTGCTGTGGCTGGCAGGACGGGTCCTGCCGCAGCTGCGGGTCGCCTGCACGCCCGCGCTGCGCGGACTGGCGGAGAAGGTCGGTGCCACCGCGCACCTGACCGTCGCCGACGGCAGCGAGGCCCAGGCCGTGGCGGTCGTCGAACCGTCCTGGACCAGCTACCACGTGTCCTACCGGGTGGGCACGCGTCATCCCGTCCAGCGCGGTGCCGCCGGGCAGGCGGTGGACCTGCCGGTGGGCTCTCCGCGGTGGATCTCCAGCAGCGGTGACCTGCAGCAGGGCGCGTTCGGCGTGGCCGCGCCGGTGCGCGGGGTCCCGGGGCTGCGCGCCAGCGTCGGAGTGGTGGCGCTGCAGCCGATCGCGGCCGACGAGATCGGGCCGATGGTCGTCGAGACGGCCGAGACCGTCGCGGAAGCCCTGCGGTGACGGTCCGCGTCGGGCAGCCCACCTGATCGTTGGGGGAGGTTCTTCCGGGCGGGTGGCCGAGGTCGCGCTGCGTGGAGAGGACCTTGGTCCCGTTGAAACCAGGACGCTCGACCGGGCGATTGGGGGCCCTTGCCCCTGCGCGCGCGGGTGCGCGGACGGCAGTGTGGTGCTGTGGATCTGCTCGACATCGCGCGCTGGCAGTTCGGGATCACGACCGTCTACCACTTCCTGATGGTGCCGCTGACCATCGGACTGGCGATCCTGGTCGCCGGAATGCAGACGGCCTGGTACCGGACCGGGAACCGCCGATACCTGAAGATGACCAAGTTCTGGGGCAAGTTGATGCTCATCAACTTCGCCATGGGTGTGGTCACCGGGATCGTGCAGGAGTTCCAGTTCGGCATGGCCTGGAGCGCCTACTCCCGCTTCGTCGGTGATGTCTTCGGCGCACCGCTGGCGATGGAGGGCCTGCTCGCCTTCTTCGTCGAGTCGACCTTCCTCGGCCTGTGGATCTTCGGCTGGGACCGGTTGTCCAAGGGCGTGCACCTGGCGTGCGCGTGGGCGTTCTCCCTGGCGACCGTGCTGTCGGCGTACTTCATCCTGGCCGCCAACTCCTGGATGCAGCACCCCGTCGGCGTGCGCATGGTCGAGGGCAAGCCGGAGCTGATCTCGATCTGGGCGGTGCTGACCAACTCGACGGTGCTCGCCGCGTTCCCGCACACGATCTTCGGCTGCTTCGCGGTCGCGGGCGGATTCCTCATCGGCATCGCGGCCTGGCAGATCGTCCGGCAGCGCAAGCAGGCCGACGAGGCCGGGGAACCCGTCGACGAGGAGGACCGGAGGACCTGGCACGGGTCGATGCGCCTCGGTGCCTGGGTGGCCGTCGTCGCCTTCGCCGGCCTGGCCATCAGCGGCGACGTCCAGGGCAAGCTGATGTTCGACCAGCAGCCGATGAAGATGGCCTCCGCGGAAGCCCTGTGCCACAGCGAGGCGCCCGCCAGCTTCTCGATCTTCGCCGTCGGCGACGTCAGGAGCCCCAACTGCGAGGACGTCAAGAGCCTGACCGTGCCCTACATCCTGTCCTACCTCGCCGAAGGTGACTTCACCAGCGAGGTCGACGGGGTCAACGAGCTGATCCCCAGGTACCAGGCCGAGTACGGCACGCACTACCCGAACGACCCGAGGCTGGGGCAGTTCGCGGGACAGCCGATCGACTACCAGCCGCTGCTGCCGGTGACCTACTGGGGATTCCGGTTCATGATCGGCTTCGGCGGCCTGGCCGCGCTCGGTGGCCTGGTCGTGCTGTGGCTGACCCGCAAGCAGCGCTTCCCCAAGGGCAAGCTGTGGG
Source organism: Saccharopolyspora sp. NPDC049426 (assembly GCF_040676935.1). Classification (NCBI taxonomy): domain Bacteria; kingdom Bacillati; phylum Actinomycetota; class Actinomycetes; order Pseudonocardiales; family Pseudonocardiaceae; genus Saccharopolyspora; species Saccharopolyspora sp. NPDC049426. The sequence goes on along the minus strand of NZ_JBFAPZ010000001.1, from coordinate 7,150 downwards.
TTCCGCTGGCGCTGCTGGGCATCGGAGCGCCGTTCGTCGGCAACATCTCGGGCTGGGTGTTCACCGAGATGGGCCGCCAGCCGTTCGTGGTCGCGCCCAACCCGAACCCGTCCGGTGTGGACGGTGTCTTCATGTACACCGCTTCGGCCGTGTCCTCCGGCGTCACGCCCGGCGAGATGCTGACCTCGGTGATCAGCCTGACCGCGCTGTACGGGGTGCTGCTGGTCGTGGAGGTCTTCCTGATGATCCGCTTCGCCCGAGGAGGCTTCGCGGCCGTGATGCCACCGGAGAAGGAACCCGGCGAGTCCGACTCCGACGAAGCCCTGTCCTTCGCGTACTGAGAGGCCGAGATGGATCTGCCCACCTTCTGGTTCCTCGTGATCGCCCTGCTGTGGCTGGGATACCTGTTCCTGGAGGGCTTCGACTTCGGCGTCGGCATGCTGCTGCCGATCTTCGGGCCCCGGCGCAGCGAGCACGGCAACACCGACCGCAGGGTCATGATCAACACCATCGGCCCGGTCTGGGACGGCAACGAGGTCTGGCTGATCGTGGCCGGTGGCGCCACCTTCGCCGCCTTCCCCGGTTGGTACGCCTCGCTGTTCTCCACCGCGTACCTGCCGCTGCTGTTGCTGCTGCTCGCGCTCATCGGGCGCGGCGTCGCCTTCGAGTACCGCGGCAAGGTCGACACCGACCGCTGGCGCCGCACCTGGGACACCGTGATCGTGCTGGCGTCCTGGATCGCACCGGCCATGGTCGGACTGGTCCTGTCGGCCAACGTCTTCGGACTGCCGCTGGACGCCAACGGTGACCGGGTCGGCGGCTGGTGGACGATCTTCAGCCTGCCCAGCGTCGTCGGCGCGATCGCCGTGGTCACCTTCTCGATGCTGCACGGCGCGGTGTTCCTGGCGCTCAAGACCGAGGGCGAGATCCGGCTGCGCGCCCGGCGGTTCGCGCTGCGCGCGGGCGTGCCGCTGCTGCTGCCGGTGGTCGCGCTGGTGCTGCTCGCCCAGTTCCGCGAGGGCTCGGCCTGGACCTGGATCCCGCTGGTCATCGCACTGGCCGCCGGACTGCTCGGGGTCGCCAGGGTCGCCGCCGATCGCGAGGGCCAGGCGTTCTTCCTGCAGGCCGTCGCGCTGACCGGCGTCGTGGTGACGCTGTTCGGAGCGCTGTGGCCGAACGTCATCCCGTCCACAGTGGACCCGGCGTTCTCGCTGTCGATCGAGGACACCGCCGCCAGCGACTACCCGCTGATGATCATGACGTGGGTCGCCGCGTTCGGAACCCCGGCCGTGATGATCTACCAGGGCTGGACCTACTGGGTGTTCCGCAAGCGCATCGGCACCAAGCACATCCCGCCGGTGCACGCGCCGTGACCGGGCCGCTCGGCGCGCTGCCCCGGCTGTCCGGAGCGACCCGGCGCGCCCTGGTGGTCGCGGGACTGCTCGCAGCGGGCAACGCGATCGCGCTCATCGCGCAGGCGTGGGCGATCGGCAGCGCCCTCGCCGACGTCGTCGTGCGCGGCGTGCCCGCGGCCGAGATCGGCGACCGGCTGGTGGTCCTGGCAGCCGCCGTGATCGCCCGCGCCGTGCTGAGCTGGGCGACCGAGTCGGTGTCCGCCCGCGCCGCCGCCGGTGCCAAGGAGGAACTGCGCGCGCTGCTGCTCGACTCCGCCCTGCGGCGCGGGCCCGAGTGGATCGGCAGGCGCGGCCCCGCCGAGCTGACCGCGCTCGCCACCCGCGGCCTGGACGCGCTCGACGCCTACTTCACCAAGTACCTGCCCGCGCTGGTCACCGCCTCGATCGTGCCGCCGCTGGTCGGCGCCTGGATCCTCTGGTCGGACTGGGTGTCCGCGCTGGTCGTGGTCCTGACCGTGCCGCTCATCCCGCTGTTCGCCTGGCTCGTCGGCCGCTTCACGGAGCAGCGCATCGCCCGCGCCACCGACTCCGAGCACCGGCTGTCCGCACGCCTGCTGGAACTGATCCGCGCGCTGCCGGTGCTCACCGCCTTCGGCCGCGCGCGGGCGCAGCGCGAGGTCGTGCGCAGGGTCAGCGAGGAGCACCGCCGCAGCACCGTCGCGACGCTGCGGATCGCGTTCCTGTCCGCGTTGGTGCTGGAGCTGTTCTCGTCGCTGTCGGTGGCGATGGTCGCCGTCGGCATCGGACTGCGACTCGTCGGCGGCGACCTCGACCTGACCACCGGGCTGTTGGTGCTGGTCCTGGCGCCGGAGTGCTACCTGCCGCTGCGCGCGGTCGGTGCCGCGCACCACGCCAGCGAGGACGGTGTGGAAGCCGTCCGGCGGGTGGACGAGATCGTGTCCGCGCCCGAGGAGACCGGCTTCGCGATCTCCGGCTCGCCGGACGACGAGCCCGGCGTGCTGCGGGTGTCCGGACTGCGAGTGCGACGCCGCGACGCCTTCGTGCCGGACGGGCTGAGCTTCACCGCGCGCCCCGGATCCGTGGTGCGGCTCGCCTTCGGCGACGTCGGTCCCAGCGGCAGCGGGAAATCCACGACCCTGTCGGTGCTCCTCGGCTTCACCCGCCCCGACTCCGGCACGGTGACCTGCGGCGGAGCCACCCCCGGCGTCGCGGAGTGGCGCCGGCGGATCGCCTGGGTCCCGCAGCACCCGACCTTCACCGGGGGAACGGTCCGCGACGAGCTGCTGGTGGCCACCGCCGATCAGCCGGACCTGGTGGAGCACGTCGACGAGGCGCTGGCCGAGGCGTCCGCCGGCCACCTGCGGGACCGCCGCATCGACGAGCTGTCAGCCGGCGAGCGGCAGCGCGTCGCCGTCGCCCGCGCGCTGCTGCGACTGCGCGGCTCGGCGACCTTCCTGCTGCTCGACGAACCGACCGCGCACCTGGACGCGGCCAGCGCGCGGCACGTCGACGCGGCGATCGAACGCGCCGCGGCATCGGGCGCGACCGTCGTCCTGGCCAGTCACCGCCCGACCGGTGAAGGCGCCGAGGTCGAGATGTCCGCTCCGGCCGTCGAGGCGCAGGCCGAGGAGGCGGCCACCGGCCGTGGGCGGCTGCGCGACCTGATCAGCCCCCGGATGCTGGCCGGCGCGGGGCTCGGGGCGCTGTCGCTGCTGTCCGGTCTCGCGCTCACCGCCGTGTCCGCCTGGCTGATCGCTCGCGCCTCCCAGCAACCCCCGATCCTGACGCTGTCCGTCGCGGTCGTCGGTGTCCGGACCTTCGCGCTCTCGCGTGCCGCGCTGCGCTACGTCGAACGCCTCGTCACCCACGACGCCGCCTTCCGAACTGCCGGTGACCTGCGGGAACGCCTGTGGGTCGGGCTGGTCCGCCTCGGACCGGTCCGCACCGCCGGACTCCGGCGCGGCGAGGGAGTGGCGCGACTCGTCGACGACGTCGACAAGGTCCGCGACCTGATCCCGCGCGTCCTGCTGCCACCCCTGATCGCGTTCGCCGTGCTCGTCGCCGCCGTCGTCGTGCAGGTGCTGGTGCTGCCCGAAGCCGGTCTCGTGCTCGCCGCCGCGCTGACCGTGGCTAGCGTGGCGACCCCCGCCGCAGCGGTGATCGCCGAACGCCGCGCCAGCGACGCGGTCGCCGAAGGCCGTCGCGTCGTGGCCGCGAAGGTGCTGGCGCTGCTCGACGGCGCCGCGGAGCTGCTCGCCTTCGGCGCGCACACCGGCCGCCGAGCCGAACTCGCCGCCGCGGACACGCGGCTCGCCGCCCGCGCGCGCCGCGCCGCGTTCGGAACCGGTGCCGCGACCGCCGCGCACACGCTGCTGATCGGCGCGGCAGTGCTCGGCAGCGCCCACCTCGCGGCCGTCGCCGTCGCCGAAGGGCGCCTGGCCCCCGAACTCGCACCGCTGCTCGGGCTCGTCCCGCTGGCCGCGGCCGAAGCCGTCGCGCTGCTGCCGCCCGCCGCGCAGCAGTGGCGCTCGATGCGCACCGCCCACGACCGGATCGCACCACTCCTCACCGGCCGGGAGGCCGAAACCCCGCTGGCTCGAACCGGCGGCGAGATCGAACTGGTCGGCGCCGACGTCGCCTGGCCCGACGGCGAACCGGTGCTCACCGGCCTCGACCTGAACGTGCCCGCGGGATCGCACGTGGCCGTCGTCGGACCCTCCGGAGCGGGCAAGTCGACCCTGCTCGCGCTGCTGCTCGGCTTCCTGCCCGCCTCGCGCGGCCTGGCCCGGGTGCCCGAGCGCGTCGCCTGGTGCCCGCAGGACCCGCAGCTGGTGACCACCACCATCCGCGAGAACCTGCGGCTCGCGGCCCCACGCGCGTCCGACGCCGAACTCGCCGAAGCGCTCGACGCCGCCGCGCTGACCGGCTGGGACCTGAACACACCGGTCGGCAGCGGTGGGACCGAGCTCTCGGGCGGCGAAGCCCAGCGGCTCGCCCTGGCCCGCGCCCTGCTCGCCGACGCCGACCTGGTGCTGCTCGACGAACCCACCGCGCACCTCGACGCGGAGACGGCCGACGCGCTGCTGAACCGCCTTCGCACCGACCTCCGAGGCCGGACCGTCGTGCACGTGACGCACCGGATCACCGAGACCACGGGCGCCGACCTGGTGCTGCGGGTGGACGGCGGCACCGTCTCAGCCGTGACCACGGCGGATGTGTCATGAACCGCAGTCGCGACTCCCTTCATCGCGTGTACGGGCGCTATAGCCTCGAAAGCGTCATGGATTCCACTCTCGCCAGACGGATGCTCACCGCGTCCACCGAGATCACCAGAGTGGCGCTGTCCGCGGAAGACCCCGAGGCCGTGCTGCCGCTGGTGGTCCGCCGCGCCGCGGAACTGGCCGAAGCGGACCTCGGCGTGGTCACCGTCCGCTCCGACGACGGCAGGCTCACCGTCGAAGCCGCCTACGGCGCACCGAGCGCCACCGGTCCGCTCGCCGACCCCGTCGGCACCGTGCTGTCCTCCCGTTCCGCGGCCGCCCGCGTCGCGCGCAGCGGCGTTCCCGTGGTCGTCGACGACCTGATCGACGATCCGCTGACCGCGCCGTACGTGCCCGCGTCGCTGCGGGTCTACGGCCCGTTCGCCGTCGCTCCCTTCGGCACCCGCGAACGACGTCTCGGCGCGCTCGCCGTCTACCGGCGGCGTGGCGCCTCGACCTTCAACCGCGTCGCCGTCGACGTGCTCACCTCCTTCGCCGCTCAGGCCGGACTCGCGCTCGTGCTCGCCGAAGGCTCCACCGCTCGCCAGCGGATCGCCGTCTACCAGGAGCGCGAACGCATCGCCCGCGACCTGCACGACGTGATCGTGCAGCGCCTCTACGCCGCCGGCGTGCAGTTGGACGTGCTGCAACGACGGGTCGCGGGCAGCCTCGACACCGCGGACGCCGACCGGCTGGCGGAGACCGTCGAGCAGATCGACCAGGCCATCGCCGAAGTCCGCGCCACGGCCCGCACGCTGCGCTCGGCCGACCCGGAGACACCCACCCAGGCACCTGCGCTCGACGACTCGATCCGCTCCGAGGTGCAGATCGCCGGCGAGCTGCTGGGGCGGCCGCCGAAGCTGGAGATCGACGGCGACCTCACCGACGTACCGGTCCCGGTGGCCGACCACGCACGAGCCGCGCTGCGCGAGGCGCTGTCCAACGTCGTGCGCCACTCCGGTGCTCGCACCGTCCTGGTCCGGGTCCGCCGGTCGGAGCCCGGGCTGCGCTTGCAGGTCGTCGACGACGGCTGCGGCATCCCCCGCGACGTGAGCAAGCGCGGACTCCGCAACCTCGAAGAACGCGCCGCCGCTGCCGGTGGCCGCTGCACCCTCACCTCCTCCCCGGACAGCGGTACGACGGTCACCTGGGAAGTCCCGCTCGCCTAGATCGCGTTCCGCTCGATCGGGGACAGCCGGGTGCACACCCAGCGCTCCGCCCGCCGTTCGAGCCGCAGCGCCAGCGCGCGAACCCGGTGCGCGCCCACGACCAGGCACGCCTCCACGGCCGAGTCACCGATCGCGCAGGCGTGCACCGAGCGCAGCCGGTACTGCGGGTGGTCGGCTCCCCGCAGTCGGAGACCGAGGAGCTTGCCGAACACCGCGGCGGTCAGGTGCTCGCGCACGTTCCCCGCACCTGATCGCCCGGCCAGCACGTCGAAGACCTGCCTGCCGATCACCGATGCCACCGACACCGCCGTGCGCTGAGCGGGATCGGGGACGGCGGACAGCGGTGTATCGGTGCGGGGCAGCAGGTTGGTGCTCGGCAGCAGGTCGGTGCTGGGCTGGACTGCGGTCATGGCGCCTCCCTCATCGTTGATGTCGCCTTCGATGTGGAAGAGGCGCGAGGACCCCTGTTCCGGTCACTTCTCGGCCAGTGCCACTCGATCGTGTGGCCTACGGTGCTTCACGTGGATCTGCGAGGACTGTTGCTGGACTACGCCGGGGTGCTCGACGAACCGGGGATGGCCGCGGTGGCGAGAGCGGTGCGCGGCGCCGGAGTGCGCACCGCCGTCGTTTCCAACGCCGATCGACTCGCGGATCCGGCATTGCCGGATGCGTTCGACGCGGTCGTCCTCTCCGGAGTCGTCGGATTCGCCAAACCCGATGCCGAGATCTACCGGCTCGCAGCGCGCCGCCTCGGACTCGAACCGGGGGAGTGCGTGTTCGTCGACGACCTCCGCCGCAATGTCGATGGCGCGGTCACCGCGGGAATGGTCGGGGTCCACCACTCCGGTCTCGAATCCACGGTCATGGAGCTCCAAGCCCTCTTCGACCTCGAACTTGGCCTCTGACCTGGGGTTTTACCCTTAAAGGGGGGGTGGTGTTCATGGGGTTTTTCGGGGTGCGTAAAGTATTTCAGGTCAGAGCGACACGGGCCGGGAAAACCGGGCCGGGCCTGACGGGGCCCCGAGAACCTCGCTTAAACCTGAGGGTGTTAGCGTGGTGGGACCCGGGAAAAACGGGTAAGACCTTTTGATAATGTGAATACCGATTGAGCGGTTGTTTTCGCTTGATGTCGCCGGGTACGGGGCTTGCTTGTAGGTCACGGAATGGCGACGGACGAGAATGAGACCCCCGGTTTGACCGAGGAAATCAGGATGGTCTACAGTGGGAAACACCGCGAGAGCGGGAATCACCGAGGAAATGACTCCCCGGAGTTCACGCCCTGGAAGTGGGGTTGTGGCGATGGTGTGGGTGTGTTCTTTGAGAACTCAACAGTGGACTGTTTTGG